>NZ_JBITJP010000011.1:0-28235 GCF_044460165.1 Embleya sp. NPDC050154
GGGGGGGGGGGGGGGGGGGGGGGGGGGGGGGGGGGGGGGGGGGGGGGGGGGGGGGCCGGGGGGGGGGGGGGGGGGGGGGGGGGGGGGGGGGGGGGGTGGGGCCCCCCCCCCCCCCCCCCCCCCCCCGGCCGCATTTTCATGACGCGATCTCGGGGCGCGCGCCGATCGCGCGCGCCGCGCCGAGTCGGCGGATCCGAACGGGTGGACGAGGAGCAACGGGGCATGGGTCGACTGGGCAACATCTGGCCGCGGCGCAGATCGGGGGCGCCCGCCGGCGGTACCGCCCCGGATCCGGGCGCGGGGGTGGACGGGGCCGCTCCCGACGCACCGCCCGCGGCCGGTGCGGACGCGGCGGCTCCTGCCGATCCGGGCAAGCCCGGGACCGCGCCGACGACTTCGACCGACGAACCGGCGCCCGCGCGGGTGCCCGCCCAGGTCGCGTCGGCGCAGCCCGGCTCGGCGGCCGGCGCGTCGGGCCCGGGCCCGGCGGCCCCGGCCGGCGACGACACCGGGACCTCCGTACCGGTCCCGGCCGACGCCAAGGCCCCGGCGTCCGCTTCGACATCGGCCTCGACACCCGCCTCGGACTCGGGCTCGGACTCGGACTCGCCCACGGTCGAGCCGTGGACCGGGATCGGCTCGCGATTCGGCGATCCGGGCCGGCCGCTGCATCGGTCGTCGCCGTTCTATATCGGCTTCATCGGCGGACTCGGGCTGATCACCGCGTGGTTCCTGGCCCAGGCCGTGATGGGCATCCAGCACGTCCTGATCATCATCCTGATCTCGTTCTTCCTCGCCGCGGGCCTGAACCCGTTCGTCGAACGGCTGGAGCGTCGCGGCCTGCCCCGGCGCTGGGCGGTGTGCGCGGTGGCGCTCGGCTTCGTGATCGTGGCCGCGGGCTTCGTCACCGCGATCGCCCAGCCCCTGGTCGAGCAGACCTCGAATCTGATCAACTCGATCCCCGACAGCCTCACCGAGCTGCGCAACAACGAGAGATTCCGCAAGCTCGACGAGAAGTACGACATCGTCACCCGGGCCAAGGACTGGGCGGCCAACGCCAAGACCGCGGAGAACGTGGCGGGTGGGCTCTGGGGCTTCGGCAAGATGGTGCTGACCTCGGTGTTCGACACGCTCACCGTGATCGTGTTGACGCTGTACTTCCTGGGCGCGCTGCCCAGCATCAAGGAGCACCTGTACAACCTGTTCCCGAAGTCGCGCCGACCGCGGGTGCGGCTGCTCGGCGACGAGATCCTGTCGGGCATCGGCGGATATGTGAACGGCGCGCTGATCGTGGCCAGTTGCGCGGGTCTGTCCTCGTTCATCTTCCTGATGATCCTGGGCAACGACTACGCGCTGCCGCTGGCCCTGGTGATCGCGTTCACCGACCTGATCCCGATGATCGGCGCCACCATCGGCGCCGCGGTGGTGTCGCTCGTGGTCTTCTTCGACTCCCCCGGCAAGGCGCTCACCTGCGTGATCTTCTTCCTGGCCTATCAACAGTTCGAGAACTATCTGATCTATCCGCGGGTGATGAACCGCGCGGTGAACGTACCGCCGGCGATCACGGTGATAGCGGCGCTGGTCGGCGGCGCGCTGCTCGGGGTAACCGGGGCATTGCTCGCGATTCCGATCGCGGCCGCCGTACTGCTCATACTTCGCGAAGTGGTCACACCTCGACAGGATCAGGCGTGAGCCTGTCAATCATCCTCGAGGATGATGCTGCGGGACTTCCCTCGAACTCGTGACCCAGCACGGGCCCGACGCGCGGCGGCCGTGCTCGGCGGCGATTCGGCCTAAGCTCGAACCCTTCACAGACTCATGCACCGAAACCATCCTGGGAGTGCGGCAACAGATGATCGAAGCGAGAGGGCTCACCAAACGCTACGGAAACAAGCTGGCGGTGGATCAGCTTTCCTTCCAGGTGCGTCCGGGCTCGGTGACCGGCTTCCTCGGCCCCAACGGTGCCGGCAAATCGACCACCATGCGGATGATCCTCGGGCTGGACGCGCCGACCGGCGGCAACGTCACGGTCAACGGCCGCCCGTACGACCACGTCCAAGCCCCGCTGCGGGAGATGGGCGCGCTGCTGGACGCCAAGGCGATGCACGGTGGCCGTACCGCGTACAACCACCTGCTGTGCCTCGCGCAGAGCAACGGCATCCCCAATCGCCGGGTGGACGAGGTCCTGGGGATGGTCGGCCTGACGCAGGTCGCCAGGAAGCGCGCGGGCGGCTTCTCGCTCGGCATGGGCCAGCGGCTGGGCATCGCCTCGGCGCTGCTGGGCGACCCCGGCATCCTGATGTTCGACGAGCCGGTCAACGGGCTCGACCCCGAGGGCATCCTGTGGATCCGGAACCTGATGAAGCAGCTCGCTTCCGAGGGCCGCACCGTGTTCGTCTCCAGCCACCTGATGAGCGAGATGGAGGTGACCGCCGACCACCTGATCGTGATCGGTCAGGGGCGGATGATCGCCGACACCTCGATGCGCGACTTCATCGAGACCAACTCGCAGTCCTTCACCGTGGTGCGCTCGCCGCAGGTGGACCGGCTCAAGCCGCTGCTCCAGGGCAAGGGGGCGACGATCACTCCCGACCAGGCGGTGCCCGGTTCGTTCCGCGTGCACGAGCTGCCCCCGACGGTGATCGGTGACCTCGCCGCCGAGCACGGCATCGCGCTGCACGAGTTGTCGCCGCGCTTCGACTCGCTCGAAGAGGTCTACATGCGGATGACCCAGCACAGCGTGGAGTACCGCGCCGGGCTGCCGGGCGGTCCGCCGCCCGGATGGGGTCCGCCCGGGATGGCACCGCCGCCCGGTTATCCACAGCAGGGTGCTCCGCAGTTCGCCGGCCCGGCCGGTTATCCACAGCAGCAGGGTGCGCCCGGCGCACCGTGGGGAGCCCCCGCCGGGGCGCCGCCCGCCGGTGCCCCGTCCCTGTCCAAGCCGCAGTCCAACGGAAGCGAGGGCTGAGCGATGGCGCAGAACACTCCGCCCCCCATGCCGCAGGGCCAACCGCACGTGATGCCGCAGGCGCAGATGGCCGCGCCGCAGCAGACCCAGCAGTTCCCGCCGCCGGGGCAACAGGCGCAACAGCAGTTCCCGCCGCCCGGTCAGCAGGCGCCGTACCCGCCGGTCCAGCAGTTGCAGGTCGGCGGGCAGGTCGGCGGCGGCAACGCGGGCTTCGGCCGGGTGCTGCTGTCCGAGTGGACCAAGATCCGCACGGTCCGCTCGACCATGTGGACGCTGGTCGTGATGGTGCTGCTCATCCTCGGCCTGGGTGTGCTGCTCGCCGGCACGGTCAGCCCGGATGCCGACGACGACTACGTGAGCATCGCGCTGATCGGCGTGATCGTCGCGCAGCTCGCCGCCGCGACGCTGGGTGTGCTGACCATCTCCGCCGAGTACACGACGGGCATGATCCGCACCACGCTGACCGCGTACCCGCGCCGGCTCCAGGTGCTGGTGGCCAAGGGTGTGGTCTTCGCCGGCCTGATGTTCGTGGTCGGCGTGGTCACGATGGGCCTGACCGCCGTGCTCGGCAAGGCGATGCTCACCTCGCGGATCGGTGACTCCACCGCCGAGGTGGACCTGTTCCGCAGTGTCGTCGGCGGTTCGCTCTACCTGGCCGTGATCGGTCTGTTCGGGCTGGGCCTGGGCGTGCTGCTGCGGCACTCGGCGGGCGCGATCACCGCGCTGATGGGCGCCATCCTGCTGCCGATGATCATCGGCCCGTTCCTGCCGCAGTCGGTCGGCGAGAAGGTCATGGAGTACTCGCCGATGTTCGCCCTGGGCAAGCTGATCGGCGGTGGTGGCGACGACGGCGGTCCGGGTCCGTGGCCCTCGCTGTTGCTGATCGCGGCGTACGCGGCGCTCGCGCTGATCGCGGGCGGGGTACGGATGCGTTCGCGCGACGTGTGACCCGTCCGGTCCGGCGGTTTGCCTGACCATTCGTCAAAAATGTTGGTCCGCATACCGAAAAGGTCTCGCTCGACAGTCGTCGGGCGGGGCCTTTCGGCCGTTTTCGGGGCGACTCGCGCAACCACGGAAGATACATCCGGAGATAGTCCGACGATATGCTCACGTCCCATGTATGGGCAGGGGGATCCAGGAACACCCAACGCAGCGGACGCGGCATCTGTGCGCGTCCCCGCTCCCGTTCACCAGAGCCGGCGCTCGGGGGGCGGACTGGCGGCCGGGCTCGGTTCCGCGGCGGCCGTCTTCGCGTTGGCGGGGATCGCCACCGCCGTCGTCCTGCTGGGCAACTCCGAGACGGTGTGGGAGTCGGTGCTCGCGGGCACGCTGCTCACCACCGCCGTCGCCCTGTCCTCGATCGCCGCGTGGTTGCGCCATCGGGTCTCCGAGCGGCGGATCGCCCGACTCCGTGAGCTGACCGTGCGTCAAGCCGCGGAGAGCGCCCGGCTGGAGGCCGAACGCGCCCGGCTGGAAGCCGAACACGACGAGCTATTGCGCGGCCGCGCGGCGCTCGCCGACGAGGAGACCCTGATGCGCGGCCGGGTGCACGACGTGTTCGTGAACCTGTCGATGCGCACGCTGACCCTGGTCGAGCGGCAGTTGGACCTGATCGAGAAGCTCGAACACGGCGAGGACGAACCCCAGCGGCTCCAGGACCTGTTCCGGCTCGACCACCTCGCCACCCGGATGCGCCGCAACAGCGAGAACCTGCTCGTGCTCGCGGACGCGGACGAACGGCGCGGCCGGCGCCCACCGATCCCGCTGCTCGACGTGGTCCGCGCCGGCGTCTCCGAGATCGAGCGCTACGAGCGGATCGACGTCGGCCACGTACCGCGCGCCGACGTACTCGGGCGCACCGCCGACGACGTCGGCCACCTGCTCGCCGAACTCCTGGAGAACGCCGCCGCGTACTCGGCGCCCGAGTCCCGGGTGGAGATCGGCGGTTGGACGCTGGAGAACGGCGAGGTCGTGTTGTCGGTGGACGACAACGGGATCGGCGTACCGGCGGACCGGCTCACCGAGTTGAACTCGCAGATCGAGCGGGACAGCGCCGAGGAGGAGGCCGCCAGTGGCGGCGGCCTGGGCGTGTTCGTCGTCGGCCGGCTGGCCCGCCGACACGGGATCAGGGTGCAACTGCGCCCGCGCCCGCAGGGTGGCCTGAGCGCGGTCGTGGTGATCCCCGCCGCGGCCTTCCACGGTCAGGGCCCCTCCCCCGCCGAGTTCTCCGCCGAGCGCGACCGGGAGCAGGAGCGCGAGCGGGACCGGATGGCCATCCCGGGCGTGGCTCCCGGCGCGCGGGCGATCCCGCCGGGCGCGGCCCGACTGGCGCTGCCGTCGGCCCGACCGGTCGGTGCGAACCCCGCGCCCGCCGTCGCGATCGAGCCCGCCGCGGCGACCCGGGTCACGCCCGCGTCGCGCGGTCCGGTGGTGCCGCGCGAGGACGCCGCGCCGCCGGCCCGGACGCCGAAGGGGCTGCCCAAGCGCACGCCGGCGGCCAACCCCGAGCCGGCACCGGACGAGGCGGCGGCCAAACTGGTCGCGCCGGGTGCGCTGTTCCCCGCGGTCGAGGCGCTGATGGGCGAGGACGGCGCCGAGGCCCCGCCGACCGGGACGACCCCGAAGGCCGCTTCGAACTCCTCCGACGGCTCGCACGGCTCGGATGCCTCGAACCCCTCCGCGGCTTCGAACGGTTCGACCACGTCGCCCGCTTCGACCACATCGGCTGCCTCGACCGCTTCCGCCGCCGCGAATGCCCGGGACGTGCCGCGGGTCGCGCCGCCCGCCCGCCGTACCGCGGCCGCCGAGCCGCGGGCGCGGTCGGCCGCGCCCGCGAAGCCGCAGGCGGCCGCGAGCGGGGACGGAACGGGGCCCGCCGTCTCCTCGGTCGGCCGGACCCGGCGCGGGCTGCCCAAGCGCCTCGTGGCGGGCGACAACAGCGGTGCGATGCGCATCGTGCCCCCCGCGGAGGCGTCCCGGGACACCGGTACGCTCTCCGCCGCCGAACTGCGCAGGCAACTGACGGGCTTTCAGGAAGGTCTGGAGGCGGCCCGCCGGGAGGGCGACACGACCGATCCGGTCGGGTCGTCCGACGAAGAACCCACCTTCCCGCCGGACGCGCGGGAGGAGACAGGAGGTGGAGACCGGTGACCGGGTCGAATGGCACCACGGCACGCGATGTCGACTGGCTGGTGGCCGGCCTCGCCGGGGATGTCCCGGGGGTCCGCGAGGTCGTCCTGGTCTCCTCCGACGGCCTGATGCTGGCCAGCGCGCGCGGCCCGGACGCGGCCGCCGCGGCGGAGGACGCCGAGGAACAACTCGGCGCGATCGTCAGCGGCCTGGTGGCCCTGGCCGAGGGCACCTCGCGCGTGCTCGACATGGGCGCGGTCCGCCAGGAGATCGTCACGATGGCCGAGGGCTACGTCGTGGCGATGTCGATCAGCGACGGATCCTGTCTGGGCGTACACGCGGGCGGGTCCGCCGACCTCGGCGTGATCGCCTATCAGATGACCTCGTTCGTACGGCGCGCCGGCCACGTCCTGACGCCGGCCCTGCGCGCACAGATGCACCAGGACCGTGGAGGTGGTCGCGTTGGCTCCTGACGGCGGTTTTTCCGACTACGACACCGAGCGGGGATATCCGACCAGACCCGAACCGGGCGGTCGCACCTCGCGGGTACGCCCCTACACGCTGACCCGAGGCCGTACCCGTTACGGCCACGTACTGCTGGTGGAGACGCTGGTCACCACCCTGGACTGTCCGCAGGACGGCACGGGCGACATGCCCGAGGTCGCCAGGATCGTGCACCTGTGCCGAGGGGTGCGCTCGGTGGCCGAGGTGGCCGCGATCCTGCACATGCCGCTCGGCGTGGTCCGGGTCCTGATCAGCGACCTGGCCTCGCAGGGCCGAATCAGCGTGTACCAGGCCGAGCACGAGGCCGGCCGCCCCGATCGCGCGCTGCTGGAGAGGGTGCTCGGTGGACTACGCAAAATTTGATCTGGGTGGGACCGGCGGGCTCGGCGACGAGGTTCCGGCCATCCCGCTGCCCGCGGCCGGCGCCGGTGGTCGACGGATCGGCGAGGGACCGCCGATCACCTCGACGAAGATCGTCGTCGCGGGCGGCTTCGGGGTCGGCAAGACCACCCTGGTCGCGGCCGTCTCGGAGATCCCGCCGCTGACCACCGAATCGGTCATGACGGTGCTCAGCGAGGACGTCGACGACCTGTCCGGCCTGCCGGAGAAGCGCACCACCACGGTCGCGATGGACTTCGGCCGGATCACCCTGGAAAGCGACCTGGTGCTCTACCTGTTCGGCACCCCGGGGCAGAACCGGTTCTGGTTCATGTGGGACGACCTGGTGCGCGGCGCGGTGGGCGCGATCGTCCTGGTGGACACCCGGCGGCTGGAGGACAGCTTCCCGGCGGTGGACTACTTCGAGCGATCGGGCATTCCGTTCGTGGTCGCGGTCAACCTCTTCGACGACGCGCCGCGCTATCCGGAGGAGGACCTGCGCGACGCGCTGTCGATCAGCCCGCGCACGCCGATGACCGAATGCGACGCGCGGGTGCGGGAGAGCGCGGTGGACGCCCTGGCCGAATTGGTCGTGCACGCGCTGGACCTCACCCCGTAGGGACGGACGACACCTCGGAACCCGTGGACGGCGACCTCACCCTGCGTGCGATCGGGCACGTGTCCGGCCCGCGTGGAACTCGTGGACGACCACCGGGGGAACGTGTCCTCGGTGATCCGC
The DNA here is from genome assembly GCF_044460165.1 of Embleya sp. NPDC050154. Lineage (NCBI taxonomy): Bacteria > Bacillati > Actinomycetota > Actinomycetes > Kitasatosporales > Streptomycetaceae > Embleya > Embleya sp. NPDC050154. The sequence goes on from NZ_JBITJP010000011.1 coordinate 7,719, forward strand.
CTGGACGCCGGGCGGTTCGGGCCCGGAGGCGCTCGCCGGCCCGGACGAGTTCTCCCACCCGGAGGTGGTCTTCCACTTCCACCGGGTGCCGGACGAGGCGATCGAGACCGGCGCCCGCCGCCCACGCGGCAACCCGGACCGGCCCCTCGTCGGCATCTTCGCCCAACGCGCCGCGACCGCGTCCTGGCAGCGTCACCGAGACCACGAATGCCGCGAGACCTACCACTGGACCTACACCCTGGCCCGCTCCACCGCCGTGACTTCCCTCGAAGAAACCCTCATGCGCTCCATGGCCGCCCGTCCGGAAGGCTCCCGCCCCCTCTCGACGTGTACTCCGGAATCCGCAAGCCCTCCGAGCTCCTCACCCCGGGAGTCCTCGCCGGGCTTCTCGCCCGCACCCTGCTCCGCCCGGGCGTGAACCGGGCGGCGGTCCTGCGCACCGCCCTCTCCGAAGCCCGCGAACAACCGGGCACCCGACGGGATCTGCGCCGGCAGCGAGCACCACGCCCATGACCGGGGAAGCCCCACCACCACCGCTCGTCCGCAATCGGCGCCTGGCAGGCTCCGACACACGGGTCGAGCCACCCCGGGCGGCTCCACGCCTGGCGGAAGTTCGGCGCCGGGACCGGTCCCCGGGTCCCGAGGATCGGTCCCGGCGCCGAACCGGTCAGAACAGCTTCAGTTTGTCGTCCTCGGTGCCGCGTAGGGCGTTGTAGTCCAAGGTGACGCAGGTGATGCCCCGGTCGACCGCGAGCACACGGGCCTGGGGCTTGATCTCCTGGGCGGCGAAGACGCCCTTGACCGGGGCGATCAGGGTGTCGCGGTTGAGCAGTTCGAGGTAGCGGGTGAGTTGTTCGACGCCGTCGATCTCGCCTCGGCGCTTGATCTCGACCGCGACGGTGGTGCCGTCCGCGTCTCGGCACAGGATGTCGACCGGGCCGATCGGGGTGGGGTACTCGCGGCGGATCAGGGTCCAGCCGGCGCCCAGCGCGTCCAGTCGATCGGCCAGCAACTCCTGGAGGTGGGCCTCGACGCCGTCCTTGACCAGGCCGGGGTCCACGCCCAGCTCGTGCGACGTGTCGTGCAGTACTTCCTCGATCGTGATGATCAGCTTCTCGCCGGCCTTGTTGATCACCGTCCACACGCCGTCGCCCTCCTTGAGGGTGCACGGCGGACTCATCCAGTTCAGCGGCTTGTACGCGCGGTCGTCGGCGTGGATGGACACGCTCCCGTCCCGCTTGACGAGGATGAGCCTGGGGGCGGACGGCAGGTGGGCGGTGAGTCGCCCGACGTAGTCCACGGAGCAATGGGCGATGACGAGACGCATGCCCCGACGCTACCGCCTTCGCGACCCCTGACTCGGCCATCCCCTCATCGGCGCCTCGACCCGTGTGACGCACGTCATGGCGGCGCCCCGGGCCGTTCGGCCGGGACCGGAGGCCGTGTTCGGCACGCGGATCCGTCCGTACGATCGCTGGGTACGGCCCCGGACCGGGCCGGAGTACGGACGGGCGGTCGCGCGTTCGTGGTCGTGTTCACCGACCGTTCGCTATGGAGCAACGTGTGCCCGATGTCCTACGGTGAGTCAGGAGACGGTGCGGGCCGCGCGGATGGGCGTTCGGGGCGTGTCGTGATCGGAGCATGGGCGCCACCTGCTACGTACCGGACACGACCCGTACCGCCGGGCGAACTTGCGTACGTCCCGGCCGGAAGGAGCACCGATGTCGCTCGATGTGCCTCCGAAGTTGTTGGAACAGGCCGAACGCGGTGACGTGGACGAGGCCGAATTCGTCGACTGCGTGCGCACCTCGCTGCCCTACGCCTGGCATCTCGTTTCCTCGTTGGCGACGCAACTCCAAGTGGATGGCGGTCCGTTCGCGGACAACCAGGTGCCGCCCGCCACCGAGACCGAGCGCGGGCAACTGCTTCGCGCGCTGGCCTCGGACGCGATTCGCGGCTCGATGGAACGGCATTTCGGGGTCAAGCTCGCGTTCCAGAACTGCCACCGGGTCGCGGTCTTCCCGGTCGAGGGCCTGGACGCGGACCGGTACGCCAAGTTCACCTCGATCCGGGGCCAACTGCTCAACCAGTCGCCGACGCTGCGCGACTGCTGACACCGCTTCGGAACCCTTCGGCGGCGCGGGCGGGCCTGACGGCGTGCCCGCGCCTCCGCATACCCGGCTCCCCCGCGCACGCGCGCCCCGGACCCCCGATCCGGCCCGCGGATACCCGCGCAGCCGCTCACCCCCGCCCCGCGCGCACCGCACCGTCGCGCCATGCCGCCCACACGCGCGGCACGCCGCACCGCCCACACCCGCGCGCCCCTCCCTCCCCTCCCACGCGAGGAGCAGTCCATGGGCATCACCCAGCCATTGCACCGTTGGGCCCAGCAGACCCCGGAGCGCACGGCCGTGATCGACGGCTGCGCGGGCACCACGTTCCACGAACTGCGCGAGCGCGTCGCCAAAGTCGCCGGCGCGCTGCGCGATCTGGGCGTCGGTGCCGACGACCGGGTCGCGATCCTGGCCCTGAACTCGTCCCGCTACCTCGAGTGTCTGAGCGCGATCCCGTGGGCCGGCGGCGTGCTGAACCCGGTGAACATCCGCTGGAGCGCGGCCGAGATCGCCTTCTCCCTGGACGACTCGCAGACCTGCGTACTGTTCGTCGACGACACGTTCGCCCCGCTCGTGCCCGCGCTGCGCGCCGCCTCGTCGAGCGTGCGCGAGGTCGTGCACATGGGCATCGCGCCGACCGGGCCCGGGACGCACGACTACGAGGAGTTGCTGGCGGCGGCCGAGCCGATCCCGGACGCGAACCGCGGCGGCGACGACCTCGCCGGGGTCTTCTACACCGGCGGGACCACCGGATTCCCCAAGGGCGTGATGCTCTCCCACGACAACCTGCTCGCGTCCGCGATGGGCGGCCTGGTCGCCACCGCCGCCTTCCGGATCGTGCCGGACGCGCGCGTGCTGCACGCCGCGCCGCTGTTCCACATCGCCGGGTTCGGGGTGTCGCTGATGACCTCGATCGTCGGGATCCCCCAGGTGGTACTGCCGTTCTTCGAGCCCGAGCAGGTCGCCGCGACCATCCGGCGGGAGCGGATCACCGAGGTCTTCCTGGCCCCGACGATGCTGCAAATGGTGCTGGAACACCCCAGGTTCGCCGAGTACGACGTGTCCTCGCTGCGGCTGCTCACCTACGGTGCGTCGCCGATCACCGCCGCGCTGCTGGAGCGAGTACTCAAGGCGCTGCCCGGCACCGCCCTGGTCCAGGCCTACGGCCAGACCGAACTCTCGCCGCTGGCAACGCTGTTGATGCCACAGGACCACTTGGACGCGGACCCGACGCGGCTGCGCTCGGCGGGTCGGCCGTGCCACCACGCCGAGGTACGGATCCTGGGCTCCGACGGGCGCGAGGCGGCGCGCGGCGACGTCGGCGAGATCGTCTCGCGCGGGGACCACGTGATGCTCGGCTACTGGAACCGGCCCGACGAGAGCGCACAGGCGCTGCGCGACGGCTGGATGCACACCGGCGACCTGGGGTTCATGGACACCGACGGCTACGTCACCGTGGTCGACCGGCTCAAGGACATGATCGTCACCGGCGCGGAGAACGTGTACAGCGCCGAGGTGGAGAACGCGGTCAACGCGCACCCCGACATCGCCGCCTGCGCGGTGATCGGTCTGCCCGATCCCACGTGGGGCGAGCGGGTGCACGCCGTCGTGGTCCTGCACCCGGATCGCGAGCTGACCGCCGAGCAGGTCCGCGCCCACGTCAAGACGTTGATCGCCGGCTACAAGGCGCCCAGGAGCGTCGAGTTCGTCGACGCGTTGCCGTTGACCGCGGCCGGCAAGGTGCGCAAGTCCGTGCTGCGAGAGAGGACGACCCAGGCGTGAACCCGACCATGCTCGACCGCTACGTCTCGCTGCGCATCGGGCGACGCGGCTGAGCGGACCCACCGCCCCGGCGCCCGGGACCGGCGCCGGGGCGACGCCTCACGCCCGGCCGGCGCCCCCACCGGACTCGAACGGACTCTCGACAAACCCGCGCCCAGCGGGCACGATCGCGGCTTATGACGGTGACCCGGGGGATCGTGACGTACGCGGCGGTCGTGACATTGACCATCGAGGCGGTGGCCGCGGTCGTCGGCTGTGGCGTGGTCGCGCCGATCGTGGTCATGAACGCGCTGTCGGACCGGTACGCGAGCAAGGGGACCGCGGCCGGCGCCCTCGGGGCCGCCTTCTTCGTGCTGCTCGGCCTGGTGATCGTGATCTGGTCGGTCTGGGCGGTGAACAACCTGCGGGATCGGCTGCACACCGGATCGACCTCCCGGGTCGGCCTGATCGGCGCGGCCGGTCTGCATGTGGCGAGCTCGGCGGTCGCGCTGATCTTCCCGATCGTGCTCGCGGTGACCCTGCCGGCCCTGGCGCTGCTGCTCGCGGCGACGCTGGCGACCCGCCCCCGGCGCCCGACCGGTCGACGGATGGCCACGGGTCGGGACGGGGCCTCTACCGTCGCCGGGTGATCCGCCGGTGCCCGCGGCTGTTCCAGCACGGGCGATGCCAGTGCCGGCGCTCCTCGACCCGGCCGTCCGCGGACCACGCGACCAGGTGCGGCACGCCCGGCGCGATCTCGTGGTCGCATCCGGGGCAACGGTAGGTCTTGGTCGCGGCCTGACCGCTGATCGGTCGCACCAGCCAATCCCCGTCCATCCCCGACTCGCGCTCCTCGAAGCCGAGGCTGGGGTCGCGGGGTTCGTCCCGGTCGACGGACCGGGAGCGGCTGGTGGGCTTGTTACGACGCGGCACACAAAAAGGGTACGGGTGCACGCGCCGCGTGCACCCGTACCCCTCTCGTACTACTTACTCCCGTCCGACCGCGACCGGTCCGGCCGCATCGCTCCGGCCCGCAGCGCTCCGGCCCGCGCTACCGCTTCGCGTAGTCCCGGAAGCCGCGTCCGGTCTTGCGGCCGAGGTAGCCCGCGGTCACCAGGTGCTCCAGCAGCGGCACCGGCGACCAGCCGGGCTCGCGGAACTCGGCGAACAGCACCTTCTGGATGGCCAGCGAGACGTCCAGCCCGACCACGTCGAGCAGTTCGAACGGACCCATCGGGTAGCCCGCGCCCAGCTTGATCGCGGTGTCGATGTCCTCGGCCGCGGCGTAGTTGGCCTGGAGCATGCGCACCGCGTCGTTCAGGTACGGGAACAGCAGCGCGTTGACGATGAAGCCGGCCCGGTCGCCGCAGTCCACCGCGTGCTTCCTCGTGCGGCGACAGACCTCGTGGATGGTGGCCACCACGTCGTCCGTGGTGGCGACCGTACGCACCACCTCGACCAGCTTCATCACCGGCGCGGGGTTGAAGAAGTGCATGCCGACCACGTCGCCGGGGCGCGAGGTGGCCACCGCGCAGTCGATCACCGGCAGCGAGGAGGTGGTGGTCGCCAGGATCGCGCCGGGCTTGCAGATCTCGTCGAAGTTCTCGAACAGGGCCTGCTTGACCGACAGTTCCTCGACCACCGCCTCCACGACCAGGTCCGCGAAGGCGAGGTCGTCGAGCCGGGTCGAGCCGGTCACCCGGGCCAGCGCGTCGGCCTTGGCCTCCTCGGTCAACCGGCCGCGCTGGATCTGCTTGTCCAGCGAGCGGATCAGCGCCGTGCGCACGCGCTCGACCTTCTCCTCGCTGCGCGCGACGTAGACCACGTCGTAGCCGGACTTGGCGAACACCTCGACGATGCCCGTGGCCATCGTCCCGGTGCCCACCACGCCCACCGCGCGCACGTCGCGCGGCGTGCCGGCGACCGCGCCGGTCTCGCCGGCCTCGGCCACCACGACCGGCGAGCCCGCCTGCTCGTAGGTGTAGAAGCCGCGACCGCTCTTGCGCCCGAGCAGGCCCGCGGTACGCATCTGCTTGAGGATCGGCGCGGGCGCGTGCAGGCGATCGCGCGACTGGCGATACATCTGCTCCAGGATCTCGTACGCGGTGTCGATCCCGACCAGGTCGAGCACCGCGAGCGGGCCCATCGGCAGACCGCAGCCGAAGCGCATCGCCGCGTCGATGTCCTCACGCGTGGCGTACTTCTGCTCGTACATCGACGCCGCGTGGTTGAGGTACGCGAACAGCAGCCCGTTGGCGATGAAGCCGGCCCGGTCGCCGGCGACCACCGGCGACTTGCCCAGCCGCTCGGCGAGCGCGACCACGTCGGCGAGCACCTCGGGTTCGGTGACCACCGTGCGGACGACCTCGACCAGCTTCATCACCGGCGCGGGGTTGAAGAAGTGCAGCCCCACGACGCGCGAGGAACGTGTGGTGGACACCGAGAGCTCGGTGACCGACAGCGAGGAGGTGTTGGTGGCCAGGATGGTGTCCGGGCCGCAGATCTTGTCGAGCCGGGCGAAAAGCTCCTGCTTCTGCTCGAGCTGCTCGGGTATCGCCTCCAGGACGAGATCCGCCGCGGCGACCGAGTTCAGGTCGGTGCCGAGGGTGATGCGATCGAAGATGTCTCGCTGCTGGTCCTGGGTCAGCTTCCCGCGCGCCGCGGCGCGGGCGGTCGACTCGGCGATCCGGGCCCGGCCACGCGCGATGGCCTCGTCGGAGACGTCCACGGCCACGACGGTGAGTCCCGCCCGGGCCAGGACCTCGACGATGCCGGCACCCATGGTGCCCAGGCCGACCACGCCGACCGTGCTGATGTCACGGGTCATCTGCTGTGCTCCTCGCTGCTGAAATGGCGTCTCCCTACCGGGAGTACGCCTTGGTTACTGCGAAGTAGTACCGCGGGGTTTCAGGAGTATGGCAGCCCCTGTCGGACAGGCACAGACCGGTGGGATGTGCCGTTCGCCTCGATCCGTCCCGAATATGTGTTCGGATGAGTGATCAAGCGTCCCCGTCGCCGACCGCACGATGGCGCCGCCGGTCCGTTAACCGCCCGGTCGGGTGAAAAACCATCACAGGTGAAGGATTACCTCCGAAGGCCTTCGAGCGTTGTCTTGTCTGTGGGCGCCCTGTCCCCACCTCCCGCTCCGCCCACCGCCGGTCCCGCCCGGCCCGGGCCGACGGGGTCACGACGAGGAGGACGCGATGAAGTTGGGCATCTTCCTGCTGGCGGCACAGTTCGACGCGGGCGATCACGGTGGCGTGCTCACCGCTGCCATGGACGCGGGAATCGCCGCGGAGGAGGCCGGGTTCGACGAGGCGTGGATCGCCGAACACCATTTCGTGCCGTACGGGTTGTGCCCGTCGGCGGTCACGTTCGCCTCCATGCTACTGGGGCGTACCCATCGAATCGGGGTGGGTACGGCGATCAGTGTGCTTTCCGACCAGCACCCGGTCGCTCTCGGTGAGCAGGCCGCCCTGCTGGACCAACTCTCCGGGGGGCGCTTCACCCTCGGAGTCGGGCGCGGCGGCCCGTGGGTGGACCTGGAGGTCTTCGGCACCGGCCTGCGCCGGTACGACGATGCCTTCCCGGAGTCGCTGGACCTGCTGATGCGCTGGCTCACCCACCCGAGGGTGGGCGCGGAGGGCGAACATTTCGCGTTCCGCAAGGTGCCGGTGGTACCGCGTCCGCGCACCTACCCGCACCCTCCGGTGATCGTCGCCTGCACCTCGCCCGCGAGCGCCTCGCTCGCCGCCCGCCACGGCCTGCCGATGCTCCTGGGCATGCACGCCGACGACGAGGAGAAGGCCACGATGGTCCGCACCTACGAATGCGCCGCGTCCGCGTGCGGCCGCGACCCCAAGGCGGTCGAGCACGCCGCCGCGAGCGTCGCCTACGTCGCGGACACCCGCCGCGAGGCCACCGAGACCCTGCGTGGCGCGATGCCGAGGTGGCTGCGCCGGGGCCTGTCGGCGCACGTGACGGTGGACGACCGGCAACGCCGCATGCGCGACCCGGCGGAATACACCGACTTCCTGTGCCGCATCCACCCGGTCGGCTCCCCGACCGACTGCGTCCGCCGCCTCTCCCACACCGCGGAACGCACGGGCATCACCCGTTTCCTGCTCTTCACCGAGGGCGGGGGCGCGGCATCGACGACATTGGAGAACGTGAAGCGGCTGGGGAAGGAAGTACTGCCGGCGCTGCGATGATGCCGCCGGGCGCCGGACGCCGGGCGCCCGGCCCCGGGATCCGGCGCCGAGGCCGCGTTCGTCGACCTCACATGCCGTCGCCGGCCGCCGGGGGCTGGGCCGGGGCGGATGTGCTCGGCTGGGGTGGCGCGGTCGAGGCCGGTGGGGGTGCCGACGTCGTGGTCGGGGGCGAACTGTTGCCCTGGGACGCCGAGTTGGCCGGGCTGGACGAGCGCGCCGTGGTCGCCGGGGCGGTGGTCGCGGGCGGTGACTCGCGGGTCGTCGTGGTGATCGTCGAGGTCGCGCTGCCGGAGCCCGGCTTGCGGCTGCCGGTCGGGGACGCCGGCTTGTCCCGGTCGGCCTTGGGATCCGCCTCCGGACCCCGGTTGGGCGTGTTCGGGTCGAAGGCCGCCGAGCCGGTCGAGCCGACCGGATTGCGGTGGTCGATCTTGTCCGGCGAATCCGAGCCCATCGCGACCACGGCGGCCAGGGTCAGCACCAGGACCGCCGCCGCGCCCGCCGTCATCAGCACGCCGCGACGACCGATCCCGCCGCGTGCCGCGCCGCCCGACCCGTCCCCGCCCGCCGCCGCGACCGCGACCCGGTCGCCGCCCGCCAGCGCCAGCACCCGGCGGTCCGCCGCGAGTCCGCGCTTGTCCGAGCCGACGTCGCGCATCCGGGTGGCCGCGACCGCCTCCTCGCGCGCGCCCCGGGTGTCGCCGGTGCACAGCGCCAGGACGGCCAGCTCGTGCCGGAACCACGCGTGGTCGGACGCCGCCGAGGCGCCCGCCTCGCGCGCCGAGGCCAGGCCCAGGTCGAGCACCTCGCCCCACGTGTCCCAGCGTGCCGAGGCGCCGAACGCGGGCGCCGCGGACCGGGCCAGCGCACGCGCCGATCCGGCCTTGCCCAGCCGCTCCGACTCACGCAGGCAGGCCAGGATCGTGTCCGCCTCGCGCGCGATCTCCACGGGAGTGACCGAGGGGTGCGAGACCCACCAGGTGAAGTGTTGTATCGCCGCGACCGCCCACGAGGACGGCCCGCGCACGATCGTGGCGATCGCCTCGGCGGTGCCGCCGGTGAGCCGATACCGGCCGAACTCGCGCACCGCGAGCCCGGCCGCGACCAGCTCGTCGGCCGCGCCCACCGCGTCCACCGCGCCGGTCAGGGCCGGCAGGTGTACCGGGTCCGGCAGTTCCCCGTCCAAGGCGGAGGCCAGCCGCAGCACCTGTTGCGCCGACGCGGACACCAGCGGCACCAGGCGCGGTACGAACTGCCTCGGCTCGCCGGGCGAGGGCAACTCGCCCGAGCTGTCCGCCGTACCGTCGTCGAGCAGCCCGTAGCCGGACCGCCCGCGCTCACGCCGCCCCAGCAGCGCGCCGGCCTGCACGAACCGACCCGGATGGCCGCCCACCTGGAACCACAGCGCGGAGGCCCAGGCCAGTTCCTCGTCGTCGAGTTCACGCCCGGCGATCCGCCGCAGCAGGTCGAAGCACGCCTCCTGCGGGAGTCCGCCCAGGGTGATCTCGTGCAGCGGCGAGTCCCGGCGCACGATCGGATCCGCCACCTCCGGACCGGCCACCAGGAAAGCGCATTCCGGGGCGATCCGCAGCAGCTCGTGCACGTCCTCCTGGCCCAGCTCCAGGTCGTCCACGACCACGAGCGCGGCCACACCGGCCAGGATGATGCCCAGTTGCCGCCGGGTCGGCCGGTACGCCGGTCCGGTGAAGCACGCGTCGTGCAACTGCTGCAGTAGGTCGTCCAGACCGCGGCGGCGCCCGTCGAGCAGGACCACCCCGTCCGGCGCCTCCGCCGGGTCGAGCGCGGCCAGGTGCCGCAGCACGGTGGTGCGACCGCTCGACGAGGACCCGCCGATCCGCACCGACGTCCCGCGCTGCAACAGGCCGGTGAGCTCGGCGATCTCCACGTCGCGGCCCAGCGGCGGCAGGTCGTTCGTGGGCACCGAGCCGGGCAGCCTGGAGGTCAGTGGCGGCCGGGCTCCGGCGGGCATCGCACTCGCGTCGGTGCCGTCCGGTCCGCCGAAGGTCAACAGCAGGTCGCCCGCGATCAGTTGCAGCGCGCCCGACCCCGGTTCGTCGGCGCCGCCCCGGTCCACTCCCGAGACCGGGCCCGACCGGTCGTCGTCGTCGAGCCGGATCGGCTCGGCCCCACCGATGCGCGGCGCGGACGCCCGCGCGGACCCGGACGCGCGCGCCGAGCCGGACGCGCGCGCCGAGCCGGACGCGAGCCCGGGCGGCTCGGCCGCCCGGGCGTCACGCTCCTCGGCCGCACCCGGGCGCGGCCCGAACAACTCGTCCAGATACGCGTCGTCGCCCCAGGAGCCGCTCGCCGACCCGCTTCCCGAATCGGCCGCGGAGCGTGCCGAGGCGTCGGCGGGAAATTCGAGCGGGTCGTCCTCGAAGCGCTTTTCCCCGTCTTCTACCGGCCGTTCCCTGCCGCCGCCGTTCATGCCACTCCCTGTGCTCCCCGTCGTGGTTTCTCGACGCACCGGTGCGGCCGGGGACAAGTCCGGGCCCCGGGGGGCGGAAACCGGTGATCAGTGTGCCGGGCGCGGCCGGCACACCGATACCCGGTGCCGGGTTCGTGACAAGATCGTTGAGCACCGACGCGTCGAGCGGCGGGGCGACCGAGCATGGGTTGCGCGTGTCCCCTCCGTACCGCGTCCCACCTTGCCACCTCCCGCCGTCGAGTGGACCGGGTCCGGGCCGACCTTCGCTCCCTCTTCACAACAACGCGCGCGCCCCCCGAGTGGTCACGGGGACGATCGCGCCGGGCTGCGTCCCGACCCCCCGTTGCCCGCCGAACGGCCGGTACGAGCGCGCCGAGGCGCCGGCGCACACCCACCGATCGGCCCAGGCGCGCCCACCGCGGCGGGCTTGGCGAAAAGTCGGTGCATGCGCGTGGAGTCGCCCTATGGTGCACAAGGGGCGCCACATCAGTCCGGCGCACAGGGGGAACAGGGGGACTCACATGTCCGGTTCCATACGTACGCGACGCGTGGGACGGCGGGTGAGTCGGCGCGGGACCCGGCTCGCGTGCGCCGTCGCACTGCTCGCCTCCTTAGCCTTGTCCATACCCTCGGCCGGCGCGTCGCCGGCCTCGTCCGCGGGTGTCTCGGACACCCCGTCCCGCCCACCCGGTCCCGAGTTGTTCGGCTCGGCGCCCACCGCACGCGCCGCGTCCGCGCAGGCGGCGGCGGTACCGCCGAAGTTCTCCGACGACGCGGTACTGACCGGCCTGACCCAACCCGTCGATGTGGCCTTCGCCAAGGACGGTCGGGTCTTCGTCGCCGAGAAGACCGGCGTCGTCAAGGTGTTCGACTCGATCACCGACCCCACGCCCACGGTGTTCACCGACCTGCGGGCCAAGGTGCACAACTTCTGGGACCGAGGGCTGCTCGGCTTGGCCCTGGCCCCGAACTTCCCGACGGATCCGTCGGTGTACGTGATGTACACGCACGACGCGCGCCCCGGCGGCTCGGCGCCCTACTGGGGCACCGCCGGCGCCCTGGACGACGGCTGCCCGGACCCGCCCGGCGCCCAGGCCAAGGGCTGCCTGGTCACCGGCCGGATCGCCAAACTGACCGCGACGGGCAATACGGCCGGCCCCGAACAGGTGCTGGTCGAGGGCTGGTGCCAGCAGTTCCCGTCACACGCCACCGGCAGCCTGGGGTTCGGCCCGGACGGCTACCTGTACGCCTCCGCCGGCGACGGTGCCAGCTTCGACTGGGCGGACTACGGCCAGACCACGGCCAGTGGCCCGATCCCGGGCAAGGACCCGATTCCGGCGAACCCGTGTGCCGACGGCACCAGTCCGGTGGGCACCGTGCTGGCCGCGCCCACCGCCGAGGGCGGCGCCCTGCGCGCGCAGGACTTCCGTACGTCGGGCGACCCGTTCGCGCTCAACGGCAGCATCATCCGGATCGACCCGGCCACCGGCGCCGGCGCGCCCGGCAACCCGCTGGCGGGCAACGCCGACGCCAACGCCCGCCGACTGGTGGCGGCCGGCCTGCGCAACCCGTTCCGCTTCGGCTTCCGGCCGGGCACCAACGAGCTGTGGGTGGGCGACGTCGGTTGGAGCACGTGGGAGGAGATCGACCGACTCACCCCGTCGAGCGCCGCCGTGGCCAACTTCGGCTGGCCCTGCTACGAGGGCTCGTCCCGCCAGGGCGGCTACGAGTCGATCGGCCTGAACCTGTGCGCCAACCTCTACGCCGAGGGTCCGGCGGCGGTGAAGACGCCCTACTACGCGTACCAGCACGGCGCCGTGGTGGCCCCGGGTGACGGTTGTCCGACCGGCAGCGGCTCGGCGATCTCCGGCGTGACCTTCTACTCGGGGCAGCGGTACCCGGCCGCGTACCGGGGCGCGATGTTCTTCGCCGACCACAGTCGGCGCTGCGTGTGGAGCATGCTGGCCGGCCCCGACGGACTCCCGGACCCGGCCACCCGCCAGGCGTTCGTGACCAACGCGAACCCGGTCCAGCTCACCACCGGCCCCGAGGGCGACGTGTACTACGTCGGCTTCGAGGACGGCGCGATCCACCGGGTCCGCTACACCGGCAGCGCGCCGAACGCGGTCGCCTCGGCGACCCCGACCACCGGCACGACCCCGCTGACCGTGGCGTTCACCGGCTCCGCGTCGACCGACCCGGACCCGGGCGAGTCCCTCACGTACGCGTGGGACCTGGACGGCGACGGAGCGTTCGACGACTCGACCGCGGCGAACCCCTCGTACACCTACACCGCGTCCGGCACGTACACCGCCAGACTGCGGGTCACCGACCCGGTCGGCCTGACCGGCGTCTCCGCACCGATCACCATCTCGGCGGGCAACGCGCCGCCGACCCCGGTGATCGACACCCCGGCCGGGTCACTGACCTGGAAGGTGGGCGACCCGATCGCGTTCAGCGGACACGCGACCGACCCCCAGGACGGCACCATCCCCGGCAGCGGTCTGAACTGGCAGATCATCATGCACCACTGCACGACGCCCAGCACCTGCCACGAACACCAGATAACCGGGCAGGGCGGCGCCTCGGGCAGCTTCACTGCGGTCGACCACGAGTACCCGTCCTGGCTCGAACTGCGGCTGACCGCGACCGATTCCGGCGGCCTGACCGGGACCACCAGCGTGCGGCTGGACCCGAAGACCGTGAACGTCACGCTCGCGTCCAACCCACCGGGCCTGACCCTGGGCCTGTTCTCCTCGCAACGCCCGGCGCCGTTCACCAGCACGGTGATCGTCGGCGGCACGTCCTCCATCGCCGCACCCTCGACCCAGGTCCTGAACGGCAAGAACTACGAGTTCGTGTCCTGGTCGGACGGCGGCGCCGCCGCACACAACATCACCGCGCCCGCGACGCCGGTCACGTTGACCGCCACCTATCGCGAGATCGACGGGCCGACGCCCGGGCTGATGGCCCAGTACGGCTTCAACGCGGCCGGCGGCACGATCGTCACGGACGACGCCGGCCAGGGCAACAACGGCACCGTCACGGGCGGCACCTGGGTCCCCGGCCATTCCGGCAACGCGCTTTCCTTCAACGGCACTTCGTCGATGGTGACGGTGCCGCACAGCGCCCGGCTCACGCTCACCACGGGGATGACCCTGGAGGCCTGGGTCAAACCCTCGGCGATCACGAACTGGCGCACCATCCTGCTCAAGGAACGCGGCGGCGGCCTGTCCTACGCGCTGTACGCGAACGGCACCAACGCGCCCAACACGTCCATCAACACCACCGGCACCAACAACGACACCTACGCCGACGGCACCGCACCCCTGGCCACCGGCGCCTGGGCACACGTCGCGGCGACCTACGACGGCGCCACGCTGCGCCTGTACGTCAACGGTGTCCAGGTCCGGTCCACCGCGCACACCGGCCCGATCGTCGACGCCGGCGGCGCACTCCGCATCGGCGGCAACACGGTCTGGGGCGAATACTTCACCGGCCTCATCGACGACGTCCGCATCTACAACCGCCCCCTCACCCCCACCGAGATAGCCGCCGACATGGCCCGCCCCATCCCCTGACTCCACCCGCCGGACGGGCCACCCAGGCCCGTCCGGCACCCTCCCACCCCAACTCCCGCCCGCCCGGCACCACTCCCAGCCCGCCGGCACAAACTCCAGCCCGACCGGCACCCAATCCAGCCCGTCCGGCGTTTGAGGACACCCGAAACCCGAGCACTCACCAACCGCCGCTCCCCCGGAAGCCGGACCAACCCCACTCCAGCCCGTCCGGCGTTTGAGGACACCGGCACTCACCAACCGCCGCTCCCCCGGAAGCCGGACCAACCCCACTCCAGCCCGTCCGGCGTTTGAGGACACCGGCACTCACCAACCGCCGCTCCCCCGGAAGCCGGACCAACCCCACTCCAGCCCGTCCGGCGTTTGAGGACACCGGCACTCACCAACCGCCGCTCCGCCGGCAGCCGGACCAATCCCAGCCCGTCCGGCGTTTGAGGACAAGCCACGGCCGCAGGCCGGACAACCTCACACCAAACCCGAAGGCACCGTCGCAAGGCCATTCGCCTCGCGGATCACCTCCACGATCCGCCCCATGATGTCCGTGATCCCGAAGTCCTTCGGCGTGAACACCGCCGCCACCCCCTGCGAGCGCAGCGTGACCGCGTCGGCGGAAGGAATGATCCCGCCCACGATCACCGGCACGTCCCCGATCCCCGCGGAGCGCATACGCGAGAGCACGTCCGGAATCAGCTCCAGGTGCGACCCGGACAGGATGGACAGCCCCACACAGTGCACGTCCTCCTCCACCGCCGCCGCGACGATCTGCGCCGGAGTCAGCCGAATCCCCTGGTAGACCACCTCGAACCCGACATCGCGCGCCCGCACCGCGATCTGCTCGGCCCCGTTCGAGTGCCCGTCCAGCCCCGGCTTGCCGACCAACAGCCGCAACCGGCCGCCCAGTTCCTCCCCGGCCCGCCGCACGGCGCCCCGCACCTCGGCCAGCCCCGCGCCGTCCTGCACGCCGACCACGCCGGACACCCCGGTCGGCGCCCGGTACTCGCCGAACTCCTCACGCAGCGCCTGCGACCACTCGCCCGTGGTCACCCCCGCCCGGACACATGCCAAGGTGGCCGGCATCAGGTTGACCGCCGCCGCGGCCTTCCACGACCGCGCGTCCTCGCGCAGCCGGGCCATCGCCGCGTCCACCGCCTCCGGGTCGCGCGCCGCGCGCCACGCCTGGACCTTCTCGATCGCCGAGCGCTCGGCGTCCGGGTCGGCGCTCATGATCGCCGTGTCCAGGTCCGCGGTGAGCGGGTTCTCCTCGGTGGTCTCGAAGCGGTTGACCCCGACCACCACCTCCTCGCCCGCCTCGATCCGGGCCCGCCGAGCCGCGTGCGAGCCGACCAGTTGCGACTTCATGTAGCCCGACTCGATCGCCGCGACCGCGCCGCCCATCGCCTGGACCCGGTCGATCTCCGCGCGGGCGCCCGTCACCAGGTCGGCGACCTTGGCCTCGATCACATGCGAACCGTTGAAGATGTCGCCGTATTCGAGCAGGTCCGACTCGTACGCCAAGACCTGCTGGATCCGCAACGACCACTGCTGGTCCCACGGCCGCGGCAGACCCAACGCCTCGTTCCAGGCCGGCAGTTGCACCGCCCTCGCGCGGGCGTCCTTGGACAGCGTCACGGCCAGCATCTCCAGCACGATGCGCTGGACGTTGTTCTCCGGCTGCGCCTCGGTCAGGCCGAGCGAGTTGACCTGCACGCCGTAGCGGAACCGGCGCTGCTTGGCGTCCTGTACGCCGTAGCGCTCCAGGGTCAGCTCGTCCCAGAGCTGGACGAACGCCCGCATCTTGCACATCTCCTCGACGAACCGCACGCCGGCGTTGACGAAGAAGGAGATCCGCTGGACCACGTCGCCCATCCGGTCCGCCGGCACCTGGCCCGAGTCGCGGACCGCGTCGAGCACGGCGATCGCGGTGCACATCGCGTACGCGATCTCCTGCACCGGGGTCGCGCCCGCCTCCTGGAGGTGGTAGCTGCAGATGTTGGTCGGGTTCCACTTGGGAATGTGCGAGACCGTGTACGCCACGGTGTCGGTGATCAGCTTCAGCGAGGGCCCGGGCGGGAAGACGTAGGTCCCGCGCGACAGGTACTCCTTGATGATGTCGTTCTGCGTGGTGCCGGTGAGCTTGGCGATGTCCGCGCCCTGCTCCTCGGCGACGACCTGGTAGAGCGCGAGCATCCACAGCGCGGTCGCGTTGATCGTCATCGAGGTGTTCATCTCCTCGACGGGGATCCCGTCGAGGAGCTGCCGCATGTCGCCGATGTGCGAGATCGGTACGCCGACCTTGCCCACCTCGCCGCGCGAGAGTTCGTGGTCGGGGTCGTAGCCGGTCTGGGTCGGCAGGTCGAAGGCCACCGACAGACCGGTCTGACCCTTGGCGAGATTGCGCCGGTACAGCGCGTTGGACGCGGTGGCCGAGGAGTGGCCGGCGTACGTGCGCATCACCCAGGGACGGTCGCGCGTGATCGGTGCGGCCTGCTCGGCCGAAGCGGCTCGCTCGGCCGAAGGGGAGGGCGGGGCCGCCGAAGAGGGCGCGGCCGGCTGCGAGGGCTGAGCTGAGGGCGTCTGGCTCGCCACGGAATACCTCCGGAGGTTCCGGACCGACCGGGGTTCGGCGACTACCGGCCTGGGCTATCCCGCTGGTCCGCTGTCACCGCGCCTGGTGCGGCCCTGCTTACCACGGAGTGTACTGACGGGTAACCGTCCCGGACAGGGTGTGTTCGACCACAGCACGCAAGCCGTTGCCCGCCCGGCCTGACACTGTGTCGGCTCGGACGACCGATTCGCCCAGGTCAGGCGGCTGCCGGTTGGCGGAGCGTGAGGATGCGGTGCAATCGGGTCAGCACCAGTACCCGGTGCACATCCGGGTTGACGCCGGTCAAAACCAGCCGACGCTCGCGCCGGCCAGCGCGTCGATGCGCGCCCACGATCAGGCCCAGGCCGGTGGTGTCCAGGGCGGGTACTCGGGTGAGGTTGAGAATCAGGTCGCCCTCACCGTTGTCCAGCGCCTCGTGCAGCGCCAACCGGACATCGGCGGTGGCCCGCACGTCGAGCGCGCCTTCCAAGTGCAACTCGCGCGGGTCGCCCCAAACGCGCATCGTCTCCTCCTGGGGGAGTCCGTCCGTTCGATGACGGTTCGACTTCCCAGAAGAACACCCAAAACCCGATAATCCTCACTCATCACATCGGACTTCACTCATACAGGTGACGAATCATCAGATGATGCGCCGACTGCGCATCCGCCCTTGGGCAAACGGCCGCCCCGGGCCCCGGTGATCGGAGCCGGGACCGAGTCCGGAATCGAACCCGGCCCAGGTCCCGGAATCGAACCCCGGAGCGGCCGTCGAGCACCCGCCGAGCGCCCGCGGGGCAACCCGGATCGGCGGCGGCACCGAACCGACTCAGTAGTCGTAGAAACCCTTGCCGGTCTTGCGGCCCAGGTCGCCCGCCGCGACCATGCGGTTGAGCAACTCCGGCGGCGCGAACTTCTCGTCCTTGCTCTCGGCGTAGATGTTGCTCGTCGCGTTGCGCATGATGTCCACGCCGGTGAGATCGGCGGTGGCCAGCGGCCCCATCGCATGGCCGAAGCCGAGCTTGCAGGCGATGTCGATGTCCTCGGCGGTGGCCACGCCCGCCTCGTACAGCTTCACCGCCTCGACGGTGAGCGCGGTGATCAGCCGAGTGGTCACGAAGCCGGCCACGTCGCGGTTGACCACGATGCAGGTCTTGCCCATCGCCTCGGCCAGTTCGCGGGCGGTGGCCAGCGTCGCGTCCGAGGTCTTGAACCCGCGGACCAGCTCGCACAGGCTCATCAACGGCACCGGCGAGAAGAAGTGCATGCCCACGACCGACTCCGGCCGAGCGGTGACGGCGGCGATCTCGGTGATCGGGATCGCCGACGTGTTGCTCGCGAGCACCGCGCCGGGCTTGCAGATCCGGTCCAGGTCGCGGAAGACGTCCTGCTTGACCTCGACCTTCTCGAACACCGCCTCCACCACGACGTCCGCGTCGGCGACGGCGTCGAGGTCCGTGGTGGTGGTGATCCGGGCGAGCGCCGCCGAGGCGTCCTCGGCGGTCATCCGCCCCTTGGCGGTGAACTTCTCGTACGAGGCCGCGATCCCGCTCAGCCCACGCTCCACGGCGGCGTCGGTGACATCGCGCAGCACGACGTCGTAGCCGGCCTGGGCGGCGACCTGGGCGATGCCCGACCCCATGAGCCCGGCCCCGATGACGGCGATCTTGTTGGTCACTGCGCTACCTCTCCAGTACACGATCCCGAGCCGACGTCCGGACGAACGTCCTTGGCCCGGGAGCGTAGCCGCAGCGGTCGCCGCCGCCGACGGACCCCTACCTGACGACCCGTCAGAAACGCGAGGTACTCTCCGGCTCCGGCTCCCGGACGATCTTCGCGCCCAGCGACTGGAGCTGCACCTCCAGTCCGGTGTAACCGCGATCGATGTGGTGCACCCCGCTCACCGTGGTGTCCCCGTCGGCCACCAGACCGGCCAGCACCAGACCCGCCCCGGCCCGGATGTCCGCGGTCAACACCGGTGCTCCGGAGAGCTGTTCGACCCCGCGCACGATCGCGTGGTGCCCGTCGGTGCGAATCGAGGCGCCCAGCCGGAGCAGTTCCTGCAGGAAGACGAACCGCGCCTCGAAGAGGTTCTCGGTGATCATCGCCGAGCCCTCCGCGATCGAGTTCATCGCGGCGAAGAACGGCTGCATGTCGGTCGCGAACCCGGGATAAGGCAAGGTGACCACATCCACGGCCTTGGGTCGCCGGTCCATCACCACCCGGAAGCCGTCCCGTACGTGCGACACCTCGGCACCGGCCAGGGTCAGCTTGTCGAGCGCGATCTCCAGGTGCTCGGGGTGCGCGTTGCGCACCGTGACGTCGCCGAGCGTCATCGCCGCGGCGACCGCGAACGTGCACGCCACGATCCGGTCCGGCACGGTGCGGTGGCGTACCGGCTTGAGCCCCTCGACACCCTCGATCTCGATCGTCGAGGAGCCCGCGCCCTCGATCCGCGCGCCCATCTCGGTGAGCATCGCGCAGATGTCCACGATCTCCGGCTCACGCGCCGCGTTGTCGATCACCGTCCGGCCCTGAGCGAGCACCGCGGCCATCAGGATGTTCTCGGTCGCGCCCACGCTCGGGAAGTCCAGCCAGACCGTGGTGCCCTTCAACCCGTTCGGCGCCTTGGCGATCAGCACGCCGTGCGAGTTCTCCACGGTCGCGCCGAGCTTGACCAGCCCCTCGATGTGCATGTCCAGGCCGCGCGAGCCGATCGCGTCCCCGCCCGGATAGGCCACGTGCACCTCGCCGCAGCGCGCGAGCAGCGGCCCGAGCACACAGATCGACGCGCGCATGCTGCGCACCAGGTCGTAGTCCGCCTCGAAGCGCGGCGCGGCCGGTACGTCGATCCGCACCGTCCCGGTGGTCTCCCCCTCGACCTCACAGCCCAGCCGCCTGAGCAGCTCGCTCATGATCTCCACGTCGAGGATCCGGGGCGCCTCCTCGAGCACCGTGGTGCCCTCCGCGAGCAACGCGGCAGCCATCAATTTGAGCGCGCTGTTCTTCGCGCCCGTGATCCGCACCTCGCCGAAGAGTCGCTGACCACCTGTCACCCGGAACCTGTCCATCGGAGAATCGTACTGATTCCCGGACCCCTCCACGGACCGCGCCAAGCACGGACGAAGCGCGCTCCAGGAAGCCCTTCGGACGATCCGCGGCGGACCGGCACTAGGGTTCGGTCATGGTCAACCTCACCCGGATCTACACCCGCACCGGCGACGACGGCACCACCGCGCTGGGCGACATGTCGCGCACGTCCAAGACCGACCCTCGGCTCGCGGCGTACGCCGACGTGGACGAGACCAACGCGGTGATCGGCGTCGCGCTGTCCCTCGGCAACCTGGACGAGGACGTCGTCGCGCTGCTGACCCGCGTCCAGAACGACCTGTTCGACCTGGGCGCCGATCTGTCCACCCCGGTCGTCGAGGACCCGAAGTACCCGCCGCTGCGCGTGGAGCAGAGCTACATCGACGCGCTGGAGACGGCCTGCGACGAGTACAACGAGAACCTGGAGAAGCTGCGCAGCTTCATCCTCAACGGCGGCACGCCCGGCGCCGCGCTGCTGCACCAGGCCCGTACCGTCGCCCGCCGCGCCGAGCGCACCACGTGGGCCGCCCTGGAGGCACACGGCGACTCGATGAACCCGCTGACGGTGAAGTACCTCAACCGCCTGTCCGACCTGCTGTTCATCTTGGCGCGGCACGCGAACCGCGAGGTGGGCGACGTGTTGTGGGTGCCCGGCGCCAACCGCTGACGCGAACACACCCCGGCGTGGGGCCCGGGGGTCGCCCCCGAAACAGGCACAGCATCCTGGCGCGGCACG
>NZ_JBITJP010000011.1:28333-350927 GCF_044460165.1 Embleya sp. NPDC050154
CCTGACGCGAACACACCCCGGCGTGGGGCCCGGGGGTCGCCCCCGAAACAGACACAGCATCTTGGCGCGGCACGCGAACCGCGAGGTGGGCGACGTGCTGTGGGTGCCCGGCGCCAACCGCTGACGAGTGCCGGCCGGGAGCGAAGCTCCGCTGTCGGGAGCTGAGCGCCGCCGCTAGGCGACGTTGACCCGTTGTCCCGGCGGCGCCGCTTCCAGCCAGGCCAGGAAACCGGTCAACGCGTCCTCGCTCAACGCGAGTTCGATCCGCGCGCCGTCGTGTTCGCAGACCAGGATCACCGCGCCGGCCAGCAGCGCCAGTTCCTCCTGGCCGGCCGGCTCCCGGCGGCCGATCACATTGATCCCGCCGCGCTGCAACACCCGACGCGGGCGGGGCGCGTAGCTGAACACGCGGAACCACTCGATCCGGTCCCCGCTGTACCTGGCGATCCCGAAGACCCAGCCCTTGCCGTGGTCGGGATCGGCCGACGGCGCCGCCGGATCCTCCTCGGCACCGCTGCCTGCCGGCTCCGGGGACGACGACGCGGCGCCCCCCGGAGCCTGGTGCCCGGGTGACGCCGCGGAGGTCGAACCGGCCTCGCCGGATCGCGATACCGGTGGCCGCATGCGCAGCGAACAGTCGAAGGTGCCGCCGGGTCGCTGGATCAGCCGGCGACGCAGCGCGAACGCCGCGACGCCGACCACCAATACGACGACAACGCCCAGAATCACGCTCAGCACGACGAGGACCATCCGGATCGACCTCCTCGTTCGCGCGTTGAGCAGTGGTCCCGGCCGTGTGTCGGTCCGGGCTCTGGTGCTGCGACTGGCTGTGGCTAGTCCCGCCGCTGGGCGGCGAGCAGCCGCGTCTCCGCACGCCGCTCGGCGCTGGAGTCCTTCGCCGCGCCGGCGCGCTCGAGCGCCCGCTCCGCGCGGGCGACATCGATCTCGTCGGCCAGCTCGGTGATCTCGGCGAGCAGCGAGAGGTTGTTGTCCGCGAACGAGATGAACCCGCCGTGGACCGCCGCGATGACGACCGAACCGTCGGCCTGACGGATCGTCACCGGACCTGATTCGAGCACTCCGAGGACCGGCTGGTGACCGGCCTGGATGCCGATGTCGCCGTCCGCGGTGCGTGCGATGACGATGGTGGCCTCGCCGGACCACACCTTGCGGTCGGCCGCGACCAGCTCGACGTGCAGCTCAGCCAACGTGGCTCCTCATGTCGGGTCGAAGACACGCTGGTCTTCGCCTCCGTCCTCACGGGACGGGTGGTGTTCAAGGATAGTGGCCCGGACGGGCCTGGCTCCAACCGACTCAGCGCCGGCGGGTTTCCGGAGGGGCCGGGTGGCCCGTACCGGGAACCGACACGAGGGGCGGACCCGTTCGGGACCGCCCCTCGTCGATCAGGCGATCGTCAGCCCTTGTTGAGCTCGGCGATCTTCTTCTCGAGGTCGTCCAGCCCACCGAGCATGAAGAATGCCTGCTCGGGAGCGTGGTCGTACTTGCCGTCGGCGATCGCGTTGAACGCCTCGATGGTCTCGGACAGCGGAACGTCCGAACCGTCGAGCCCGGTGAACTGCTTCGCCACGTGGGTGTTCTGCGACAGGAACCGCTGGATGCGACGCGCGCGGTGCACGGTGAGCTTGTCCTCTTCGGACAGCTCGTCCATGCCCAGAATCGCGATGATGTCCTGGAGGTCCTTGTACTTCTGCAGGATGCTCTTGACCCGCATCGCGCAGTCGTAGTGGTCCTGCGCGACGTAGCGCGGGTCCAGGATCCGGGACGTCGAGTCCAGCGGGTCCACGGCCGGGTAGATACCCAGCTCGGAGATCGGACGCGAGAGCACCGTCGTGGCGTCGAGGTGCGCGAACGTCGTGGCCGGAGCCGGGTCGGTCAGGTCGTCCGCAGGGACGTAGATCGCCTGCATCGAGGTGATCGAGTGACCGCGGGTCGAGGTGATGCGCTCCTGGAGGGTGCCCATCTCGTCGGCGAGCGTCGGCTGGTAACCCACCGCGGAGGGCATCCGGCCGAGCAGCGTCGACACCTCGGAACCGGCCTGGGTGAACCGGAAGATGTTGTCGATGAAGAGCAGCACGTCCTGCTTCTGCACATCGCGGAAGTACTCCGCCATGGTCAGGCCGGACAGAGCCACGCGCAGACGGGTGCCCGGGGGCTCGTCCATCTGCCCGAAGACGAGCGCCGTCTGCTCGAAGACGCCCGCTTCCTTCATTTCCTCGATCAGGTCGTTGCCCTCACGAGTGCGCTCGCCGACGCCGGCGAACACCGACACACCCTCGTGCAGACGGGCGACACGGACGATCATCTCCTGGATGAGCACCGTCTTGCCGACACCCGCACCACCGAACAGACCGATCTTGCCACCCTTGACGTACGGGGTGAGCAGGTCGATGACCTTGATGCCGGTCTCGAACATCTCGGTCTTCGAGTCGAGCTGGTCGAAGGCCGGCGCCTGCCGGTGGATCGGCCAGCGCTCGGTGACCTCGAAGGTCGCCGCGTCCACGTCGAGGACCTCGCCGAGGGCGTTGAACACGTGGCCCTTGGTGACGTCGCCCACGGGCACGGAGATCTGCGAGCCGGTGTTCGTGACGATGGCGCCGCGAACGAGGCCGTCGGTGGGCTGCATCGAGATCGCACGCACGATGCCGTCGGCAAGGTGCTGCTCGACCTCGAGGGTGAGCGTGGTCTTGCCCTCCCCCTCGCCCTGGCCCGAGAGGTCCAGGTCGACGTGCAGCGCGTTGTACATCTCCGGCATCGCGTCGACGGGGAACTCCACGTCGACGACCGGGCCGATGACGCGGGCGACGCGGCCCGTGGCAGCGGCCGTCTCAACAGTGGCAGTCATGATGTCTAATCACTCCCCGCGGTCGCGTCGGCCAAGGCGTTGGCGCCACCGACGATCTCGCTGATTTCCTGGGTGATCTCGGACTGGCGGGCGTTGTTCGCCAGACGAGAGAGGGTCCGGATGAGGTCTTCGGCGTTCTCGGTCGCCGACTTCATCGCCCGCCGGCGGGCCGCGTGCTCGGAAGCGGCGGACTGCAGCAGGGCGTTGAAGATGCGGCTTTCGACGTACCGCGGCAGCAGTGCGTCGAGAACACCCTCGGCCGAGGGCTCGAAGTCGTAGAGCGGGAAGGGACCGCCGGCCGGCGGCTCGTCCGTCTCCTCGACCGCCAACGGGAGCACCCGCACCGCGACCGGGCTCTGCGTGAGCATGGAGACGAACTCGGTGCTGACGAGGTGAATCTCGTCCACACCGCCCTCGTCGGTGGGCGTCACGAACGCGTCGATCAGCTCACCTGCCACCTTCTTGGCGTCGGAGTACTCGGGGCGGTCGGAGAATCCCTTCCACTGCCCGGCCAGGTCCACGTCGCGGAACTGGAAAAACCCGATGCCCTTGGACCCGATCACGTAGCGGCTGACCGTCTTGCCCTCGTCCTCGAGCAGCTTGGTGAGCTGCTCGGCGGCCTTGATGGCATTCGAGTTGTAGCCGCCCGCGAAACCGCGGTCACTGGTTACCAACAGCACCGCGGCCCGAGTGGGCCGCTCCACCGAGGTGGTCAACGGGTGCTGCGTGTTGGAGAAGGTGGCGACCGCGGAAACGGCGCGCGTCAGCTCGTCGGCGTACGGCTTGGAGGCCGCGACGCGCTGCTGCGCCTTCACGATCCGCGACGCCGCGATGAGCTCCTGGGCGCGCGTGATCTTCTTGGTCGCCGACACGGAACGGATCCGACGCCGGTAGACCCGAAGTTGGGCTCCCATTGGTCAGGGTTCTCCGTTCTTTACTCGGACTTGGCCACGTGACGGGTGATCTTCTCCTGGCCGACGTCTTCCTTCGTCAGCCCGGCAGGCGTCACGTCCTGGATCAACGGCTCGCCGTCGAACTTGGTGAACGTCTGCTTGAAGGCATCCACCGCGTCGGTGAGCGCCATCACGGTGTCGTCTTCCAGCTTGCCGGTCTCGACGATCCCGGTCAGCAGGGCCGCGTGCTTGTGCTGCACGTACTCGTGCAGCTCCTTCTCGAAGCGGCGGATGTCCTGCACCGGAACGTCGTCCAGCTTGCCGGTGGTGCCGGCCCAGATCGAGACGACCTGGAGCTCGATCGCGAACGGCTCGAACTGCCCCTGCTTGAGCAGCTCGACCATGCGCGCACCACGCTGCAGCGAGGCCTTGGAGGTGGCGTCCAGGTCGGAACCGAAGGACGCGAACGCCTCCAGCTCACGGTACTGGGCCAGGTCGACGCGAAGTCGACCCGCGACACTCTTCATCGCCTTGATCTGCGCGGAGCCACCGACTCGCGAGACCGAGATACCGACGTTGACCGCGGGGCGCACGCCCTGCAGGAACAGGTCGGACTCCAGGAAGCACTGGCCGTCGGTGATCGAGATGACGTTGGTCGGAATGTACGCCGACACGTCGTTCGCCTTGGTCTCGATGATCGGGAGACCCGTCATCGAGCCGCCGCCGAGCTCGTCCGACAGCTTCGCGCAACGCTCGAGCAGACGCGAGTGCAAGTAGAAGACGTCACCGGGGTACGCCTCGCGCCCCGGCGGACGACGCAGCAGCAGGGACACGGCGCGGTACGCCTCGGCCTGCTTCGACAGGTCGTCGAACACGATCAGGACGTGCTTGCCCTGGTACATCCAGTGCTGGCCGATGGCCGAACCGGTGTACGGGGCCAGGTACTTGAAGCCGGCCGGGTCGGATGCCGGGGCGGCGACGATCGTCGTGTACTCCAGCGCGCCGGCCTCTTCGAGCGAGCGGCGCACGGACGCGATGGTCGTGCCCTTCTGGCCGATCGCGACGTAGATGCAGCGAACCTGCTTCTTCGGGTCGCCCGAGCGCCAGTTGTCGCGCTGGTTGATGATCGTGTCCAGGCAAACCGCGGTCTTGCCGGTCTGCCGGTCGCCGATGATCAGCTGACGCTGGCCACGGCCGATCGGGGTCATCGCGTCGATCGCCTTGATGCCGGTCTGCATCGGCTCGTGCACCGACTTGCGCATCATCACGCCGGGAGCCTGAAGCTCCAGCGCGCGACGGCCCTCGGCCGCGATCTCGCCCTGGCCGTCGATCGGCTGGCCCAGCGGGTCGACGACGCGACCCAGGTAGCCGTCACCGATCGGAACCGACAGAACCTCGCCCGTACGACGGACCTTCTGGCCCTCTTCGATACCGCTGAAGTCACCGAGGATGACGACACCGATCTCGCGGACGTCGAGGTTCTGCGCCAGACCGAGGGTGCCGTCCTCGAACTTGAGCAGCTCGTTCGTCATGACCGAGGGCAGGCCCTCGACCTTGGCGATGCCGTCGTACGCCTCGGTGACGGTACCGACCTCTTCGCGCGCGGCCGTCTCCGGCTCGTACGAGGCGACGAAGCGCTCCAGCGCGTCCCGGATCTCCTCCGGCCGGATCGTGAGCTCCGCCATCTGGTGTCCCTGCTCTCCTAGGTGGTGGGGTTAACGGTCCGCTGTCCGTCGCTTGTCGTACGGAACCGCGGTGCTGCTGTGGGAGTCGCTGTGCCGGTCCGGGGGTTTTCCCGGGCGGACGGCGACGCCCTGTCGTCCGGTGTCTCTCAGCCGGCGAGCCGTCGGCCCGCTTCTTCGAGACGTGTGGTCACGGTGCCGTCGATGACGTCGTCACCGATCTCCACGCGGACCCCGCCGATGACGTCGGCATCGATTTCCACGTTCAGGTGGACCTCGCGGCCGTACATCCGGCCCAGCGCCGCGGCCAAGCGGGTGCGCTGCTCCTCGGTGAGAGGCAGTGCGACCGTGACCAACGCGACCATGCGACGCCGGCGATCGGCGGCGAGGCGCGCGTACGACTCGAGCCCGTGTTCAAGGTTACGGCTACGGGGATGTGCGACGAGCCTGGTGATCAGTCGCCGGGTGACGGGCTGGGCCCGTCCCTCCAGCAGACCCGACACCAGTTCCGCCTTGCGCTCGTTCGCAATGCCCGGGTCGGTCAGGGCGGAGCGCAGCTCGCGCTCGCCCACCACGATCCGGCCGAAGCGGAACAACTCGTCCTCGAGCTCGTCGAGCTTCCCGTCGCGCTCGGCGGCGATCAGCTCGGCGGACACCGAGAGTTCGGCGATCGCGTCGACCAGGTCGGTCGGCCGCGACCAGCGCGTGCGGACGAGTCCGCCGAGCAGATCCGCCGTGGTACCGGAGATCTGGCCGGACAGGAGCTGCGTCAGGAAGGCCGCGCGGGCCTCCCCGGAGCGCGTCGAGTCGGTGAGGACGCGACGCAGCGACACCGTCCGGTCGAGCAGGATGACCACGGAGTCGAGCTCCTGGGCCAACTGGACCATGTCGGTACCGGTCGCGGTCGCGAGCGCGTCCAGGCGCTCACGAGCCGCGGCGAGGGATTCCCTGCTGGCGCCCTGCATCAGCGCACCTTCTCCGAGGTCGCCGCCGCGGCGGCCTTGGTCTCCAGCTCCACGAGGAAGCGATCGACGACCCGACGCTGACGCGCCTCGTCCTCGAGCGACTCCCCGACAATGCGCGACGCGAGGTCGACGGCCAGCCGGCCGACGTCCTGACGAAGCGCGTTCTGGGCCTGGTTGCGGTCGGCCTCGATCTGGGTGTGGCCGGCGGTGACGATCTCGTCCTTGATCCGCTGACCTTCGGCGCGCATCTCGGCGATGGCGACCGCACCCTGCTCGCGGGCGTCCTCCGTGAGGCGACCGGCCTCACGACGGGCTTCGGCGAGCTGGTCGCGGTAACGCTCCAGCTCGGCCTGGGCCTCGGCCTGCGCCTCTTCGGCGCGCTTGAGACCGCCCTCGATGGCGTCCGTACGGTCCGCCAGCGTCTTCGCGATCTTGGGAAGGAGCATCTTCCACAGGAAGCCGAAGACGATGAGGAACGCCACGCCACCGATGATGATCTCGTCGAGCGGCGGGAGAAGAGGGTTCATCTTCTCTTCGCTGTTGGCGAGGAAAATCACGGTGTGAGGACCTTCCGTCCGTAGCGGATGAATCAGGTGCCGTAGACGAACGGCATGACGACGCCGATGAGCGCGAGCGCCTCGGCGAGGGCGAAGCCCAGCAGCATGTTCTGGCGGACCAGACCGGCAGCCTCGGGCTGGCGGGCCATGGCCTGGACACCGTTACCGAAGATGATGCCGATACCGATACCGGGGCCGATCGCGGCGAGGCCGTAGCCGATGGAACCGAGGCTGCCGGAAACTTCAGCGGCGAGGTTCATGAGAACTGATCCTTTTTTCGAGGCCGATGGACGATCCACCGGACGACGGTCGAGGAGAGGGAAGGTCTGCGGGGTCTCTCAGTGCTCGGATTCGAGCGAGCTGGAGATGTAGGAGGCCGCGAGCAGCGTGATGATGTACGCCTGCAGCGCCTGAATCATCAGCTCGAACGCGGTCAGGATGACGACCACGATGAACGAGGTCGCCGAGAAGAGCGCCCCGATGTGGAAGCCGAGCAGGTACCAGGCGCCGACGCTGAAGGTGACGATCAGCATGTGTCCGGCGAACATGTTCGCGAACAGTCGGACCGCCATGGTGAACGGCCGGGTGATCAGACCCTGGAGCAGTTCGATCGGCGCGAGGAGGAAGTAGATCGCCTTCGGCAGACCGGGCGGGAACATCATGTTCTTGAAGTAACCGACGAAGCCCTGGTGCTTGATGCCCAGGACCAGGTAGGTCACGTACACGACGCCGACGATCGATGCCGGGAAGGCGATGCGTGAGGTCGCGGGGAACTGGGCGAACGGGATGATCGCCATCACGTTCATGACCCACACGAAGAAGAAGATCGAGAACAGGAAGGGGACGTAGGGGTCGCCCTTCTTGCCCATCGTCTCCCGCGAGATGTTGTCGCGAACGAACAGGTAGCCCAACTCGCCGACGTTCTGCGCGCCGCGCGGCACCATCTTGGGCTTGGCGAACGCACTCCAGAAGAAGCCGATCACCAGCAGCATCGAGATGAGCGCGAGCAACATCGGCTTCGTGAAGTCGAAGGCCCCGATGGAGAAGATCGGCTTGAACTCGAAGACGTTCAGCCCGGGCGAGGGGAAGCCGCACCCGGAGAACAGGTGACATCCGCTCTCGCTGGCGAGCGTCTGGACGTCAGCAGTCACCACCGACTCCTTCGTCGTGAAGCATGTTTTCGGCTACCTCGATGTGTCGGCGTGGCGAGGGGCCACGGAGCGGCACGCAACAGGGCCCGGTCAGGAGGACCTGCCGTGGCGGACAAAGACAAGAACAAGGGCCAGAGCGATTCCGACGACCAGGCCGATCGGCAGGAACAGTGCGGAGTGGCCGGTCCACCGGTCGATCAGCCAGCCGATTCCGCCGTAGACGAGCATCCCGCTCAGCAGATAACCGACACTCGACCATGCGGCACCGTCCATCGCCCGATTCTCTCGGTCCGGTGGACGGGGGCCTCTCTCGCTCATGACGCCCCGGACATTAGCAGTACCGGCGTCGCGTCTACATACCCGGCCCGCGAACCCCGTGTCGCTTGTGTCCGGCGTCGGTCGTATGTCATCGCTCTCCGTCCGGTTCGACGTAGGCGATCTTCAGTCGGGTGAAGATCCACACCTGCGAGGCGACCCAGACCAGCGTGGCCCCGAGGATGGTGAGTCCGAACACCTTCGTGTCGAACGCCTCGGTGTCCTTGAACAGGAACAAAACCAACCCCAACAGCAGGATCTGCACGATGTACGTGAAGAGCGCCATGTTCATCATCATGAGGGGGTTGTTGCGCGAGATACGCCCGATCGCCAACTGGCCGATCGCGAAGAAGACCAGGACGACGACAGTGGCGAGCACCGCGCCGAGCAATCCTTTGCCACCGGCCGCGAAGAAGGCCGCGATGGCCGCGATTACCCCGGCCCCGGTCGTGCACACGACCGAACCTCGGAGAAGGCGGACGTCATTGGCCTGCATGTCGGTGACTCCGGCATCAGTGGGGGGCAGAGGCGGATCTGTCGCCCGAGCACACGCTCGGTACGACGCAACGCTCGGGAATGGCCGTGGGGGATCAGAACCCTCGTTGCTGGGGGTTCATCGGCCGTTGATCCTGGTTCGTGAACGGTATCACAAACTATTTGAGCAGAGCTTTACCCGTTCGTGTGTACAAGCTCACAGCCTTCCACCACCCTTTCGCGCCCCCCTGCCCGCAGGCAAATGCGCTGGTGGGGTGGGGTTTTGCGAATGACGTGTGGAGCCTGTGGCGGCTGTGGCGGATGCTCCGTTCAGCCGTACGCCGTCTGATTCGCCGGGAACCATCCGATCGACCGGAACGTTCGCGCCGCGCCGCCGCCGGCGCATCCGCCGATAGCGCGGCGGGACCACGTTGTACAGCTCGGTCGGCACGTGCGGCTTGAACCTCGGCAACATCAGGAACACCAGGCCGAGGGCGATCAGGCCCAGACCCACGTAGACGATCGGACGCCGCTCCGGACGGACCGAGATCAGCACCGTGAACGACGCGATCAGGCCGGACCAGAAGTACATGATCAGCACCGCCCGGCTGTGCGAGTGGCCGATCTCCAGGAGCCGGTGGTGCAGGTGGCCCTTGTCCGCCGCGAACGGCGAGCGCCCCGCCCAACCGCGCCGGCCGACCGCCATCACCAGGTCCATCAGCGGCACCACCAGCACCGCGAACGGCAGCACCAGCGGAATGTAGACGGGCACCAGCTTGTGCGTGGTGAAGGACATCGAGCCGTCGCTCTGCGCCATGATCGCGTCCGGGTCGATCCGGCCGGTCACGGTGACCGCGGCGGCGGCCAGCATCAGGCCGATCAGCATCGAGCCGGAGTCGCCCATGAAGATCCGCGCCGGGTGCAGGTTGTGCGGCAGAAAACCCACACACATCCCGATCAGCAGCGCGGTGAACAGCGTCGGCGCGGCGGCGCCCGAGACGCCGTAACCGAACCACAGCCGGTACGAGTAGCCGAAGAAGGCCAGCGCGGCGATGCACACCATGCCGGCCGCGAGGCCGTCGAGGCCGTCCACGAAGTTCACCGCGTTGATCGTGATGACCACTATCCCGATGGTCAGCAACGTGCCCTGGGTCGGCGTCAGGCTCACCGTGCCGTAGCCGGGGATGGGCAGCCACAGGATCACGATGCCCTGCCAGACCATCACGCCCGCGGCGAGCGCCTGACCGAGCAGCTTGATGATCGCGTCGACGCCCCATTTGTCGTCGATCACCCCGAGCACCGAGATCAGCGCGCAGCCGGACAACAGCGCCTGCACGTCGGTCGAGGCGGTGAACACGTCCTCCAGCACCGGCAGATGCCGGGCGACCAGCAGACCCGCGCACAAACCGCCGAACATCGCCAACCCGCCCAGGCGCGGGGTCGGCTCCTTGTGCACGTCGCGCGCGCGGATCTCGGGCATCGCGCCGGCGGCGATGGCGAACCGGCGGACCGCGCCCGTCAGCAGGTAGGTCACCGCGGCGGCGACGAACAGCGTGAGCAGGTATTCGCGCAAGACTCAACCGTCCCCGGCTTCGGCACATCCCAGCGGCAGCACGGGCTTCAGACTAGACGTGCCGCCGCTCCCCGGGAGAATCGCCGAACCTTCACCGGCGAGGGACGATCGCACTGTGCTCGGTGGTGCCACCACCGGCCCGTCGCCCCACACGTAACCACAGTCTCCCCGGTCCCAGCCACCCCGGACCGGGATTGCCCGGTGGGCGACTCAGCGGCGCGGGTAGGCCGGATGGGTCGCCACGAGGTCGCCGACCGCCGCACGCACCTCGCGCAGCACGCTCTCGTCGTCCTCACGCGCCGCCCGACCGATCAGCAGGGCGATCTCCTTCATGTCCGTCTCGGTCATCCCCTGCGTGGTCACCGCAGCCGTGCCGACCCGAATCCCGGAGGCGATCATCGGCTTCACCGGATCGAACGGGATCGCGTTCTTGTTCAGCGTGATGCCCGCGCGCTCGCAGCGACGTTCCGCGTCGCTGCCGCTGACCCCGATCCCCCGCAGATCCAGCAGCGCCAGGTGGGTGTCGGTGCCCCCGGAGACCGCCCGCATGCCCTCGGCCTGCAAACCCTGTGCCAACGCCTGCGCGTTGGCCACCACGCGGCGTGCGTACACCCGGTACGCCGCGCCGGCCGCCTCGCCCAGCGCGACCGCCTTGGCCGCCACCGAGTGCATGTGCGGCCCGCCCTGGCTGAACGGGAACACCGCGCGGTCGATCCGGTCGGCGAGTTCCTCACGGCACAGGATCACTCCGCCGCGCGGACCGCGCAGCACCTTGTGCGTGGTGCACGTGACGATGTCCGCGAACGGGATCGGCGAGGGCACCGCGTCACCCGCGACCAGACCGATGAAGTGCGCCGCGTCCACCATCAGGTAGGCGCCCACCTCGTCGGCGATTCGGCGAAACGCCGCGAAATCGACAAGCCGTGGATACGCGGTGGCGCCGCACACGATCAGCCGGGGCCGATGCGCCCGGGCCAGGTCCCGGATCTGGTCGTAGTCGATCCGCTCGTCGCTCTCGCGCACCCCGTAGGCGACCGCGTGGAACCAGCGGCCGGAGAAATTCACCCGGGAGCCGTGGGTGAGGTGGCCGCCGTGCGGCAGCGACATGGCCAGGATCGTGTCGCCCGGCGCCAGGACCGCCGCATAGGCCGCCAGATTCGCGGCGGTGCCCGAGTGCGGCTGCACGTTGGCGTGCTCGGCGCCGAACAGGGCCCGGGCCCGGCGCACCGCGAGTTCCTCGGCGCGGTCCACCTCGGCGCACCCGCCGTAGTAGCGCCGTCCGGGATAACCCTCGGCGTACTTGTTGGCGAGCGTGCTGCCGAGCGCGGCCAGCACCGCCGAGGAAGTGAAGTTCTCGCCGGCGATCAACTGCAGACCGCCGCGTTGCCGGGCCAACTCGCCCAAAAGCACCTCGGCGATCTCCGGGTCCGCCTCGCGCAGGGCGGCGAAGTCCGGTCCCCAGAAGGGAGTTGACGTGGAGTCGGGAGTGCCCATGGCACTGCTCCTCAAGGCCGCAGGGACTTCTCCACCATATGCCGGGGGTCGGGGCACGGACAGGCTCTCGGGGGGCGGATTCGGGCCGATTCGGGCCGCTCGCCCGACGGGTGGATTCGCACCGATTCGGGCCGGTCGCCGCGCGGGTGCGCGCGACTCGCGCGCCGAGATGTCGTCAGTGGCTGTGCGCGGGGTGCCCGGTGAGCGCGGTGAGCACCGGGTCCAGGGCCGAGCCGATGTCGGAGGCACAGGCCCGGAACACGCTCAGCGGCGCGCCGTACGGGTCGGCCACCTCGTCCCACTCGGGATCGGGCGCGGCCAGCCGCCCGCGCAACGCCGCGGCGGCCCGCACCAACGAGCGGCCGCGCTGGACCAGATCGCGCTCGGGATACGGCGCGCGCTCCAGTACCGCGACCAGTCGGGTGAACTCCTTGAGCGTGAACGTGCGCAGGCCGGAGGCGTGCCCCATGGACACCACGTGCGCGCGGTGGTCGAGCGTCGCGGTGAGCACCAGGTCCGCCTCGGCCACGTGCTCGTCCAGCAGTTCGCGGCCGTGGAAGTCGCCCGGGTCGGCGCCGTATTCGAGCAGCACCTCGGCCGCGTGCGGCTCCATCGGCGCGCCCTCGTGCCCCCAGGTCCCGGCGCTCTGCACGCTGAGACGGACCGCGTCGTCGGCGGCGAGCCGGCGCTCCAGTCCCAGCCGCGCGAGCCGTTCGGCGATCGGCGAGCGGCAGATGCTCCCCGTACACACGAACAGGATCCGAAACGAGTCGGGCGCGGACCCGTACGGCCCGTAGGAGTGCCCCACGGGAGGTGGCGGGGTCAATTCACGCCCTCCAGGTCGGGTACGACCTCGCGCAACGTGTCCAACGACAGGGCACCCTCACGCAGCAGCCGGGGGCGGCCGGCGGTCAGGTCGACGATCGAGGACGGCGCGGTCGAGGGGCAGGTGCCGCCGTCCAGGTACACCGACACCGATTCGCCGAGTTGGGCCTCGGCCTCGTCGACCGTGGTCGCCGCCGGATTCCCGGACCGGTTCGCGCTGCTGACCGCCATCGGCCCGGTCTCGGTGAGCAGTTCGATCGCGACCGGGTGCAGCGGCATCCGCACCGCGACCGTGCCGCGGGTATCGCCCAGGTCCCACATCAGCGACGGCTGGTGGAAGGCGACGATGGTGAGCGCGCCCGGCCAGAACGCGTCGACCAGTTCCCAGCCCACCTCAGGGAAGCCGGTGACCAGCCCGTGCAGCGTGTTCGGCGAGCCCACCAGCACGGGCGAGGGCATGTTGCGGCCCCGGCCCTTGGCGTCGAGCAACGCGTGCACGGCGTGCGGGGTGAACGCGTCCGCGCCGATGCCGTACAGGGTGTCCGTGGGCAGCACGACCAGGTCGCCGCGCTTGATCGACCCGGTCGCCTCACGCAGCCCGAGCCCACGGTCCATCGCGTCGGAGCAGTCGTAGCGTCGGCTCATCGGGCACTTACCTCCTGAAGCGGTACGGGCGAAGCGGGCGGTGCGGGCGATGCCAAGCGTGCGGGTGCCGCGGGTGGTGCCGGTGATGCCAGTGGTGCGAAGGCCACGGGTGGTGCCGGTGCCGCGAAGGGTGCGGGCGGCGCGGGCGAGGCCGGCCGCGCGGACGTGCGGGGCGCGCGATTCACGCGCCTTCCTTGCGTGCGGTGGTGAAGCGCGGCCGATTGGTCAGGTCGCGGTGGTCGGCCGCGTCCACCCAACCGGCCTCCTCGTTGAAGATCCACGGCACCGCGCCGCCCTGGGTGTCCGCGTGCTCGACCACCGCCAGGCCGCCCGGGCGCAGCAGCCGGTAGGCGGTCTTGGACAGGATCCGGATGAAGTCCAGCCCGTCCGGCCCGGAGAACAGGGCCAGTTCGGGGTCGTGGTCGCGCGCCTCGGGGGCCATCTCGTCCCGCTCGTCCAGCGGGACGTAGGGCGGATTGCTGATCACCAGGTCGACCGTGCCGTCCAGCTCCGGCAGCGCGGCGAGCGCGTCGCCCCGGTGCAGGATCACCCGCGAGCCGCTCGCGTTGCGCGCGGCGTAGCGGTACGCGTCCGGGTCCAGCTCGACCGCGTGCACGACCGAGCGGGGCACCTCCTGGGCGACCGCGAGCGCGATCGCGCCGGAGCCGGTGCACAGGTCGACCACGAGCGGTTCGGCGACGTCCATCGCGCGCAGCGCGTCTATCGCCCAGCCGACCACCACCTCGGTCTCCGGCCGGGGCACGAACACGCCGGGACCCACCTGGAGTTCGAGGTAGCGGAAGAAGGCCCGCCCGGTGATGTGCTGCAACGGCTCACGGGCCTCCCGGCGCGCGATGGCCTCCCAGAACCGCGCGTCGAAGTCGCCGTCGGCGACGGTGTGCAGGGCGCCACGCTTGACACCGTGCACGAACGCAGCGAGTTCCTCGGCATCGAAGCGCGGAGAGGGAACGCCCGCGTCGGCCAGTCGCAGGGTGGCCTGGGCCACCTCGGCGAGCAGCAGGTTCATCTCGTCTCCGTTATTGGTGGGCGAGCCGAGCGGCCATGTCGGCGTCCACACACGCCTGGATGACCGGATCGAGATCGCCGTCGAGCACCTGGTCCAGGTTGTACGCCTTGTAGCCCACGCGGTGGTCCGAAATCCGGTTTTCCGCGAAGTTGTACGTCCGGATGCGCTCGGAGCGGTCCACCGTGCGGACCTGGCTGCGGCGCACGTCGGAGGCTTCCTTGTCGGCCTCCTCCTGGGCCGCGGCGAGCATCCTGGCGCGCAGGATGCGCATCGCCGACTCCTTGTTCTGGAGCTGGCTCTTCTCGTTCTGGCAGGAGACCACGATGCCGGTGGGCAGGTGCGTGATGCGCACCGCGGAGTCGGTGGTGTTGACCGACTGGCCGCCGGGCCCGGACGAGCGGTACACGTCGATGCGCAGGTCGTTGGCGTTGATCTCGACCTCGACGTCCTCCGCCTCGGGCAGCACCAGGACGCCGGCCGCGGAGGTGTGGATGCGGCCCTGCGACTCGGTGGCGGGCACGCGCTGGACGCGGTGTACGCCGCCCTCGAACTTGAGCCGGGCGTAGACGCCCTCGCCGGGCGCGGGGTTGCCCTTGGTCTTCACCGCCACCTGGACGTCCTTGTAGCCGCCGAGATCGGACTCGTTGGATTCGAGGATCTCGGTCTTCCAGCCGGCCCGCTCGGCGTAGCGCAGGTACATCCGCAGCAGGTCTCCCGCGAACAGGGCCGACTCCTCGCCGCCCTCGCCCGCCTTGACCTCGAGGATCACGTCCTTGTCGTCGGCCGGGTCGCGCGGCACCAGCAGCCGGCGCAGCTTCTCCGCGCACTCCTCGCGGCGCTGCTCGGCCTCCTCCGCCTCGGCGGCGAAGTCCGGGTCCTCGGCGACCAGTTCGTGTGCGGCCTCGACGTCGGCGGCGGCACTGGACCACTGCCGGTAGGCGTCCACGATCGGCCCCAGTTCGGCGTAGCGCCGCCCGAGGTTGCGCGCGCGCGTCTGGTCCGTGTGCACGGCCGGATCGGCGAGCTGTCGCTCCAGGTCGGCGTGCTCGGCGAGCAGGTCGTCCATCGCCTCGAACACTGGGGGCTCCTCTGGGGTATGGCCGCGAACTCGGCGGGATCGTGACGCGGTGGCGGGATCGGCGGGACGCCCGGGACGGGCGGACAAACGAACGGCGCCGGAGGGGCGGGACGGACCTTGGACAAGGCCCACCGCTCCTCCGGCGCCGCGGGGTCGCTACTTGTTGCCGGCCACCGGCTGCTTGCCGAAGCGCTTTTCGAAGCGCGCCACACGGCCACCCGTGTCGAGGATCTTCTGCTTGCCCGTGTAGAACGGGTGACACTGCGAACAGACCTCGACGCGGATCTGGCCGCTGGTCGCGGTGCTGTGCGTGGTGAACGTCGAGCCACAGCCACAGGTGACGGTGGTTTCCACGTACTCGGGGTGGATGTCGGGCTTCACAGGAGTCTCCTTGGGTTCGGGAGGGCGCCGGGTCGTACGCCCGAGTGGGCGTCACGTGAACCGGGGCCGACAGAGCAGTCTGCCAGGAGGGGGCGACCGGACCCAAATCAGGGTCTGTACCGCCCAACCACGACCGAGGTCGTGACATTCCCTCCCGGCCGACGCTGTGTCCGGTCTTGCGTCCTACGACCGGTCGAGGTGCGACCGGTCGTTCGGCATCGGCGTGGTCTTCGACTGTGCCGGTCCGGGGGCGACCCCCGGACCCCACGCGTGAGCCGACTAGTCGTTCGGCATCGGCGTCGTCTTCTGAATCTGCATCAGGAACTCGCCGTTGCTCTTGGTCTTCTTCATCTTGTCCAGGAGCAGCTCGATGGCCTGCTGCTGGTCGAGCGCGTGCAGCACCCGGCGCAGCTTCCAGACGACCGCGAGTTCGTCCGACGCCATCAGGATCTCTTCCTTGCGGGTGCTGGACGCGTCCACGTCCACCGCCGGGAAGATCCGCTTGTCGGCGAGCTTGCGGTCGAGCTTGAGCTCCATGTTGCCGGTGCCCTTGAACTCCTCGAAGATCACCTCGTCCATCCGCGAGCCGGTCTCGACCAGCGCGGTGGCCAGGATGGTCAGCGAGCCGCCGTTCTCGATGTTGCGCGCCGCGCCGAAGAACTTCTTCGGCGGGTACAGCGCGGTCGAGTCGACACCACCGGACAGAATGCGGCCGGAGGCGGGCGCCGCGAGGTTGTACGCGCGGCCCAGGCGGGTGATCGAGTCGAGCAGCACGACCACGTCGTGGCCCAGTTCGACCAGGCGCTTGGCCCGCTCGATGGCCAACTCGGCGACGATCGTGTGGTCCTCGGCGGGCCGGTCGAAGGTCGAGGAGATGACCTCGCCCTTGACCGAGCGCTGCATGTCGGTGACCTCTTCGGGGCGCTCGTCCACGAGCACGACCATCAGGTGGCACTCGGGGTTGTTCACGGTGATCGCGTTGGCGATCGCCTGGAGCACCATCGTCTTGCCCGCCTTGGGCGGCGCGACGATCAGACCGCGCTGGCCCTTGCCGATCGGCGACACGAGGTCGATGATCCGCGTGGTCAGCGCGCCGGAGTCGGTCTCCAGACGGAGCCGGTCCTGCGGGTACAGCGGGGTCAGCTTGTTGAAGTCGGAGCGCTGCCGCGCCTGTTCCGGCTCCATGCCGTTGACCGTGTCCAGGCGCACGAGGGCGTTGAACTTCTCCCGACGCTCGCCGTCGCGCGGCTGACGCACCGCGCCGACGATCGCGTCACCCTTGCGCAGGCCGTTCTTGCGGACCTGGGCGAGCGAGACGTACACGTCGTTGGAGCCGGGCAGGTAGCCCGAGGTCCGCACGAAGGCGTAGTTGTCGAGGATGTCCAGGATGCCCGCGACGGGGACCAGGACATCGTCGTCGGCCAGCACGGGCTCGTTGGTCTCGAAGCCCTCGCGGCCGCCGCGGCGACGGTTGCGGTCGCGGTAACGGCCACGGCGCCGACGGCCGCCGCCCTCGAAGTCGTCGTCCGGACCCATCGGGTCGTTGTCCTGCTGCTGCTGTTGCTGCTGCTTGCCGCGCTCGCCGCCGCGGTCGGCCCGCTCGGCGCGGTCGCCGCCGCGCTCCCCGCGCTCGTTGTTGCCGCGGTCGCCGCGCTCGGCCCGCTCGCCGCGCTCCGGGCGCTCGGCGCGCTCGGTCCGCTCGCCGCCGCGCTCGTTGTTGCGGTCGCCGCGGTCGCGCCGGTTCTGGCCGCGCTCGCGACGCTCGCGGCGGCCCTCGCGCTCGCCGCCCTCGCGCTGCTCGCCCTGCTCGTCGCCGGTGCGCTCGGTGCGCTCGCCACGACGGCGCGTCGGGGCCTCGGTGGCCTCGGCCGCCGGCTCCTGCTCACGTCGGGTGCGCCCGTTGGCGGGCGCCTCGGCGGCGGCCTGCTCCGGAATCTCGATCTGCGGGGCCTCGACCGCGACCCGCGTCCGCGCGGCACGGCGGGCCCTGGTGGGCGCCTCCGCGACGGGCGCCTCGGCGGGTGCCGCGGCGACGGCCTCGGCCGGTGCCGCGCCGTTGTCCGCGGCTGCGGCGGCCTTCGCCTTGGTGGCCCGGGCCGGCTTCGTGGCTGCAGCGGGAGCGGCGTCCGAACCACCCTGCTTCGCCTGGATGGCCTCGATCAGCTGGCTCTTGCGCATGCGGCCGGTGCCGCTGATGCCGAGACCGGTGGCGACCTGCTGCAGCTCCGCCAGCACCATGCCGTTGAGGCCGGTGCCCGTCGAGCGGCGGCGCCGCGTGGCGGGAGCGGGGGCGTCCGCGGTGGCAGCCGCGTCACCCGAGGCGGACGCGGCCTGCGGCGTTGCGTCCATGAGTTCGGTGGTGTCGCTCACGAAGGGTCCTTCCCTGGAGCGGGCGTCGGCCTTGAGAGGGCTCGGCGACCGGTTGTGCTGTCCGTCCCGCTTCCAGTGCGGTCCGGTGCGGTGGTCCGCCGGATGGCGGGAATCGTCGAAAATGTGCCCAGTACTGCGAGGATCGGGCTCATGTATGCCTGTGGGGGCTCGTATTCCTGTAGGGGCTCGATTTCCTGTGAAGGAACGGCCCTCGGGTCCCCGGGATGAGCTCGACGCGGCGCGGTGGTTCCGCCGGTCTGTATCGGGG
The DNA here is from genome assembly GCF_044460165.1 of Embleya sp. NPDC050154. Taxonomy (NCBI): domain Bacteria; kingdom Bacillati; phylum Actinomycetota; class Actinomycetes; order Kitasatosporales; family Streptomycetaceae; genus Embleya; species Embleya sp. NPDC050154. The sequence continues at coordinate 46,895 of NZ_JBITJP010000011.1, forward strand.
AGCCACGTTCGTCACGAAGGACAGGCAGGAGGGGGAACTCCCAAAGGATCGTGGCCACAGAGCACCGAACGCGCCCAACCTATGCGGGTGGGGGATCTGGTGCGGTGATGACGCTAACACTACCGGACCCAAGAGACATTCCCCCACCCCATCGCTCCCCCGGCGCAGCCCATTTTTCCTGCGGTAGTGCAGTGGAGTGAACGGATCCACCACCGCTCGGACCGTTCGCCCGGCCGCGCCGGGTGTGCCGTCGGGTCCGTCTCCCGCCTACCGGGCGTACTGCCAACGAACAGCGAGTACGCAGGTCACGCCAGTGGCATGACGCTTGCTCCGGCCCCGTCCACTCCCAATTGCCGAACCACCCAATCGGGCCCGGCCATACCGATCGCCTCGTCGACCCGGTCGTGTGTGACCAGGGCGAGCACGGTCGGCCCCGCGCCGGAGACGACCGCGGCCATCCCCTGTGCGCGCAGCTTGTCGATCAATTCGGCGCTCGCGGGCATCGCGGGCGCCCGGTAGGTCTGGTGCAGCCGATCCTCGGTCGCGGCGAACAGCAGGTCCGGACGCGAGGTCAGCGCGGTGACCAGCAGGCCGGCGCGTCCCGCGTTCGCCGCGGCGTCGCGATGTGTCACCTTGGCCGGCAGCAGACCGCGCGCGACCTCGGTGGACAGCGGGGAGGCGGGTACGAACACGACTGGAGATATACCCCGGTCGGGGGTCGATCGCACCGCCCGGGGGCCGTCCTCCTCGGTCCAGGCGATGGTGAACCCGCCGAGCAGACACGCCGCGACGTTGTCCGGGTGGCCTTCCAACTCGGTCGCCAGGGCGAGTGTGGCCTCGTCGTCGAGCCGTTCGGCGCCGCCTATGGTCAGCGCCCGGGCGGCGATCACACCCGCGCAGATCGCCGCGGCGGACGAGCCCAGACCGCGTCCGTGCGGGATCCGGTTGGCGCATACGACGTCCAGCCCGGGAGGTCGACCGCCCATCGCCTCGAACGCGGCGTAGGCCGCGCGCACGACCAGGTGGTTCTCGTCACGGGACAGGTCGTCGGCGCCCTCACCTGCGATGTCGATCGACAAGCCCTCGTCCGCGACCCGGACGGCGACGTCGTCGTACAGTCCGAGCGCGAGTCCGAACGCGTCGAACCCGGGACCCAGGTTGGCGCTCGTGGCCGGGATGCGAACCCGGACGGGGGCGGCACGGAATGCGGGGCCGGCCATACGCGTGGACACTCCTCCTCGTGGAGTTCCGGGCACCTTCGCGGGACGGTCCGAACCGGTGGCGCGTTCGGGAAATCGCGGGTGCTGCGGAACGGCAGGAACAGACGCGAGACCCGGGCGGCATGCGCCGCGGAACGAGTGCAAGGCCGCGTCCGGTGATCAGCCTACCGAAGGTGCGTTCCCTCGCGGGACACCGTAACCACCGCGTCGTGGGATTGGTACCGGAAATGGGATCGAAAAGGACCGGGGGCGGTCGACGAGTGACCGTCGACCGCCCGGATTCGATTCCGAAACGATTTCCACACCGGCGAATGCGGCGAATGGGCGACATTCCACCGGTGCATCGATCGATGGCGGCCGAACGGGTCAGCCCAGGCCGAGTTGGGCAGCCGCGGCAGACGCGTCGATCGGCACGACGACCGGCTTGGGCGCGCCGGCCACGGCCCAGTCCGGGTCCTTGAGGCCGTTGCCGGTGACCGTGCAGACGATCCGCTGGCCCGGATCGACCCGACCCTGTTCGGCCGCCTGGAGCAATCCGGCCACACTCGCGGCGGACGCCGGCTCCACGAAGACGCCCTCCTGGGCGGCCAGCAGACGGTACGCCGACAGGATCTGACGGTCGGTCACCGATTCGATGTGACCGCCGGAATCGTCCCGCGCGGCGATCGCGAAGTCCCACGACGCCGGGTTGCCGATCCGGATCGCGGTGGCGATCGTCTGCGGCGAGAGCACCGGCGCGCCGTTGACCAGCGGCGCCGAACCGGCCGCCTGGTAGCCCCACATGCGCGGGCGGCGGGCGGCCGGGCCGTCGGCCGCGTACTCGTTGTAGCCCTTCCAGTACGCGGTGATGTTGCCCGCGTTGCCGACCGGGAGCACGTGGATGTCGGGCGCGTCGCCGAGCATGTCCACGATCTCGAAGGCGGCCGTCTTCTGGCCCTCGATGCGCACCGGGTTGACCGAGTTCACCAGCGCGACCGGGTACTTTTCGGCCAGATCGCGGGCGAGCGTGAGGCAGTCGTCGAAGTTGCCGTCGACCTGGAGGATGCGCGCCCCGTGCACGAGGGCCTGGCCCATCTTGCCGAGCGCGATCTTGCCCTGCGGCACCAGCACGGCGCAGACCATCCCGGCGCGCACCGCGTACGCGGCGGCCGAGGCCGAGGTGTTGCCGGTGGACGCGCAGATGACCGCTCGCGCGCCCTCCTCCTTGGCCTTGGAGATCGCCATCGTCATGCCGCGGTCCTTGAAGGACCCGGTCGGGTTGGCGCCCTCGACCTTGAGGTGAACCTCACATCCGGTGCGCTCGGAGAGCACCTGGGCCGGGACCAGCGGCGTACCACCCTCACGCAGGGTGACCACGGGTGTGTTCGCCGAGACCGGCAGACGGTCGCGGTATTCCTCGATGACCCCGCGCCACTGAGTGGTGCGGACGCCTTCCTTGAGCGCGCTCACGGTCCCTCTACTCCCCTTCGACCCGCATGATGCCGGCGATGTCACGGACGATGTCCATACCGCGCAGATCGGCGACGGTCGCCGCGAGCGCGGCGTCGGTGGCGGTATGGGTGACGATCACGAGTGTGGCATCCCCGTCCCGGCCCTGTTGACGGACCGTGTCGATGGACACGTCGTGCTGGGCGAACACCGCGGCCACCTGGGCCAGCACACCGGCTCGGTCGGCGACGTCCAGGCTCAGGTGGTAGCGGGTACGGGCGATGCCCACCGGCTGCGGGGTCAGTTGGGCGTACGCCGACTCGCCGGGCCCGGTCGCGCCGGAGAGCTTGTTGCGGCAGACCGCGACCAGGTCGCCGAGCACCGCGCTCGCGGTCGGCGCGCCACCGGCCCCGGGGCCGTAGAACATCAGCTGTCCGGCCGCCTCGGACTCGACGAAGACCGCGTTGTACGCCTCGCGCACCGACGCCAGGGGGTGCGAACGCGGGATCATCGCCGGGTGCACGCGGGCACTCACGCTCTGCCCGTCGGCGCCGCGCTCGCAGATCGCCAACAGCTTGACCACGCAGTCCATCGCCTTGGCACTGGCCACGTCGGCGGCGCTGACCTCGGTGATGCCCTCGCGGTAGACGTCGGCGGCGGTCACCCGGGTGTGGAAGGCCAGACCCGCCAGGATCGCGGCCTTGGCGGCGGCGTCGAAGCCCTCGATGTCGGCGGTGGGGTCGGCCTCGGCGTACCCCAGCGCGGTGGCCTCGTCGAGCGCCTCGGCGAAGCCCGCGCCGGTCGAGTCCATCCGGTCCAGGATGAAGTTGGTGGTGCCGTTGACGATGCCCAGGACCCGCTCCACCTTGTCCCCGGCGAGCGACTCGCGCAGCGGACGCAGGAGCGGAATCGCGCCGGCCACGGCGGCCTCGTAGTAGAGATCCACACCGTGTTTCGCGGCGGCGGCGTGCAGCGTCGAGCCGTCCTCGGCGAGCAGCGCCTTGTTGGCGGAGACCACCGAGGCGCCGTGCTCCATCGCGGACAGGATCAGGCCGCGGGCGGGCTCGATGCCGCCGATCACCTCGACCACGACGTCGATGTCGTCGCGTTTGACCAGTTCCACGGCGTCCGTGGTGACCAGCTCGGGGTCGATGCCCGCGCGCTCGCGCCCGGCCCGGCGTACCGCCACGCCGGCCAGCTCGATCGGGGCCCCGATTCGGGCGGCGAGGTCGGTCGCGTGCGTCGTCATGATGCGGGCCACTTCGGAGCCGACCACACCACAACCGAGCAGCGCCACCTTCAGCGGCTGCGTACGCATCATCCGACCTCACTTCTCGAAGACAAAGGTTGTCCGAGTCTGCCGTCCGGGGAATTTCCGGAGTCGGGCAGTGCCGACAAGTGTCGCTCGGATCATTCTCCGAACCAGGGCTGGTCCAGGATCCGAGACGACAATTCTTGCGGCCTTGCATGCCGGCCACGGGATTTTCTCCCGAGCCCGGGGGCCGCCGCGTGGCGGCCCCCGATCGTTCCGTCGTTCTTGTTCCGGTGTTCTTTTGTGCCGGTGCTGCTGCTGTGGTGCCGGTGCTGCTGTGGTGCCGGTGCTGCTGTGCCGGTGTTCTCGCTTGTTCCGGTGTTCTCGCTCCGGCGGGGTCTTGCTCCGGGATTCTGCTCCGGGGCTCTCGCTCCGGGGTTCTACTCCCGGGCTCTCGCCCCGGCGGGGTTCTCGCCTCGGCGGGGATCTCGCCCCGGCGGGGATCCCGCCCCGGAGTCTTGCTCCGGGCTCGGTTCCGGCGTTCGTGTGCGTTCTGGTGTGTGCGTTTTCGTGTGTGTCTTTTCGTGCCGAGATGCTCTCGTACGGCGGTCCCGGGGGTGGGCGTTCAGCCGATGTCGAGGCGGAGCAGGTCCTCTTCGGTCTCGCGCCGCACGATCACGCGCGCGCTGCCGTCGTGGACCGCGATCACCGGCGGGCGGGTCACGTGGTTGTAGTTGCTCGCCATCGAGCGGCAGTAGGCGCCGGTCGCGGGTACCGCGAGCAGGTCGCCGGGGGCCAGGTCGGCGGGCAGGTACGCGTCCTTGACGATGATGTCGCCCGACTCGCAGTGCCGGCCCACCACGCGCGAGAGCATCGGCGCCGCGTCGCTCTCGCGTGAGACGAGCGTCACGGTGTACTCGGCGTCGTAGAGCGCGGTGCGGATGTTGTCCGACATGCCGCCGTCCACGCTGACGTAGGTGCGCAGACCCTCCAGTGGCTTGATCGTGCCCACCTCGTAGAGCGTGAACGTGCCGGGCCCGGCGATCGCGCGGCCGGGTTCGACCGACAGCCGGGGCGCGGCCAGCCCGGCGGCGGCGCATTCGCGGCGCACGATGTCCAGCAGCGAGGCGGCGATGATCGCGGGCGACTGCGGGTCGTCGGCGGAGGTGTAGGCGATACCCAGACCGCCGCCGAGGTCGATCTCGGGGAGTTCGACGCCGTGCTCGTCCCGGACCGCGACCAGCAGGCCGACCACGCGGCGCGCGGCGACCTCGAACCCGGCGGTGTCGAAGATCTGCGAGCCGATGTGCGAGTGCAGGCCGATCAGTTCGAGCGAGTCGAGCTTGCGGATCCGGCGGACCGCCTCGGCGGCCTGGCCGTCGGCCAGCGAGAAGCCGAACTTCTGGTCCTCGTGCGCGGTCGCGATGAACTCGTGGGTGTGCGCCTCGACGCCGACGGTGATCCGGACCAGGACCTTCTGGGTGACGCCGCGCCGGTCGGCCAGGAACGCCAGCCGGCTGATCTCCTCGAACGAGTCGACCACGATCCGGCCGACGCCCACCTCCAGGGCGCGTTCCAGTTCGGCGCTCGACTTGTTGTTGCCGTGGAAGGCGATCCGGGCCGGGTCCATGCCCGCGGACAGCGCGACGGCCAGTTCGCCCGCGGTGCACACGTCCAGATTCAGGCCCTCCTCGGCGATCCAGCGCACCAGCGCACGACACAGGAAGGCCTTGCCCGCGTAGAACACGTCCGCGCCCTCGAACGCCTTGCGCCAGGCGCGGCAGCGGGCCCGGAAGTCCGCCTCGTCGAGGATGTACGCGGGAGTACCGAACTCGCGGGCGAGCTCGCGCACGTCCAGGCCGGCGACGGTGACCACGCCGTCGGCGCCGCGCTCGGCGTTCGTGGGCCAGATCTTCGGGTCGAGCAGGGTCAGGTCCTCGGGCGCGATCGGCGGTGCGCCGTCGGGCAGGACGTCCGCGTGGCGGGGACCGGCGGGGTGGGCGGAACGGCTCATGTCGTGGTGCTCCCCGGGGGGTGTGGGCGTCGGTGTGGGTCTTTTGCGGGGCGGGTGCGGCGGCCGGCGGGCCGGGAAACACCGAAGGCCGGGCATCCGCCCGGCCTTCGGCCTGTCGCCTGCGTTGTGACGATCCGTCACATGCGCTCGGGGGCGGACACCCCGAGCAGGGCGAGGCCGTTGGCCACCACGGTTTTCGCGGCTTCGGCCAGCCACATTCGGGCGTACGTCAGGTCGGTGACCTCTTCCTCGCCCTTGGGCAGGATCTGACAGTGGTCGTAGAAGCGGTGGTACGTGCCGGCCAACTGCTCCAGGTAGCGCGCGACATGGTGCGGCTCGCGCATCTCGCCGGCCTTGGCGACCACCCGCGGGAACTCGCCGAGCATGCCGAGCAGGTCGGACTCCCACTCGGTGGACAACAACTCCGGCGTGAACTCGCCCTTGACGATCCCGCGTTCGGCGGCCTTGCGCTCGACCGAGGACATCCGGGCGTGCGCGTACTGAACGTAGAACACCGGGTTCTCGTTCTTGTGCGACGTGAGGATGTCGATGTCGAGGGTGATCGTGGAGTCGGTGGACGAGCGGGCCAGCGAGTAGCGCGCGGCGTCGACACCGATCCACTCGACGACGTCGTCGATGGTGATGATGTTGCCCGCGCGCTTGGACATCCGGACCTCTTCGCCGGCGCGCATCATCTTCACGAACTGGCCGACGATGATCTCGATGTTGTGCTCGGGGTCGTCGCCCGCGCAGGCCGCGATCGCCTTGAGCCGCCCGACGTACCCGTGGTGGTCGGCGCCGAGCATGTAGACGGCGACCTCGTTGCCCCGGTCGCGCTTGTTCAGGTAGTACGCGGCGTCGGAGGCGAAGTAGGTCTTCTCGCCGTCGGACTTGATCAGGACCCGGTCCTTGTCGTCCCCGTAGTCCGTGGTGCGCAGCCAGATCGCGCCGTTGTCGTCGTAGACGTGGCCCTGCTCGCGCAGCCGCTCGATCGCCTTCTCCACCGCGCCGGACGCGTGCAGCGTGGTCTCGGAGAACCACACGTCGAAGTGCGCGCCGAAGTTCTCCATCGAGCGCTGGATCTCGGCGACCATCAGCTTGAGCCCGGTGGCGCGGAAGACCTTCTCCTGCTCGGCCTCGGCCAGGCTCAACACGTCGGGACGCTCGGCGACGATGTCGGCGGCGATGTCGTTGATGTACGCGCCGACGTAGCCGTCCTCGGGCACGGGGCGGTCGTTCGCCGCCGCCATCAGCGACTTGCCGAACTTGTCGATCTGCACGCCGGCGTCGTTGATGTAGTACTCGGTGGTGACGTCGGCGCCGGACGCGCGCAGGATCCGCCCGAGCGAGTCGCCGACGGCGGCCCAGCGCACCCCACCGATGTGGATCGGCCCGGTCGGGTTCGCCGAGACGAACTCCAGGTTGATCTTGAGCCCGTCGAACGCGTCGTTGCTGCCGTACGCGGCGCCGGCCTCGACGATGCTGCGGGCCAACTCGCCCTGGGTGGCCGTGTCGAGCGTGATGTTCAGGAACCCGGGGCCGGCGATGTCGACCTTGGCCACACCGGTCGCCTGCGCGATCCGCGCGGCCAGCAGCTGGGCGATCTCCCGCGGCGGCCGCTTGGCCGGCTTCGCGAGCTGCAACGCGATGTTCGTCGCGTAGTCCCCGTGCTCGCGGTTCTTGGGTCGCTCCACCGTCGTGCTCTCGGGCACGGCAACGGCGAGCTCGCCCGCCTCGACGGCGGCACGAACCGCGGACAACACTGACTGCGAAAGCTCTGCGGGGGTCACGGGGACAAGGGTAGGCGACCCGCCGACCAACCCGCCCGGCGGGCGGCGTAGGTCATTCGGGTGACACTTCCGAAGCCGGCTCCGGCTCGGCCCGCACTCCTGCCGCGGCTCCTGCTTCCGCTCGCGGTGCGGCTCCTGCTTCCGCTCGCGGTGTCGCTCCCGCTTCCACTCCTGTTGCGGCTCCCGTTCCCGCTCCCGCTTCCTTTCCCGTTCCCGCTTCCTTTCCCGATCCCGTTTCCGGCGACAACGCCCGCACCAACCGAATGAGCTGCTCGGGATGAAACGGCTTCGTCAAATACCCGTCCACGCCCACCGCCCGAGCCCGCGAGAAGTCCTCGTCCTGGGCACAGGCACTGATCATCAGGATCTTCAACCCACTGGTCCGAGGATCCGCCCGCAACCGAGCAGCCGTCCCGATCCCATCCAGATGCGGCATCACCACATCGAGCGTGACCAGATCCGGCCGCACCTCATGCACGAGCCGCAAGCACTCCTCACCATCCCGAGCAGTGCTCACCACAAACCCCTCCAGCCGCAGATTGACCGCGATCAGCTGCCGAATCACCTCGTCGTCATCCACGACAAGCACCCGCGCCGCCTCACCACCAATCCCGCCCACGCCAGTGAGGTTAGGCCCCCCACACCCACCTCGGGGCCCGATCCGCACATCTCATCCCGCACCTCCCCCGCCCCCTCCCTCCAACCCCTTCGCAACCCACTCCCCAGAGCTGGTAATGTTCACGTCACCCGAGCCCCTGTAGCTCAGGGGATAGAGCAACGGCCTCCGGAGCCGTGTGCGCAGGTTCGAATCCTGCCAGGGGCACACCGTTCGACCAGCAGATATGGCCCCTCACCAGGGGCCATCACTGTTTGTAGGGTCTAGACCATGTGCGGCCGTAGGTCGCGATATGCAGCCCTGTGACGTGCGCTGTGGACTATTCGTGGACAGGCGTCCGGCGGGTTTCCGCAGGTCAGGCCCCGGAAACGACGAAGGGCCCCGGGGAATCCCCAGGGCCCGCCATGATGCGTCGGTCAGTCGGTGTGGCGCAACAGGGCATCCACCTTGCCGTTGTTGATCTCGTCTCGGCCGTCGAGGCACTTCACGTAGCGGCTCATCAGGACCTCCACCGAGTTGCCCGCGCGCCGAGCGACCTCCGCCGGGTCCATGCCCGCGTTCAACCAGGACGACAGCGCCGCGTGCCGCAGGTCGTACGGCGTGCCCGCCAACGGTGACTCCACCTGCGCGGGCGTGAAGGCCAACCGCCGCGCCTCCTCCCAGGCCCGCGAATAGGTGGACGAACCGAGCACGCCGCCGCGTTCGTTGCCGAAGACGCGCCCGTCCTTCGCCGGGAACCTGACCAGGTGCCACCGCAGCAGCGCGACCAGGACCGGCGGGATCGGCACCTCGCGGGTCTCCGCGTCCTCCTGCGAGCGGTTCTTGAGCCCCCGATCGTCGTGCACGTCGCCGGAGTCGGTCCAACGCTTCCCCGCGGTGGGCCGTGTCCTCCGCAGCGTGAGCGTGCCCCAGCCTGCCGGGGGCAAGGAGCAGTCGACCGTGCGGAGACCGATGGCTTCCGCCGGGCGCAGACCGCCGTAGTACATGCAGCCGAACAGCGCGACCAGGCGGCGGCCCCGAGCCCGCCCGAACGTGCCCACGTACGTCAACGCGGTGAGGAGTTCGCGCGCCTGCTTCGGGTTGATCACGACCCGGCGGTCCACCTCTTTGACAATCTTGGGAGGCGACCACTTGACGCGGTCCATCGGGTGCTCGGAGAACTCTCCGAGTTCGACCGCGTGAACGAGAGCCCCATGGAAGACCGAGCGCTTGCGGCGCACCGTTTCGGCGGCGGCCGGGCTGCCGGACATCTTCAGCGCCAGGGCCCCGAGGACCGCGCGCACGACGACCGGCTCCTCCAGGACGACAAGCGGTTGCGACGCCTTCCCGACCCAGTGCAGCGCGTTCGCGATCTCGGTCGGCATCTCGGGCCGGGACTTCGAGGCGACGAAGGCCCAGCCGCGCAGGGCACGCCGCAGCGTCTCGGAGTCCGGGCCGCCGGGTCGGTCCTCGATCAGCGCCATGGTGACCCCGGTCAGGGTCTCGGAGATGCTGTCCCTGGAGTTGGCCGCCGCGAACGGCCACTTGAGTTCCGCGTAGGCACAGGCGAAGTCGTACCAGGTGCGCGAGGCGACCGCAGGCGCCATCGAGTCGGGCAATCCCGATTCCGTGTCGAAGGGTTCGCCGTTCTTGGCGGCCGTGAGCAGCTTGCCCCGGAATGCGTCGGCAAGGCCCTTCGTGCGGAAGGTCTCCGGGAAGATCTGCCCGTCCACCTTCCAGCGGACGTCGTACGAAGGCTTGGCGGTCGACCGCTTGCGGATGCTCCAGACCCGCACGTTGAAGGTCTTCACGAGGACCGCTCCAGGTTGTTCAGCCACGCCGTGAAGTCGCTCCGCCACACCCGAAGTTCGTTGTTCGGGAGCTTGAACGTGAGCGGCGCCTTTCCCAGCTCGCACCAGCGATAGAAGGTGCGGCGCGAGATGCCCTTGAGTTCGGCGCAGATCTCCTTGACCGTCATCATTTCGTCGCCCTTGGCGCTCACGCCGCTTCTCCTTCCTGTGCGCGTAGGTCTGCGAGTGCTTCGCATGCGGTGTCCGGGTCGGGTGTCGCGCCGCGTGCGAGCCAGATCTCCCCGGGGCTGAGTCCGCTGCCGGTGTAGGTCCAGGAGGCGACGACGAGCGTCGTGTCCGGGTCCGGAAGGGAGGCGCCCGCCGCTTGTGCTGCCGCACGGTTCTTCGTCTCGCACCAGGCGGCGCGGGCGGCCCGCAGCAGACCGAGGGTGGTGGAGTAGCGGCGGGACTTGGTGGAGAAGTGGCCCCGGAAGCCGAGCATGTGTGCCCAGCGGCGTAGGCCGAGTTCTTCGAGTTCGGGCCGGTCTCCGAGGTGCCAGGCGGTTTCGACCAGGCGCCGGGCGTGGTCGGTCATCTCGTGTGCGGCGAGTTCGTCCAGGAGCCGGATGCGGTGGTCCAGGCTGCCGAGGACCGCCTCACCGCCCTTCGTGGCGTACTTGGCGATGTAGGCCGCGACCGCGCGGTCGGTGAGCGGTGAGCCGCCGTCGAAGGCGCGGGTGCGGATCGGGCGGACGTCGACCTGTGCGCCCCAGGCGAAGCGCTCGGGGACATCGGCTCCGGCCGATTCGGGACCGGGTACACGGGCGCGGGCGGCGGCGGTGCGGATGGCGGTGTCCAGGAGTTCGACGGTCGCCCAGGGCGGCGGCGGGGTGATCGTGTCCCGGCCGGGTCCGTCGATGCGGATCACGGCATGGAAGTGGACGGCGCCGCGCTTCTGGAATTCGGCCACCTTGGCGAAGGACACCCGGGCGGAGCGCTCGAACTCCCGCCGTGTGAGACCGAGTTTCGAGGCGAGGGCCCGCCGCAGCAGGGTGGTGAAGCGGGCCCACAGTGCTCCCGCGTGGGCGTTCCACAGCACGGCCGCCGGGTAGTCGTAGGTGTCCGCGTCCAGGGGTGACCCGAGTACGGGATCGTCGGTGTGGTGCCGGGTGCCGCAGCGGCAGGGGCGGCCGGGGCCGGGCCGGTTGTGGACCGGCCCGAACGAGGGTGCGGTGAGCGTGGCGAATACCCGGGGGTGAGCGGCGACCGTGTCGGGCACGGTCTTGCCGCCTGCCAGGCCCGCGCTGATGAGGTGGTAGGTGTCGCGGCGGTAGGTCTCCGCGCAGGCGGGGCAGCGGGAGGTGCGGCGGTTGCCGCAGCGGACCAGGACGCAGCCCGCCGCCGTGTCGTGCGAGGAGAACTCCCGCAGCACCTCACCGGTGGGCCCGTCGACGTCGAGGCGGGTGCCCTCCAGGCGCACGGGGTTGAGGCAGCCGCCGAGCTTGGCGAACTGTCGGGCCAGGCCGGGGGCGTTGCCGCCCCGGGCGATGCGGGCGAGGTCCCGCACCGCCCGATCGTTGGCGAAGGCAGGGAGGGTCACCGGCGCCCCGGGGTGCCCTTGGCCGCGTACATGGCCCGGTCGGCGGCGCCCAGCGTCTCGGACAGCGTGCGGACGGATCCGTCGACCGGGGCGGCCCCGACCGAGACGCGGACCGGGATCGCCTCCTCGTTCCACAGGACCGGGTAGGTCAGCCTGTCCCGAAGGGCGTCGAGGCGGCGGGCCGCGCCGCCGGGCGGGAGGCGTAGGGCGGCGGCGAACTCGTCGCCCCCCAGGCGCCCGGCGATGCCGTCCGGGCCGCACCAGGAGGCGAGGCGGTGTGCGGTCTGCGCGAGCACCTCGTCACCGGCGAGGTGCCCCCACGTGTCGTTGATCCGCTTGAAGTCGTCCACGTCCAGGAGGAGGACGACCGCGTGGGGCCGGGCGACGATCCGGCGGGCGCGGGCGGTCCAGGCGTCGCGGGTGTGCAGGTGGGTCAGGGGGTCCAGGCGGGCGGTGGCCAGGCGACGGGTGAGCCACCACGAGTGGGCGGCCCAGCCGAGCAGGGGCACACCGGCCACGGACGCGGACAGCGTCGTGTCGGTGAAAGGCATGTCATCTCCCGAGGCAAGGGGAAGGAAGCCCCGGACCGGTGTGGCGATTCGGTCCGGGGCGGGAAGCTGGTGACGAGGCGTCAGCGGACGCGCTTGGTGGAGCACACGGGGCACTTCTCGCGGCCCGGGGTGACGGTCGTGTGACCGCCGATCGTGCGAACGATCTTGACCGGGCGCATGCGGGTGCCCTCGCAGGACGAGCAGCGGCGGGGCGGGTTCCGGTGCGCGCTCACCGCTTGCTGCCGGTTCCGCCGCACGTGGCGCAGTTGACCGGTCGGGTGGTGCGGTTGCCCTTGGTGCCGCCGGTGACGACGTGGGCGCGGGCGTGGCCGCCGCAGTCCGGGCAGGGCTTCGAGGCGTGGTGCGTCATGATGGATGTCTCCTGATCTCTGAAGAGGGGTTGTGGAGCCCGGGGCGACCGACGTTCTTGGTCGGATGGACGGTCGCCCCGGGGCGGAACTACTTGCTGTTGCTCTGGCCGCTGCCGTTGCAGTCGGGGCACGCCGGGTTGCGCTCGGCGCGGCGCAGGTTGCGCACCGATCCGGGCATGACCTGCTTACGCGGGATGTGGACGGAACCCTTGCCCTTGCAGTTCGAGCACCTCGCCATGACGATCTCCTTCGGTAGTGGAATTCGGCTGTCGGTCGGTCAGGTGCCTGTTGGTTGGGTTCAGGAAGCGATGCTGGCGACGCCGTTGAAGATGCCGCCGACGATGTGGTCGGCCGCCCCGGCGAGGGACACGGCGACGGTGGAGCCGGAGAGCATGACCCCGGCGACGAACGCGACCAGGACCAGGAAGACGACGCCGCGCGACTTCGCGACGTAGTAGACGCCCCCGGCAAGGAGGATCCCGGAGCCGATGGCGACCGGGCTTCCTCCGGCGGGCACGGCGGCGGGGGACGCGGCGAGTTCGGTGATCAGGTGGACATTCACGGTGGATTCCTCCGGTCAGCGGACGGTGCAGCGGTGGGAACGGGCGGCGAGTTCGGCGCCCTGGCGCAGTTCGTAGGCGGCCGACCAGCCGCAGTCGGGGGCGGTGCAGGCGGCGGTGTGGCGGATGATCCCGCCCGACTCGCGGCGGGTACCGACCTGGACCGGGCCGATGCGGACGACGTTGCGGAACTTGCGGACGAACACGGGTGGTTCTCCTTTTCTCAGAGTTGGGCGTGGATGGCCGCAGCCATGGATTCGGGCACGGACAGGCGTGCTTGCAGCTCGCTCACGGTCATCGGGCCGCCGGTCGCCGCGTGGTGCTGTTCGGCGATCCGGCGGGCGTGGTCCACCAGGGCCGGGGCGACCCGGGCGGCGCCCGCAGGCAGCGCCGGAGGATCCGGGGCCCGTGTGGGTGCGGGTGGCTCTTCGGCCGGGCCGTCGTGGACGACTTCGGCGACTGCGGTCGGCGGCTCGGATTCGGGTTCGATGCGCGGCTGGGGTTCCGGGTCGGCGGGGCGGTGGACCAGGAGGGTTCCGCCGAGGAACGCGACGGCGGGCCATCCGGCGACGATCAGCCGCAGCCAGGCGGGAACGTGCTCCAGGTCGAGCAGTCCGGCGGTGGCGATGTTCGCCCCGAGCGAGGCGGCGAGTGCGACCAGGAACCACAGCCACGGACCGTGCGCGCTCGTCGCGCCGTTCGAGGACCGGGCCAGGCGGAGCCGACGCCAGGACGCGACCAGGAGCAGATCCACCGAGATGGGGTAGGCCCACGCCTGCCAGCCGGATTGTCCGGCCGCCTGGGCGACGTCGTGCAGGTGCGAGAACGACAGGGCACCGGCGATGGCCGCCTGGACCAGCAGCGGATCCGCCCACACCCGGGGAAGGCGACGCATGCTCACGCCTCCTTCGCCGGGCGCGCGAGACCGGACCCGAAGCAGGTCAGGCACAAGCCCTCCTGCTCACCGACCGGGCGGGCCGCCGAGCCCTTGCCGACGCGCACGGTCGTGGAGATCTGACCCGATCCCTTGCAGTCGGGGCACTTGCGGGCCCGGGGACGCCGAGTGGTGGCCACGCGGCTCACCGGCCCGTCGGGGTGCGGCCCAGGAGGGTCGCCACCGTGTCGATGTGCTCGGCCCCGTAGGCGGTGCGGACTCCCGAGATGGACATCCCGGCCGCTTCGGCCAGGTCTTCGAGTCGATACGGGCGCGGCCGGGCGAACTCCCGGGCGAAGGCCAGGACGACGCGCATGACGTCATCCGCCTCGTCCCGGGCTTCCCGGAGGCGACTTACGGCGGTCAACAGGTCGTCGGGCGCGATCACGTCCATGGCCGTGGCGTTCGGCCCCAGCAGCCCCGACACCGATTCCGCGTCCACCGCGATCACCGGTTCCGGGCGCGGTCGGCGGCGGCGCGGGCCGATGCGGCGACCTCGGCCGCGTTCTTGTCCTCCGGGCAGGCGGCGGCGATCCGCCCGAACAGGTCGGCCTTGCGGGCGGCGAGCGCGGCCGGGTCGGTGCCGTTCTTCGTGTGTTCGCGCACGTCCCGCAGGAACGCGGCGATCTCCTGGGCGGACGGTCCACGAGGCATGGTTCTCTCCCTTTGGGTTCGAGGCATGGCGGTGGTAGGGACTCTGCGCGAAACGGTCGCGCCACCGGCGAACAGGGGTGCCCTACAAGGCTTTTGCCGCCACCGCGTCGGAGGGGACCGCCAGGGTCACCGCCGGGGCGAACGGGGCCAGCGCGGGCAGATCCGGGACCATGTGCGCGTTCTCCGCGCACGTCCACGCGACATCGGTCAGCTCGTGATGCGGGGTGCGGATGCGGGACCAGCCGCCGGAGGTGTCGCCGACGATCGAGGTCCCGGGGCGATCCGCCGGGATGGCCGTGGCCGCCTGGACCGCCTCGTCCGAGATGTCGCCCAGCGCCATCCGGGCCGAGCCCTCGTCGTTGACCCGGTGGCAGACGCGGCCGGTGAGCTGGGCCCGGAGCATCGTCGCGCCGTTGCCCAGTTCCGCGCCGAAGCGCTGACCGCACACCTCCAGGTAGATCGCCGCCGCCCGCCCGAGCTGGGCCAGGCGGATCAGCGACGTCACCAGGCGTTGACGGCGCTGTTCGTCGCTCTTGCTCCCACTCGTCAGGAACAACTCGGCAACCTCGTCGACCAGGAGCACGATCGGAACCGGCCGCAGCGCATCGGGCAGACCCCAGACGTCCGAGGTGATCTCCTCGTCGTCCACACCGGCCGAGATGCCCTGGGCCCGCCGGATCACGTGATAGCGGTCCTCCATCTCCGCGACCAGCGCATCAAGGAGCCCTTCGGCCTGATCCGGGTCTATCGCCAGCGCCGACAGGCGCGGCGCGAACGGGGACATCTCCACACCCCACTTGCAGTCCACCGCCGCCAACGCGACCGGCTGAGGTGCCAGACCCTCGATCAACCTGCGCTGATAGACCGACTTCCCCGACTGCGTGGCACCGAGGTTCAGCTCGTGAGGCACCGTCCGGAAGTCCCGCACGTACGGCAGCCCATCGGCCCGCAGCGCGACCGGGATCCGCAGGAACTCGGCACGGGCGCGAGGCATCCGAACATCGGCCAGGACGTCCCGGCCGAGGACGCGAAGTTCCACCCAGCCGGATTCGACCGCCCGCACGTGAACCGCCTGAACGCCCCACGCGTGCCGCAGTCGATCGGCCGCCGCCTCGAAGTCGGACGGGTCCTGCCCCGGGCGCATCCGCAGCCGCAGGGTGAACCCGGACGCGTTCGGCCGCAGCCGCCCCCGCCGAGGAGTCGCCGCCACCGGGACCGAGTTGCGCATCCGAGCCGAGGCCCGAGCCCTACGGGACGGAGTCGCCGTCAACCCGCACGACTCCATCACGTCCCGGTAGCTCAGGTGCATCCGCGCCACCGTCACCGGCAGACCGATCACCGACCAGTGCACCGACGGGTACCGGTGGCGGGCCATCCGCGCACCGCCGACCACCGCAGCGGCCGGACCCCCGACGCCCACCATCGTCGTCAACAACTCCGACATCGGGTCAGCCCGCCAACGAGGTGACAGCCACCGCGCGGAACGCGATCCCGTGCCGGGCCTGCCCGTTGAAGTTGTTCTCCCACGGCCGGGCGACCAGCCCCGTCAGCGCCACCGGCATACCCAGGGTCAGACCCTCCGGGACACCCGGCTGCGGCACCGACAACTGAAGAATGTTCGCCTCGCCGTTCAGGATGAACGTCACCGACAGCGTCATCATCGGCGCCTGCGTGTCCGCGTCCATCGCGATCTCACCCGTCTTGCGGTCCTTCACCTTCACCTCGGGCAACACGGCCATCAACGCCATCGCACCCTGCGTGTCCACCGGAATCGAACGCACGTCAACTGCTCCTTGAAGTTGAACCAAGCGCGCCATCAGCGCCCCAGAAAGGAATCTCCCTAGGGAAGATTCAAACTCTTCATCCCTAGGGAGGTCAAGTGATCCGGTGATGTTTATGCGGAACGAACAGTTCCGGGAACGCAAAAGGCCCACCGAAGTGGGCCTTTGGGTGTGCCGCATGCTCAGCTCGTGAAGTGGTACTCCAGAACGTACGACCCGGCATCCAGCAACATCTGGTTGAACTCAACTCGATCACCGTCCGCAGTGAACGCGGTGCGGCAGATCTCCATCACTGGCGTTCCGGCTGGCAGTGCAAGTAGATCTGCTTCCGTCCCGGAAGGCATCCGAGAACGAAGCTCCTCCACGAACTGAACAGGTTCCGCCCCGAGCTCGGCGAGACGCGCGTATGCGCCCCCTGGGCCGGTGTTCTGCTGAGTGATGGCCGACCCGGCGACGAGGGACGCTGGATAGTAGGTCGTGGCCAACTGAACAGGCTTCTCGTCGACCAGGAAGCGGCGGCTGCGGACCAAGACAAGGTCTTGCGAGTCCAACCCCAAGGCACGGGCAACCTGACGTGGCGCCGCAACTTCGTTGACCCGGATATCCGCAACCACAAGATCACGCCTCCCCAAATCTGGGGACCAGACTGACTGGCCGGACGACCAACCGGTCCGCGCCATTCGCTTGTTCGCCACGCGGCGAAGGGGTTGGAAGTCGCGAACGTAAGTGCCAGAACCGGGCTTGGAGTAGGCCAAGCCTTCGTTGACCAGGAGTTTTAGGGCGCCATTAGCAGTCATCTTGGCGACGCCGTATTGCTTCACCAATGCCGGTTCACCGGGGAGGCGCTTCCCTGGAGGGAACTCTCCAGCCTCAATCCTGACGCGCAAATCGTCGGCGATCTGACGGGCTGTCTCAGCCATGATTCCCTCCTGTTCGTCTCCCTAGGGATGCACCTACCCTATCGAGGTTGTGGTTTGCCCACCCGTCGAGCGACGGTGCGCGTCGGGGATGCAGTTGATCTACGTGCCCTATGCGCTGGAGCTGGTTCAAACTTTCCCTACGTGTTCAAGGAGTCCGCTCGCCCCGCGCACGGCGCGGGGCGCGCGTCCGGGGCCCGGCCGCCGCTCCTGTCTTCGCCCCACGCCGACCGGCCCCCGGCCACGCGCCGCCAGCCCGGGACGAGGTCGCGTCGGGCCGGGTCCGCCGCGAACGAGTCTTTACCTTCGCGTCGATCGCCGGGGGCCCACCAGGAGCAAGGACGGGGGGCCAGGGAGGCCAAAACCGGGTGGGGATGCCTGCGGCCTCCCTTCGCCCGAGCAGCGTATGGCCCCCCGACCATGCTCCTGCCCCGACGATCAACGCGAAGGTAAACACTCATCCGCAGCTCAGCGCGACGGCTGCGGCCCCCGAGGACCCACCGGCGGTGTGGACTATTCGTGGACAGGCGACCCGTGCTCGGGCGGTAGAGTCCCGCTGATCGGCGCGTTCGCAACGATCGGCAGGCGCCTCCGGAGCCGTGTGCGCAGGTTCGAATCCTGCCAGGGGCACGTACTGGTCAGAGTGTGTAAGTGGGACTTGACCAGCAGGAACAGACGCAATGAAGGCTCGGACTCAGTCTTACTGAGTCCGAGCCTTCATCGTTGTGTAGCGCTGTTCGCGCCAGACCTGCGCCAGAGCCTGTCACTCGCCGTGCGCGTCCTTCAGGGCCTGGTCGATCTTCTTGTTGGCCGCCTCCTCCGCGCCGTACACACACCCCTCGTACCGCCTGTGGATGACTTCAGGCGAATTGCCCGCCCGGCGCGCGACTTCGGCCACCGGGACACCGGCGTTCAACCACTCGGTGATCGCCGCATGCCGGGCGTCGTACGGCCTTTCCGCCACGATCGAGTGCCACTGAACCGGCGGCAGGGCGAGCGCACGGGCCTCCACCCACACTCGCCAGTAGGTGGACGTGCCCACCAAATCGCCCCGCTCGTTACCGAAGAGCCGCCCCTCCTTGGCCGTGCCGAACTCCTTCAGGTGCGCCTTCAGGATGGCTACCAGGACGGGCGGGATCGGTACCGGTCGGTCGGTGTTCGCAGCCCGCGCCTTGAGGCCCCGGGCGTCGTGCCGCTCGCCGGAGTCGGTCCATTGCTTCCCCGAGACCGGCCGCGTCTCGCGAAGGGTCAGGGTGCCCCACGCCTCATCGGGGAGGTGACAGTCCCTCTCCTTGAGGCCGACCGCTTCGGCGGGCCGGAGCGCGGCGTAGTACTGGACCGCGAAGAACGCCACGAGACGGCGCCCCCGCCTGCGGCTCCACGACCCGACGTACGACACGGCCGTGAGGATTTCCCGGGCCTGGGTCGGGTTCGGGACCACGCGCGGATCGAGCGCTTGCACGGTCTGACCCACCTGGGGCCACTTGACGCCCTTGAGTGGATGCTCGGTCAACGCCTTGGTTTCCAGCGCGTACTCGATCGCCGTGTTGAGGCCGCGTCGTCGTCGCTTGACGGTCTCGGCCGCCGCGGGGTTGCCGTCGAGCTTGTAGGTGATCCGGTACTGCACCTCCCTCACCACGGCCGGGTCGGCCAGAGCGGACACCGGGCGGGCGTGCTTCCCGAGCCATGCATGAGCCTGCCGAAGCCCTTCCGGGATGCCCCGGTCTTCCTGCCCGGGTACAACGACCCACCGGATCACCCCTCGAATCGCCATGGCGTCCGGGGCGCCGGTCGAGTCATCCACCATCGCCAAGGCGGCCGCGGCGAGACTGTCCGCGATCCCCTCCCGGGTCTTGGCCGCGAGCACCTTCCACCGTGCCTTCAGGTACGCGCGGCAAAAGTCGGGCCAAAGGGCGTCCCCCGGCAACGGCTCCGCCTCCACGGCCTCCGCTTCGGCTTCCGCACGCATCTTGGCCCGGTACTCGGACTCCGGAAGACCGGTCTCGATATGGAACGGCTCCCCGCGGCGCATCGCCTGCCACAGCTCGGACCTGCGCCCGTTAGCGAGTGGCAGGGTGGCGAACGACTCCCCCGTTCCCTCCCCGGCGACCTTCCACCGGAGCCGATGCGGCGCGGACTTGCTCGGTGCCTTGCTGATCCCCCACAACCGCACGTCGAAGGAGAACCCTTCGGGGACGTCACGACCGGCGTTAGCCGCCGCTCCGTTGGTCACGCGGCCTCCTCGTGTGCCGACAGCCACCGGTCGAACTCGGACCGGCGCACGCGAACGGCCCCGTTCGGCAGCTTGATGGACTTGGGCGCCTTCCCGGTCTGACGCCACCGGTAGTAGGTGGAGCGCGGGACGCCCAACTCCTCGATCACCTCGGGGATGGTGAGCATCGGATCACGACTGACGGTCACGGGTTCCTCCCGGTCCGAGCGGTGATGGAATAGGTGGTGCAGAGTTCGGGTGCGGGCCGCCAGCGTCCGGGCGAGTACGCGTTCCCGGCCGCGCGCTCTCACGGCGCGCAGCCGGGGTGTGTGAGGTGGCCTGCGGCCGTGTCGGCAGGGTCAACAGGGTCGCCGCACGTGGCGCAGAGCAGGTAATAGCCAGAGATTGACCGCATTCCAGCGTCCACAGGGCCCGCAGTGTCCGGCGACCCGTGTTTCCCCTGGTCAACGCCGTCCAGTACTTCGGACACTGCCGTCGCGGCAGTGTCCGGGGCGGTGTAGGTAGCGTCCGCATCGGTGTTCTGCGGACGCTGGCCGCCCTCGGTGTGGACGCTGGCGCGCACCGTTGTGTCCGTCGGAAGCGGCAGGTCAGCGGGGGTAACGGACGCTGTGGACGCGTTGGACGCTGTCTTGCGGACTATCTCTGGACACGTGAGTGTGATGAGTCGGTGGCGGTGCCGGTCCGAGCTTCGCGCCGTGTCGTCGTAGGTGATTCCGATCGACCGGAACAGCGGCGCCAGGCGTCGGAGTTGCCCGCCGGCCCGGGTTGCGTCCTTGGGCCACTTGGGGTGGTGCGTCTCGGGCGGCGGGATGAGGTCGAGCAGGTGCGCGGTAGTACCAGTCCACGCGCCATGGGTCTCGATGAAGTGCGCGACGGCGGATCCGAACGGGTCGCCCTCCAACGCGTCGGCGGCGACACGTTGTGACGAAGCCACGTAGTTGTCCAGGGTGTTCCATCCCTGGACGGTGTCCACGGCGGCGAGCACGCGCGCGTAGTCGGCCATGCGCGGCATGCGCTCCAACCGCACGTCGGGCAGCACGCGCAGCACCTCGCACAACAGGTCGAGCAGGGCGGCGAGCACGTTCGGGCGGGCGGTGGCGTAGGTGCGGTCCAGGTCCTCCTCGCTGCGGCGGTGGTGTTCCTCGATCAGTTGGAGGTCGAGCATGAGCAGGCGTTCGGCCAGGTCTCCCGCGAAGGCTCCGGCGTCGATGGTGGTCATGGCGAGCACCCGGCGGAACGTGAGTACGACGACGTCGTCGTCGGTGTAGAGCGCGCGGTCGATGATCCCGTCGCCGGTGACCGCCTTGCACAGGGTGTCGGAGAGCCACGGCGGGATGGTGGAGACGTTGTCCAGGCACAGGGCCCAGGAGTTGAACGCCTGTGTGGCCCAGGTCTTGACATCGCGCGGTTGGCTGCGCTTGGTGGCGGGTGAGGCGTCCACCAGTCCGATCACCAGTTGCGCGGCCTTGGACTTGCCGGTGCCCTGTTCGCCCTTGAACGTCAGGACGGGGTGCGGGATGTGCGGGATCCACGCCGCGACCAGCCAGGCGACCAACTGATGGAACGTGGTGTCGTCCATGTTGAGCAGGTCCCGCAGGTGCGCGAACCCGACGTCGTCGCGGATGGGTTCGGGCATCGGGGACATCGCCCCGGAGCGGCGGAACAGGACGGGTGCGCGCTCGGCGACGTGCCACCCGTCGGGTTCGGCGATCACGCACCGTCCGTCGGCCGTGCCCAGGTCGATCACGACGAGCTCGGCGTCCCCAGCGACTCGCAGGTGGACGGGGATCGGGTCGGTCGCCGCGGCGATGCCTTCGAGCACGGTCATGGCGTCGGCGAGCGCGGACTGGGAGGGGACGTTGCCGCCGTTGGCGTCGGTGAACCGGCGGGCCAACTCGGCCCGCAGACCGGCTTTTCCGCGCAGGGGCATGGCGATGTTGGGGCCGTTGCGGCGCACGCCGTACGGGCGGGCGTCCTCCGACACGACCAGGTCGAACGCGGCCCGGGCCAGGGACACGAGCGCGGTGGCCTGCGAGGGACCCTTGTCGCCGCTCACGGCCGCTCCCCCGCCCCGGCGGTGCGGCGCCCGCTCGCGATGGTGCGCCGTGCGCCCGGCGCGGGGTGTCCGGCCTCCACGGCGGCGGCGAGCAGTTCATCGGCGGCGGTGTCGGGGTCGATGCGCGGGTCGGCGAAAGCCCGGCAACTCGCCCAATACAGGCGGTTGTTCAACTGCCCCTTCGGGGCGTTGCGCACGAACCCCGCCAACGCCCCCACTTCACCGGATCCCGCCCTGCGTACCCGCGTGGCCAGGCGCTGGGCGGCTGGCTGAGGGCGAAGCATCAGGTCGAGCAGGGGCGCGGGGACGGCGGCGAGCGGGCCCGGTTCGAGGTAGGCGTACCGGCCGAAGTCCGTACGCGAGCCGGGGCCGATCACGTAACCGCCCGTGCCGCGCACGTCGATGCCGGGACCCAACCTGCTCGCCGAGTTCGTCACCCGCGCCCCGGCCGGGGCGGTGAACCACAGGTGCAGCCCGCCCGAGGGGGTGGCCACGGTGATGGTGTCGGGGACGGTGAAGCCGTGCCGCGCGGCCAGGTCAGCGAGCGCGGCCACGCCGTCCAGGCCGTTCTTGCGGTCGAGGTCGAGCCCGATCAGGTGGTGTGGGGCGCGTCCGCAGGCGATGCCGTAGCCGTGGACGCCCTGGGTGGCGGCGAACAGGGCGCGGACTCGTCGCGGGTCGGCGGTGGCGTCGTGGACGCCGTGCCCGAGCTGCCCGCACTCGCCCCGGCACACCGTCTGGGCGTCGGGGTGCGCGGTGGGAAGGGCCGGGGTCTTGACCGCGGTGGTGGGGAAGACGGCCATGCCCCGGCACTCGGCAGTTGCGAGCGCGGCGGCCCGCACGCCACGCCACACCGGGTGGCGCGGCGTGAAGGGCTGGGACGTGGAGCGGTCAGGCGTCATGCTGGGGTTCTCCTGTCTGTCGGGAGGAGAGGGCCGGGTGCCCGGCGACTTGGCGGAAGGCGGGCACCCGGTCCGGCACGATCAGAACGGCGGCTTGTCCATCGCGCCCGCCCCGGCCCCCGCGGTGGCGCTGCGGGTGGTGCGGTGGATGTCGGCGGTGGCGTGCTTGAGGCTCGCGCCGATGTCCTCGATGTCCAGGCCGTATCCGGTGCGCATGCCGTCGGCCGTCTGCATCTCGAACTGCCGCAGAGTGCCGGTGACCACGACGCGCGATCCCTTGGTCAGGGAGGCGGTGACGTTCTCGGCGAGGGTGCGCCAGGCCGAGCAGCGCAGGAACAGGGTGTCGCCGTCGCGCCATTCGCCGGACGGCTTGTCGTAGACGCGGGTGGTGGACGCGACGGTGAACGCCGCGCGGGGCACTCCCGCGGTGGTGTGGGTGAGTTCCGGGTCGGCGCACAGGTTGCCGACGATGGTCACGGTGGTGCTTCCGATGGGCATCCCGGTGCCTCCTCTAGGCGGGCGCGTGCACGGTTTCTGGGTCGGCGAGGCGACCCCAGTGGGTGCCGAGGATCTCGGCGTCGGCGGCGATGGGGACGCCCCGATAGGTGCCGGTCATGGCGTCGGTGAGCAGGTCGCGGACGTGCTCTGCCTGGTCGGTGGGGACGTGGACGATGACTTCGTCGTGAACGAACAGCCACAGCCACTCGCCGGGCATCCCCCGCGACACGATCAGGTCGTGCACGGCGGCGACCAGCAGGTCACGGGCGGTGGACTGGATCGCGTAGTTCCCGTTCGCGTACGGCCGTTCCGGGTCCGCGGGGATGCGCCGCCCGGAGCCGGTGACCACGACGGGGAGTTCGGCGATGGCGCGTCCGTAGCGGACGACGTCCGGGTACGCGCGCCGCCACCGGTCGATCACGCCTTTCGCGGTGGCGACAGGGACGCCGGTCTGTGCGGCAAGCGCGCGGGCACCCCCGCCGTACACGGTTCCGAACGTTGCCCGTTTGCTGATCGTGCGCTGTTCCTTGGTGAAGTCGGGCCCGTACATGAGCTCTGCGGTGGCGTCGTGGATGTCCACCCCGGAGGCAATGACCCTGGTCAGGGTGGCGTCGCGGCTGAGGGCTGCGGCCACCCGAATCTCCACCTGTGCGAAGTCGCAGGCAACGAGGGTGTGTCCGGGGTCGGCGCGGAAGCAGTGCCGTAGGCGCGGGTCGTGCTTCTTGAGGGTCTGGAGTGCGGGCGCGGTCACGGACATGCGGCCGGTACGGGCCCGCAACGTGTTGATCTGCGGATGCACCCGTCCGCCCGGATCTGCGGCGGCCAGAAAGCCCTTCAGGTTCGACAGGGTGTTGGACGTGGCCGCCATCGTCCGGCGCGCGGCAAGCATCCGTGTCGCCTCCTCGGAGACGGCAAGGCGCCCGGCATCGACTTCCTCGGCC
Source organism: Embleya sp. NPDC050154 (assembly GCF_044460165.1). NCBI lineage: Bacteria > Bacillati > Actinomycetota > Actinomycetes > Kitasatosporales > Streptomycetaceae > Embleya > Embleya sp. NPDC050154. The sequence continues at coordinate 70,982 of NZ_JBITJP010000011.1, forward strand.
AGGTGATCGAGGACGTCCCGGGTGACCTGCGGTCGGCCGGTGGCCGTGCGCGGCAGCTCGGTGCCGACGTTGTCCGCGACCCAGGCGGCGAACTTCGGGCTGCCACCGGGGAATCCCAGTTCGGCCTCGATCAGCCCGGCCGCGGTGGTGTGCTCGGTCCGGACCTGGTCGAGCAGGTTGCGGGTGTAGTCGACGTCCAGGAGCAGGCCGCGGGCGGTGATGCCGACCGATTGGGCGGACAGCCAGTGTTCGACCGGTACGAGGTGGGAGAACGGTGCGCACCGGGCGAGCAGGAGCGGGAACAGCCGTCGGACGTAGACCGCGTCCAGCCCCGCGTACACGACGTACGCGGGGTCGTCGGTAGGGATGTTGTTCCATCCCCAGGTCAGGGCGGCATCACCGGCCCGGTGTCCGGTCGGGGCGAGCGAGCGCATGCGCTCGTACAGCGCCTCCCTGGCGGTCACCAAGCCGTCGTCCAGGTGCCGCAGGGTCAGTTCCTTCAGCCCGTGGCCTGCGCGTTCGTCCGGGTTGACCAGTTTGGACAACAGGTGTGTGTCGGCGACTCGATATCCCAGGTCGATGCCGAGGTGGGCGCGGATGGCGAGGGTGTCGTAGGTGGTGTGGGTGACGAACCTGCGTGCCGGGTCGGTCAGCACCGTGCGGATGGCGGCGTGTTGCTCGGGCACCGCCGGGTCCAAAACCCACGCGGCGGTCGGGGTGCCGAACTGCACGAGACGAACGGCGCTGTCGGGCCCGAAGTGGCCGGGTCCGCCGTTGACGATCGCGCGGGTCTCCACGTCCAGCCCCAACACGGGGTCGGAGCGGGTGAACGCGAACCACGCCTGCACGTCGAAGGCTTCGTCCCGGCCGGGCGCATGGATCCGAACGTCCTGCATCCCGCAGGGGTGGGTGTGGACGCTCACGCCGCTTTCCTTCCACCCTCGTCGTGCGTGGGCTGGGGTACCGGCGCCGCCGGGTGTTCGCATCGCGGGCACTCCCACAGGAGCGGGATCGCGCCCAGGGCCATTGGGGTGCGGCATTGCGGGCACGCCGGGGCCACCGGCGGCGGGAGCAACGCCGACAGCCACCCGAAATCGCTCGGCGCCGCCGAACCCGCAACCGATGCGCGGACTTCGGCAGGCACGCCGGTCAGGTCGGCATGCTGCTCGGCTGTGATGAGTCCGAGTTCGAGCCACCGGTCCAGCGGGTCCGCCCCCTCCCCCGGGGCCAGCTCGCACGAGGAGCACAGCCGTCCTCCGGGGCCCTGCTCGCCGTCGCCGTCGGGTGTGCCGGGCGGTGGTTTGCGGCCCCACCGGCAGCCTTCGATCCCGGCCGCGTTCGCCTCGCGCTCCAACGCACGCAGGGGTTCGGCGGCGTGCGGGTAGAAGAACTCGATCTCTTCGAGTTCACCGGGCTTGGCGTAGGCCCCGCACAGGCACTCCGCCGACATGTGCAGGTGCTCGGTGACCTCGTTCAACGGCAACGCCCCGTCGAAGCACAGCCGGTGGAGGGCGTGGGTGTGGTCGCGGGAGCACCGGTGCAGCGACCGGTACTCCTTCATGTGCTCGTTGGTCCAGTGCACGAGCGGGGATGTCCACACGATCGCGCCGTCGGGGTCGACGGCTTCCGCGTTGCGCCATCGCCGGTCGCTCTCGGCCCAGCGCATGCCGCCCAGGAACGCCACCTTGCGGGTGCGCCCGTGGGTGCCGACGACGCTGCGGCGGAACCTCATCAGGGGTTCGTCCTTGAGGTGTCGGTACATCACCCGGTGCCCGGGCGGGCCGGGGAAACCGCGCCAGACGGCGCGTTTGCCCGCGTTCGGCCCGGTGGCGGCGATGACCCGGCCCATGACCAGGTCCGCGTAGCTGTTCTTCGGTCGCAGCTCGTGCAAGCGCTCGCCCCACGCGGCGGCGACGTCGCGCACGTGTTGCGACGTCTCCGGCACACCCGTGCCGGTGTTGACGTGCAGGACCCCGTCGTAGCGCCCCCGCAGCAGGTGGCCCAGGATCACGCTGTCGTTCCCGCCGGAGAACAGCCAGTACGTCCCCACGATCGGGAACGAGGCCATCACCCCGTCGATGATCTCGAACGAGCGGGCAATCGCGTCGTCCAGCGAACGGCCTGCCCAGTCCGCCGCCTCCTCCGGGGCGGCCTTCGGCGGGCGCCTGCCGATGTCGGTCCCGGCCGGGGTGACACCCGGGTCCTCCCCGGTGACGTCCACGGGTGCGGCTTCGGTCGTGAGGGTGTCCGTCATGATTCCTCCTCGGGGTGCGCGGGCCCGGTCAGGTGAGGTGGCGTTCGGCGGTGGCGCCGTGGATGGTGGCGTCGAGGAGCGGGCGGTGCACGTCGCGGTGCGCGATCACGATCGCCGCGCAGCCGTCGGCGAGGATCTCGGCAATGTGGCGGGCAACGGCGACGCTGCGGTGCCTGCCATCCACGCATCCGCAAGCGATCGTGATCGGGCCGGGGATGGTGTGGGCCAGGTCATGCGCGGCAAGCGCGGTCACCGCGGCCAGATCACGCAGACCCGGGGTGTCCAGGGCGTGCGCATACACGTCGTCGTCCAGCCCGGCCCGCTGGCGCATCTGCGGGTCGTGGTGCGGGTTGCGGAACCGGCGGCGCAGATCGAGCGTGATCTCCGCCTCGGGTGCGGGGGCGTGCCCGTAGTCGAACGAGACGATGCGGATCATCCGCTTGTAGGGGTGTGTTGTCATGCCGGGGTCTCCTGCCTGCATGGGTCGGCCGGGTCGGCCGTCCTCCACGACCCCGGGCACGCATGGCCAGGGGTCATGGGGAGCGGTCGGTCAGGCGGGGGCGCCGGTCGTGGTCACCAGTCCCCGAACGTGCAGATCACCGAGCACCCCGAGGTGCGGCAGTTGTGGTTGCGGATCTCGGCCGCGCGCCGGGCGTCGTCGTCGCGTCGACTGGTCCACGTCCACTTGACGGGGGCGGCGCCGTTGGCGAGTTCGTCGCAGCGGGGGCAGTTCGGCGTCTTCCGGCCGAACACCGGGCCGCGTCCGTCGTTGCAGGTGTGCTTGGTCGTCTTCTCGTCTGCCATCGAACTTCGTCCTTTCGAGCCTTCGAGGAGATCCGGGCGGCCGGGTCAGCCGTCCTCCACGGCCCCGGGCGTGCACGATCCGGGGTCATGGGGAGCGGTCAGGGGTCAGGCGAAGATGCCGCTGACTGCCTGGACTCCGGCGGTGACGACCTGGTCTCCGGCCTGCGCGGCGGTCAGGGCGATGGCGGATCCGGCGAGCATCACTCCGGCGACGAACGCGACCAGGGCGATGCCGACGGTGCGGCGGCGGTGAGCCCAGATGCCCACCAGTACGGCGAGCAGGATGCCGCTGCTGATGCTGAGGGCGGTGCCGCCCGCCGTTCCGGTGCGCGTGGTGTTCTCCCCGGCGGCGAACGCGGCCGAGACGGGGGCGATCAGGGTCAGGAGGGTGGCGGTGGTCAGGGCGGTTGCCGCGCGTCGGGCCTGGGTTCGGACGGGGGTGCGCATGGGTGCCTCCGTGGAAGGTGTCGCGGGCGATGGGCAAGTCGTGCACCCACGGCCCGGTCGCTCACCTCGGTGGCGAGCGGCCGGACCATGCGGGCACGGCGGCGGACCGCGTCATCGGTCGTCGGGTCGGCGCGCGGTGCCGAGGAGGCGGGCTCCCAGGCGTGGGCGCAGGCCCGTCCCCCGGCACCGGCGGCAGCGCCGCACCGCGCACAGCGGGATGTTGGGCGGGTGATAGTGGTGGAGGTCGGCGCCGGTGCCCGCGCAGCGGCGGCAACGGGCCAGCGGCGCGAGGCGGCACACAATCGCGTAGCCGATCCCGAGAACGAGCAGGAGCAGGACATCGGTGGCGGTCATGAGACTTCCCTTCGGTGATTGGCGGTCGGGCGGATCGAGAGCACGGCGAAGCGCCCGAGTGCACCCGCGACATGGCGGCGGGAGCACTCGATTCGGTAACGCTGTGTGTGGATGGTGTGTAGGCCTACACAGCCCACACCCAGGAGCGCCGGAAGGGCCTCGCACGGCCCACCGCGCCCCTCAACGGGGCTTGTTCGGCCGTGGCCCGTGTAGGCCTACACGGCCTACACGGGGAGGTCAGGGGCCTGCACGGGGCCTACACGGAGCGTGTAGGCCTACACGGGCGTGTAGCCCCCCGTGTAGGCCCTCTTGCGTGGGCCTACACGGGACTCGCTCGTCACGCCCGGTAGTTGGCGATGGCCTTGGCCAGCGTCGCGGCGTAGAAGCCGGGGCGGGCCTGGCCGGAGATGCGCACGGTCCCCGCGCCGGGCCGGTTGACCCCGACGGTCCGCATCAGGGCGCCGAGTTCGTTGCCGAGAGTCTGCGCATCCATGCCCAGCTCGTCGGCCAGGTCGGCGGTGTACATCCGCCCTCCGGCCTCCTCCAAGGCGCGGTGGGCGCGCACGAGCAGATCGGGTGCCGCGTCCTCCGTCTCCTCGCGGGGCCCGGTGGCTCGGTCGCCCCATTGGGTCGGCCCGGTCTGGGCCAGGACCCGTTCGAACGCGTCGTCTTCTCCGTCGGGCCCCGTGGGAGGCGCATCGTCCAGGCTTTCGCGGGCGGCGTCCATGAGCGCGGCCATCCCTGCGGCCCCCACCGCCCCGCCAGCGGCGGGGGCCGGGGTGCTCGCGTCGGTCGCGGGGGCGGTGTTCGTGTCGGGGACGCTCGAACCGTTGCGCGGCGGCCGGAGCACCTTCACGTCCGTCCACGGGCGGGTCGTGGGAGCGAGGGCCTTGTCCTTGAAGAGTTGAGGCAGGACGCGTGCCCAGCGGGAGGCGTAGTAGCGGCCGGGGACGGTGTCGACGGTGATGGCGTCCAGGGTGGGTCGGCGGTCGGCGAGCGCGACGGCGAGGGTGTCGATGCGGGAGTTGCGCAGGCGCTCGGCCTTGAACGGCCTCGGGTGGATGACCGTGCCTGTGGCGTCCGGGTAGGAGACGAACCCGGAGCCCTGGACGCGCGCGGCGCGGGGGTCCAGGCGGGTGCCGCCGTAGGGGAACAGGTGGGACAGTTCCTCGGGGTCGGAGACGCGCATCCCGATGCGGATCCGGGACTGCTTCTTCATCGCCGGGGTGGACACGTCCATGGTGGCGCGCAGGCCGACGCTGAACTCCCGGAAGCGTGTCGCGCGGCCGACGTTGATCACGGTGTTGAGCTTCTCCAGCAGCGACGGCGGCAGTTCGGCAATCTCGTCCGCGATGATCAGGATCTCCGGGACGTCCGGGGAGACGGGGATCTTGTCGTCGTCCACGGACGACATCAGGTCCTGGTAGCCGGTCTTGCGGGCGTTCATCCCGGCGATGGCGATGTCGAGCATGATGTGCGCCTCCTCCTCGGTGGGCGCGACGTAGTCGATGACCGGGCGTTTCGCGGTGCCGTGCAGGGCCCACGCTCGCAGCCACGGCAGGGAGAGCCCGGCGCCGGTGGTGTCGATGTGCCACACCAACACGTCGTTGGCCTTGAGGACCTTGCCGGTGATGACGTTGGTGACGTTCGTCTTGCCGGAGTCGGTCTGGCCCACGGTCAGCCCGCACGAGTCCAGGACCGAGAACTGCACCGGGGTGCCGTCGGGGTGCCTGCCGATGGAGATCGGGTTGTTGATCGTGGTGACTTCGAGGTCGTCCTCCGGGAACGGGATCTCGGTCGCCATCACGTCCACGAGGGTGACCCGGATCAGCACGGTTCCGTGCTCGTTGCCCTCCGTGATGTCCACGCCGCCGCCGCGCGGAAGCTTCAACGCCCCGGCCAGGACCCGCGCGGCGTTCGACGGCATCTCGTGGGTGCCCGGCGGGAGTTCGACCATCACGGTGTAGCCGATGTCGCCGGGCCACGGCTTGACGCCCGGCACCCGGTGCCCCTGCATCCGGAACAGGGTGGTCAGGCGTTGGTGCCACTCGGCGGACATGCCGTTGGCCCACCGCTGGATCAGCGCTGCCGCCTTGCCCTCGCGGGCGCTCTGCTCGCTGTGGGCCAGGCCGTTGGCGAGCACGAGCCCGGCGGTGGCGCCCGCGCCCCACCAGCCGAACGCGTGCGCGGTGAACGCCGCGTCGCCCGCGACCGTGGCCGCGGTCCACACCCCGCCGCCCAGCCACGCCGCGGCGCGGGCGAGCGTGTGCCCGGCCGGGCGACGGCGCCGCAGGTCGGCGACCGCCTGGGCCACCGCGCCGCTCCCGGCGACCAGCCCGGCGTACATCGGCGGCAGCCCGGTGGCCGCTCCGACCGCGGCGACGCTGTACGCGCCGCCCGCGACCAGGGCAGCGCCCATGACCGGGGTCGTCTCCCACGTCCAGTCCACACCGGACGCCTCACTCGTCTTGCTGCTCACGGTGGATCTCCGTTCGGTTCGTCACGGTCCGGGGAAGAGAACGGCCCACGACCGCCACCCGGGGGTGGCGGTCGTGGGCCGCGGGTTCGAGCGGGTCAGACGTCCCACATGGACTCAGCCATGGGGCCGTTGCGGGGCGCCTCGTGGTGGGAGATGTCCAGGGCGTGCAGGCGCCGGAACAGCGGGTGCAGTTCCTGGGCGGCGCCGATCGCGCTGGTCAGGAACGTGTGCGTGTCCGCGATCATCCCGGCGATGCGCTCGTCCACCGGGTACGCCTCGGCGGACTGCTCGGCCAGATACCGCACCGCCGCGGCCAGGGACTCCAGGCCGGTGGGCAGCCCCTCGTACTCGGCGCCCACGGCTATCATGTTCGTCGGTGCCCACCAGCTGTAGGCGGTCTCGATGTCCTCGCAGGACGCGGCGAAGTGCGAGCGCCGGTAGCGGGAATCGCCGTGCGCGCGCCGCTCGCCGATGTTCCACATCGCCTCGCCGTTGCGCGGGGTCTCGTGCCGCGCCAGGTCGGCCGCGTGGAGCTTGGCGAACGCGGGCTCGATCTCGTCCGCCGTCTTCGCGGCCTCCGTCGTCAGCGCGAACACCGACGACAGCGTCTCCGCGAGCTGCGGGTGCACCGGGTACTCGTTCGCGGTGTGCGTGGCCAACTCGTACAGGGCCTTGGCCGCCGACCGGATCCCGTCCGGGACGCCCTGGTACTCGGCGGCGACCGCCATCATCGTCGGCGGCGAGTAGCGGGCGTACGCGTCCCGGATCGCCTCGGATCGAACAGCGAAGATGCTCATGGGCACCACTCCCGTGGATTCCGCGCCGCCCGCGAGGACCGGCGCACTGGTGGCGGAGGCGACGTCGGTCGGCTCCGGGAAATCCGTCAACACCCGATCGGACGAACCCTCGACCTCCGAACGGAACTTGCGCATGAGGCGTCGCCACGCCCACGCTCCCGCTCGCGGGCCCCACATCAACGGGCCCTTCCCGAGCGAGGCACCGGGGCCTCGGCCGGTGGCCCACCGCAGCGCGCCACCGAGACCGGCGCCGAGCACGGACGCCGCGAGCCCCGCCGTCCCGGCCAGGGCGCCGGACCCGAGCGCGGCCAGGCCCGCACCGACGGCGCGGGCGACCTTCGGGGCGACCCTGCGTGCACCGGCCCGCGCCTGCGAGGCCCGCTCCCGCGCCATCCGACCGGCCTTCGACGTCGCCGCCTTGTGCACCGCGCCCCGCGTCGACTTCAACGCTCCACGCACCGCACCGCCGGGGCCCTTCCCCGAGCGCGAACCGGTGGCGGCTCCCCCACTGCGGCCCGACCGGCTTCCCGCGCCCTTCGCCGAACCGGGGGTAGCGTTCCGATCCGCCTTGGTGGACGCGCCACCGGTCCCGGAGCCCTTGGGCCCGGCGGCCCCGCCGGGACGCCCGGCACGCGTACGACCGTTCGTCATCGAGCCGCCTCCCGCGCTCGTGCCTCGGCCCAGGCGATGCGCCGCGTTCCCCGCGCCCAGACCCGCCCGAAATCCACCGCCCGACGGGCCGCCCGCCATCGCGGACCGTGCGCCGGAACGCCCACCGCTCTTGCCGCCGGGCAGCCCCGCCCCCGACTTCGCACCGCTCGAACGCCGCGTGCTCGTGCGGCCGGGCGCTCCGGCGGTCCGTCCGTTGGCCGCGCCGCCGGAGTGGCCTCCGCCGGGCACCCGGCCCGCCGGGGCACCCCGTGCGATACCGGAGCGTCCGGGCATCGGGAAGCGGGCGCCCGGCCCGCCTCGCGTCTTGCGCTCGCGCGCCGACCTGGCCGCCCGGGTGGCGACGGCGGCGGCAGTCACCGCGCCCGCCAGCCCGACCGGCCCCATCACGCCGACCGCCGCGTACAGACCCGCGCCCGACGTGGTCGCCGCCTCGGCCGCGAGCGTCGCGATCGGCAACACCCGCACCCGCTTGTCCGCTCGAACAGCGGGGGCGGCGCTGTCCGGCTCCCGGGTGACGGTCACCTCGATCGGCACCGCGGGCGCCGTTGCGGCCGGGAAGGCTTCCGGCTCGGTGTCCGGCGACTCACGCCGGATCGGGGGCTTCTTGGGCTTCACCGTGCTCGTTTGCGCCATGCTGGTCTTGCTCCTCTCAGGGAGTGCGGGGATCCGGCCGGGCCGTAGGAAGCGGGCCGGGTCCCCGACGTTTCGAAGCAACACGGGCCTTCACGAAGCACCGCCGGACGTCCAGTCCGGCTCGTCCGTCGCAGGCACCAGGCTCAGCCGAGCCGCGTCCGGCGAACCCGGCGCGCTCGTGCCGCGAAGGGCCCGAGCCGTGTCCAGCGCGATCTTCGCCTTCGGGTAGCCGACACCGAGTGCGCTCATCACACGCCGGTAGGAGACACGCTCACCGGGAACGTCCAGCAACGCGAACACCGCGTAGACGTCCGCTTCCGAGACCGTTTCCGGCAGGGTTTCCGGAGCGATCGACGGCGGCCCTGGATGCGGCGTCCACGCCGGAATCGGGGCGACGTCCGGCGGGCCGGGCGGCAACGCCTCGGGAACGGACGATTCCACCGTGTCCGGCGCGTGATCGGTGTGTTGTTCCCGCAGGTCGCAGGCCGGTTGGTCCAACTCGCGAATCAGATCGGCGATGCGACGGCGGTACACCGTCACCGCCTCGGCGAGGAGGATCAGCAACACCGGAGGAACGGAGTGCAGAACGATCCCCGCCGCGTCCGGATTCCGAGGAACACCGAACGAACCGTCCGGCCAGACCGACCCCCACACGTTCATCGCCCATGTCGCCAGGCCCGCGAACAGGCGCAACCCGGTGGCGCTTCCGCCGGGTCGGTCACCGTGCCTGCCCAGGACGCCGTCCGTCAGGAGCACCGCCCCCAACGCAAGCGAGACCATCGGGTCCAGCAACCACGCGATGTACCACGGCGTGCCGTGCGAGATCGCGAACAGCGTCACGTTCACGCACGTGAACGCCAACGCCAAGCCGCCCACGATCAACAGCGCGACCGTCAACCCGCGGTCGGCCCGGCGAAGCGTCGCAACGCGCGGATCACTCATCGCAAGCCCCGATCGGCACCACGGCCAAGGTCGGCGTCTTCACGATCGTCCACAGCCGGAACACGGTCCCGGAGAACTCGAACCGGGCCTCGATCAACGTGTGGTCCCGATCGCTGGACAGGACGTGCTCGGCGACGTCGCCGGCCAGCAGTTCGGCGACCATCTCCAGCGTCAGGCGGTCGGACTCGTCGTCCGGCCCACGCTCCAACTGGCCCGCGCACCTCGACCGAGGGCACGAACGCCTTGTCGTACACGATGTCTATCTGCCACGAGCACACCTGCGGCAGAATCGGCCCCACCGTCTCCAACTCCCGCAGGGCCAGCGCCGCGGCGGACCACCATCCCCGCTTCACGCCGCCCACACCTCCTCGTACACCCCGACGTCGGCGACCCGCGCCCGGCCGGGCGTGGTGGAGGCGACGAGCAGTTCGGCGCACGCCGCCGTCCCCTCGTCCACGGCCCACAAGGCGGCCAGCAGCTGCTCGACGTGGCGGGCGAGTTCGCGATCCGTGGCCCACAGGTCGGAGAGGATGTCCCGCGCCGCGTCCAGCCGCGCAGCCTCCTCCTCCGCCGTCTCATCGGGCTCCCCGTCGAACAGGGCCCAGTCGACGCCGAGCGCGAGTTCCGCGAACTCGGCGATTGTGGCCGCGTAGCGACCAGCAACAATGCTTCTCACGGTCGTACTCCTCACCTGGAGAAACGACCCACGGAGCGGCCACCACCCGGCCAAGGACAGGTGGTCGCTCCGGCACACGTCGGTGTGCCCCGTCTTGAACGACGAGTGGCCATGACCCCCGACGCGCCTGTCATGCCGCGCGCCGGGGACCAAAAGCACTCGTGCTGTGTCCCCTTCCAGAAGCGGTCGCGCTCCCGTTGGTAGGCAGGGACATGGCCTTTCGGCCTCAATGCCTTCCGGTTGACCAGGGATCCGGAACCCTCAGCCCCCTCTGTCCGGGGCTCCTTGTAGTGCAGACGACAGCTCGTGGACAGCCCAAATAGGGCCTTCCCGGGCCGTCATGTAGCTCGTTGTTGCAGGCCACACACTGTGTGGAAGCAACACTGCGAACGTACTCGCAGAGAATCTGCGAGTCAAGAGAAACTGCTAGTCGCAGGAAAACAGTGAGCATGTGAGACTGGCTGTTGCCCTGTGAGAGGAGCAAGAGGTGGCCTTCGGCCTGAGCGTGCGCTTCACCGCCCGCGACGACGCAGCGGTACGCGCCTTTGATGAACTGACCGCAGAGACCCTGATCGGCATCCGGGACTTGGAGCCCGGGACGCTCGTGTACGTGAGCCACGCTGTAGAGGGACAGCCGCTCCAACGGATCTTCTACGAGCTGTACGCGGACCGTGCAGCGTTCGACCTGCACGAAACCCAGCCGCACGTACGACACTTCCTCGCCGCGCGCGAGCAGTACATCGTTGCGGTCGAAGTCGACTTCATGGAGTCGGTGACGGGGAAGGGTGTCCCTGGCGCGGTGGCTCTGTGACTGACGAAGAGCGCCGGGCGTTCGGTGCGCGGATTGCGGACCTGCGGAAGCGGCGGGGTGTCACGCAGGCCGAGTTGGCAACAGCGATCGGTAGGACCGCGAGTTGGGTCTCGCAGGTCGAGCGAGGCGTACAACCCGTCTCGCGCCTTGACGTTCTCCAACTACTTGCCGATGGGCTCGGTACGTCCGTACAGACACTCAACCCTTCGGCTCCGCCAGTGTCGGCACCGCCTCCGGTGGCGACTGAGGGGCCGAACGACCTCGATGCCGCTCGTCTCATGATCTCCGGGCATCCTGCTCTCGGAGTACTGCTCGACAGCACAGCGTCTCCGAGTCGGCCCACGTTGCCCGAACTGACCGACCAGGTCAGCGAGGTTTGGGCATTGACCCATGCCGCGAAATTCGCGGAACTCAGCGCTTTGGTCGGGCCAGTCCTCGATCGTCTGGAGTCAGCGGCTCGCGTCGTGCGAGCTGAGGACAGACCGGCCATCCAGGCTCTGCTTGCACGTACCTACCAGGCGCTTGCCGCCGCGTTTGTCCGCCAGGACGAGGCGGATGCCGCATGGGTCGCAGCTGACAGAGCGATCCGAGCTGCCGAATTGGCCGGCGAGACGCTGCCAGTCTTCGCCGGGATCTACCGCCTGGCTCAGGCGTTCGTACGACTCAAGCACTTGGACCAGGCAGAGCATGCCGCAGCTACCGCGGTGCAGGCACTGAAGGCCCACGGCGACGCCGAGTTGGCGACCCCTGCAGGGCTCTCGGTACTCGGGTCGCTTCATCTGGTCCTAGCGCTGGTCCACGCTCGATCGGGGAGCCGGGATCGAGCACGGACAGAGATCGGCCATGCCCGGGACGTTGCCCAGCGTCTCGGGGTGGACCGAAACGATTTCAACCTTGAGTTCGGGCCGACCAACGTCGAGATCCAAGCCGTATCGACCGCTGTCGAGCTTGGCGACGCGGGGGAAGCACTCGATATCGGCGCGGGCATCGACGCCGAAGGGTTGTCGCCCGAAAGGCGCTCGCGCCTTCTCATGGACTTGGGCCGCGCTCACGCGCAGCGACGCCACGTAGGGGAAGCTGTGGACGCCTTACTGCGAGCCGAAGCACTCGCCCCCGAGACAGTCCGTAGCCACATTGCCGCACGCGCTGCGATCCGCGAACTGGTCCTCATCGCCGGACGCACCGCCCCGGCGGAACTACTCGCCCTCGCTGAGCGATCCGCAGCCATGGACTAGCCAAGGCGCAACGCAAAAGGGCCCACCGATGCCACATCGGTGGGCCCTTGAGGCTTCCGGGGAGTTTGCCGTGCGTGAGGCCCATCACATGGCTTGAGTGCTGTCGCGTTTCATGGAGTGTCCTCAAGTGTCCTCAGACGCCAACTGCCGAACGCGTCATGGGGCTTGGGAATCGAAGGGGATGAGCACCGGTACGCTGAGCGAGCACCAACTTCTCTCCAGGGCTTGCCGTGAGTCCCGGCCGGGCTCATGAGCGCCCGAACCAGCACAGGGAGAGAAGGGGGTGATTTCGCTGACGACGGCCGAGTGGCTCAGGAGGCGAGATCTACGCAGTCTTGCCGGGCGAACCGTAGAGGCGGGTCGCAAGTGGGGTTCCACGATCTACACGCTTTTACGTCTGATCTGGGACCTCTACAACGGCAACGGCCCTGGTAGCTAAGGCCACCAGGGCGCTGCGTTGGTGCACGCGAGGTCCCGCTTAGAGCTTCGGAGGCGCTGGCGGGGCCTTCGCGTTTTCGGGTCAAGGGCAGTCGCTGGTTCAACAACCGCCCCACTCCACGTCGTAGCGACGTTTCAGGAATCTATTCCGACACCGTAACAGTATCCGTCGATTGACCAACGAGCAGCTCAACCTCACCGGTCTCGCGCGCCCGAACCAGTACCGGCGACGAATGAGCGACGCAGAAGCCTGTTGAGGCAGCCCGCACCAGCCAGCACGCGGGTCAGAGCCGCAAGGGGCGCGAACCGAGTGGCCCTTCCAAGCACGTGAGCCTTGGCTTGACCGCGACGAGGGCTACAGGGGGCTCTCCTTGATCGAAGTAGTCGCTCCCAGACGCTGATTCGCCTTGGCTCCGGGCACTAGGCTCACGCGCGTGCCCGACGATGACAACCTGAGGAAGATCAGCAAACTGCTTGCTGACGTCAACCACTCCGCGACCACGGTGACCAAGTACCGAATGTTCGAACAGTTCTTGTCGGACCTGATCGGTGTCGCTCCGGGCCGTATCTACACGGTGTACGTCAGCAAGCCCGGGAACCTGAGTGTGAGAGTCGAACAGTCAGGACGGGCCAGGGACGCGGAACTCGTCGTGGCGTTGATCCCTCGTGACAGCGATGCCACTGCGGTCGCCAACGCCGCGCGGAGACAGACCGAGAAGAATGGTCAGGCGATCGTCCTTCTGAGGCAGCTTTCCGAGGACAGCCATGGGACCCAATGGGCTGTTGGAGAAGCGTTCAGCCCAAACGAGGCTGAAGCGCAGCGGAGTTTGCGCCAGCTGCGGGAAGAGCTCGGGGGGCCATCACCGGAAGTCGTGGCCACGCAAGTCCGCAGGCACATTGAGCAGAGTCAGATATTACTACCGACCGAGCAAGTGCGTCTCACGCCAGGATTTCCTCCCGAAATTACCGAAAGATCGCCGGACCCGATTGCCGTCCCTGCGATTCGCGTGGATGCACGCACACGACGCATGCTTGAGAGTGCAATCGCGTCGCATCGTGCAGTGATGCTGGTAGGGCCTCCGGGAACGGGAAAATCTTCACTAGTACGTGAGTTGGTCCGAAGTACAGAGGACGATCCCGGGCGCTTCGGGATGCAGCTCAGCCATGAGTTGACGACAGTCACCGCCGATGAGAGTTGGACTACACGTGAGCTGATCGGAGGGGACAGCGTTGATGACGATGGCAACCTGCGGTTCACTCCTGGTCACGTGCTCCAAGCCATCGAACAGGACAAGTGGCTCTTGCTTGACGAAGCCAACCGCGCGGACATGGACCGCATCTTCGGAAGCCTGCTGACCTGGCTCTCTGGTGAGCTTGGCGAATCGGTCACCGTGGGCCGGCTGTCCCCCACCAACACGACTGCGGTTGTGCTTGGTTGGACAGAGGAGGCCGGGTCCCGCACTCTCGATCTCGATGTCTCCACGGATCCAAAGAAACAGGACAAGCGCAAGGTCGGCTATCTGGCTGGCAGTGAATGGCGTCTGATTGGCACCTACAACTCGCTCGATGCCCAGCGCGTGTTCCGTTTTGGCCTCGCTCTCGGCCGACGGTTTGCGCAAGTCCCTGTTCCGGCTCCGACTGCCGAACTCTTCGCGGAGGTACTTGCCGAACATAGTGACGGCTTCGGGCTGCCCGAGGATCGAGCGGAGGAAGTGCTCGCGCTCATCGAGCGCATATACGGCGTCCACAGGGGCAACCCGGCCACAGCCATAGGCCCAGCCCTCTTTCTTTCGGTGCCTCGAAGTATCGCTGCGGCTCTACGGGCCGATCCTGATGGGGACTTGGACGAGTTCCTCGCCGAGGCTTACCTCTTGTGTTTCGGCCCGTGGCTCGCTCGACTGGACGACGAGGCCCTGGCGACCCTTGAGGAGTCGTTCGAGGCCCAGAACGTCCTCCACACACAGTGGGCGTGGATCCGCGATCAACTGCAGTGCCTCGGCTGACCGCGTGGCCGCCCAGGTAAAACACGAGGTTCCGCAAATCGGCCTGGCTGAGGTTCTCCGCAGCTGGAACAGCAAAGCGGACCTATGGAACGCACTTGCTGGTGTCCTCGACGACTGGTCGGACATCCAGTGGACGGATCTGGACGTCAAGCGTCGCGCGGAGCGGGTCCTGTTCGCGGAACTTCTACCGGTATTACAGGCGTGGCCTTCCACTACGACTGCCTGGACCGACGCGCTCCCCGCCGTGAGCCGCCGAACCAGACGGATCTCGCCCTCCCCGGGCCCTGGCGTGAGCTGGGTTGACACCCGGAACCAGGGGCCATGGCCCCCGGAACGATTCGTCGTACATGAGCGCGATCGAACTCCCGACCAGGCAATGGCCAAGACCCTGCGATGGGCGGTCGACCGGGTACTGGCCATCCGCAAAGCGGCCATCAAGGTGGAAAAGTCTCTTGAGACGATCGCGAAGCCACAATTCAAGGCAGCGGCAGCACTCAAGGAAATCGCACCCATCGCATCCGCGACGGGTGAGGCGCCGACCCGTCTTGAGCTCGCGGCCCTCATGCGTTCCGGTTCTCCGTGGACCACTCTTGCGCAGACTGCGAAAATCCTTCAAGATTCGGACTCGGCGAGTCTGTTCGATTTCGCCCGCCGCCATCTGCTGCCCGTCGACGAACTACGGTGGCGTCTATTCCACCTGGGCGTGCTCGGCGTTTTGTTGGCATCTTGTCGCGAGCACGGTTGGCGCCTCACGAGTCGGAAACCGCTGTCAGCAAGCACCCGACCTGGCCCGCATTACGAGCTCACCGAACCTGACGGAACCGTTTGGCAGCTTTGGTTCGAAGCGGACAACATGTGGGGCTTCTATGGCCTGGAGACGGCATACCAAGGCATCAGCTCCGCCGTATTTGCCGACGATTCGCCGATGGGAGCGGACATCGCGATCGTACGGCCGGGAGAGGCGGCCTTTCTCTTCGAGTGCAAGTACGGCAAAGCTGCGTACGTAAAGCGTGACGGATTCCATCAAATCTCGACCTATATCGCCGAGGCGAGCGGGACCCTCGCTCCACATGTCAGAGGGTTCGTCGTGGGCCCGGATGATGTGATCCCGACAACAGCCACTGTGCAACTCGGCGGGGGTGATATCACGTTTGTTGGCCCCCGGCATCTATCGAACTTCCTGCCAACAATTCCCATCGAGATCTAGCCGGACGGACCCGCGTTCACGTTCAGCAGACTGCGGCCACAGGAGTGGGAGCCGTCAGTCGCACATGGTCGGCCATGTCCTCTCGAAAGCCTGGATGACGACCGAGGTTGGTCGTTTGCAACCGGCTCCAGAATCCGTTCGCGGCGCGATAGGACAGCGGAGTCGCCTCGTCACGCGTGAGGACATCCAGCAGGTGCGTGTACTTGCCGATGGCGGGAAACTCACCCGCTTGCACCGCGAAGACGCGTCCGCTCTCGCCCCAGGCCGCGCTTGGCCAACCGCCCTTGCGCACCAAGGCCGTGTCGAGCGCGTTCTCGTACGACCCAGGGTCGAAAAGGCGAGACGCAAGCCAGGCGGCGACGGGGACGGTCACAGCGTTCCCGACGAGTTTCCAGCGTGGGCCGTTTCGACTCCCTGTGACGGCCGCTGCCGAAGTCCAGCCGCGGTCGAATCCCTGAAGGGCTTCCGCGTCCTCGATGGTAGGCAAGACGAATTTAGTGCCGGATTCGGCGGACGGGATCCAAATCGCGGGAGGCGAAGGGATACCCAGCCCGGAGCCACCTTTGAAGGTGGGAATCGCGTCCTGGGCCCAGCCAACTCCGCCACGACCCTCGGTCCAATAGAACCCGTAAGCATCCTCGTTGAGCTTCGTGGTGTCGAAGATCTCATCGCCGTTGAAAAGGACCGGTCGTGGGTCTTCCGTGCGAGACGCGAGCATGAGGACCCGTCGACGGCGCTGGGGAACCCCCGTGAAGCGAGAGTCGACGACGCGGTAGGCCCAGCGGTAGCCCAGGGTCTCCAGTTCTCGGACGAGGTAGGCCATGGCCTCACCCTTATCCAGCGTCAACATGTTGGGGACGTTCTCGATGAGAATCCAGGGGAGCTTAGACCCCTCGGCCTCTGCCAGGCGCAGCGCGGCGAACACATGTGACACAAGGCCGGACTGGGCGCCGCGGATCCCTGCCGTGCGTCCCGCCTGGGACAGGTCTGTGCACGGGAAGCCGGCAGCCAGGATGTCCAGGTTCCCGGGAAGACTCGTGAGTGTCTGCACGTCGTCGTGGAACTCGACGTCCGGAAAACGGTGCTGAAGCACTGCTTTCGCGGGGGCCCACGAGTCGCACAGCAACTCGGTCTGGAGGCGGTCGCCGAGGGCTTGACGGAAGCCGTGCTCGATGCCTCCGATGCCTGCGAAAAGCCCAGCCATTCGGATCGAGCCGGTCACTCTGAGTCTCCTTCCTGGGGGTCTTGGACAGCCCCGACAGTACAAGAGCTGAAGGGAAAACTCGAGCCCAGTGCAGGAAAACCGCAGCTCGATGTGGCCGACCGGTGAGTTATTCCCTTCTGTGGGTGATGGTGGGCGGACCGGATGAGCGGCCTGTTGCGCAGGCGTTGCGAACCGCGCGCCCATGGGTAGCGTCCCAGGCTGCGCGATAGCAGTCGTGCTTTTGGTGCGAGGAGGAAGCGGGCAGGTCACACCGCCTCATGGGTCACTGACGTCCTGACTCCACGTGCTGACAGCTGCTACAAGGCTCAACTTCTCAGAGACATGGCATCTGTACCCGGAACGCAGATCGGGGGTGGCAACTACGGCGCCTACAGGCGACCACACCAAGCTGGCGATTGATCTCACTCGGGATCGCGGTTGTTGTAGGGCCCGACAGGCCTGCGCGCCACACATCGCTATGAACCGCTCCGGGTTCGTTAGAGACTCGGGTGTGTGGCGATGACCTGTGGTTTTGGCTGT
Source organism: Embleya sp. NPDC050154 (assembly GCF_044460165.1). Classification (NCBI taxonomy): domain Bacteria; kingdom Bacillati; phylum Actinomycetota; class Actinomycetes; order Kitasatosporales; family Streptomycetaceae; genus Embleya; species Embleya sp. NPDC050154. The sequence continues at coordinate 88,478 of NZ_JBITJP010000011.1, forward strand.
CTCTGGTAGTGCTTGGCTTCGTGTTCGGCGGGTGGGACGTGGCCGATCTCACCGTGGAGGCGGGTGTGGTTGTACCAGTCGATCCACTCGGCGGTGGCGAGTTCGACGGCGGCCAGGGTGTGCCACGGGCCGCGGGGTTTGATCAGTTCGGTCTTGTAGAGGCCGATGGTGGATTCCATCAGGGCGTTGTCGAGGGCGTCGCCGACGGTGCCGATGGATCCGGCGGTGCCCTCGCGCGCCAGGTGGGCTGCGAGACGGAACGACGTGTATTGCGAGCCGGCGTCGCTGTGATGGATCAACTCCCCGTGCCGGACGGAGTGTTGCGCACGGTCGCGTTGCCACAGGCCCATTTCGAAAGCGGAGAGTACGAGGTCGGTGCGCTTGTTGGTGGCGGCCGACCAGCCGACGACGCGGCGCGAGAAGGTGTCCACGACGAACGCGACGTAGACGGTGCCGGCCCACGCGGCGACATGCGTGAAGTCCGCCACCCACACGCGGTTCGGCGCCGACGCGACGAAGTCGCGCCGCAACAGGTCCGGCGCCCGCGCGGCGGTCGGGTCCGGTTCGGTCGTGCGGACCTTCCGGCCGCGGACGGCGCCGGAGAGCCCGGCGTTCTTCATCAATCGGGCGACGGTGCAGCGGGCGACGTCGGTGTGGCCGCGGCGCTTCAACTCCGCCCAGACCTTGCGAACGCCGTAGACGCCGTAGTTGATCTCGTGGACGTTCTCGATCAGGGCGGTCAATTCCGCGTCGCGAACGGATCGCGCCGCAGGCGTGCGTTTCTTGTACGCGTAGTAGGTGCTCGGGTGGATGCCGCAGTCGTGTGCGGTGAGCACGCTGCAGATCGGCTCGACTCCGCCGAAGCGGTCCCGGTGCTCGTCGATGAACGCTACGAGCGTGTGTGTGGCCGGTCGAGCTCGGCCGCGAAGAAAGACGCCGCCGCCTTCAGGATCTCGTTCGCGCGCTTGAGCTCGGCGTTCTCCTTTTTCAACGCCTTGAGTTGCGCGGATTCCTCCGTCGTGGTCCCGGGTCGGTGACCGGCGTCGACCTCCGCCTGGCGTAGCCAATGGCGCAGCGACTCGGGCCCCACATCGAGCTTGGTGGCGATCGATCGGATCGCCGCGTGCTCGGACTTGTACTGGTCACGGGACTCCAGCACCAGGCGCACTGCCCGCTCTTTGAGTTCCCTGGGATAGTGCTTCGGCATGATTCGTCCGATTCTCTCAAGAATGAGAGTCTCGATCAAACTCGGAGCGGTTCAACCGAAGCATGCGTCTGTAAGCATGCACCGCCCACCTACGCGACGGCGTTTTCCCGATGAACGCCTCCTTGCCTGAAGCAGGATGAGCGGGACTGCGGCCGGTTGCCGGGACGTGACTGGCGGCTGCGGCAAATACGCGGCGAGGCCTGCCAGGGCACGCACAACACCCCTTGATGCGCTTGTGCGTCGGCCCACTGACCTGAGACAAACTCGGAATACCTTCCAGGGCCATCGAGAGCGTGAAGACACACGCAGTATCTGCCCTTAACGAGGGGAGCCCGGCGCCGATCGGGCAGAACGTACAGCGTGAGCCCGGCCCGCCAAGAACTGTCAAAGCAGGCCGTTCGCGCTCTCATTCGAGCCGCGTTGCCAAGGTCTTCCGCAGTCGCGACGCATCCATCGGGATCACGCATCCAGCACTGACTGGTCAGCGCGTAGATCCTGTTAGCTCTTGGACTGCTTGCGGCGGGATGACACCTTGAAGTCGTCCCCACCGGTCCCTTCGGCCACCAACCGAGCGATGAATTCCAGCGCCAAGGCTTCCTGTAGCCATGGGGTCGCGCGCACGATCTCCGAGAGCTTCTCAAGCGCCAGCTTTTCGGGTAGCACGCCAGCCACGGTGGGGGTACCGTCCCCCAACCGAACCCCTCGGTCACAGTCCAAGAAAAGTTCGACTTTCGCTCCCCCCCTCCGTCGAATGCTGATGTCGACGCCGGCCTGCTCTGCCTCACCGATGTGCAACAAGGTTCCCCCAATCTCGTTGTGGACTGCGGCGATTACACCAGAACGGGACTCACAGCCTCATCCCGTGACTCAACTGAGCAACGACGTACGTCGGGGCTTGGCCTCTTAGGTGGCCAGTGAGTAGACAACCGCCAGGGCGGCGACCTCTTTCCCTCGGCCTTCCAATTCGACCCGACCGCACCCGCCTGACTCGCGTGCCTCTTGTAACGAAATCAGCCAGTGAGTGCCTTAAAACGCTCCCGCAAGAGCGGATAGTCGTCGCGATTGAGTCGACTGGCCGGCTTGGCCTCCAACTCCTCCGGTTCACGCTGTGCCTCTTCAACATCATCAACAAGTCGTCGCAGATCATCGTCATCCAGGGTGAGGACATAGCCACGATGGTCCAGCGCGGTGTCCCGACAACGCCTCAAGAATCGATCCTTATCCTGGAAACTCCTGCAGACGAGGAGCCCCACATTGCCTCGCAAAGGTGAAAAACGGGACGAAATCTGGTCGAGCTCGGGATTTTTCAGTTCACCGCCATAGTTCTTGCATTCAACGTATACGTATCGAGCCACGATCTTGTGTCGCGTGAGCCAGTCAAAGAACCCACTTGCCGCGTTGTTTGTGTAACTTATATCTATCCTCTTCCTACCGTCATGAATCTCTTCCTCCATCTCTGGCATACAAAGAGAGGGGTAGAGAAGGGCGCTTAGAAGCGCCTCCACTCGGTGATGGTACAAGTGGGCCGCATCTCGACCTCGGGGCGTCGAAACCACCGCCTTGAGCAGGTTTTGATATTCCGGCAAACCCCCACCGACAACCGCACTGAGATCTTCATGTGTAAGAGGTCTGGGCGGGACTGACTTTTTCACATCCTTGTAGTGCCTAAAGACAGTCGGGCGCTGCAACGACATGTTTGTAATATCCGGCTTAGTAGTCCCATAGTGCGCGGCCAAGTCTTTGGTGAAAACTCTTCGCTGGCCATCTTTAAGGGTCTTCACCAGGCGACTCTTCGGGTTGGCCAATTCCTCGCCCTCCAAAACAGGGGCGAGATGATGTGCAAAATATTCATCCCTGGAGAGGTGAGGTGCGCGCCGTACAATCACTTTAGGAACAAGTAGGAGCTTCCCTCCTTCGGTCATGGGAAGATCGACATACCCGTCCTCCCATTCGCGGGTGATAGTATTCCAGGTCGGCCCGCTCCACACTTCCTCCATGGAGATATCGAAAAACTTGCACATCTGGTGGGTATACGCGATCAGGGGACCTCGAATAATGTTGGTAGTGATATCAGAGATGATATCCTGACCGACTTTCTCGATAAAGAATGCGGTATCTTCGAGATCCTCAATCAGCCCAGTATGGGCGGCCCTGCTCTCCGCAAGTTTTGCAGCGAAGCGCGTACCCATTTCGGTGCCCATGCCCCTGCCAGCAGATTTACCCTTTGATATACCCAGGTGCGTCTCGTTAGGTTCACGTAGGTTGCCCAGCAAGTACCGCGTCCTCGCCGAGTCCTTGGTTTTCACCGAATCAAGCACGCTGTCGAAGAACGTGGTGAGCATGCGATCGCATTCTTCCCCCCACTGATCGGGAAGCCGATGGATCGTGCTCGGGTCTATGTAAACCGCGACGTCGTTTAATGTGTCCACGTCAACGAAGTCCAGTGCTGGCTGTCGCCGCCCCAGCTGGAAGAATTCCGAGATCCTCATGCCGCCCCCTCGCGTCCAGCACCCCATGTCGAGCCACCGGTGATCAAGGCATATCAGCTCGGCACGACACAGACACTTTGCGTGACTGGGGCGGCAAGCCGCAATACCCGCTCCGTTGTGCATGTGTCCTGCTGAGGCGTCGCGCCGTCCCTCCGACTGACGGAGACGCAGCAGAATCCGGGGCGAGCGCTTGATCCACCGAGCTTGCATGTAGATCAAGAAGCCACTCGAACGTCGATAAGGCGGGCCTGCTCTCAGCAGAGGAAGGGGGCGCGACCGTCTGCGCGCCAGGCTTGCGCCAGGGTTCGATCCGAAGACACTGACGATGCGGCTCCGCCGCAGGTCAGAGCGGTTTTGGCGCAGTGCCCTCCGGAGCCGTGTGCGCAGGTTCGAATCCTGCCAGGGGCACACAGCGTGAACAGTCTCAGCAGCCACGATCACTCGTGAGCTGCTGTTTTTGTTTTGGGGCTCTTTTTTGCCGTCACGATGTGTGGCGCGCGGCGAGGTGGCGGCAGGCGTAGGACCGCCGCTGTGCCATATATGCGCAATGATCTTGAGGGCGTTTCCGCGGGTCACAGTGCGTATGCGGTGTAGTCGCGGCGTGGCCCGGACGCGACGGAAGGCCCGGGTCGCTCCGGGGCTTCCTGTTATGTCCTTGTTCGCGTGCTGCTTCAGGCCTGCTCATCGTGTGCGTTGCCGTTGTCGGTCCGGGGCTTGTCGTTGGCCGGTCGGGTCGTGTGTGGGGGCAGCGGTCCCAGCTCGATTCCGTTGGGGCGCAGTCGGTCCGAGCGGGTGCGCTGTTCCGGCCGAACTCGCCGCGAACGCCGCGAACGCCGCGAACGTCACGGCCCACGGGAGGGGAACCGACCACGGCTTCGAACTCAGCACCGCGATCGAGTCGTCTCGGGCAGAGTCGGCCACGTTGCGCGTCGAGGTCTCGGACCGGCGTGACGGGATGCCGACCATCCGCCCGACCTTTCCCGTCGACACCGCCGACTCAGGACGAGGTCGGCTCCCTGTCTGCGCTCTTGCGAACAGTCGATTGGCTTGCGGGGCAGGGGACTGCGGATGGTCGCCATCAACGCCATGATCCGGAAGCTTGGCGGACAGTCGCGTCCAACTCCGGGCGGACTTGGGGGAGTTCATTCGGACGTTTCCGGCGATCAGATGAGGCCGTGGCGGGCGAGTTCGGTCATCAGGTTGCGTTTGCGGTGGTGGGTGGTGTGCAACTTGGTGAATGCGGCTTCCCACAGGGGTTCGCGGTTGGTGGCTTGGGCGGTGTCGCGGGCGCGGGCCAGGAGGTCTGCGGCCTGGGCGTAGGCGTGTTTGGTTGTGGTTTTGATGAGGGCGGTGGCTTCTCGTAGGTAGATCTCGAGGGCGTCATCCGGGCGGGTGGTTCGGCAGGCGTCGGCGAGGTTGAGCCATTGGGTGCGGGTGGCGCCGAGGGTTTCGGCTGCGTGCCAGGCTTCGGTGAATCGGTCCTCGGTGAGGAGGATGTCGATCAGGGCTTGGGCCGCTCGGGCGCGGGTCTGTGGTTGTTCGGCCGCGTCGCGGAGTGCTTGGAGGGCCTGGACGCGGTAGTGGTCGGCTTCTCCGGCCGCTGCTGCGGCTTCGAGGAGTTGTCGGTGCGCCGGGACGCCGAGTCGGTGTCGGAACTGGTCCCAGCGGACCTTCAGGGCGTCGGCGTAGCGGCCGGCGGTCGTGTAGCGGTGGGTCAGGTAGTCGGCGAGCCTGGGCTCTTCCGGGTGCTCGGCGGTGCCGCGTTCGGCCCAGGTGAGGGCCTCGTCTTCGCGGCCGGCGTCGGTGAGTGCGTCGGCGATGCGGAGGTAGGCGTAGCCGTGGGTGAGGTCGGTGGCGAGTGCTTCGACGAGGGCGTCGGTGTCTTCCTGGGCCTCGGCCAGGTCTTCCCGTAGGTGCTGGATCAACCATCCGTCTCGGTTCCCGGCGGACTCGGCTTCGCGCAAGCGCGCGGCGTAGTGCGCGATACCGGCGTCCCCCAGCGGCTGCGTGTAGTCCTGGATCGCCAGTTCCGGCCAACTGTGGTTCGCGAGCTGGAACGCGAGGAGCCAGTCGGCCAGTTCGACGGGATCGGGTGAGGCCGTCGCGCACGCTTCGGCGTGCAGTTCGACCAGTGCCTCGCCTTCCTCGGTGATGCCGCCGTCGGAGTCGTCGATCGCCTCGATGGCGGCGCCGATCAGGGCCAGGGCTCGGCCGGCGAGGTCGATGACGGCGACATGGTGGCCGGCGGCGGACAACTCCCCCAGCGTCTCGGCGATGTCGGCGACCGCCCCGGCGTAGGTGTGGGCGCCGTGCCGGTCCAGGTAGCCGTAGGTGCGCAGCGAGCGGCCCAGGTGCTCGCGGATCGCCGCGATGTCCGGGCCGGCACCGGCGTCGGTACGGGCCGCGCGCAGGTGGAGGCGGCGGCGCAGGTCGGGATCGCTGCCGGCCGCCTCGTCGAGGAGGTCGACGAGTTCGCCGTGGTCGAGCGAGGCGAGATAGGCGCGCAGATCGATCGCGGCGCCCTGGGGTTCCCCGACCGGACCGGCCTCGGCCGTACGCAGGAAGACCAGGCCGACCGCGACGCAGTGTTTGCAGAAGTAGCCCTGGTCGCCGTACGGGCAATCGCACTGACCGGTGAGATCGTCCGACCCGAATTCGAGGACGACGTCGTAGGTGTCGTTTCCGTACACCACGGCGGTGATGACACCGGGGCCGTCCTCGGTCAGATTCGCGACCGCGTCGAGGTAACCCTCGCCGCGCTCGAACGACTTCGATCCGGCGGCGTCGAGGAGGTCTTGCTCGGTGAATATCGACACAGCCGACATCAAACCGCATCCGGCCCGACCCTCGATCTCGACCTCGCTTCTACCCGCCGAGTGTGCCGGACAGCCGGCGCAGCGCCTTGAGCAGGTTCGCGAGGTCGGGAGCGTCCGCGAAGAAGGCCGCGTCCGCCGCTTCCACCGCCTGCATGGCCTTGGCGGCCAAGTCGCTTCCGGGGGTGGTGATGTGGAGGAGCTTGGCTCTGGTGTCGGTCGGGTCGGTCGCTCGGGTCAGGTAGCCCTTGGCTTCCAGGCGGCGCAGGACCGGGGAGACGGTCTTGACGTCCATGCCGGCGTGGGCGGCCAGGGTGAGTTGGTTGGGCTTGGCGCCCTGGGTGTCGAGCCAGTACAGGCTCGCCAGGAGCACGAATTGAGGGTGGGTCAGGTCGAGCGGGCCGAGGGTGGCCGCCATCGTGCGCTGCCAGCGCAGCGTGGTGTGCCACAGGAGGAAGCCGGGGCTGTCTTCGGCGGTCAGCGGCATGTCGGCCCTTTCGACGTCGGGATCGGCCTCCGGGTCAGGATCCGACACGATTATCTGTGCGTCGACTATCTCTGTCATGGGTATCTTGACATGGCCAAGGGGTGGACATCGTCTCCTCCGCAGACGACGCCCACCCCGGTCGGGTGCCCGCTACGCGAGCAGGTTCCGCACCGCCTCCGCCGCGTCGTGGCCCGAGAGCACCGCGCCGTCCATGTAGCCCTGGGACGTGCGTGCGATGTCGCCGCCCGCCAGGACCACCCGCCCGTGTGGCTCCCGCGCCGCCGCGAAGAGGGGCCGCTGGCCCGGGCGGGGGGCCACCCACGTGCCCCGCGCCAGTGGGTCGGCGGACCAGTCGTGGGTGAGTACCTCCAGGACACGGGCGTCCGGGTACAGCTGCCGCACCGCCGTCTCGATCGAGGCCCGGTCGGTCGGGTCGAAGCTCTCGGCGAGGCCGAAGACGACGGAGACGTCCTCCCCGGCGTTGTACACGGCGAGGACGCCGGGCGGCCAACAGCCCGCCTTGGTGTCGACGGGTATCCCGGTCGTCCGGGCCGCCACCTTCACCGAGCGGCCGGCGTGGCCCTGCTCGGCCAGTGCCGCCACCGCCGCCGGCAGCGCGGGCTCGAAGGCGATCGCCGCCCACGTGTTGAGCGGTGCCGCGACCACTGCCGCGGCGGCCGGCACGGCGCTGCCGTCGGCCAGCCCGAGAAGCACGCCCGGCCCCTCCTGACGCACCGCCACCACCCGCGCCCCGAAGCGCAGTTCGGCGCCGAGCGAGGCCGCCATCGCCACCGCCACCGCGTCCGCACCGCCCGCCGCCCGCTGATCCTCGGCGCCGAACGCCGCCGCCGGGTCGCCGCCCAGCGCGACGATGTCCTCGATCACGCCCACCGCCGAGTACTCCTCGGGGCGCGCGCCCATCAACGCGGCGCCGAGCACCGACAGGTACGCCGCCGCCCGCGCCGGTAGGCCCTCAAGCAGCTCGCCGTACGCCACGTCCAACCCGTCCGGCGCCTGTGAAGCCGTCAACTCTGCTGCCAACGCCGTGAGTTCCGCGACAAACCGCTCGTACGCGGCCAGATCCGCCCCGGTCAGCGGCATCGCGCCCTCGGACGCCTCACCGTCCAGCAACCACACCTGCCGCGCCGCGCTCTCCCGTGCCGGGGCCAGGTCCACGCCGTAGCGTTCGTACTCGGCCATCAGCGCCCGGTGGTACTCCGCCGAGATCCACTCCGCGCCGAGGTCGACCCGAACTCCCGTACCGGGGAGGACCTTCGACCATGTCCGGCCGCCGACCCGATCGCCCGCCTCCAGGACCACCACGCGCAGCCCGGACGACGCGAGCTCCCGCGGTGCCACCAGACCGGCCAGTCCCGCGCCCACCACCGCCACGTCGTAGGCCGTGCTCATCGGCCCCCTCCCTCGCGGTTCACAGACCCTCTCCCGTGTACACGGCCGCGCCCTCGACGTACGTCGCCAGCACGCGCGTGTCGCCGATCTCCGCCGGCGCGCCCGCGTACGGGTCGCGGTCCAGGACGACCAGGTCGGCGAGCTTGCCGACCTCGATCGTGCCGGTGTCGTGGTCGCGGTGGTTCACGTACGCCGTGCCCACCGTGTAGGCCGCGAGCGCCGCCGTGAGGTCGATCCGCTGCTCGGGCAGGAAGATCGTGTCCGACGGCTCCGCGACGGCCGGCAGCACCCGGTTGACCGCGGTGTGGATGCCCCACATCGGGTCCGGCGCGCTGACCGGCCAGTCGCTGCCCGCCGCGAGGGTCGCGCCGGAGCGCAGCAGGTCGCCGAACGGGTATTGCCACGCCGCCCGTTCGTCACCCAGGAACGGGATGGTCAGCTCGTCCATCTGGGCCTCGTGCGCGGCCCACAGCGGCTGCAGGTTGGCCGTCACGCCCAACTCCGCGAAGCGCGGCACGTCGTCGGGATGGACCACCTGGAGGTGCGCGATGTGATGCCGGTGATCCGCCCGCCCATTCGCCGCGAGCGCCTGCGCGAAGCCGTCCAGCGCCTCGCGCGCGGCCCGGTCGCCGACCGCGTGTACGTGGACCTGGAAGCCGTGCGCGTCGAGCAGCGTGACGTGCTCGCGCAGCGCCGCCGGGTCCACGAAGCTCAGTCCGCTGTTGCCGGTGTGGCAGCCGCAGCCGTCGAAGTACGGGTCGTTCATCGCGGCCGTGAAGTTCTCCGCGACCCCGTCCTGCATGATCTTCACGCTGGTGGCCGCGAACCGACCGACCGACGAGGACGCGCGGAGGTCGAGAAGCCGCTCCAACTGCTCGGCGCCCTGGTCCCGTTCCCACCACAGCGCGCCCACGACGCGCGCGGTCAGCTGCCCCGAACGGGCCGCGGTCAGATAGGACTCCAGCGGGTCCAGACCCGGATGCGCCGAACCGACCATCGCGTCCTGCCACGCCGTCACGCCGACCGAGTGCATCCGCGCCTGGCCCGCGAGCAGCGCGCGCAGGCCGTCGGCCGCGTCCAGGCCCGGGACGAGGTCGCCGACCAGCGCGGTCGCGCCCTCGTGCAGGGTGCCCTGCGGGGTGCCGTCCGGTTCGCGCTCGATCCGCCCGTCGGCCGGATCCGGGGTATCCCGTCCGACGCCCGCGAGTTCGAGCGCGCGGGTGTTGACCCACGCGCCGTGGCCGTCGGCGTTGATCAGGAACGCCGGGCGATCGGGCACGATCGCGTCCAGTTGCTGCCGACTGGGCGTACCGCCCGCGAACGCCTCCATGTTCCAACCGCCGCCGCTGATCCACTCCTCGTCGGGCCGGGCGGCCGCGTACGCGCGGATCAGGGCGAACGTCGAGTCCGCGTCCCGCGCGTCCGAGAGGTCGCAGCGGATCAGCGTCATGCCCGCGAGGGCGGGGTGTACGTGCGAGTCCTGGAAGCCGGGTACGAGCGCGCGGCCGGTCAGGTCGATCACGTCGGTGCGCGAACCGATCAACCCGCGCACATCCGCGTCGTGCCCGACGGCCACGATCCGCCCGTCGCGCACAGCCACCGCCGTGGCCCGGCGACGCGCGGCGTCGATCGTATGGACCGAACCACCGCGGAAGACGACATCGGCAGGGGTGGACATGGAACTCCTTGTACCGAGTTGCGTTGAAAAGAATGAAGAGAGGAAGACCGAACCCGACGAAGACCGAACGCGAAGCAATCCACGAACGCGCAGAGAACGCGAACGAACGCGAGAGGACGCGAGAGGACGCGAGAGGACGCGAAATGAACGCGAACGGCGAAGAGAAGGAGGGGGAGGAGGTGGAGCCCGCCGAGCAGCGCGAACCCGGTCAGGAGATCGAGCCCGCCGAGCAGCCCTGGCCCGATCGGTACATCGAGTCCGACCGGACCAAACACCCCAAGGAGCCCGAGCACGCCGAAACCCGAGCCCGACCCGGCTCCGAGCACCGAAGGCCCGAGCCCGATCCCCTCAGAGCGCCGGAATACCCGCACCCACGTAGTCCCACGGCCGCACCCGCTCCAGCGCCGCCGCCACCCGGAACACCGTCGCGTCGTCGTAGAACCGCCCGACGATCTGCACCCCGGTCGGCACCCCGCTCGACGCGTGGCCCGACGGCACGCTCAGCACCGGACAGCGGCTCGCGATGTTGAACACCGTGGTAAGTGACGCCTCGAGGTAGTGCTCCAGCTCGACGCCGTTGATCGTGACCTTGGTCGAGGTGTAGTCGTCGTCCGCCAGGTACGCGGGGATCCCGACCGTCGGGCACAGCAACACGTCGTACCGGTCGAGCAGTTGCCCCACCTCGGCGTGAATCGCGGCCTCGCGCTCCAGGCCCTCGAGCAGGCCGCCCCGCTCGGTGGCGGCGACCGTTTCCTCGACGAACCTGAGCGTGTACGCGTTCAACCGGTCGCCGTGTTCCTCGGCCACCCCGCGCACCCACGACCCGAAGATCGCGCCGAAGTGGATCAACGCGGTGTCCAGCACGTCCCGCCGGGTGATGTTCACCGGGACCTCCTCGACGATCGCGCCCGCCGCGCGCAACGCGTCCGCCACGGCGCGCGTGTTCGCCTCGACCTCGGGGTCGACCAGCCAGTCCCCCAGCGTGATCGAGAGCGCCACGCGCAGCCCCTCGATGCCCTCCGGAGCGGTGGGCAGGACCAACTTGGGGCTGAGCGATACGCCGTCCAGCGGGTGCGGGCCGGCCAGCACGTTCTGCAGCAGCACGCAGTCGGCGACCGTGCGCGCCATCGGGCCGTCGTGGCAGTACGTGTCCAGGTTGAACGGCGCCAGCGCGGGGACCCGGCCGTACGGCGGCTTGAACCCGACCGTTCCGGTGAACGACGCGGGGATGCGGATCGAGCCGCCGATGTCCGAGCCGGTCGCGAGCGTGGTACTCCCGGCCGCGAGCGCGGCGCCGGCGCCGCCGGACGAACCGCCCGGCGAGAAAGCCAGGTTCCACGGGTTGCGGGTGATGCCCCACAGCTCCGAGCGGGTGAACGCCGCGCAGCTGAACTCGGGGGTCGTGGTGCGCGCGTGCACGATGCCGCCGGCCGCGAGCACCCGCTCGACCACCGGATGCGTGACGTCGGCGACCTCGGCCGCGAACGGCACCGAGCCCTCCGAGGTGATCCGGCCCGCGATGGGCTGCTCCTCCTTGGTCGCCACCGCGAGCCCTTCGAGCGGTCGCGGCGCGTCGCCCTTTCCGGCGTAGCGGGCCTCCGCCGCCCGCGCGCCGGCCATGGCTTCGTCGTAGATCCGCTCGGCGAGGCAGTTCACCCTCGGCTCGACGGCCTCGGCCCGCTCGATCACGGCGGTCATCAACTCGACCGGCGAGAGCGAGCGGTCCCGAAAGCGCCGCAGCGCCTCGGTCGCGGGCAGGTAGGCCAGCTCGTCGACCACAACCGGGGCGCGCTCGGTCCCCGCGGCGAAATCGGTCTCATTGCTCATGACTGGGTCACGTCCTTCCGGGTCACGTCCTGCACAAGGTCACTGCAAAAACTCACCGCGCGGTCACTGCACAAGGTCACCGCGAGGTCACTCCGCGAGGTCACTCCACGAGGTCACCGTGCGAGATCACCACGAGGTCACTGCACGAGATCACTGCGCGATGCCGGCAAACGAAGCCGGCAACGGCGGCCCCGAGGCCCTGGCCCCGAGGCCCCCGGAGCCCATCGCCCAAGCTCACCGCGTGCCCTCTGCGGCCAGCGCCCGGCGATCGGCCGCGATCCTGGCCGGGTCCCACCCGACCCGTGGCACGGAGTCGAGCAGCAGCCGGGTATACGGGTGTCGAGGATTCGTCAGCACCTCATTGGTGCTGCCGGCCTCGACGATCCGGCCGGCCCGCAGGACGACCACGTCGTCGGTGATGTGCCGGACGACCGCGAGGTCGTGGCTGACGAACAGGAAGCCCACCCCCGCGTCCCGCCGGATCCCGGCCAGGAGTTCGAGGATCTGCGCCTGGATCGACACGTCGAGCGCGGCGACCGCCTCGTCGAGGATGAGCACCGTCGGCTCGGCCGCGAGCGCGCGGGCGATCGCGACTCGCTGGCGCTGACCACCGGACAGCGCCTTGGGCAGCGCGGTCGCCTCGCGCGCGCCCAGGCCGACCTGGTCCAGCAACTCCGCCACCCGGGCCGCCCGCTGATCCTTCGTCAGCGTGCCGAAGTGCAGTCGCAGCACCTCGTCGACGCACTCCCCGACCGCGATCCGCGGGTCCAGCGACAAGTACGGGTCCTGGAAGACCATCTGGATCTCGCGCGCGCGGGCCAGTCGTTCGGCGCGATTGCCGGTCCGCGTGGCGCGCTCGTGGCCGCCCACCCGGATGCTGCCCGAGTCGGGCGTGGCCAGGCCGACCAGCATGCGCGCGGTCGTGGTCTTGCCGCAGCCGGATTCGCCGACGATGCCGAGCGAGCCGCCCGGCGCGAGCGTGAACGAGACCCCGGCCACGGCGGCGTGGTCGCCGAACGACTTGCGCAGATCGGTGACTTCGAGCGTGGTGTCGGCCGTGCGGGCGGAGCGGCTGGTCACGTCAGGATCCCCTCGTCGGCGCGGAAGCAGGCCGCGTAGGCGTCGTCGTGCCGGGTCAGCGCGGGTGCCTCGTCCGTGCACCGCGGCTGTACATGCGCGCAGCGCGCGGCGAACGCGCAGCCGGTGGGGGCCTCGGCGAGCGAGACCGGGCGGCCCGGAATGGGCTTGGGCGGCCCCGCGTCCGGATCGAGCCGCGGCGTCGAGGCGAGCAGGCCGGCGGTGTACGGGTGCCGCGGCTTCGCGAACAGGCCCTCCGCGGTCTGCGTCTCGACGATCCGGCCCGCGTACATGACGTAGACCCGATCGCAGACCGCGGCGGCCAGTTCGAGGTCGTGGGTCACGAACAGCATGCCCGTGCCGCGCTCGGCCTGGAGTCGGGTCAGGATCCCGATCACCTCGGCCTGGGTGGTCACATCCAGCGCGGTGGTCGGCTCGTCGGCGAGCAGCAGCGACGGCTCACCGGCGAGGGCCGCGGCGATCACGACCCGCTGGAGCATGCCACCGGAGAAGTGGTGCGGGTGGCGCCGCATCGCGCCCTCGGGGTCGCGGATGCCGACCGCCTCCAGGAGTTCGAGCGCGCGTGCCGCGGCGATCGCGGGCGCGGTGCCGGCGGCGCGCATGCCCTCGGTGAGGAAGTCGCCGACCCGGCGCATCGGGTTGACCGACGCGCGCGGGTCCTGGAAGACCATCGCCACCTCGCGCGAGCGCAACGAGCGCAGGCTCGCCTTGTTCAGGCCGAGCACGTTCCGCCCGTCCACCCGGACCTCGCCGCTCACCCGTGCCTTCGCGGGCAACAGCCCGAGTACGGACCGGCACGCGACCGACTTGCCCGAGCCGGACTCGCCGACCAGGCCCACGCTTTCGCCCTTTTCGACGCGCAGAGACACGCCGTCGAGGATCGGGCGCGCGGCTCGCCCCTCGGGCAGACGCACCGTCAGGTCGTCGATTTCCAGAAATGCCATGGGATCACCGCTCCCGCTTCGCGACTCGGTCGGCGATGCCTTCGCCGACGATGCCGAACGCGACGACCGCGACGACGATGCACACGCCCGGGGCGAACGACGGCAGCAGCACGTTCTGGAGCAGCGCCGATTGGCCCTCGTTGATCATCGATCCCCAGTCGGACTCCGGGGGTTGCACGCCGAAGCCGAGGTAGGACAGCGCGGCCAAGTCCATCAGCGCGTAGCCGAAGTTGATCGCCGACTGGGCCAGCACGGTGGGCGCGATGTTGGGGATCAGGTGCTTGACGCAGATGGTCCAGCCGGACCAACCCTGGACGCGATAGGACTCGATGTACGGCCGGGCCTTCTCCTGTGTGGCGACCGAGCGCACCAGGCGCCCGACGTACGGCGTGTAGGCGACGCTCATCGCGATCACCGGCGCGGTCAGCCCGCCGCCGAAGACCGCCACGAACAGGATCGCGATCAGCAGGCCGGGGAACGCGAACATCATGTCCATCGAGCGGGACAGGACCGCGTCGATCCAGCCGCCGCGCCACGCGGCGGCGACGCCGAACACGATGCCCAGGGCGGTGGACAGCACCACCACGAGCAGCGGGCCGAGCAGGCCGGTGCGCGCGCCGTGGATGAGCCGGGACAGGATGTCGCGGCCGGACTGGTCGGCGCCCAGCAGGTGGTCGGGCGTCGAGCCGGCCAGCGTCGCGGACAGGTCCACGGCGTTGGGGTCGTACGGCGCGATCAGCGGCGCGAACACCGCGACCAGGACGAGCAGCGCGAGCACGACCACGGCGCCGACGAACAGCGGCCCTTGGCGCAGCGCACGCAGCGCGCCGAAGCCGGGCCGGCGAACGACCCCGCCGGCCTCGGCGGTCCGACCGGGCTTGTCGGCCCTGCCGCTCTCGCCCCCGCCACGTTCTCGACCCGCGCCGCTCCCGCCGGGCGTCTCGCCGGTCATCCCCCCGGGCGTGTCGCCCCCGTCGGTCTTGTCGATCGAAATCTTGGTCACGAGGCACCTCGCCCGGTCAGGGAGACCCGGGGGTCGACGAGCGGTTGCAACAGGTCCACCAGCAGGTTGACCAGGACGAACGCGGCCACCGTGAGCAGCGTGATGGCCTGCACGACGGGGAAGTCCTTGACGTTCACGGAGGTCACCAGGAGCGAGCCGACCCCGGGGACCGAGAACGCCGTTTCCACGATCGACGTGGTCACCAGCAGGCCGGCGAGCATCGTGCCGCCGACCGTGACGATCGGGCCGAGCGCGTTGCGCAGCACGTGTCGCCGAACCACCTTCGACTCGGCGACGCCGCGCGCACGGGCCACCTCGACGTGCTCGCGCGAGAGTTCGTCGAGCATCGAGGAGCGGGTGACCCGGGCGAGCAGCCCGGAAAGCGTGAACGCGAGCGCCACTGCCGGCAGCGTGAGGTGCTCGACGCGCCCGCCGAAGCCCGAGCCGCCGCCGAAGGTGGGGAACCAGCCGAGCTTGACCGCGAACAGCGAGACCAGGCCGATCGCGGCGACGAACGCGGGGGTCGCGGTCGCGACACCGGTGCCGATCAGCACGAGCTTGTCCACGAAGCCGGGGCGCAGCGCGGCGAGGATGCCCAGCAGCACGCCGGAGACGATCACCAGCACCGCCGCGTAGCCGATCAGGAACGCGGTCGTGGGCAGGCGCGAGGAGATCAGGTCGGCGACGTCCTGGCGAAACTGCACCGAGCGGCCGAAGTCGCCGGTGCACACGTCGCCGAGCCACTGCGCGTACTGCGACAGGAACGGGTCGTCCAGGTGGTACTGGAGACGCACGGCTTCCTTGGCCTCCGGCGTCGCCGGGTGGCCCTTGAGCAGGAAGGTCACCGGATCCCCGGGGGCGAGGTGGATCGCGCTGAAGACCAGGAACGAGGTCACCAGCAACACCAGCGCCAACCCGAGAAAACGGCCCAGGAAGTAACGCGCCATCAGCCCGCGGCCCCGACGGTGGCGGCCCACGGCCAGTACAGCTGCGCGATCCCGGGCGCCGCGCCTGTGATGCGCTTGTTCATGAACACGTTGTGCGGCGGCTCGAAGAGCGGGATCGAGGTCAGGTCGCGCAGCGCGATGTCCTGGAGTTTGGCGGTCAGGTCCGAGCGGGCCGCGGGGTCGGCGGTGCCGGCCGCCTGCTCGTAGAGCTTGTCGTACTCGGGGTTGGAGTAGTTGCCGTAGTTGGCGAACGCGCCGGTGACCATGGACTCGTAGAACTCCAACGGATCGGGCGTGTTCGTGTAGCCGCTGGTGACGACCAGGTCGATGCCCTTGCGCGCCTCGGGGTCGGTGAACAGCGCCGTGTAGGCGTCCGGGGTGACGGTCTTGAGCTCGATGTCGAGCCCGATCGACTTGCCCGCAGCCTGGATGGCGTTGGCCGAGACGGTGATCTCCGGCGCGAGCGAGCTGGTCGCGAGCACGATCTTCTTGCCCGCGCCGCCCCCGGCGTCGGCGACGAGCTTCTTGGCCGCGGTGAGGTCCTGCTTCACCGGCGGGAGGGTCGCGAAGTAGGTCGGCGCCTTCTCCGGGGCCAGGCCCCAAGCGCCGATCGGGGTGAGTCCCTTGGCCTCGTTGGCGACCCCACCCGCCGCGGCCTTGATCAGGCCGGTGCGGTCGATCGCCAGGGACAGCGCCTGACGCAGCTTCAGGTCACCCATGGTGCCCTGCAGGTTGGTGACGGCGAGCAGGTAACTGCCGCTGTTGGGACCGAAGTAGAGCTTGCCGTTGGGGGTGTTCCGCAGGCGCCCATAGGCACTGGAGGGCACCGTGTAGCCGCCGTCGACCGAGCCCGAGACCAGCGCGTTCACGCGCGCGGACGGGTCCTGGATGAAGACGAACTTGAACGCGTCGGCCTTCGCGACCAGCTTCGCGTCCCAGTACTTCGGGTTCTTCTTGAGCGTGATCGAGTCGCCCGGGGTCCACTTGTCCAGCGCGAACGGCCCGGTGCAGTTCACCCCGCCCTGCGGGTTGCCGTAGTCCTTGCCGGCCTTCTCGATCGAGGCGGCGCTCTCGACCGTGCCGGGCGAGGCCGCGAGCATCGAGTTGAGCAGCGCGTCCGGCTTGGTCAGCTTGATCGTGACCTGGAGCGGGCCGGTGGCGTCGATCGAGGCGACGTTGCGGAAGGCGGTGCCCCAGGCGGAGGCGAGTTCGGGGTCCAGGTGCCGCTTGAGGCTGGCGACCGCGTCGGCGGAGGTCATCGGCGTGCCGTCGTGGAAGGTGACGCCCTCGCGCAGGTTGTACACCCAGGTGAGCGGGTCCGGATTGGTGTACGAGGTGGCCAGGCCGGGCTCGATCTTCATGTCCGGAGTGGTCCGCAGGAACTGCTCGCAGACGTTCGCGAGCACGGTGTTGATCGGGTAGTCCCAGGCGTACAGGTAGTCGAGCGTCTGCGGCTCGGCGTACAGCGACCAGGACACCGACGGGATGGTGCCCTTGGCCGCGGGGGTGTCCGGACTCACCTGGAAGCCGCCACCGGGATTCGCGTTGTCGGACTTGCCACCGGAACAACCGGCCACGGCCGCGGCCGCGACGGCGACTGCTGCGACGGATCGGAGCATGCGCAAGAGAACCCACCTCTTTCCAGGGGGTAGCGGGGCGCTGGAGTTCTGTGGAGTATTGATGCGGGAACGTTCCCGCACAAGGGTTTGCGGGAACGGTTTTCTGAAGGTCATGGCGCTGTAACAGGAGCGTGACTCAGGGCTCGGCAGCCGGCAGCATGTGGCGTCATGAGCACTCCACCGCACGGCGGCGGCAAGCGTCCCGCGCCCGTACCCCGGGTCCGCCTCGTCGACGTGGCCCGTGAGGCGGGGCTGTCCAAGACCACCGTCTCGGCCGCCCTCAACGGCACCGGCCGGCTCTCCGACGCGGTCCGGCTGCACGCTCAGGAGACGGCTCGCCGACTGGGCTACCGACCGAACGCGACCGCCCGCCTGTTGCGCGCGGGGCACGCCCGGCTGATCGGGTACGCGGTGCGCGAGTACGTGGAGACACCGTGGTCGTACATGGAGTCGCCCTACTTCGCCCAACTCACCAGCGCCACCGCGCAGGCCGCGCTCGCCCACGGGTACGCGCTGGTCCTGCTGCCCACCCACACGGCCCGGGACGAGTGGGCGGACCTGCCGCTGGACGCGGCGGTGGTGGCCGATCCGCTCGCCGAGGACCCCTTGGTCGAGGACTTCCTGGCGGCCCGGATCCCGGTCCTCTCGGACCGCCGTCTGGAGGGCATGCCCGGCGCGCACTGGGTGGACATCGACCACGAGGCCGCCGTCCGCGGCGTACTGGATCACCTGGCGGCGGGCGGCGCGCGGCGGATCGGCGTGGTGGCCGCACACTCCACGTCGTTGTTCTACGAACAGGCGCTGACGGTGTATCACGCGTGGTGCGTGGAACGGGGGTTCGCTCCTCTCGTGGAGCTGACCCGGCGTCCGGGCAACCCGGCGACGCGTGCCGCGATCGACCACATGCTGGCTCGATCCGACCGCCCCGACGCGCTCTTCGTACTCACCGAGGCGAGCCCGCCGCTGATCCTGGAGACCGTCCGGGCTCGCGGCCTGAACGTCCCGCAGGACCTGCTGATCGTCTGCGTCAGCGACGACCCGACCGCCGCCCAGACCGACCCGCCGATCACCACGCTCAGTCTGCGACCGACCGAAATCGCGGCCGCGGGGGTCGAGTTGCTGATCAAGGCGTTGGAATCCGGCGACCGGAGCCCCACCGGCCGAGTCGTCCCGACCCGGCTCGAGATCCGGGACACGTCACGGCGAAGCGGGGATCATGGGTATTCGGACAAGGTCGGCAAAGCCGCTGCCCCGTAGCCGGGTTCCTTCGACGGCCGTCCCGGCGGGCTCCGCCGGATCGCCGCGGCCCGGGTCGCCCGGGCAGGGCCGCACGGCGCCGAGACCGCACCATGCCTGACCACCCCTCAGGCCTTCGTTCGTCCGACCCGGAGGAAACGCCGTGATCGAGTCGACCCCGACTCCCGCCACCGCCGCGCCGACAGCCGTGCAGGGGTACAGCCCGCGCACCGGGACGCCGGTCGGTGAGCCGCTGCCCGCCAGTACCGGCCCCGAGGTCGAACGTGCCGTCGCCGCGGCGCAGGCGGCCGCGCCGGCATGGGCCGCACGCTCCGGCGCCGAGCGGGCCGAGGTTTTGGAGGCCGTCGCCGACGCGCTCGACGCGGCGCGCGCCGAACTGGTCGCCGTCGCGGACGCGGAGACCGCGCTGGGCGAGCCGCGGCTGACCGGCGAGGTCGGCCGTACCTCGGGCCAACTGCGAATGTTCGCCGGCCTCCTGCGCGCCGGCGCGCACGTGGGCGCGGTACTCAGCCCGGCCGATCCGACGCTCGGGCGGCCCGACGTACGTCGCATGCTGCACCCGATCGGCGTGGTCGCGGTGTTCGCCGCGAGCAACTTCCCGTTCGCGTTCTCCGTCGCCGGCGGCGACACCGCGTCCGCGTGGGCGGCCGGCTGCCCCGTGGTGGTCAAGGTCCACGAGGCGCATCCGGCCACCTCGCTCGCGGTCGCCCGCGTGGTGCGGACCGCGCTGACCACCGCCGGCGCGTCCGCCGACCTGCTCGGCCTGGTCGCCGGTCGCGCCGCGGGCGGCCCGCTGGTCACCCATCCCGGGATCGCCGCCGTCGGATTCACCGGCTCGCTCGCGGGCGGGCGGGCTCTGTTCGACCTGGCCTCGGGCCGTCCCGACCCGATCCCGTTCTTCGGCGAACTGGGCAGCGTCAACCCGGTCGTGGTGCTGCCCGCAGCCGCGGCCGAACGCACCGAGGACCTCGCCGCCGGCTACCTCGGCTCGCTCACCCTGGGCACCGGACAGTTCTGCACGAACCCGGGGCTGCTGTTCGTGCCCGAGGACACCAAACTCCTGGACGCCATCGCCACGCGGGCCCGCACCGCGACCGGCGGCCCGATGTTGTCCGCCCGGATCCGCGACGCGTACGAGGGCGGCACCTCGGCGCGCGCGGGCCGAGAGCTGGCCCGAGGTACCGCCGCCGAGGGTGCCTGGGCGGTGGCGCCGGTGGTCTGGCACGCCGACCTCGCCGAGTTCCTCGCGCACGCGGCCGAACTGACCGAGGAGACCTTCGGCCCGGCCGGCCTGGTGGTCACCTACGCCGACGAGGACGCCCTGCTCGCCGCGCTCGGGCGCCTCCCGGGCAGCCTCACCGGCTCGGTGCACACCGTCGAGGCCGACCACCCGCTCGCCGCCCGGGTCGCCGCCGCGCTGCGCCCACGCGTCGGCCGGCTGATCCACAACGGCTGGCCCACCGGCGTAGCGGTGTGCTGGGCGATGCACCACGGCGGTCCGTGGCCCGCCACCACCGCGCCGGGACACACCTCGGTCGGCGGCACCGCGCTGGAGCGCTGGTTGGTGCCGACCGCCTACCAGGACTGGCCCGACGCCCTGCTGCCTCCGGAACTGCGCGACGCCAACCCGCTGGGCGTGCCGCGGGTGACCCAGCCCTGAACGCGCGGTTTCCGCCGGGCCCGGGAGAGGCCCGGCGGCAACCGGGGCCGCGTGTGGGTGGGCGATGGGCCGCGTCGTCCGCGCGGCGGGCGGCGTTGTGCACAGAGCGGACGGCGTTGTCCACGGAGGGGCCTCGGGTGTCACCGACAGCTCTTAGACTGCTCGGATGACAGCGCTCGACGACGGTCCCCAGATCAGCGAAGCGCTGCAGGTTCTGCATCGCGTCTTCGGTTACGACTCGTTTCGCGGGAGTCAGCAGGAGATCATCGACCACGTGATCCGGGGCGGCGACGCGCTCGTCCTGATGCCGACCGGTGGCGGGAAGTCGCTCTGCTACCAGATCCCGGCCCTGGTGCGAAAAGGCGTCGGGGTGGTGATCTCGCCGCTGATCGCGCTCATGCAGGACCAGGTGGACGCGCTCACCGCACTGGGAGTGCGCGCCGGATTCCTCAACTCGACGCAGAACCCGGACGAGCGGCGCATGGTCGAGTCGGAGTTCCTGGCCGGCGAGCTGGACCTGCTCTACCTCGCGCCGGAGCGGCTCAAGGTCGACGCCACCCTGCGGCTGCTGGACCGGGGCACCGTCTCGCTGTTCGCGATCGACGAGGCACACTGCGTGGCGCAGTGGGGTCACGACTTCCGGCCCGACTACCTCACCCTCTCCCAGCTCCACGAGCGTTGGCCGGACGTGCCCCGTGTCGCGCTCACCGCGACCGCGACCGAGGCCACCCACGCCGAGATCGCGTCCCGGCTGAACCTGCAACAGGCCCGGCACTTCGTGGCCAGCTTCGACCGGCCCAACATCCAGTACCGGATCGTGCACAAGGACAAGCCGCAGAAGCAGCTGCTCGACCTGCTGCGCGCCGAGCACGCCGGCGACGCGGGCATCGTGTACTGCCTGTCCCGGGCCTCGGTGGAGAAGACCGCCGCGTTCCTGGTCGACAACGGCATCGAGGCGCTGCCGTATCACGCGGGTCTGGATTCACGGGTGCGCGCCGCCAACCAGTCCCGGTTCCTGCGCGAGGACGGCATGGTGATGGTCGCCACCATCGCCTTCGGGATGGGCATCGACAAGCCCGACGTGCGCTTCGTCGCGCACCTGGACCTGCCCAAGTCGGTCGAGGGCTACTACCAGGAGACCGGCCGCGCCGGTCGCGACGGGCTGCCGTCCACCGCGTGGCTGGCGTACGGCCTCCAGGACGTGGTGCAGCAGCGCAAGATGATCGACGGCTCGGAGGGTGACCTGGCCCACCGCCGCCGGCTCGGCACACACCTGGACGCGATGTTGGCGCTGTGCGAGACGGTGGAGTGTCGACGGGTGCGCCTGCTCGCCTACTTCGGCCAGCAGAGCACCGCGTGCGGCAACTGCGACACGTGCCTGTCGCCGCCCGCGTCCTGGGACGGCACGATCGCGGCGCAGAAGGTGTTGTCGACCGTGTGGCGGCTCAAGCACGAGCGGCGTGGGCAGAAGTTCGGCGCGGGCCAGATCGTGGACATCCTGCTCGGCGCCAAGACGGCCAAGGTGATCCAGTTCGACCACGACACGCTGCGCGTCTTCGGCATCGGCACCGAACTGGGCCGGACCGAATGGATGAGCGTGGTAAGGCAGTTGCTCGCGATGAAGCTGATCGCCGTCGAGCCCTCGTACAACGCGCTCGTGCTCACCGAGGAGAGCGAGGAGGTGCTCGGCCGGCGGCGCGAGGTGATGTTGCGCCGGGAGCCGGAGCGGCCCGCCCGTGCGGCGAAGGCCGACAAGGCGGCCAAGGGCGGCAAGGGCAAGGCCGCGCCGGTCGAGCTGCCTGCGGAGGCCGCGCCGATCTTCGAGGAGCTGCGCGCGTGGCGTGCGGCCACCGCGAAGGAGCAGGGCGTGCCCGCGTACGTGATCTTCCACGACGCGACGCTGCGCGAGATCGCCGGCACCCGGCCGAGCACCCTGGCCGAGTTGGGCACGATCAGCGGCATCGGCGAGAACAAGCTCGCCAAGTACGGTCAGCCGATCCTGGACACGCTGGCCGGCTCCACGGCGGCCGGCCCCGCGCCGGCGCCCGCGCCCGCGCCCTCGGCCGCGCCCAAGACCGCACGCGCCGCCGAACTCACCCGTGAACCGGTGCCCGAGCTGATCCGCGAACCGCTGCCGGACTACCAGCCCGACTACCAGAACGACTACGAGCCGGACTTCGAACCGGAGCCGGAGTACTACCCGGAGTTCGAGCCGGACCCGGACTACCGGGGCTGACCGGTCGGGCGGCCGGGCCGGCCGGTAGGGGGCGCAAGCCCGTCCCGGCCCTGCTCGGGCCGGCCACCTCCGAACGCGAGAGTGGCCGGCCCCGGAGTCGATCCCCGGGGCCGGCCACTCGCGAAGCCGATGTTCGGTCAGCCCTTGGGCGCCGGACCGTCGCCGCCCTGTCCCGCGTCCAACTCGGCCAGCTCCGCCAGGAAGCGCTCGATCACGTCGCTGTCGGCCACCAGCGTGCCGACCGGCTCGCCGAGCACCTTGCCCGCGAGCTCCGTCCCGATCAGGCCCAGCTCCGCGTGCAGGGACGCACTCGCCAGGGCGATGTCCGCGTCCAGCCGCTCGTGGCCGGAGGTGACCAGCTCGTCCTTGATCCGCTGCCCCTCGGCGCGCGCCTCGGCGATCAACCGGGCGCCCTCCTCGGAAGCCTGCTGCCGGACCAGCGCGGCCTCCTTACGGGTCTCGACGATCTGCGCGCGCAGTTCGGCGAGCGCCGCCTCGCTCTCCCGCTGGAGTTCCGCCGCACGGTCGAAACCGCCTTCGAGCGCCGTGTGCCGCTTGGCGATCGTGTCCGCGATGCGCGGCAGCAGGATCTTCGCCAGGATGGCGAAGACCAGCACAAAGGTGATGAATCCAAAGATCAGTTCGGCGATATCCGGCTTGAGAGGTCCCATGCCTCGAAATCCTCGAACACGGCCGAGAACAAATCAAGTTCCGATCACCCTCGTGACCACTCCCGGTGTTCGCCGAACTCCGCCGCGCAGCCGCCGAGCCGGTCCGCGGCCCGAATACCTCCTGCGTACGGCCCGCGGAATCGGTTCGCCTGATCGCCTCGGCGCACTCGCCCCGGCCCGGTCCACCCGTCACGCCCGCCCGGCCGGGAAGTCGAGCAGCACGATCGGCTCCCCGCTCGGCTCCGCGGATCCGCCCGGCGGCTCCACGGTGACCCCGACCCCCGACGCCCGGTCGATCGCCGACGCGAGCAACGCCGTACCCGGCCGGATCACCCCGATCGAACGCATGTGGCCGTTGTCGTTGTACCAGCCCTGATATACCCGCGCGTTCGGCAACGTCGGAAGGCCGGACATCAGCAACACCGTCCGGTCGAGCGCGCGGGACACGATCACCCGCGCCGTACCGCCACCGGCCACCGGCGCAGACGCCTGGACCGCGTCCGGCGCGGCGAGTACCGCCTCGATCCGCGCGCTGCGCTCGCGCTCCGAACTCACCGCGCGCTCCGCCCTGCGGGCGTCCTGGTACTGGTCGATCGCGACACCGCCGAGCGCACCGAGCGCGGCCAGGCACGCGGCGAGCACGAAGGCCGTGAAGCGCCGGGCCCGACGCCGTGCGGTCCCCACGACCGGCAGTCGCACGGGCACCTCGGGCGGCAGTTGACGTACGGTCACGATGCCGTCCAGCACTCGCCGCCTGAGCTCCGCGGCAGGCGTCTCGGCAACCGCCGAGGCCAGCCGCGCGGCGGTCTCCCGGAACTCCCGAACCTCCTGCGCGCAGGCCGGGCACACGGTCAAGTGCCGCTCGAACTCCCGCTGTTCGTCCTCGTCGAGGGCGTGTACGGCGTACGCCCCGGTCATCGTGTGCAGGTCGGCGGGGGTCATGTGCCCACTCCCAGGCAGTCGCGCAGGCGGATCAGGCCGTCCCGCAGGCGGGTCTTGATCGTGCCCAACGGCACGTCCAGGAGGCCGGCCACCTCACGATGGGTACAGCCTCGGTAGTACGCCAGGGTCACCGACTGCCGCTGCAACTCGGTCAGGGTGCGCAGGCAACGCCGCACCTGCTCGCGTTCGAGCCGGGCCTCGACCTCCTCGGTCACCTGGTCGTACTCGGGCGTGTGGTCGCGTACCGCGGTGCGTTGTTCGCGATCGGTGGCCGCCTGCGCCGAGCGCACCCGATCGACCGCGCGGCGGTGCGCCATGGTCAGGATCCAGGCCATCGCGCTGCCCTTGTCGGGCCGGAAACGGGCGGCGGTGCGCCACACGTCGAGCAACACCTCCTGCGCCACCTCCTCCGATTGCGCGGGATCGCGGACCACCCGGCGCGCGACCCCGAGCACCGCGCCGATCACCGCGTCGTACACGGAGGCGAAGGCCTCCTGATCCCCCTGCGCCACACTCGCGAGCCGATCCTCCAGGGTCGGCCCGCGATCATCCGACGAGGCGATGTGCACGACGGTCCTCATCCGTCCTCACCACACATCCCGGCGCCACGGGTCACGAAGCCTCTCGCCGCGTAATCGCACAACCCGGTGCCGCGCATCGCGAATCCGCGCGCCCCGAACCCGCGCGTCCCGAAGTCGCGGGCCCCGAGTCCACGCCTCCCGGCACCGCGGCCGCTGCCGCCGTCGCCCCCGAGGCTGGATCCGCTCGCGGCCGCACAGCCGCCCCGGCGGCGGTGCCCATACCGATCACCCATGTCCCACTCCCGCTCGAGCCGCCCCGAGGACGTCACCCGTGGTGGGATTGCCCAAGCACTCCCGAACCACGCGTCCGTCCGGCACCGGATGCGGCTCCGATCGAACCGCGTCGCACCGGCGTCCGCCCGGTATTCGATGCCGAACGTCGAACGGATTGGTGCCCACGCCGGTCGATTTCCGCACCACGGGAGAGGACCCGGCGCACCCACGTCCCTCGATCGGATCGGCCCGACCCGATTCGGGTGAACGACCAATCCGCACGACCGTCGGTCGCGAATGGCCCGACGTGAAGGCAATCGGAACTCGCCGATGGACGCGGGCCGGACTGGGCGCGCTGAGCGGACTGCTGTCCGCCGGCGCCGCACTGGCCGTCGCCGAACTCGGCGCCGCGTTCGTCCGGCCCGAGGCGAGCCCAATTCCGGCCGTCGGGGGAGCGGTCATCGACCGCACTCCCCCGGCCATCAAGGACTGGGCCGTCCGGGAATTCGGCGACAACGACAAGTTGATGCTCCAGTCCGGAATTCTGGCCATCCTCGCGCTGATCGCACTCGGCCTCGGCCTGGTGTCGCTGCGGCTGCGTCGCACGGCGATGGCAGGCGTGTTCGCGTTCGGACTGCTCGGCGCGTTCGCCGCCTACCACCGGGCCGGCGCCGGTTTCGCGGACACCGTGCCGTCCCTGCTCGCCGGGGTCGCCGGGGCGGCCGCGCTGTGCCGGCTGACCAGGCCGGTGGTCGGGGTGTGTGCGGAGGATCGCGCGTTCGACCGCCGGGCCTTCCTGATCACCGCCGGCGCGGTGGCCCTGGGCTCCGCGGTGTCCGGCACCACCGGTCGGATCATCGGCAACGGGAAGCGGGCCTCGATCGCCGCGTTCCGCGACCGGATCCGACTGCCCACGCCCGCCGAACCGGCCCCGGCGCTGTCGGTCGGCACGGATCTGCGGTTGCCCGGCATGTCCTCGTTCACCACCACCAACGCCGACTTCTATCGAGTGGACACCGCTCTCGTGGTGCCGCGTGTGAACGTCGGGAACTGGTCGCTGCGGATTCACGGCAAGGGCGTGCGTACGCCGTTGACCTTCTCCTACGACGACCTGCTCCGGCGCCCACTGATCGAGCGCGACATCACCCTGACCTGTGTGTCGAACGAGGTCGGCGGCCCATACACGGGCACGGCCCGGTGGATCGGCGTACGACTCGCGGACCTGCTGCGGGAGGCGGGCGTACGGCCGCCCTCGCGCGGCGGCCCCGCCGATCAACTCGTCTCCCGCTCCACCGACGGAATGACCATCGGCACGCCGGTCGAGGTCGCCATGGACGGGCGGGACGCGCTGCTCGCGGTCGGCATGAACGGCGAACCGCTGCCGTTCGAGCACGGCTATCCGGTCCGGATGGTGGTGCCCGGGCTGTACGGATACGTGTCCGCGTGCAAGTGGCTCGAGGACCTCGAACTGACCACGTTCGCCGCGTACGACGCCTACTGGGTCAAGCGCACGTGGTCGCGGGAGGCGCCGATCAAGACCCAGTCGCGGATCGATACCCCGAAGCCGTTCGCCCGCCTTCGGATCGGCACGCCGGTACCGGTCGCGGGCATCGCGTGGGCCCAACACCGGGGCGTGTCCGCCGTCGAGGTCGGCGTGGACGGCGGCCCGTGGCAACCCGCCCGGCTCGCCGAGGTGCCGAGCGTCGACACCTGGCGCCAGTGGGTGTGGGAGTGGACGCCGACCACGGCGGGCTCGCACCGGATCGAGGTCCGTGCCACCGACGCCGGCGGCGCCGTACAGACCGACAAGCGCGTCGGCACGGTGCCCAACGGCGCCACCGGCCGGCATTCGGTGGTGGTCACCGTCACCTGACCGACGCCCCGAAGTCCAAGCGCACACCCGAGCCCCAAGCCTCATCGCTCACGCGGCCCAGGCTCCGGCGCCTCACGCCTCACACCTCACGCCTCAAAAAAGGAAGTCACCGATGACCACCATCCGTCTCCCCCGCACCATCGCCACCGTCGCGACCGTGGCCGCCCTCGCGATTCCGCTGGCCGCCTGCGGCAGCGACGACAAGGACGACTCGGCCAAGAAGACGGAGACCTCCGCGCCGGCCGCGGCGCCCTCGTCGGCCGGCTCCCCCTCGTCGGCCGCCGGCGCCCCCGGCGGCGCGAACCCGGCCTCGGCGCCGTTCGGCAGCGCGTGTTCGGCGGTACCCGCCACCGGCGCGGGCAGCTTCACCGGCATGGCCATGGACCCGGTCGCCACCGCCGCGTCGCACAACCCGGTGCTGTCCACCCTGGTGACCGCCGTCCAGACCGCCGGGCTCGTGGACACCCTCAACACGGCGCAGGACATCACCGTGTTCGCGCCGACCAACGACGCGTTCGCCAAACTCCCCAAGGAGACCCTGGACAAGGTCCTGGCCGACAAGGCGATGCTCACCAGGATCCTGACCTACCACGTCGTCGGTCAGCGGCTCGCGCCCGCCAGGCTGGACAACGGCTCGTTCGAGACGCTGGAGAAGCAGTCGCTCACGACCAAGGGCTCGGGCGAGACGTACACCGTCAACGGCACCTCGAAGGTGGTCTGCGGCAACGTGCAGACCGGCAACGCGACCGTGTACCTCGTCGACACCGTGCTGATGCCGCCGGCCTCCTGACCGGCCCTGCCCGACCCACCCGACCCGGCCCGGCCGGGTGGTGACCGACGGGCGGTCGTGTCCCCGCGCGTGGGGACACGACCGCCCGTCGGCGTGCCGAGCGCCCCCGGGCCTCTCCCTCCCAGGTCCGCGGGCACCGGCCGCCGAGCACCGGTCGGAACCGCCCCCATCGGTCGGCCTGCACGACCCGGCGCCCCGAGTGCGTCTCCACCCACCACGTCACCGAGGTCGGCTGACCTCACCGTCGAAGCTGAAGCCCCTGTCCAGCCCCCCGCGCCGGACAGTCGTCTTCCGCGTCTTGGGCGGGCTCACCGGTTGATCGGTATCCGTGGCGGGTGGACGTTGATATCCGGGCACGTACACCCACGCGGTCTCGTCGACCTCCTTGGCTCGCACGTGCACCTCCCCATAGGCCGCGCTCTCCAGGCCGCCACGCTCCGGAACGACCACCGCCTCGTGCCACGAACCGGACACGATCAGCGCCAGACACGCGCGCTCGGCGGCGGCCAGCACCGCGCGCAGCGGGTCGGCGTTGACCAGTCGGCAGGCGGTGTTGATCGCGCTGCCCGACCAACCGCGGATGTCCTGCACCACGTCGCCCGCGTGCAGGGACACCCGCAGTCTGATCCGCGCCTCGTCGCTGGCATGCCGGTCGTGGTTGCGCAGCCCGGCGTGCAACCGGTCGATGAACAGATCGGTCAGGTCCTCCTTGGGCACGTTCGCCGGGATCAGCAGGATCGCGCCGTCGCCGCGGTCCTCGACCACGCACGCGTCCCACGCGATGCCCGCCGATTCGAGCGCGGAGTGCAGCAGTTCGTACAGCCGCCCGCGCACCCACTCCTGCGTCACGTCCGAACGCCGGCCGAATCGCTCGACGTCGAGCACCAGGATCGACATGTATCGCGACTTGGCTCCCACGGATTCCCCCAACCGCCTACCGCGCCGTGCGCTCGCGCGCCTCGCTACCTGCCCCTCAAGGAGTACTCCGGCGACGGCCGGTTGTACGCGTCAGATGACACACAACGCGTTATCCGTCGGCCCATTCGCGCAACGCGGGCGGATCGGGCACCACGATGCTGCCGCGCCGGGTCCGCACCAGCCCGGACTCGTACAACACGCGCAGCGCCCGGACCACGGATTCGCGCGAGATGCCGATCGCGTCGGCGAGTTCCTGCTGCGTGGTCCGGATCACGTACGGCCCCTCGGCGCTGCCCAGGGTGCGGTCCGCCAACGCCCGGGCCACCCGGCGGCCGGTGGCCAGCGCGCCGTACTCGACCCGCCAGCGGTCCGACTCGCGAATCCGGGAGACCGTGCGGATCAACACCGCGTACACCAACGGAGCGTTCGTGTTGAGCAGTTCGCGAAACCGGGACAGCGGCACCAGGACGGCCACCACCGGGCCCAGCGCAACCACGGTCGCGGACCGGCCCCGCCCGTCGATGCAGGCGAGCTCACCGACCAGCTCGCCCGGTCCGCGGACCGCGATGGTGACCGCCGAACCGTCCGAGGTCGCCCGTTCGATCTTGACCTGCCCGTGCTCGATCAACACCACGTGACGCGGGTGGTCGCCCTCCATGAACAGCGCGTCGCCGCGGTCGTAGCCCAACCGCCGGCCGGACTCGCGCAGGACGTCCCGGAGTTCCTTGGGCAGTGCCCTCTCGTCCTCGGCCACACCCGCTCCTCCGTCGCCCGTGCCGCCAGAGCTTAACCACGCGCATTCCGATCGGTCAGGCGTTCGCGGATCCCGCCGGTGGGCCGGGATCGAGGTCGGCCCGACCGCTCCCGAGCCGTCCGCGTGGCGTGGTCGGCCCTTCGGTGGGTGTACCCATCCGGGCCGACGGACCGACCGGGCGGGAGTGGATCGGCCCGTTCCCGGGGAGGGATAGGACTCGCACGCGGGCGGAGCCCGGCGACCAGGAATCGACGAGTCGAACGGTGGCACGATGGACGCACGGATGCTCTACACCCAGGTCGTACAGGACCTGACCACGGGATCCACGAACCGGTTCGTGGACCGGGCCGAGGCCGGCCAGGTCGAAGCCGAGGCACTGCGCCGGATCGCCGGCGAGGAGTATCGGATCATCCTCAGCGATCGGCGCTCGTTCGCGTTGCTCGCGGCCCGATTCCCGGACGCCGCGCCGCTGTTTCTGGCCCTGGCCGACGGCGAGGGCCGAGCGTTGCAACTGCTGATGCCGTACGCGGAGGCGGTCGGCCTGACCGCCGCCGACCTGCTCGGGTACGCGCCGAACGCCGCCGCCCAGGGCTACCCGCATCACCTGGCCTGGCTCGCCCAGTTCGGCTCGCGCGCCGAGGTGGCCCTCGCGTTGTTGGCCAACTTCGGTTTCTGGGGCGGTTATTGCGAGCGGTTCGCCCGGGCCCTGCGTACCCACCACGAGTTGACCGAGGATCAGGTCGCGTTCTTCACCTTCTTCGCGGAACTGCCCCCGGGCTTCGAGGACGCCGCGCTGACCCTGTTGCAGACCGGACTGGACGCGGGTGACGACCAGGAGGGCGCCAAGACCGCCGCTCGCCTGATGCAGAGCTACGAACTGGCCTTCTGGGACGCCCTCCCGACGTCCTGACGCAACGAGCGCGGCCGGCCCGGCCGACCGCACCGCGCCCGTGCGCCCTACTTCGACTCGGTGAGCCCCGCCCCGGCCGCCCCCTCGGAGAGCACCGCCTCCACCACGCTCGACCGCGCGGCCTCCAGCAGCGTCCGGGTGTCCGCCGGGGTGCCCGGGTCGGCCAGTGCCTTGTTCACGTCCAGGATCCGGAACGGCGGCCCGGGGTGCGAGTACAGCGGGCGGAACCGCGCATCGGTCACGCTCCACGTGCCCGCCGCGTCCCGGGAGAACGTGAACAGCCCGGCCGAGCTGTAGTTGCCCCTCGGCTTGTCCGGGAAGTTGGCGAGTTCGTCGCCCATCCCGTAGATCACCCACGTGCCGTTGACCTTCTCGTAGGCCTGCGGCACGTGGTTGTGCGTGCCGATGATCAGGTCGAAGTCCTTGCTGCCGTTGTCCGTCGAGGCGGTCAACTCCCGTGCCAAGGTGCGCTGTTGCTGGTCCGGCTCGCGCTGCCACTCGGTCCCCCAGTGCACGCTCAGCAGAACCAGCTCGGCGCCGGCGGCCCGAGCGGCCCGGGCCTGGGCGATCATCCGCTGCTTGTCGATCACGTTGACCGACCACGGCTTGCCCTCGGGCAGCGGGATCCCGTTGGTGTCGTACGTCCAGGACAGGTGCGCGACCTTGACGCCCTTGACGTCCATGATGGTCGGCGCGGCCTCCTGCTCGCTGCGCGCGCTGCCCGCGTGCCGCACCCCCGCCGCGTCCAGGGTCTCCAGCGTGCGCTGGACTCCCTTGAAGCCGCCGTCGAGGGTGTGATTGGACGCGGTCGAGCAGCCGTCGTAGCCGGTGTCCGCGAGCGTGCGGGCGATCTGCGGCGGCGCGGCGAAGATCGGATAGCCGGTGAACGGCCCCTCGGGCGGGGCGTACGGGGTCTCCATGTGACACAGCGCCAGATCGGCCTGCTGCACCAGCGGCACCACGTCCGCGAAGATCTTGTGGAAGTCGTTCCCGGAGCCGCCCGCGTCCCGCTCGGACTGGGCGATGATCGTCGGGTAGGCGAGCACGTCGCCCGTGGTGGTCAGGGTGAGGGTCATCGGCTGCCTACCCTGAGCCGCGGGCGTGGGCGCGGGCGCGGTGGGCGCCGAGGCGGCCGAGTCCTTGCGGGCGTGGTTCCCGGTCCGGCCGGAGTCCCAGACCAGGGTGATCAGCCCTGCCAGCAGACCGAGTGCCACCAGCGCGATCGCGGCGCCGTATCTCTTGCGTGACGTATCCATGGCCGCGTATTCCCCCCACGCGAGCGCCGCAGCGAAAGAGCCGCCGATTGGCGGAACTCTGCCGGCCCGCTCGTGACCGGCCAACCCTGATCCGCCCGGCCGTAAGCGGGATGTCGAGGGCTCGCGGCGCACGTCGGATCACTCGCCCGCCCGGGTCCCGAGGCGGGCCGGGGCAACCCGAATCGGCGGCGCATGGCACGGGGGGAGCCATGCGCCGCCTCGCGAGGCGCGCGCGGCCGAATCCCGGGTGGGGACAGGATCGGGGCCTGTCCCGGGGATCTCGGCTTGGTCCGCGCCGCCCGGCAGGGGCCCTAGCCGCAGGCCTCCAGGTACTTGTGCAGGACCAGCTTCGCGACCGAGGTGTGCGCACCGATCGGCTCGGCCGCCGTACACCCGGCCTGGGCCGCGACCTCGGCGATCCGACCGGCTTCGACATCGGGACCGAGCACGTGCGGCGCGAGCGCTATCGAGGCCGCGCCCATCTCGCGCAGCCGCTCGGCGGCGACCGACACCGTCTTCGGGTCGCCCAGGTCGGCGGTCATCACCGGCAACGCGAGTCGGGCCGCGAGCAGCACACCGGTCACCTCCGCCGCGGCGACCGCCTCCGGGCCACCGTCGGTGACCAGCACGATCCCCTCGGCGGCGGTGGCGACGCTGAACAAACGGGCCCGGTCGGCCCGGGCCAGGCCGGCTTCGGACAACCGCTCGTGCAGCACCTCGGCCAGCAGCGGGTGCGGACCGAGCACGCCGCAGCGCAGGAACTCGCCTTCCGCGGTGGCGAGAACGGCCTCGGTCCGGGCCGCGGCCTCGGCGTCGGGACCGAGCAGGAGCGGGACGACGACCGCCGACGGCGCGCCGCGCAGGACGGCGGCGAGGTCGGTGCCGCCCTCCTCTATCACCACCGGCCGGATGTCGAGTCCGGGCAGATCTGCGCCGGCCAACAACGCGACCTCGCTCACCAGGGCGAGCAGGTCGGCGTTCGCGGGGCCGGGCACGGCGAGAATCAACGGTTTGGCGGCCTCCGGGAGTTCGTGGGAATCGGGCCGACGGTGCCGTCCGCCCTGACGGGGTTGCGGCACCCGGGTGGGCAGACCTGGAGTGCGGGCGGGCAGCGGGGACGCTGCGTCCGAGGAGGAGCTCATGGGATCGAATTTTATGGAATCCGGCCAAAGCCTTCACAGCAGGACGACAAGAGCAACAGGACTGTTACGGCCATGATCACCGCCGGCGCTGCCGGTGGCCCGGATTTTACGGCTCCGGCGGCGGCCGACCCACCGTCGACCGGGTGCCCGCCCCGCTCAGATTCGGGTGGCCAACTGTGGATAGTCCACCACCAATCCCTCCCGATCCACGAGCAGATCGCTGCGGAAATCACCGGACTCGTAGCGCACCCGAGCCCCGTCGGGTTCCACGCCCAGGTGCGTGTACGTCTGCCAGGACGGTGCCACCACCAACTCCGGCACGGCCACGAAGGCCATCAGGAAGCGGTGCCGGCCGGCCTCCTCGTGCAGCCCGTGACGCAGGATCGGCATCGTGTTGGTGAGCGGACACAGGCCCAGGTCGCAGTCGAGCGCGTCGGCCAGGTCCGGCCGGGGCACGCCGTCCACCGTCCAGCCGTCGGCCGTGCGCCGCAGGTCCAGCCGTCTGGTCTCACCCGCACCCTGCGCGACCACCCGCAATCGGGTGGTCACGTAGTCCTGCCCCGTCTCCAGCTCGTAGGTGAGCCGATACGACCGCGGCGTCGTGCCCAGGGCCTCGCCCCGCGCGGAGAGCCACGACTCCCCCAACTCGACCCACGAGGTCTCCTGCCCGCCGCTCTCGGTCACCTGCCACGTCAGTACGCGCTCATCCGTCACGTGTGCATCGGTACCCCGATTCGGCCATCCGCACCAACGCTTTTCCGACCCCGGCACGGGCCCCGTTCAGCCGGCCGCGGCAGCCGCGGTGGCGAACAACTCGGGCAGTGTCCCGGCGAACGAAGGGGCCATCCGCGCGGCGATCACCCGGGCTTCCAGGCCCTCACCCAGGTATTCGCGGATGTACTCGGCCATCCGCGCGCGCTGCGCGGCGGCCGACTCCGGTTCCGGCGCGTAGCGCTGGATCCGGTCGTACAGCTCCAGCGCCCGCTCGGCGGGCGTGGCGGCGATGAACACCCGCTCGGCCAGATCCGGAATCTTCGTCAGCTCGACACGCAGCCGACGCACCTCCTTCGTGTAGCTGTCGTCGTGCGGGTACACCCGACGCCATCCGCCGCCGACCGGCCACCGCTCGCGCAGCGCCTCGCCGTCGTCGGCGGCCTCGGCGATCGGGGCCGGACAATCCGGAAGCGCGGTCAGGTAGCGCGCGGTCGCGGCCGGCAGCGGCGCCTGGGCGTGCGCGGCCTCCAGGGCCGACCAGGCGGCCCGCGGATCCCAGGGTGCGCCGATCAGGAAGCCCTGCGGCACCCGCGGGGGGTCCGACCGGGGCGACCGCCGGGCGAGGCCGCGCTCGTACTCGGCCCGCAGCCGCGCGCGGCCCTCCTCGCCGGCCTCGAACATCGCGCGCAGCTTCGCCGCCGGCCCCTCCCGCAGCGGCAGGTCCTCGACCAGGCTCGCCGCCCCCGCGACACCGTGCCGATCCCACAGGGCGAGCAACGCGCCGAGCAGGACCGCACGATGCACGGGCACCACGAACGGCTCGTGCTGCCGCCTGTTCCCGAAGGTGTCGCGGAACAGCGGGCGCAATGCCTGCGTCCCGCCCTCCTCCCACGTCCGGATACACGTGGACACGCTCACGTTCGCCTGCCGCACCCGCAGCAGCGCGGCCCGCACGAGCGTCGGATCGCCGGACCACACCCCGGGGCGCCGGTAGCGGATGTTGTCCGACCGGAGCGCCCGCGTCCTCGTGTCCGGGTCGAGCGGGACGGTGCCGGCGGCGGCCATGATCCGGTTCCGCTCGCGGTCGCCCGCCCTGGGGTTGTTGTAGACGGCCGCGTTCACCTCCGGGACGCCCAGATCGATCAGCGCGTCGTGCGCCTCGGCGCGCACCGATCCGGCGGCGGCCAGCGCGAGCCGCTGCTTCGGCGTCGCGCGACGCACCACCTCGGCGACGATCGGCCCCGGCAGCAGGGCGCCGAAGTGCACGAGGTCGAGCACCGTACGCGGGCGCAGGTGCGGCACGAGCGCGGTCAGCAGCTCGGGGCGGGCCGACAACAGCAGTTGCCGCCATTCGGTGGCCACCGTGCGCGGCGGGGTCGGGATCACCTCGGTGCCGCCCGTACCGGCGCCGGCCGCCTCGACGAGTTCGGCCACGGTGCCCTGGCAGTCGGGCAGCAGTGCCAACAGCCGTGACCACGCGCGCGGGTCGGCCCCCAGGTGCCGCTCCAGAAGCGCGGTCACCTCGGTGGTCGGCCGCAGGTAGGAGAAGGCGTCGTGCGCGGCGCAGTGCCGGAGAAAGCGCAGTGCCGCGACGGCGGGTCGCGCCTCGGCGAGAACCTCGGTGGTCACCCGGATGTTCGGGTTGCGCGCCGCGGCCCGGATCAGGTCGGCACCGGTGCCGTACCGGATCACCGAGGTGATCAACGCGGCCGGGAGTCCGCGCGCCTCGCCCAGGTGCGGGGCGTAGGTCCCGCGGACTCGGGCGAACACCTCGCCGTCGGCGTTGTCCAGCGCGGCGAGCAGCGCGAAGGCGGAGGCATAGTGCATGTCGGATGCCCTCTCGGGAGTCGTGGCCCACTCGGGGACGAAGGGTGGTGGCACACACGGGAACGAGCGATGGGGTCCGCCGGGGGACCGACGGTGGTGGCCTGCCCGGGGGGACGACGGTAGTGGTCCGCCGGGGGGCGAGCGGTACGAGGACGGATGTACGGGTCAGCCGCGGGCGGCACCGGCCGCGGTGGTGACCAGTTCGGCCAGACTTCCCTCGAAGTGCGGGAGCAGGCGCAGGGCGACCGCCGCGAAGGCCGCACGGTCCGCCGGTTCCACCTGACTGTCGATCAGTTCGCGGAATCCGTCCCGAAGTTCGCAGGCCGTTCGGGTGTCGGGAAGGATCGTCTCGCGCAGCCCGAGCAGTTCCGCGGCCAGGGTGGCCCGTCGACCGGTCAGGACCTCGGCGATCGGCAGTCGGCCGGCGGCGAGGTCGCTCGCGATCCGGAACTCGGCCTCGCCGCGCCGCCGTGACCTCGGGTCCCACCACTGGACGGGGGCCGGCCAGGGCCCGCACCGGCTCATCTGTGCCGAGGGCGGGCCGAATTCGATCTCGCGGCGCAACTCGTCGGGACAGCCGTCCTGTTCGGCCAACAACGCCAACGCCCGAGGCGGGAACGCGCTGCGGCGGTGCGCTCGGCCGATCCGCGCCCAATCGGGGGTACTTGTCTCCAGCATCGGCCACTCGAAGGCGGGCACATACCGGCGCAGGCGCCGGACCAGCGGTGGGTCGCCGATCGACCTGGCGATCCACGCGCGCAGTTCGGTGTCCGCGGCGGGCGAGGTCAGCAGGTCCCGACAACGGTCGGCCAGCCGGGGTTCCGGCTCCAAATCGTCCAGCAGGTCCAGCGCGGCGCGGGCTCCGGCGCATTCGTACAGCCGCAGCAGGGCGATCAGCAACAGCGAGCGATAGCGCGGGCTCCGGAACACCCGCGGTCGGGTGCCGTCCCCGCGCGGCGGGAGGGTCCGCAGGTGCGCGCGCAGCCCCTCGATGCCCTTGTCCTGCCAGATGGTCAGGCACTCGGGCAGGGTGATCGCCATCGCTTCGCGGTTGAGCAGCGCGGCGCGCACCAGTAGCGGATCGCCCGACCACAGCGCGGGCAGACGGATCGTGCTCGCCCAGTCGTTGCACACCCGTTCCACCAGAGTCGGGTGCAGCGGCGTCGAGGACGCCATGATCCGGGCCCGGATCGCCTGCCCGGTACGCGGGTTGAGGTAGAGGGCCGCGTTCGTCGCCGGGTCCGCCAGGGCGAGCAGCGCGCCGGCCACCTCGGGCCGGGTCCGCCGGGCGCGGGCCAGCGCCAGGCACTGCGCGGGGGTGGCCCGGGCGATCACGTCGGCGAGCACGGCGTCCGGCACCCGGGCCCCGAACCGAAGCAGGTCGCGCACGATGTACGGAGGCAGCGCGGGCAGGAGCTCGGCCAGGCATGCCGGCGGCGCGAGCAGCAGCAGGTGGCGGAACTCCACCCGCAGTTCGACCGGTACGCGCAGGCCGGGCGCCTCCTCGCCCGCGCCCGCCGCCTCGATCGCCGCGCTCAACGGCCCCGCGAAGGTGGGCAGCGACGCGAGCAGTCGGCCCCACGCGGGTGCCGAACCGCCCAAGTGCCGTGCCATCGATTCGCGGATCCCGCGGGTGGCCTCGGTGTAGGCGCGCGGATTCCCGGGCGCGAGCGAGCGCAGCGCGCGCAGGGTCGGCAGCGCGGGGCCGGTGTACAACTCGGGCAGCGCGCCGCGCGGAAGGCCCAGGTTGCCGGCGATCGCGAACAGCGCGGCGTCGTCGCCCGCCCGCAGTGCGCCGAGCACCACCGAGGGCGGCAGCACCTCGGTGTCGCGAAGCGCCGCCGGCATCTCGTCCCGGATCCGTGCGAAGATCATTCCGTCGGCATCGTTCAATTCGGCCAGCAGCGCGATGATGGCGGTCTTCGACACTCGTGCACCCTCCGTGGCGTCCTCACCTGGACGCTACGGGGTCCGGCCGACAACCACTCGGCCGAGGTGCACCCACGCGCCCGGCGCACGCGGGTGCACGCCGCCCGGCCCCGGTCACCCGCCGTCGCGTACCGGCCCCGGCCTGCGGGCAGTCGCGCAGGCGCACCGGCGGATGTCGAAGTCGGGGATTGCCGTGGACACATGGCGCGTCGAGCACCCGCCGGTGATCTCCATCGCACCGAAGAACCGGTCCTCGACCGGCGCCGCGCCCGGGGATCGGGTGAGGGCGCGCCGCGGGTGAACGACCCCGGTGGCCGACCCGCGAGTCGGATCTGACGCATGGTCAATTCGACGACTCCGTGGTTCCATCGCGCTGTCGATCACCACCTTCGGAGGTCTCGTGGCGGAACGTGTTGCCCTCGTCGTGGGTGCGGCCGATCTCGGCGAGGCGGTCGCGCACCGGCTCGCCGCGGACGGTTGCGAACCGATCCTGTGCGATCCGGGCGATCCCGGCCCGGCCGCCGCCCGCATCGCGGCGGCGCGCGGCGGGGTGGAGCCGGCGACCGTACGCGCCGCGCTAAAGGACCCGGACGAGTTCCGGACCGTCGTCGCGGCGGGCCTGCGCGCGGCCGGACACGACGCGGTGGACGTGCTCGTGTACACGCTGCTGTCGGCCGACGCCTTGTCGCCCCGGCCGCTGGCCACGCTCACCGAGGCCGAGTGGCACCGGCTCGCGGAGGACCCGGTCCGGCACGGCCTGACGGTGCTTCAGGTGGCCCGCGAACTGCTTGCCCCGCGCCGGGGCCGGTTCGTCCTGGTCGTGCCCGCCATCGCCCTGGAGGGCGCCGCCGATCTGGTGCCGGCGGCCACCGCCGCCGAGACGCTGCGCGCGCTGGCCAAGTCGGCGGCCCGGCGCTGGGCGGTCGACGGGATCACCGTCAACATCGTCACCCCGGACGTGTTCGCCTACGGCGCGGAGCACTTGCGCGGCACCGACGTGGACCGGGGCGAGGCGGTACTGCCCGGCCCGAGCACCGCGCGGGACGTCGCGGACGCGGTGTCGTTGCTGCTCGCCCCGGCGGCGGCGCGGCTGACCGGGACCACCCTGATCGTCGACGGAGGAGCGCTGATGACGCCGTGACCGAACACGTGGCGTTGGTGACGGGTGCGGCGGCCGGCCTGGGCAAGGGGATCGCGCTGGCCCTGGCTGCGGCCGGTTCCACCGTCGTGGTGACCGCGCGCAGACTGGCTTCCGCCGCCGAGGTGGTCGAGGAGATCACCGCGCGCGGCGGCAGCGGGTGGGCGACCGAGTGCGACGTGACGTCGGCGGAATCGGTACGTGCCGCGGTCGAGGCGAGCGCGGCCCGGTTCGGCGGGCTGCACGCGGTGGTGCACAACGCGACCTCGCGCCGCTCCAGCGAGCCGGTGGACTTCGAGCGGGCGCGTCCGGAACTGTGGCGCGAGCACGCCGACGTCTCGCTCACCGGTTCGTTCACGGTGGCCCACGCGGCCTACCCGCGGCTGTGCGAGACGCGGGGCGCGTTGTTGTTGCTCACCTCGCCCGCCGGCATGCGCGGCAGCGCCAATCTGTCCTTCTACGCGGGCGTCAAGGGCGCACAACGCGGCTTCGTCAAGGCGCTGGCCCGCGAATGGGGTCCGAGCGGCGTCCGGGTCAACGGCCTCGCGCCGCTGGCCGTGACGCCCGCGCTCGCGTCCGCGTTCGAGGCGGACCCGACCATGGAGTCACGGATAGCGGACAAGGTCCCGATGCGCCGAGTCGGCGATCCGGAAACCGACATCGGCGCCCCCGCGGTCTTCCTGTGCGGCCCGGGCTCGCGCTACATCACGGGGCAGACGCTGATCGTCAACGGAGGTCGGGATACTTTTCTGTAGGGCGACTTCGTCGCCGGCTCGCGAGGCACCGCTTTATTGGGCGACTTCGTCGCCGGCTCGCGAGGCGCCACTTTTTCGCTCCCCCGCTTCGCTCCTCCGCGAAAAAGTGGCGCCTCGCTCGTGACTTCGTGTCCCTGCGCTTCGCTCCGGGGCACGAAGTCAATGCTTGCGGCTCCGCCGCTCTCCGCGCTTCGCGCGTCGATCACGAGGTCTCGCCCCCGTCGTGGGCGCTGACGCGCCAAGCCGCAGCCGGCTTCGGCGACCCGGGGAAAGCCCGACGCGTCACCGGAGCCAACCGGCCACGCGCGGAAGCCCAATCCGTCTCCGCAGCCGCCGCAAGCGACCGCGGGCGGCCACGTCGGGGGACGCGGGGTCGGAGCAGGCTCCCTCGCTGCCTGTGAAACCCCAACCTCCGCACCGGAGGCAACGGGTGGAGCGACTCAAGGCAACCCAGGACACGAGTGCGGCATATCGATCGAAACCGGACCGTACGTAGCACGACGATGCCTATCCCCACAAGGGAGAACACCGTGTGGTAACCGGCCGATCACACGTCTAGCCTGTCCGGATCGCCGAGCGGAACGAGGGGGCGCCCGTTCCATGTCCAGCACCGCGCCGCACCGAAAGCACCGCCCGAAACCACGTCTGCCCTCGACCACGCCGGGTCGCCTCGTGGCGCTGGCGCTGCTCGTGGTCCTCGCCCTGGTCCCCGTGTTCACGCTGTCCGTGCTGATCGCGAACCGCTCCGAGGCGACCACCGCGGACCTCAAGGACCGGCGCATCCCGGGCGCACTGGCCCTGGACCAGGCCGCGTCCGCGCTGACCGAGGCCGACCGGGCGACCGCGACAAGCCTGGTGTCGGGCGCGTTCTCGTTGACCGGGCCGGGACAGGACTACCAGGACGCGGTCAAGCGGGCGAACCAATTCCTCACCCTGGCCACGGATTTGCACCGGAGCGATACGACCGCGCGGTCGCGGCTGACCGGCGTCAACGCGCTCATGGTCGAGTACACGATCATGGTCGGCCTGGCCCAGACCGGCGGCGACGGGCCGCTGTCCCTGGCCAACGTGTTCTACGCGTCCGACCTGCGGCGCTCGATCGTGACCAGTCTGTACGAGCAGCGCCAGGCGGACCTGGCGGACATCCGCGCGGCCCGCTCGACCTGGTGGGTGGGCGCGTACGTGGCGGTCCCGTTCGGCGCGACCGCGTTCGTGGCGCTGCTGCTGGTCCTGGTCGCACACGCCTATGTCCGGCGCCGCTTCCGGCGCCGGACCAGCCCGCTGCTGCTGCTCGGCGCGGCGGCGTTGGCCGCCCTGATCGCCTGGACCGTGCTGCACGCGCAGACCACGCACGACCGGCTCGCCGAGGGTGCCGGACGCGGGGTCACCGAGCAGTCCGCGCTGTGGCAGGCCCGTACCGCCGTGCACGAGGTGGTCGGCTCCGCGGCGCTGGAGATCGCCTCCGGCGGCGTTCCGCGCGCGACCGACGTGAAGGCGGGCCTGACGTTTCGGGATCTGGCCGACCCGCTGCCGTCGGCGGCCGAGATCGACGGCCTCAAGGCCGGCGCGGATCCCAGGTTCGGCGGTCTGATCGCCACCGCCCTGGCCGAGGACCGCTCGCCGACGCTGCGCGGGGCGGGCGCTCGGGCGCTGACCGCGCTCACCGCGCTGCGCGACGCCGCGGAACGGGCCCGGGCACAGGCACCGCCCGGTGGCACCCGGGACGGCGGGCCCGGGACCACATTGCTGACGGGCCGGGCGTCGGACCGGGTGTCCGGCGCGGCCGACGACGCCGACACGGCGTTGACCGACGCGCTGATCATCGGCCGTGCGGCGGCCGATGAGGCGTTGGCGGAGGCCGCCGACGACGGCGGGCTCGCCCTGGGCGGCCCGGTGGTGTGCGCGGCCGTGCTCGTCCTGACCCTCGCGGGCCTGTCGGTCCGTCGTTTCGAGTACGGGAGGCTGCGGTGACCCGAACCGGCGGGTCCAGGTCGGTGTTCGGCGCCCTGCTGCTGCTCGGCGCCGTGCTGGCACCGGTGGCGTGCGCGGCCGACGATCAGCCCCGAGTGGTGCACGTGCTGGGCACCTGGGAGGGCACGGAACAACAGGCGTTCGAGGACGTGGTGGCGCCTTTCGAGCGGAAAACCGGCATCGACGTGCGCTTCGAGGGCACCCGCGATGTCGCGGCGGTGCTGGCCGGTCGGGTCGACGAGGGCGATCCGCCGGAGATCGCGGTGCTCAGTTCGCCGGGCGATCTCCTGCACTACGACAAGATGAACAAGCTGGCGCCGCTGGACGGGATCCGGCCGGGCTACGCGCCCGAGTGGTTGGCCCCGGGCCGGGTCAACGGTCGGCAGTTGGCGGTCGTACTCAAGGCCGCGCTCAAGAGCACGATCTGGTTCAATCCCGGCAAACTCTCCCGCGCGGGCGAGCCGGTGCCCACCTCGTGGGCACAACTCCAGGCCACCACGGCGCAGTTGCGCGCCGCCGGGATGACCCCGTGGTGCATGGGGCTGGCCTCCAGCACCACCTCGGGTTGGGCCGGCACCGACTGGATCGAGGATCTCGTGTTGGCCCGCTCGGGCCCGGACATCTACGACGCCTGGGCGCGCGGCCAACTCTCCTGGCAGGCACCGGAGATCCGGGCCGCCTGGCAGAGTTGGGGCGAGTTGCTGAACACTCCGGGCAGCGTTCTGGGCGGGCCGATCAACGCCCTGTTGACCGGCTTCGACAAGTCGGCCGAACTGCTCGACGCGCGCGGTGGTTGTGTGTTCGACCACCAGGCCTCGTTCGTGTCCGGCGGCTACGCGGCGCGGACGCCGCCGGGGGCCCCGCGAGACTACGAGGTGTTCGCCTTCCCCGGCTTCGACACGCCCTCCCCGCGCGAGGTGGCGGGCGACGTCGCGGCGATGTTCCACGCGACCCCGGCCGCGCGGGAATTGCTGAACTACCTCACCGGCACGCAAGCACAGGAGCTCTGGGTCCAGTCCGGCACCGCGCTGTCCCCGGACGCCAAGGTGTCGCCGAACGCCTACCGCGACGACGTGACCAGACGACTGGGCACCACGCTGGCCGGCGCGCCCTCGATCCGCTTCGACGCGTCCGACCTGATGCCGACCACGATGCGCAGCGCGTTCCAACGGGCCGTGTTGGCCTACGTGTCCACGCCCGCGGACCTCGGCCGGATTCTGGACGACCTCGATCGGGTGCGGGCCACCGCGTACTGACCGGCGGAACCGGCCGTCCCGGCGCGGGTGTCGGCCGGGCCGTCGATCGGTGGTGGGGTGGTCGGCTCGAGGCGGTGTGTACACGCCCCGGCACTGCCGGGAAGGGACGACGCGGGCCCGCCCCGGCCGGGCCCGCCTCGTCTCAAGGTGTTCGCCACGCTCCCTGGCGAACACCTGCAATCTTGGCCCCTCAACCGGCTACTCATGCGTATCCGGGGTGAAGTTCTTGATAATTTTACCTTTCCCCGCACAACCATTGAGGTATTTGTCCCGATTTTCGGGGTTCGTTCCAGGCGGAACCTCACTCCTTCAGCGTGTCCTGGGCAATGTCTGCCAAACCGGTTACCAGGGACACGATCCGCGCCCGACGCACACCGGACGGATTCGTCCCGCGACGCAGCGCACCCGCGCAGACGATCGCCAGCTTGATCACCGCGAAGGCTTCCCAGAACGGGATATGACGGCTGTTCAGCTCGATTCCGGCGAATCGTCGGGCGGTCTCGGCGTACTCGGCGACCAGTTCGCCGGCCGAGGGCAACCCGGGATTGGCGTCCGGCAGATGCCCCCCGCGTTCGGCGAACAACAACCGGCCGGCCGGACCCCAGTACGCGCGCAGTTGACCGAGATCCGCCGCCGGCGGCCCGAGCGCGGCCATTTCCCAGTCGAGCACCGCCAGCACCCGATCCGGGCGGTCCCGTTCGTACATCACGTTCGCCAGGTTGTAGTCGCCGTGCACGATCCGCTCCCCGCCCGCATCGGGCAACCGCTCGGACAGCACGCTCAGTACCCGGTCGACCACCGGCACCGGATCCGCGCCGGAGGCCGCCCACTGCCGCCGCCAGCGCCGCAACTGGCGTACCGGATACGGCTCGGGCCGCGCGTACGGGGCCAGTCCCACCGCGAGCGGATCCACCGCGTGCAGCGCGGCCAGGGTGCGCGCCAGCGCGCGGCCCGCCGCCGCGGCGAGGTCCGGGGGCAGATCGCGCACGGTCTCCGCCCGCGCGTGCACGACCCCGTCCAGCCGGCCCATCAGGTAGAACGGCACCCCGATCACCGACGGGTCCGCACACGACGCCACCATCGGCGCGACCGGCACCGCGCTGCCCGCCAGCGCGCTCTGGAACCGGTACTCGCGGTCCATGTCGTGCGCGGTGGGCAACCCGCCCCGCACGGGCGGCGTACGCAGCACCAGGTCCGCGTCGCCGCCCCGGACCCGGTAGGTCGGATTGGACGACCCGCCCGCCAGCGGCTCGATCCGCACCTCGACCCCGGGGGCGAGCACACCGCACGCCACCGACCACGCGGTCAGCGCCCGCACGTCCGGCGTCCCGGGCACCCCGGCGCCCACCGCCGTCACGGCAGGTCCAGCCAGGTCGCGTAGCGCTCCTCCGCGGCGGCGCGGCGGGTCGGGATGTGCTCGCTCGGCCAGCCCTCCACCGCGGTGTGGCCGCGCAATGCGAGCTTGGCGACCTGCGCGACGTGCACCTCGTCCGCGCCGTCGGACAACCGGAAGTTGCGCGCGACGCGGTACATCTCCTCCAACGGCAGGTCGGTCGAGTAGCCCAGCGCGCCGTGCACCTGGATCGCCCGGTCCAGCACGTCGTGCAGCACCTTCGCGCCCCAGTACTTGACCTCGGAGACCGCCTGCCGGGCCGCCTTGGGGCCCTGGTGGTCCCACGTCCACGCGGCCTTGAGGGTCATCAGCCGCAATGCCTCGATCCCGATCGTGGACTCGGTCACCATCTGCTGCACGAGTTGATGCTCGGCCAGCAGTCGACCGTGCGAACGGCGCGACAGGGCCCGCTCGCAGAGCATGTCGAAGGCTCGGC
This sequence comes from Embleya sp. NPDC050154, assembly GCF_044460165.1. Lineage (NCBI taxonomy): Bacteria > Bacillati > Actinomycetota > Actinomycetes > Kitasatosporales > Streptomycetaceae > Embleya > Embleya sp. NPDC050154. Next base: position 132,622 of record NZ_JBITJP010000011.1, read on the forward strand.
GGCACTGACCGATCCAGCGCATCGTGTGGTGGATGCGGCCGGCGTTGAGCCGCTTCTGCGCCAGCGTGAACGCGTCGCCGGGAGCACCGATCAGGTGCGCGTGCGGCACCCGGCAGCCCTCGAACCGAATCTCCGCGTGACCGCCCAGGTGTGCGGTCTCGGCCCCGTCGTAGGGGTGGTGCATGGTGTGCACGTCGCGCACGATCCGCATCCCGGGCGTGTCCCGTTCGACCACGAACATCGACGCCCGGCGGTGCGGTTCGGCCTCGGGGTCGGTGACCGCGAAGACCAGCACGAAGTCCGCGCGGCGCGCGTTGGAGGCGAACCACTTGTGCCCGTCCAGCACCCACTCGTCCCCGTCCCGCACCGCCCGGGTGCGGATCCCGGTCGGATCGGACCCGGCCGTGTGCGGCTCGGTCAGCGAGAACGAACTGGTCAGCCGGCCCGCCAGGAGCGGCCACAACCAGCGCTCCTTCTGCGCGTCGGTCGCGCCCACCGCGAGCAGTTCACCGTTGCCCGAGTCCGGCGCCTGGTTGCCGAAGATCGCCGGGGCGGACGGCGTACGACCGAGGATCTCGTGCATCAGGGCCAGCCGGACCTGGCCGAAACCGCCGCCGCCGAGCGCCGGGTCCAGGTGCGCGGCCCACAGGCCGCGGTCCTTGACCGCCTGCTTGAGCGGGTCGGTGACCGCCCGCCAGTTCTCCGCGCTCATCCGGGCCCGGACCAGGTCGAGCGGTTCGATCTCCTCGACCACCAGCCGGCGGATCCAGTCGAGCTCGGCCGCGACGTCGGGGTCGGTGCTGAAGTCCCATGCCATGATCGGACGTTAACCCGGTTAATTAACAGGGTCAATCATCTTCTCGGGCGAGGTGGGCGCGGTGTCCTCACTCCTCGTCGAGCGGCCCGCGCAGGTCCGCGACCAACCGCTGCATGCGATCGGCCAGATCGTTGAGTTCCTCGGCCGTCCAGCCGGCCAGCTGCCGGGCCAGCATCGTGTCGTTGGCGGCGACGAACATCCGGTACGCCTCCCGCCCGCGCTCGGTGGCCTCCAGCAGCGCGACCCGACCGTCGTCGGGGTCGGTGACCCGGACCGTGTAGGCGCCCTCCTCCAGGATCCGGATCTGCCGGCTCAGCGCGGCCGGTTGGATGTCGGCGCGCTCGGCCAACTCGGTCGGCCGGATCGGCCCGAAGTCGATGATGCGATGCAGCACACCGATCGCGACCAGGCTCAACGGCACGCCGGAGCGCTCCACGTGCAACGCGTCCAGTCGGCGGCTGCTCATCAGTCTGCGGATCGAGCTGATCGCCTCGTTGATCCTGCGTCGGCTCTCCACGTCGGTCATGGGCGCCAGCGTACGGCCGCGCCGCCGGTCACGAACACGCGCCCGAGAAGCCGGTCGAACCGGGCCGCGGGCCACACGTTCGAGCCAATCGACGCCGCACCCCTGTCCGGACCGGGCCTTCGTCCCCAAGACTGATCATCGTGCATGCCGAGGTGGTCGTCGACGACCCGCGAAACGATTCCGGGGCGCGCGCGTTCGCGCTCACCTCGCCCGAGGCCGCCGTGGTCGTGGCCGCCGCGCTGACCGAGCCGGTGGGCGGGTGCGGGCACGGCATGGACTGGTTCCTGCGCCGGCTGGGCGTACATCTGCTGGCCCGGTTGACCGACCGCCCGGACCGGGGCATCGCGGACTGTCTGGCCGACACCATCGCCGAGACCGCCGCACTGCACGGGGCCCGCTGCGATCTCGCGCACGACGCCACCCCGGCCGCCTCGGTGGTCGCCTGTCGGGTGCTCGGGCACGACCTGCAATACCTGATCCTGGGCCCCGGCGTGGTCGAACTGCGCCACGCCGGCGGCCCGCCCAGCCGGATGACCGGCCCCGACGGCCCCCTCGCGGCGGCCCGGGCCCGCCCGAGCGTCGCCGCCCACGCCGGCACCGGCATCGCCCGCCTGCACACCCTCACCGGCGCCGCGCTGACCGCCGACGCCACCGCTCGACCGGGCGCCCGGATCACCCTCACCTTCCGACCCGGCAGCGCGTACCGCCCGGCCTAGCAGGAGGGGCTCGAGGCGCGTGCCCCCGAGCCCCACCACCGCCGAACCGCGCCGCTATCCCGCCGCGGGCAGCTTGTACTCGTGCACGGCCGGCACCTCGAACGCTTCCTTGGCCACCACCAGGTTGCCCGGCGCGGCCTTGCTCGGCTTGAGGATGTACGACTTGTAGCTCGCCGGCTTGGCCGGGTCGGAGAAGTCCTGCGCCACCCCGAGCCCGGTGTCCATCTGCTTCTGCTTGCGGTGCGCGGCGATGATCCCGGCGTGCGAGAGGTCCTTGTCGGCACACGCCGCCTTGAGGTCCTCACCGAAGATCTTCATCGCGTTGTATCCGGAGATCACGCCCTGATCGAGCGTCCCGTCCGGGTACTTGGCCTTGTAGTCCGCGGCCAGCTTCTTCACCGCCGGTGTGTCGGCCCCGATCGCCGGCGCCGCGCTGACCACGTACAGGAGTTGCTCCAGCGCGCCCGCCGCGGCGCTGGCCATCACCTGGGGGTGGAAGCCCGGCGCGCTGGTGAGCACCGGCACCCGCAAACCGGCCACCGCGCCGAAGCCGACCAGGGTCGCGGTCTGGGTCGGCCCGGCGCTGATCAGGATCGCCTTCACCCCGGCGCCGCGCAACGCGGCGATCTGCGCGGTGAGATCGGTGTCGGTCGCCTTGATCTTCTGCTCGACGATCTGCACCCCGGTCTTGCCGGCCGCGAACTTCGCGCCCGCCAACGCGTTCTCGCCGTACTCGCCCTCGAAGTAGACGTGCCCGACCTTGTCCCCGGACTTGAGCTGGGCGGCCTGGCCCAGGAAGTCCATCGCGTTGATCATGTCGACGTCGTACGTTGTCCCGACGATCTGGATCTCGCGCCGATTCAGCAGCGTCGCGGCCCACGCCTGCGGGAAGGTGAGGATCTGATCCTGTTTCAGACTGTCCTGCAACGCGGTGACCACGGCCGAGCCGATCACCTGCGGGAAGCCCGCGACGCCGCCCTTGATCTCGGTGTAGGCGGCCACCGCCTTCTGTACGTCGTAGCTGTGGTCGCGCACCGTCACGGCCAGTTTGCGACCGCAGATCCCGCCCTGCGCGTTGATCTCGTCCACGTACAACTGCTGCGCGTTGACGATGCTCTTGCCCAGCGGCGCGTACGGACCGGACAGGTCGGTCAGCGCGCCGAGCGTGATGGTGGTGTCGGTGATCCCGGGTCCGGTCTTGACACCACCGGACTGCTTGTCCTTCTTGTCGTCGTCACCCTTGGTGCTGCACGCCGTCGCGGCCAGCACGAGCGCCGCGAGCGCCGCCCCCACGCGCACGCCATTCCGGAGCCTCACTGTGTTACCCCTTCGAGCCGGTACGGATGGAGCCCTTGGTACGTCCGAGTCGTGCGGTGCGGCGGCCCGCGGGACCGCCGCCGGGCCGGCCGCGCAGCAGGCCCACCAGGCCGCCGGGCGCGAACAGCAGGACGAGCACGATCGCCGCGCCGTACAGGTAGCGCGCGGCCTCCCCGGGTCCCACCCCGGAGTCCGGGCTGCCCGGCGCCACCACCAGCGGCAGCGTGTCGGCGTACTTGCTCAGCACCTGCGGCAGCATGGTCACGAACACCGCGCCCACCACGGCGCCGCTGACCGAGCCGAGACCGCCGATCACGATCATCGCGAGATAGTCGATGGACAGCGCGAGCCCGAAGTAGTCCGGCACCACGCGGTTGAAGATCATCGCGATCAGCGCGCCGGCCAGACCCGCGTACATCGACGACACCACGAACGCCGCCGAGCGGTAGCGGGCCACCGGAACTCCCATGACGGAGGCGGCGATCTCGCTGTCGCGCACCGCGCCCAGCGCCCGGCCCGGACGTCCGCGCAGCAGATTGTGCGCGGTCCACGCGGCGACCAGGACCAGCACCAACGCGAAGTACCAGAGCCGCTCGAGCTGTCCGAACGGGATGCCGAGCACCTCCAGGCCGTCCGGGTCGCCGTCGGTGAGCGTGAAGCCGCCGAACTCCATCGGGGTGACCGAGCGTCCGTTGAACCCGCCGGTCACCGACTTCGCGTTGAGCATGACGTGGTGTCCGATGAACACCAGGGCCAGCGTGGCCACGCCGAGGTACATCCCGCGCAGCCGGCCGGAGATCGGGCTGAACAGGCCGCCCACGATGCCCGTCAGCAGGACCGCGAGCACGAGTGCGACCAGCGGCGGCAGCCCCACCCCGCTGAGCTGTTGGATGCCGACCTTGCCCGAGTCGCCCGCGAACCACACGTAGCCGTACGCGCCGCAGGCAAGGAAGAACGCGTGCCCGAGCGAGAGTTGGCCGGTGGTGCCGGACAGCAGGTTCAGGCCGATCGCGCCGATCGCGGCGGCCATCGCGAACAGGCCGGTCTGCAACCAGAACGCGGTCACGTAGAACGGCAGCACCAGCAGAACCAGCACCACCGCCGCCAGGACACCGGGGCGGGCCAGCCGGCGCAGTCCCGAGGCGGCTGTCGAGGTGTGCCGGGTCGGCACCGACTCCGCGGGCCTGGGCACCGTCGGGGACAGGCGGTCAGACACGGGCACGCTCCTTCGAGCCGAGCAGGCCGGTCGGCCGCCAGATCAACACGAGCAGCATCACGACGTACGGGGCGACGTCGCCGAGATTGGCGCCGAGCCAGGTCATGTCGCTCTGGTAGCCGGCCATCAGCGCGGCGGTCAGGCCCACCACGAGGCTGCCCACCAAAGCGCCGGCCGCCGAGTCCATCCCGCCCAGGATCGCCGCCGGGAACGCGGCGAGCGCGATCTGGCCGGTGGAGCGATCCAGGCCGGCCGAGGGGAACGCGGCCAGGAACACCGCCGCGACCGCGGCCAGGGCGCCCGCGACGCACCACGCGATGAGTTGCACCCGGCCCAGCCGGATGCCCATCAGCGCGGCGGCCTCGCGGTCCTCGGCGGCCGCGCGCATCGACAGGCCCCACGCGGTGAACCGGAACGCGGCGAAGAACGCGCCGATCAGCACCACCGCCACCACGATGCACGCCAGTCGGGCGTCGGCGACATGCACGCCGCCCCAGTCGCGCACGCCGGCCTTCCACGGATCACCCGTGCCCAGCACGTCGGAACCGATCCGGCGGGTGAGTTCGGTGGTCAGCAGGATGTCCACGCCGATGGTGAGGATGGTCAGGGTGTGCACCTCGGTGCGCCCCAGGCCGCGGATGAACAGCACCTCGACCAGTCCGGCCACCGCGGCCGTCACCAGCACCGCGACCAGCAGCGCGAGGGCGAACCCGAGGTCCTCGTGCAGCTTGGCGACGGTGAACCCGCCGAGCAGCAGCAGCGACGCGTGGGCGAAGTTGATCACCCCGGACGCCTTGAAGACGACCACGAAACCGAGCGCGATCAGGGCGTACACGGACCCGAGGGCGAAGCCGTTGAGGATGATCTCGGCGAGCTTGGTCATGTCGGGACCTCCCGGTCGGTGGGATCCGCGGCGACACCGCCGACGACCTCGTCGTCGGCCTCCTCGCCGGTCCCCAGGTAGGCGCGGATCACCGCCGGGTCGCGCTGGACGTCGGCCGGCGCGCCGCTCGCGATCCGGCGGCCGAAGTCCAGCACGGTCACCTCGTCGGCGATCCGCATCACCAGGCCCATGTCGTGCTCCACCAGCACGATCGAGATGCCGAGCGACTCACGGATCGAGGCGATCGCGTCGGCGGTCTCGGCCCGCTCCTCGGCGTTCATCCCCGCGACCGGCTCGTCCAGCAGCAGCACCTTGGGCTCCATGCACAACGCGCGGGCCATCTCGACCCGTTTGCGCATGCCGTACGGCAACAGCCCCACCGGCGCGTCGAAGACCGCGCCGAGGTGCATGAACTCGGCTATCTCGCGAGCCCGTTCGCGATGCCGCCGCTGCTCGCGGACGGCCCTGGGCAGCCGCAGCGCGGTGGCCGCGAACCCGGAGTCGGTCAACACGTGCCGGCCGAGCAGCAGGTTGTCCGCGACCGTGCCCTGGGTGAGCACGATGTTCTGGAAGGTACGGGCCAGGCCCAGCGCGGCGATCCGATGCGGCGGCAGCCTGGTCAACTCGTGCCCGCCCAGGTGCACGGTGCCGCGGTCGGCCCGATACACCCCCGAAAGCACGTTGAAACAGGTCGACTTGCCCGCACCGTTCGGGCCGATCACCGCGTGGATCGTGCCCGGCGTGACGGTGAAGCCGACCGCGTCCAGCGCGACCAGGCCGGCGAAGCGCACGGTGACCGCGCGTACGGTCAACTCGGGCACGTCGAATTCGCGCCCGTCGGCGGTCACGGTCGTGGCGGCGGTCATCCCACCCACCTCCGAAGCGGCTTGCGCGGGGTCGGACGGGCGGGCGCGGAAGCGGCGTCCGGGGCGGCCGTCTCCTCCTCGCCGAGGTACAGCCGGCGCACCTCGTCGGTACGCGCGAGGTCGGCGGACGAGCCGGCCAGCCGGACCTCGCCGACGTCGAGCACATAGGCCTTCTCGGCGAGATCCAGGGCCACCGTGACGTTCTGCTCGACGAGCAGTACCGCCACGCCCTGCGCGGCGATCTCCCGAATCACGCCCGCGATCCGACCCACCATCCGCGGCGCGAGACCCAGCGAGGGCTCGTCCAGCAGCAACAAGCGCGGCGAGGCCATCAACGCCCGCCCGATCGCCAACATCTGCTGCTCGCCACCGGACAACAGTCCGGCCCGCTGCTCGCGCCGCTCGGCGAGCACCGGGAACAGGTCGAAGACCCGCTCGCGGTTGCTCCGGATCAGTGCCGAGCCGCGGGTGCTCAGCGCCCCGGCCTGGAGGTTCTCGTCCACCGAGAGGTTGGCGAACACCCTTCGCCCCTCCGGTACCTGCACCACGCCGGCGCGCACGATCAGGGCCGGATCACGACCCGCGAGCCGTTCGCTGGCGTAGCGGATGGTGCCCGCGGCGACCGCGCCCCGATGCAGGGCCAACGTCCCGGAGACGGCCCGGAGCAATGTGCTCTTGCCGGCCCCGTTCGCCCCGAGTACCGCCACCACGCCGCTCACCGGCACATCGAGCGATACGCCGCGCAGGGCCCGCACCGACCGCCCGTAGACGACCTCGAGCCCCTCGACGAGGAGCGCTCCCGATTCCATCGCACCCCTCCCCCGCTGTTGGAGTGACCGCGATCACAGCACGGGCCACGATGGGAGTCCAGATCCCGGCCGCACAACGGGGCAACCGACCAACCCGACGGCAACGCTCTTGTGCAGCGGCACAGAACGGGGCCCGGTGCGTGGGTACGGGGTCGGTGCCACGGGTGGGTGCGCCGCTCGGCCCACCTTCGCGGGAGCCTGGGTCGGGCCGGGGGCTCAGGTGCTCAGGCGGTGCGCGTCCAGGGCCAGGGCTAGTTCCACCAGGTCGCGCGGCAGGCCGAGTTCACGGCCCGTGAGCTGTTCCAGCCGGCGCAGCCGATTGAGCACGGTGTTGCGGTGGCAGAACAGCCTGCGGCCCGCGCGGACCGCGGAGCCGCCGGAATCGAGCCAGGCGCCGAGTGTGCCGAGCAGCAGATCGCGGTCGACCGCGTCCAGCGCGAGAATCGGCCCGAGCACGCGTGCCGCGAGGTCGTGCGCCAGGTCGGGCTGCGAGGCGACCAGCGCGGCGGGCAACCGCTCGTCCAACCGGGCGCACTCACCGTCGGCGGTACAGGTACGCAACGCGATCTCGGCGAGCCGTCGAGCCCGGCCCAACGCGGCGAGCCCGTCGACGATCGGGCTGATGCCGGCGCGGGACCCGGCCGCCGGGCCGAACGTTTCCGCAATCTCGTCCAACCCCGCCGTGCCGAGCAGGACGACCGCGAACTCCCCCTCCGCGCGGGCCCGCCAGACCACCCGAATCCCGCTCGGCGCCACCCGCCGAGGCGTGTCGTGCACCCCGGTTCCGGGCAGCGGATGGCGCAGCGCGACCACGGCGTACCGGCCGCGCTCCGGCAGATCGAGCACGGCGGCAGCGGCGGCGAGATCGGCCGCCGGCGCCCGGCCGTCCAGGAGGGTGTCCAACAGGGCGTGCACACGCTCGTCATGACGATTCGTCAGTTCGGTCTCGACCCGCCGATACGCGTCGGCGATCGCGCTCGCGTGCCGATCGACGAAGTTCCACACATCCGTGGCCACATGCACCAACAGCCGCACCTCGTCCGGCTCCTGCTCCGCGGCGACCTCGACCAGGGTCTGCCACAACAGCACGCCGCCGAGCCGATAGGCGTGCAACAGCGCGTCCAGCGGCACCCCTTGCTCGGCCCGCCGACGCGCGAGCCGCCCGGACGCCCATTGGCTGCCCTCCAACTCGCGCGGCCACACGGCGAGCGCGCCCACCCCGACCCGCAACGCCTCGTGCGCACTCTGCCAAAGCTCGTCCGGCGGCACCCCGCGGTCCAGATAGGCGGGTTCGAGCACCTGCAGCTCCGCCACGAGCCGATCCGTCAACTCCGGCAACCGCTGCGGCAACACCCGAGCGGCCCGACGCAACAATGCGGTATGAGCAGATCTGTCAGACAACTCGGTCTCCCCTTTTTGGGCGACTTCGTCGCCGGCTCGCGAGGGGCCACTTTTCTGCTCCCCCGCTTCGCTCCTCCGCAAAAAAGCGGCCCCTCGCTCGGGGCTTCGCGTCCCTCCGCTTCGCTCCGGGCCACAAAGCCCAAACCCGCGGCTCCGCCGCTCTCCGCGCTCCGCACGTCGATCACAAGGTCTCACCCACATCGTGGGCGCTGACGCGCCAATCCGCAGCGCCCTCGTCGGGCGACTTCGTCGCCGGCTCGCGAGACACCACTTTTCTGCTCCCCCGCTTCGCTCCTCCGCAAAAAAGCGGCCCCTCACTCGAGGCTTCGCGTCCCTCCGCTTCGCTCCGGGCCACAAAGCCCAAACCCGCGGCTCCGCCGCTCTCCGCGCTCCGCACGTCGATCACAAGGTCTCACCCACATCGTGGGCGCTGACGCGCCAATCCGCAGCGCCCTCGTCGGGCGACTTCGTCGCCGGCTCGCGAGGCACCACCTTTTTTCACTCCCCCGCTACGCTCCTCCGAGAAAAAAGGCGGCCCCTCGCTCGGGGCTTCGCGTCCCTCCGCTTCGCTCCGGGCCACAAAGCCCAAACCCGCGGCTCCGCCGCTCTCCGCGCTCCGCACGTCGATCACGAATACCCACCCACATCGTGGGCGCTGACGCGCCAATCCGCAGCCGAACTCGGCGACTCAGGGAAAGCCCGCCTCGTTCTCGTGGCCCGACCCACCCACCCGCGAGCAGCCCCACCCGCGCCAGAGAGGCCGACCCAGGCGCCTCAGCCCCAAAACCCCACGCCGGCCACACCAAGCGCCACACCGCCCCGAAATCCCCGACCACACCGGGGATCCACGAAGCCGAGGAGCCGGACCCCGCCCCCACACCGCCCCTGACGCCCCAATCCCACCCGCCCGCGACCGGCCCCACCGGAGGCCGCGGGGCCGGAGCAGGTCACGCCGCCGCCCGTAAAACCCCAGCCTCCGCACCAAACGCAACGGGTGGAGCGGGTGGGTACACAACCCAAAGCAACCCGAGGCGCAACCGCAGCACCATGCGCCCAAGCCCGCAGCAGCCACACCACATGCTCGACAGGCCGGACCGGGCCCACCGGTCACCAAAAACCCGCAGCCATCGAACACACGCAACGGGTGGGCGGGTGGGCACACCATCAAAGCCGAGTGCCTCGCGAGCGCGGCCAAGCGGACCCGAGCCGCATGGACCCATCAGGGCCACGCGGCCACGAGCATGGCTACCGGGGCCAAGCGAAGCGCGGGGCGCGTCGTTCCGTGAAGGCGGACAGGCCCTCCCGGACGTCGGCCGAGCCGCGGGATTCGCGCTCCCACGTGTCGCGCCACGCGGCGAGCCGTGTCGGGTCCGTGGTGTCCGTCGCCAAAAGGTCCTTGGCGGCCCGGATCGTCAGTTGGGAGCGGGACGCGATCGTGCGGGCGAAGCCGTAGACCTTCTCGTCGGCCTCGGTCGGGTCGAAAACGTTGTCCACCAGCCCGACCCGCAGCGCGTGGGCCGCGTCGATCAGTTCGGCCGAGAACAGCAGGTACTTGGCCGTCGAAACGCCCACCAGCCGGGCCAGCCGGGCCGTGGAGCCCGCGTCGTAGACGATCCCGAGCTTGGCCGGCGTCACCCCGAATCGCGCCGTCGTGTCCGCGAAGCGCAGGTCGCAGGCCCCGGCCAACTGGCATCCGCCGCCCACGCACGGGCCCTGCACATACGCGATCGTCGGCTTCGCGAACGCCGCCAACGCCTGCTCCGCGGCCGAGTTCAGCGCGTGGTAGGCGTCCGCCGCCTCGGCCGTCGCGTAGTGACCGCGCAGTTCGCGGATGTCGGCCCCCGCCGAGAACACCCCGTCGGTGCCGGTCAGCACCAGCACGCTCACCTCGGGGTCGGCCTCCAGCGCCGCCAACGTCCCCGGCAGCGCCTCCCACATCGCGGCGGTCAACGCGCCGCGGGCGTGCGGGCGATCGATGCGCAGCGTCGCCACCTCGCCCTCGACCTTGACCACGAGCCCATCGACCCCGGTATCCATCCCGCCGCCCTTTCCTCACCGCCGCACAACCGACGCACATCCGCGGCCACGCTACGGGCCACCGGCCCCCATCCGCCCGGCGCCCCGAACCGACCCGTCCACCCGAGCCGGCCGGACCTCCGGACCCCGGCCGCCGACCCGGGCCCCGGGTCGCCGTGCCATCGGCGATCACCCGACCATGCTCGACCCCACGATGTCGCCCGCCCCCCGATCGGTCTCGCCCGGGCACGGCGTGGTCGGCGACACCGTGACCCCCTCGTCCCGAACCGGATCGCGCAACATCCGCGCGCCGGCGCCCCCACGTCCCTACCGCCCCGTCCCCACCTCCTCGTGCCCCGGATCCAGCGGCGGCCCGGCCATGTCGCAGCCCACGCGCACGCACGGCTTGGCCCGCTCGGCCTCCGGCTCCGTCGGGGCCAGCGATTCGGGCGTGATGGTGAACCAGGCCACCGCCGAGCCCAGCACCAGCAGACCCGCACAGATCCACAGGGCGCGGTCGAAGCCCGTGTCCACCACGCCCGGGTCCCGATAGCCGTCACCGGACAGGCCGACCAGGGCCGGCAGTCCGGCGACCGTGAGCAGGCCCGCCGCGCGGGCCGCCGCGTTGTTGACCCCGCTCGCGATGCCCGCCCGACTGACGTCCACCGACGCCAGCACCGTCGCCGTCAGCGGCGCGACCAGCACGGCGAGCCCCAGGCCGAAGATCAGCACGCCGGGCAGTACGACGGCCGGGTAGTACGCGTCGGGGCCGATCCGCAGCAGCGTCAGCAGGCCGCCCGCGCACACCAGCGGGCCCAGCGTCAGTTGCGGGCGCGGGCCGATCCGCCGGGCCAGGTCGCCCGACCGGGCCGAGAGCAGCAGCATGACCATGGTCACCGGCAGCAGCGACAAGCCGGCCTGCTGCGCCGAGTACCCTGCGACCGTCTGGAGTTCGAGCACCAGCAGCAGCATGAACGCGCCCAGCGCGCCGTACACGAACAACGTCACGATGTTGACCGACGTGAACAGCCGGACCCGGAAGATGTCCAGCGGCAACATCGGCTCGCGCGTGCGCTTCTCCACGGCGACGAACACCACGGCCGTCGCGACCCCGGCCGCGCCCGCGAGGCCCGCCGCCACCGGAGTGGTCTGTGCCTCGACCAGGGCCCAGGTCACCCCCGCGAGCGCCAGCGCGGCCAGCACCGCGCCGGTCACGTCGAAGCGGCCCCGGGGTTGCGGGTCGAAGGTCTCCGGGACGGTACGCAGCGCCACCACGATGGTCACGGCCGCGAGCGGCAGGTTGATCAGGAAGACCCAGCGCCAACTGACCGCGTCCACGAGCCACCCGCCCAGGAACGGTCCGATCGCGCTCGCCACGCCGCCCAGACCCGACCAGGTGCCCACCGCCCGGGCCCGGTCGTCGGCGTGGAAGGTGGCCTGGATGATCGCCAGCGAACCGGGCGTCAGCAGCGCGCCGCCGATACCCTGGAGCGCACGGGCGGCGATCAGCATGTCCACGTTCGGCGCGATCCCGCACAACAGCGAGGCCACCGCGAACCAGGCCACGCCGATCACGAACACCCGGCGCCGCCCGTACCGGTCCCCGAGCGCGCCGCCGAGCAGGATCAGTCCGGCCAGCGTGAGGGTGTACGCGTTGATCGTCCATTGCAGCGCCGCGAGCGAGGTGTCGAAGGAGTTCCCGATGCTGGGCAGCGCGACGTTGACCACGGTCGAGTCGAGCATCGCCATGCCTGAGCCGAGCACGGTGGCGAGCAACACCCACCGGCCGGCCGGGGTCTTGGCACGGATGCCCCCGGAGGGGAAGGTGACGGGCATCTGAGCATCATGCCCACCGCGACGGCGGGGAACTCGGACCCATTCGATCGGCCGCAACCGGCGACCCAGGGGTTCGACCACGACCGGCGGCGCCCGCCCGCGCCCTCGCGGCCGGGACCTGTCCGGGAACCGCCCCCAGCCGGCCGTCCGCGGCGCCGAGGTCCGGAAACTGCCCCCGGCCCGCCATCCGCGGCGCCGGGATCCGGGGGACTGCCCCTAGCGCGCTATCCGCGGCGCCGGGATCCGGGGGACTGCCCCTAGCGCGCTATCCGCGGCGCCGGGATCGGCCGGATCAACCCGCGCTGCGTGGCCCGATCCGGCCCGGGCAGTACCGCCAGTGCGAAGATCATCAACAACACCGCCACCACCGCGTCCATCCAGTAGTGGTTCGCGGTCACCACGACCACCAGCAGCGTTATCGCGGGGTGCAGCCAGACCGCCCAACTCGCCACCTTGCGTCCGGAGCCGGCCGTGTGCCACACCGCCGCGACCCCGAGCGCGACCACCACGGCCCAACCCACGTGCAACGACGGCATCGCGGCGAACTGGTTTGCGATCTTGGCGCCCGCGCCGGAGTACGGCGAGTCGCCCGCGTCCATGCCGGTGTCGGTGAAGCCGGGCATCTTCCGCGGCGGCGCGAGCGGGACCAGGATGTGGATGATCAACGCGGCGCCGGTCATCATCGCCAGTATGTTGCGGACCCACTTGTAGTGCTCGCGATGGCGGATCCACAACCACAGCAGGAACGCGACCGTCGCCGGGAAGTGCACGTAGGCGTAGTACTTGTTGCAGAACGTCACCGCGGCGTGCGACTGCATGAACCAGTCCTGGATCGCCGCCTCGTCCGGCAGGCGCAGGTCCTTCTGCATGGTCAGCAACTGCTTGGCGTTGGAGAACGCGGTGCCGGTCTCACCCGAGGCCAGGCCGCGCCCGAGCTTGTAGACGCCGAACAGCAGCGCGACCAGGAACAGTTCGCGCGCCGCGTCCTTGAGCGTGCGCATCCGGCGGGCCTTGGCCGCCGCGGCCTGCGCGGCCGGGTCGGTCGCCGCCCGGTCCGACGTGCCGACCCCCGTCACCGAAGCCGCCTGCGTGGTCGGCGGCGCCTGTTCGCGCCGATCGACCTCGTGGGAGGGGCCCTCCGTGACGTTGCGCCGCACCAGATCCCCCATGCTGTCGGTTGTCTCGGTCTACCGTCGTCGGTCGGCCGCGTTCGATCCGCGCCGTCGCCACCCGGGTCGTGGACCACTGCCCGCACCGCCGCCCCGGATCACGGGTGCGGTGTTCGGCGGCAACGCTTGAGCCAGGGTAGACGGATCAGGTTAGACCGATCCTCCCCCTGAAGTACCAATCGGGGCCGGCTCCCGCGGGGTACTCCGGTCCTGCCTCTCTCCTCTGGACGTCGTAGCGGCCTCCCCGGTTCGAGGGAGCCTCACCAAGTCGTGCGCACGGCCCGCCGACGGTACGTAGGCTGCGGGTATGACCGACCCGACGGGGGAAAAGCGGCTCGTACTCGTGGTCGAGGACGAGCCCATGATCGCCGACGCGGTGGCCGCCCGGCTGCGGGCGGAGGGCTTCGGCGCGATCACCGCACCCGACGGCCCCTCCGCGCTGACCACGGCCACGACCACCCGGCCCGACCTGGTCGTGCTCGACGTGATGCTGCCCGGACTGGACGGCCTGGAGGTGTGCCGTCGGCTCCAGGCGCTGCACCCGGGCCTGCCGGTGATCATGCTGACCGCGCGCGACGACGAGACCGATCTGCTGGTCGGCCTGGCGGTGGGCGCCGACGACTACATGACCAAGCCGTTCTCGATGCGCGAGTTGGTCGCCCGGGTGCACGTACTGCTGCGCCGGATGGAGCGCGCCGAGGCGGCGGCCCGCGCGGTCTCCCCCGAGGCCGCGTTGAACCTGGGCCGGTTGCGGATCGACCGCACCCAGCGCCGGGTCCGGCTCGGCGTGGACGAGGTGCACCTGACCCCGACCGAGTTCGACCTGCTGGTCTGCCTCGCCTCGCGCCCGCGCGCCGTGCTCTCCCGCGAGCAGTTGCTCGCCGAGGTGTGGGACTGGGTGGACGCGTCCGGCACCCGGACCGTGGACAGCCACGTCAAGGCGCTGCGCCGCAAGCTCGGCGCCGAGTGGATCCGGACCGTGCACGGCGTGGGCTACGCGCTGGAGGCACCGTCCTGAACCCCGCCGATTCGCGTCCCACCCGGCCCCGCCCACGGCCCCGGCGCCCGCGCCTGCGCCGCGGCAACCTGCGGCCGCTGGATCGACTGCGCTCGATCAAGGCAAAGCTCGGCGTGCTCGTGATCGCGTCCGTGTTCGTCTCGACGCTGCTGATCATCCTGGGGCTGCGGGCCGAGGTGCGGTTCCGGTACATGCTCGTGTTCACCTCGCTGGCGTGCCTGGCGGTGACCCTGGTGCTCGCCCACGGGATGACCTCGCCGCTGCGCGAGATGACCGCCGCCGCGCAGGCGATGGCGCGCGGCGACTACTCCCGCCGGGTGCGCGCCACTTCGCGCGACGAGGTGGGCACCCTCGCCGGCGCGTTCAATCGCATGGCCGCCGACCTGGAGGCGGTGGACCGGCACCGGCGCGAACTGGTCGCCAACGTCTCGCACGAATTGCGCACGCCCATCTCCGCGCTCCACGCGGTGTTGGAGAATCTCGTGGACGGCGTGCAGAAACCCGATCCCGACACGCTGGGCCTCGCGCTCACCCAGACCGCGCGCCTGGGCCGACTCGTGTCACAACTCCTCGACCTTTCCCGGCTGGATTCGGGGGCCGTGCCGCTCCAGGCGCGCGAGTTCGCGGTGGGGCCGTTCCTGGCCGCGCTGACCGAGGAGACCGGGGCCCTGGGCAGCGACGTTCGCTTCCGGGTCGACGTACGACCGACCGATCTCATCGCGATCGCCGACCCCGAGCGGCTGCATCAGGTTGTTACCAATTTGGTGGCGAATGCCTGCCGGCACAGCCCCGTCGGTGGCACCGTGAGTCTGCACGCACGACGCGACGAGGGCCCCGGAAGCCTGTGCCTGGAAGTCCAGGACGAGGGACCCGGGATCCCGTACGGCGAGCGCGGTCGGGTCTTCGAACGGTTCACCCGCGGCGGCGAGAGCTCGTCCACCGACGGGGGCACCGGACTGGGCCTCGCGATCGCCCGCTGGGCCGTGGACCTGCATGGGGGTGATATTTCCGTAGCCGAGTCGAGCCATGGGTGCCGTATCCGAGTGCTCCTGCCCGGTGACCCGAAGTAATCGGGTGATCGGACACTTACTGCACGGGACGATCCCGACATGACGTTCCGTGACCACCAATACGGCGGGAAGCAACAAACGCGACTAAACGGTCAACCGTTTGTGATCTACGCGACGCGGAGGCCGAGGGGCCTGCGCGACACCGGTCAAAGGGCGTAGCCTTGTTTCCCGCTGTCCACCACCCCAGGAAGCGGAAGAGGGCGGTTGCCGCCGTGTCGTCACAGTCCCCTAGCAACCCGATGGCCAGCTTCGGCCCCAACGAGTGGCTCGTCGACGAGATTTACCAGCAATATTTGCAAGATCCCAACTCGGTGGATCGTGCTTGGTGGGACTTCTTCGCCGACTACAAGCCCAGCGAGCCGTCGACGCCGTCGACGCCCGCCGGCCAAGCCACCGTGGCAAGCCCGAGCGGCCCCACACCAGTGAGCGGTACCACGAACAACTCTGGAAACATCCCCGCGCCGAGCCCGGCGCAACCCCCCGTGACGGCGGCTGTGTCGTCGACCGCGACGGCGACGACGACTCCGGCCCCGGCCCCGAGCCACCCGATAATGACGAGCGGTGTACAGGACGCGGCGCCTTCGCCCACTCCCGTCCCGGCCGCCGATCCGGCTCCGGTCCAGGCCGCGCCCGCCAAGGTCGCCGCACCGACGCCCGCGCAGGCACCCGCCCCCAAGGCGGCCGCCGCGCCCGCGAAGAAGCAGCCCGCCGCGCAGCCGGACGCCGTCCAGCTCAAGGGCCCGGCGGCACGTGTCGCGATCAACATGGACTCGTCGCTCGCCATCCCCACCGCGACCAGCGTGCGGGCCGTGCCGGCCAAGCTGCTGATCGACAACCGGATCGTGATCAACAACCACCTCAAGCGCGCCCGCGGTGGCAAGGTCTCGTTCACCCACCTCATCGGCTACGCGCTCGTCCAGGCGGCCAAGTCGATGCCGTCGATGAACCACTCCTACGAGGAGCGCGAGGGCAAGCCGTTCCTGGTCAAGCCGGCGAACGTCAACCTCGGCCTGGCGATCGACCTGACGAAGGCCAACGGTGACCGCCAGCTCGTGGTGGCGGCCATCAAGAAGGCCGACGAGATGGACTTCTTCGCCTTCTGGCAGGCGTACGAGGACATCGTCCGGCGAGCCCGCTCGAACAAGCTCACGGTGGACGACTTCGCCGGGGTGACGATCTCGCTGACCAACCCGGGCGGCATCGGCACCGTGCACTCGGTGCCGCGGTTGATGCCCGGTCAGGGCACGATCGTCGGCGTGGGTGCGATGGACTACCCGGCGGAGTTCGCGGGTGCGTCCGCGGACACCCTGTCCCGCCTCGCGGTCAGCAAGACACTCACGCTGACCAGCACGTATGACCACCGCATCATCCAGGGCGCCCAGTCGGGCGAGTTCCTGCGCCGGATGAACCAGTTGCTGCTCGGTGAAGACTGCTTCTTCGAGGAGATCTTCCGTTCGCTGCGCATCCCGTACGAACCCGTGCGCTGGGTGCAGGACATCTCCGCGACGCACGAGGACGACGTCAACAAGACGGCACGTGTGCAGGAGCTCATCCACTCGTACCGGGTTCGCGGTCACCTGATGGCCGACACCGACCCGCTCGAGTACAAGCAGCGCCGGCACCCGGACCTCGACGTGGTCGAGCACGGGCTGACGCTGTGGGACCTCGAGCGCGAGTTCGCGGTCGGCGGCTTCGCCGGCCAGGCGCTGATGACCCTGCGCGACGTGCTCGGCGTGCTGCGGGACACCTACTGCCGCACCGTCGGCATCGAGTACATGCACATCCAGGACCCGGACCAGCGCCGCTGGATCCAGGAGCGGGTCGAGGTTCCGCACGCCAAGCCGGACCGCGAGGACCAGCTCCGCATCCTGCGCCGGCTGAACGCGGCCGAGGCGTTCGAGACCTTCCTGGCCACCAAGTACGTCGGCCAGAAGCGCTTCTCGCTGGAAGGCGGCGAGACCACCATCCCGCTGCTCGACGCGATCATCTCGGCCGCGGCCGAGGACGGTCTCGACGAGGTCGCGATCGGCATGGCGCACCGCGGTCGACTGAACGTGCTGACCAACATCGTCGGCAAGTCCTACGCGCAGGTCTTCCGCGAGTTCGAGGGCAACATCGACCCCAAGTCGATGCACGGCTCGGGCGACGTGAAGTACCACCTCGGCGCCGAGGGCACGTTCTCCTCCGAGGACGGCGCGCAGGTCAAGGTCTCCCTGGTGGCGAACCCCTCGCACCTGGAGGCGGTCGACCCGGTCCTGGAAGGCGTCGTGCGCGCCAAGCAGGACATCATCGACATGGAGGGCGCCGACTTCCCGGTGCTCCCCCTGTTGCTGCACGGCGACGCCGCGTTCGCGGGCCAGGGCGTGGTCGCCGAGACGCTGAACATGTCGCAGCTGCGCGGATACCGCACCGGCGGCACGATCCACGTGGTGATCAACAACCAGGTCGGCTTCACCGCCTCCCCGGCCTCGTCGCGCTCGTCCATCTACGCGACCGACGTCGCGCGGATGATCGAGGCGCCGATCTTCCACGTCAACGGCGACGACCCCGAGCAGTGCGTGCGGATCGCGCAACTCGCGTTCGAGTACCGGCAGACGTTCCACAAGGACGTCGTGATCGACCTCATCTGCTACCGGCGCCGGGGTCACAACGAGGCCGACAACCCGTCCTTCACGCAGCCGCTGATGTACGACCTGATCGACAAGAAGCGCTCGGTGCGCAAGCTCTACACCGAGGCCCTCATCGGTCGTGGCGACATCACCGTCGAGGAGGCGGAGCAGGCGCTCAAGGACTACCAGGACCAGCTGGAGAAGGTCTTCTCCGAGGTCCGGCAGGCCACCGCGCCGCAGGCTCCGCAGGCGACCCCGGCCGCGCCCGCGGCGGACATCGCCTTCCCGCGGATCGACCCGACCGGGATCCCGCACGAGACGGTCAAGCGGATCGTCGAGTCGCAGGTCTCGCTGCCCGAGGACTTCGCCGTGCACCCGCGTCTGCAGCCGCAGTTGCAGCGCCGCGCGGCGATGGTCGAGGACGGCACGATCGACTGGGCGATGGGCGAGACGCTCGCGTTCGGCTCGCTCCTGATGGAGGGGCGCCCGGTGCGCCTGGCCGGTCAGGACAGCCGCCGCGGCACCTTCGGCCAGCGGCACTCGGTCCTGGTGGACCGCGCGTCCGGCGCCGAGTACACGCCGCTCGCGCACCTGTCCGACGACCAGGCCAAGTTCACCGTGTACGACTCGCTGCTCAGCGAGTTCGCCGCGATGGGCTTCGAGTACGGCTACTCGCTGGCCCGGCCGCAGTCGCTGGTGTTGTGGGAGGCGCAGTTCGGCGACTTCGCCAACGGCGCACAGTCGATCATGGACGAGTTCATCTCCTCCGCCGAGCAGAAGTGGCACCAGCACTCCGGTGTGGTCCTGCTGCTTCCGCACGGCTACGAGGGCCAGGGCCCGGACCACTCGTCCGCGCGCATCGAGCGCTACCTGCAGATGTGCGCGCAGAACAACATGACGGTGGCCGCGCCGACCCTGCCGAGCAACTACTTCCACCTGTTGCGCTGGCAGGCGCTCAACCCGCACCACAAGCCGCTCGTGGTGTTCACCCCGAAGTCGATGCTGCGGCTGAAGGCCGCCGCGTCGAAGATCGAGGAGTTCACCGGCGGGCAGTTCCAGCCGGTGATCGGCGACACCACGGTGGACCCGAGCAAGGTCAAGCGCGTGGTCATGTCCTCCGGCAAGTTCCACTACGACCTGGCCGCCGGCCGGGCCAAGGCCGGTCGCGACGACGTCGCGCTGGTGCGGGTGGAGCGGCTCTACCCGCTGCCGGTGGCCGAGCTCAAGGCCGAGCTGGAGCGGTACGGTCTGGACCGCTACGGCAAGGACCTGGAGCTGGTCTGGGCCCAGGAGGAGCCGACCAACCAGGGCGCGTGGCCGTTCATCGCGCTCAACCTGGTCGAGTACGGCCTGCCGGCTCCGCGTCGGATCGCGCGTCCGTCGTCCTCGTCGCCCGCGGTCGGTTCGGCCAAGCGGCACGAGGCCGAGCAGCAGGGTCTGGTCGAGGAAGCGATGAGCTGATCCTCGGCTTTCGCTGATCCACCGACTCCGCCCCGGCCGCGTACGATGCGCGCCGGGGCGGAGTCGCGTGCCCCGGGTGCCGCGCACCCGAACACCCACCGGACACACACGGGACACACACACCGGAGTCGGAGAACATGTACTTCACGGACCGTGGCATCGAGGAGCTGGAGAAGCGACGCGGCGAGGAGGAGGTGTCCCTCGCGTGGCTCGCCGAGCAGTTGCGCACGTTCGTGGACCTGAACCCCGAGTTCGAGACCCCCGTCGAGCGGCTCGCGACCTGGCTCGCCCGGTTGGACGACGACGAGGACGACGAGTAGCCGAACCCCGGCGCGGGCCGAACCCGGCCCGCGCGTCGGCGGGCCGGTCCGCGGTCCGCCGGGTCCCGGTCAGGCGTCGCCGGCGCGCCGGAGCGTACGGGTGTGCCACAGGGCCCAGCCGGCGCCGTACAGCACCAGCCCCACCGCCAGGCCGCGGCCGAAGCCGGTCGCGGCGCCGAAGCCGAGCACCTCGAAGGCGGGCACCCGCCCGTCGGGGAACGGCAGCAGCGCCTTGGCCGCGCCGAGCGCGCCGACCAGCACCAGCGCGCCGAGCACCGCCCAGCGCCCGGCCACGGGCATCCGCAGGCCCGTGATCGGCCGTGCCGGCAGCCGGCCCACCCAGCGCCACGTCCACACCGCGCACGTGGTCAGCCCGACCACCGTGCTGACGTGCTGGAGCAGCACGTAGCCCGGCCGCAGGCCGAAGAATTCCCGGCGCAGCTCGGGCAGTACGTGCGCCACGCCCGGGTCGTCGTGGTGCGTCCAGGCGTCCCACGCGATGTGCGAGAGGCCGCCCAGGATCGCGGAGACCACCAACCACACGCCGACCGCGAGGGTTTCCCGCAGGAACGGCCGCCCGGCCCGCGCGGCGGCGTACAGCCGGCCCGGCAGGCGCGGTCTGAGCGGCTCCTCCAGGGCCGCCCGGACCCGATCCGGGCACAGCACCAGCAGCGGTCTCGCGAGCAGGTGGAAGACGAGTACGAGCAACGCGGTGAGCGCGATGTTCAGACCCAGCACGCCCGGCCACAGTTCGTGGGTGGCCTGCCGGTCGGCGCGCATCGGCAAGAAGTCCAGGGACACGAACAGGATCACGTCCGGTGCCATCGCCCCGAAGGCCAGCGCGGAGGCGATCAGCGGCCCGTGTCGGCCCGCCCCGTCCCCGGCCGTGGTTCCGGTACGGGTGGCGCCCTGGAGCGGCAGCACCGCGGCGATGTGGCTGAGCGTGAATGGCATGCGTGGTGCCCCCGTGCTGGATGCCGTAGGCGGGCGCGCCCGCTCGCGCGCACGCGCGCGCCACGGGCACGACGCGCGGATGAGCGAAGTCCCTCGGCTTCGAGAAACGCGGAAAGCAGACCCGATGGTTCCCTTGACGTGCGGGAGACGCGATATATCGTGAATGACAGAGCTTCGCGATATATCGCGTTCGGCACTCCGACCCGAAGGGGAGGGTCCATGTCCCGATGGATGATCGAGGAACCACAGGACCTCACACTCGACCCCGTGCGCGTGCTCCGCGTACGCACGATCGGCGGCCTGGTCGACGTCGTGGGAACCGACGGACCGCCGCGCCTGGAGGTGCACGCCGTCGAGGGGCCGCCGCTCCAGGTGACCCATGACGAGGTGAGCGGCGAACTGGTCGTCTCCTACCCGGACTTGACCGGGAAGCACCTGATGAACTGGTTCCAGAGCGCCCGGCGGCGGGCCGACTTCAAGGCGTTCATGGCGGACGGGCGCGCGCTCGGTCGCCGGCACGCCGAGGTCTCGCTGGCCGTGCCCTGGGACTGCACGGTGGAGATCGGCGTGGTCTCCGCGCACGCGACCGTCTCCGGCATGCACGGCGACACCACCGTGCGCAGCATCGGCGGCGACGTGACCCTGGTCGGGCTGACCGGCACGGTCGACGCCAACACCGTCTCCGGGTCGGTGGACGCCGAGTCGATGGCCGGCGACCTCGGCGTGGTGACCGTGGCCGGTTCGCTCACCGTGATCGAGGGCACCGGCGGCCGGGTCCGGGCCAACTCGGTCTCCGGCTCGATGACGCTCGACCTGGACGCGGTCGGCCGCAGCCACGTGCAGCTGAGCACCGTCTCCGGCGAATTGACGGTACGACTGCCGCACGAGGGCGACATGCACGTGGACGTGCGCAGCGCGGTGGGCTCGGTCGACTCGGTGTTCGACGAGCTGACCACGAGCGCCAGGTTCGGCGCGAGCCACGTCAGCGGCAAGCTCGGCGAGGGCTCGGGACGGCTCCGGATCAACTCGGTATCGGGCCCTGTGACGTTGTTGCGTCGCGCCCCGGAGGGAAAGGTGATCGCATGACCCCGGTCTTCGGGCACGGCCGCCTGCGGCTGTACCTGCTCAAGCTGCTCGACGAGAGCCCCCGACACGGCTACGAGGTCATCCGGCTGCTGCACGACCGCTTCCTGGGCCTGTACGCCCCCTCGGCGGGCACGGTCTACCCGCGCCTGGCCAAGCTCGAACAGGAGGGCCTGGTCGAGCACGACGTGGAGGGCGGCCGGAAGGTCTACCGGATCACCGCCGCCGGCCGGGACGAGTTGGCGGCTCGCCAGGAGGAATTGGCCCAACTGGAGGCGCAGATCCGGGAGTCGGTCTACGAGCGGGCCCGGGAGATCCGGGACGAGGTGCGCACGTCCGCGCAGAACCTGCGCGAGGAACTGGGCCGGGCCGCCCGCGAGGTCCGCAAGACGCCCCGCACCGCGACCGAGGAACGCACCGAGCCCAAGGGCTGGGAGCCGATCTTCTCGCAACGCATGGCCGATCTCGCCGAGGGCCTGGCGCACAACCTGGTCGACCTGGCCGGCAAGCCCGGCCTGCACGACCTGGAGCGCGAACTACGCCGCCGCTTCGGCGCCACCGACCCGGAACCCACCACCGCCCGCGCCCGAGCCGAAGACGCCTGGTCCAAGGAAACCGACCGCCCCACCCGCGACACGGACTCCTTCGACCTCGAAGCGATCCTCGACACCATCCGCACCGAACTGACCCCCCTGGCCCACCGAGCCGGCATCACCCCCGACCAATTCGACCGAGCCCGCACGGTAGTGATCACCGCGCTAAACGACCTCCGCCAAATCTTCACCGAAGACCCCCCACCCTGACCCCACCCCCAGGCCATCACGCAGGCCACCCAGCCCGGCCGGCGCATGAGGCCACTCAGCCCGGCCCGGGCGCCCGAGGTCAGCCGAACCCAATCCAGCCCGGCCGGCGCATGAGGCCACCCAGCCCGGCCGGCGCTTGAGGCCAACCCAACCCGACCGAGCGCATGAGGTCAGCCGAACCCAATCCAGCCCGGCCGGCGCATGAGGCCACACAGCCCCCCAACCGAGTTCAGCCACGCCGATGGAGCGTCGCCAACTCCACCCGCCCCAAGCCCATTTGCCGCACGTCCACCGACTCGACCCGCCCGCTCCGCCCGACCGCGACCTTCGGATACACCGGCGGCAACACCACCGCGTCGCGCGCCACGATCTCCCCCGCCACCCGCGTGAGTGTCGCCCGCCGAGAGGTATCCGCCGTCCCCCAGGCCCGCTCGACCAAGCGATCCAACTCGGGATTCACATACCCCGTGCTCTCCGGGCTCGTCGACACCGCCGCCGACAACACCGCGAACCCCGTCCGCCCCACCGCGTACGCGGACCCCCGCAGGTCGACCAGCGCGACATCGAAGTCCCCGACCCGCCGCCGCGCGACCCACGTCGCCGGATCCACCCGCTCGACCGTGACGGTGAACCCGACCCGGTTCCACCCCTCGGCCAGCACCCGCGCCACGTCCGGCAGTTCCGCCGCCTCCCCGACCACCGCGAGCAGCGTGAACCGCACCCCGGGCGGCACCGGCGCCTCGCCGAACATCGCGGTGACCCGCTCCGGCTCCACGGTCGGCCCGGCGGTCGCGCTCGGACTCGGCTTCGGGGACGCGGTCGGACTCACCCCGCGGCCGTACGGCGTGTACTCCGGGTCCCACCCCTCGTTGCCCGGCCCCAACGGCCCTTGCCCGATCACCGCGTCGCCCCGGTACACCTCCTGCGACACCCGGGTGCGATCCATCCCGAACGCCAGCGCCCGCCGCACCGCGACGTTGTCGAACGGGGGCCGGCGCAGATTGGGCAGCACCACCAGGTCGGTCGGCCCGCTCGCGGTCTGCACGTACGTGTCGTCCGAGCGCCGCAACCGCCGCACCTGGTCCGGTGTCGGACGCGGGTACACCGCGAGCCGACGCTCCTTCAGGTCGGCCACCGCGTCGGTCGAGGCACGGAAGTCGATGCCCTCCAACGGCACCGCCTTGCCGCGGTGGTCCGGATCGCGCCGCAGCGCCACCACCGCCCCGTCCGCACCCGCCAACCGGAACGGCCCGGTGCCGACCAGCGCCCGCGGATCGCCCAGCGTCGCCTGGTGCGGGATCGGCAGGCAGGCCAGCAGGGCGCGCAGCGCGCCGAACGGCCGCGGCAGCTCGATCCGTACGGTCCGCGCGTCCGGCGCCTCGATCGCGCCGAACCGGCCCGCCAGCCACGGCGCCCAGTCGCCCGCCGTCGCCGGATCGCCCACCCGGCGCAGACAGGCCACCACGTGTTCGGCGGTGAACGGGTCCCCGCCGTGGAAGCGCACGTCCGGCCGCAGCCGGATGGTCCAGCTCAGCCCGTCCGGCGCGATCTGCGGATCGGCCCCGGCGAGCACCGGCCCGATCGTGGTGTCGTCCCGGTAGGTATAGAGCGCCTCGACCACGGGGTCGGCGATCCAGCGCACCGGCTCGGCCGTCGCGTACACGGGGTTGAGCACATCCGGCAGGCGGGACACGCCGACCGTGAGCGTGCCCCCGGAACGCAGTTCCCGGCCCGTGCAGGAGGCGAGCAGGCCGGCGGACACCGCGGCCACCCCCGTACCGGCCCCGAGGGCTAGTACGCGGCGACGGGACAACGGCATCCGGCGGTCCTTCCGAGACGACCCGGGCACGTGCGGACCGGCGTGATGATCAAGGGGTGAGGACGATCTTGCCGAACAGATCGCCCCGGGCCAACCGTCGGAACCCCTCGTGCGCCTCGGTGAGCGGCAGCACGGTGTCGATCACCGGCCGCACCCCGCCGTGCGCGCACAGCCGGAGCAGGCCCGCCAACTCGTCCCGGTCGCCCATCGTGGAGCCGACCACGCGCAGTTCCTGGAAGAAGATCCGGGTCAGTTCCGCGGCCGCCGGCCGGTCGCCCGAGGTGGCGCCGGAGATCACGATCGTGCCGCCGGGCTTGAGGCTCTTGACCGAGTGCGACCAGGTCGCCGCGCCGACGGTCTCCATCACCGCGTCGACCCGCTCGGGCAGTCGGGCACCGGACGCGAAGGCCGCGTCGGCGCCGAGTTCGATCGCCCGGGCGTTCTTCGCCTCGTCCCGGCCGGTCACCCACATCCGGTAACCGGCCGCCTTGCCGAGCACCACGAGGGCCGTGGACACACCGCCGCCGGCGCCCTGGACCAGCACCGTGCCGCCCGGGCGCACGCCCGAGTTGGTGAACAACATCCGATACGCGGTCAGCCAGGCGGTGGGCAGACAGCAGGCCTGCTCGAAGGACAGTTCGGCGGGCTTGGGCAGCAGGTTCCAGCGCGGTACGGCGACCTTCTCGGCGAAGGTGCCCTGGTAGCGCTCGGTCAGGATGGAGCGGGGCTCGTCGGTGCCCGGGCCGCCGATCACCGAGTGCACGACGACCTCGTTGCCGTCCTCGTCGATCCCGGCCGCGTCGCAGCCCAGGATCATCGGCAGTCGGTCCTCGGTGATGCCCACGCCCTTGAGGGTCCACAGGTCGTGGTGGTTGAGCGAGGCGGCCTTGACGGTCACGGTCGTCCACCCCGGCGGCAGCCCGCCGTCGTGGCCGGGCTCGGGGTGCTCCCCGAGCCGGAGGCCGGACAGGGGGTCCTGGGCATCGATGCTCACGGCACTCACGGCAAACATGGGAGGCACCCTACTGACGACGTGTGCGGTCCGCCCGGTCGGGCGGACCGCACACGTCCACGGGTCGCCGTGGATGCGATCGCGTCGTCGAACGGTCGGCGAGGAGCCGTCGGACGATCACCGATCCACGGACCGCGGCTCAGATACGCGCGACGCCGTCCTGACGGGCGGCCTCGGCCACGGCCTTGGTCACCGCCGGTGCCACCCGCTCGTCGAACGGCGACGGGATCACCTTGTCGGGCGAGAGCTCGTCGGCGACGACCGCGGCCAGCGCCTCGGCTGCGGCCACCTTCATCCCCTCGGTGATGCGCTTGGCACGCACCGACAGGGCGCCGGCGAACACACCCGGGAAGGCGAGCACGTTGTTGATCTGGTTCGGGTAGTCGCTGCGCCCGGTGGCCACCACGGCCGCGTACTTGTGCGCCAGGTCCGGGTCGATCTCCGGGTTCGGGTTGGCCATCGCGAAGATGATCGCCTGCGGCGCCATGGTCGCCACGACCTCCTCGGGCACCTTGCCCGCGGACACGCCGAGGAAGACGTCGGCGCCGCGCATGGCCTCCTCGATGCCGCCCTTGAGCTTGGCCTTGTTGGTCAGCTCGGCGATGATCCGCTTGATCTGCGTGAGGTCGTCCCGACCCTCGTGCACGATGCCCCGGCTGTCCACCACGCACAGGTCGCCGATGCCCGCCTCGATCAGGATCTTGGCGATCGCGATGCCCGCCGCGCCCGCGCCGGAGATGACCGCGCGCAGGTCGGAGAGCCGGCGCCCGGTCACCGTGGCCGCGTTGCGCAGCGCGGCCAACGCGACGATCGCCGTGCCGTGCTGGTCGTCGTGGAAGACCGGGATGTCCAGCCGCTCCTGGAGCCGGCGCTCCACCTCGAAGCAGCGCGGCGCGCTGATGTCCTCCAGGTTGATGCCGCCGAAGGACGGCGCGAGCCGGGCGATGGTGTCCACCAGCTCGTCCACGTCGGTGCAGGAGAGCGCGAGCGGCACGGCGTCGATGCCGGC
This sequence comes from Embleya sp. NPDC050154, assembly GCF_044460165.1. Taxonomy (NCBI): domain Bacteria; kingdom Bacillati; phylum Actinomycetota; class Actinomycetes; order Kitasatosporales; family Streptomycetaceae; genus Embleya; species Embleya sp. NPDC050154. Next base: position 159,352 of record NZ_JBITJP010000011.1, read on the forward strand.
GAACTCCTTGAACAGGATCGCCTTGCCCTCCATCACCGGCAGGGACGCGGCGGGCCCGATGTCGCCCAGGCCGAGCACCGCGGTGCCGTCGGTGACCACGGCGACCGTGTTGGAGACCCACGTGTAGTCGTGGACGAGTTCCGGGTTCTCGGCGATGGCCGTGCACACACGTGCCACACCGGGCGTATAGGCGAGGGACAGATCGTCCCGATTGCGCACCGGGACGGTCGAGCGAACTTCCATTTTCCCGCCCCGGTGCAGGGCGAAGACCGGATCGAGTTCGTCCGTCGCCGTGCTGTCCGTGGGGATGATCTCCGCTGCCACAGTGACCCCTTTGTAGACATTGTCAGTAGAAGTGCAGCTCTCGGAGCGCGATCGCAGGCTGCATGCCTCAGCGACATCGGCGCTTCGTGCAGCGCACATGATCCGGCTGAGGTTACGGGGGTCACCCGTGACGCCGATTTTGGCATACCCCCCGAATGGCGGAGCGCCGGGGCGATGAGCCGATTACCACCTTTTTGTGATGGCGCGTCAGACCCCTTCTCGCAACTGGCCAAGACGCTAGTGCCACGCGCAGTAGGCTGACAGTAACCGCCGCCACATCCGACCCCGTCGACCCGTGCGAACCTCGGGCGCGACAGCGCGCGGAAAGCACGCGCCCGAAGCGAAGGCGGCGACCGCGACCGAAGGGCAGTCGTTGGATCTCTCCTCCTACGCCGAGCACGCGGTCCGCCTGGTCAACACCGAACAACCGGCGCGCGGCGAGGATCTGCTGCGCTCCCCCGAGGACGTGCTCGCGCTGATCGCACCCGTTCGGCGGATCCCGCCACGGGTGACCGACGCCGACGTGACCCGGCTGCGTTCGGTCCGCACCCGCCTGCGCGCGGTCTTCGTGGACGCCGCCGCCGGACGCGAGGCGGACGCGGTCGCCACCCTCAACGGCCTGCTCGCCGAGTTCCCCGTACATCCACGCCTGACCGGCCACGACGCCAGCGCGTGGCACCTGCACCTGGCGGGCGACGCGGTGGGCGCGGCCGAGGGTTTCGCCGCGATAGCCGGCATGGGTCTGGCGGTACAGCTCACCGCGCACGGCATCGACCGCCTGGGTGTGTGCCAGGCACCTCCGTGCCGGAACGTGTTCCTGGACCTGTCCGCAAACCGCTCCCGCCGGCACTGCTCGGACCGCTGTACCTCGCGCACGAACGTCGCGCTGTATCGGGCCAGACGCCGGGCCCGCGAGCCCGAGCCCGACCGACATACCTGACATTGGCGGGTTGGCGAGTCGCGGACTGTGGCACATGTACATGGACGGCGTGATCTCGCGGTGCGAAATTACCAAACTCAGGTACACTACGTACTCGTCAAATCACATATCGTGACGTACCGTCGTGTACACAGCAGCCTCGGTCGTTCCCGTACCCGTTCCCGCATCGGTGACGACAGTTCTCGGCCGGCGCGGTAGCGTCGCTGGGGTTCCCCCGACATCGGTGGTGACCGCCCGCGGCGGCGGCCACCCACAGCAGCACCTTGGAGGTGAGGGTGTCCCAGCGATCCGCACACACGGCGGACGAAGCCGGCACCGGACAGCGGGACTTCGTCGAGGTCCGACTGCCTGCCGAAGGTGCCTATCTCTCCGTCCTGCGCACCGCGACGGCGGGCCTCGCGGCCCGGCTCGACTTCACTCTGGACGAGATCGAGGATCTGCGCATCGCGGTCGACGAGGCGTGCGCGATGCTGCTCGACCAGGCGGTGGCCGGCGGAGTCCTCTCCTGCGTGTTCAACCTGGTGGGCGACGCGCTGCACGTCACCGTGTCCGCGCCGACCACCGACGGCAGAACACCCGCGCGCGACACGTTCGCCTGGACCGTCCTGTCGGCACTCGCCGGCGAGGTGGACGCGACCGTGGACCAGGACAAGGTGGTCAGCATCAGCCTGCACAAGAAGCGCGGTGGCGGGCCGGAGCAGACGTGAGCAGTGGTGTTGAAGGCGCGGCCAACGAACCGCAGCCGAGCGCGGCCTCACCCGACGAGGCCGCCGGGCGCGGCCGAGGGGAGGGTGAGGGCATGGTGAGCGACGCGAGCATGACGATGGACGGTGGCGTCGAGGCGGCGGGGCCGGACGGACCGGCTCGACCTGCCGGATCCGCCGGGCCCACGGGTCCGGCGGTGCCGAACCGGCGGCGTGCCGGTTCCGAACGCCACGCTCACGACCGGGAGATCGCGCGCGGGCTGTTCGCGCAACTCGCGGTGCTCGAATCGGATCCGCCCGCGCGGGCCGCGGTGCGCGATCGGCTGGTGGAGATGCATCTACCGCTGGTGGAGCACCTCGCCCGCCGGTTCCGCAATCGCGGCGAGCCGTTGGACGACCTGATCCAGGTGGCCACCATCGGCCTGATCAAGTCGGTGGACCGATTCGATTCGGATCGCGGGGTGGAGTTCTCCACGTACGCGACCCCGACCATCGTCGGCGAGATCAAGCGGCACTTCCGGGACAAGGGCTGGGCGGTCCGGGTGCCGCGCCGGCTCCAGGAGCTGCGGCTCGCGCTGACCTCGGCCACCGCCGAGCTCTCCCAGCGCAACGGTCGGTCCCCCACGGTCGCCGAGCTCGCCGTGCAACTCGGGATCTCCGAGGAGGAGGTGCTCGAGGGCCTCGAGTCGGCCAACGCCTACAGCACACTGTCCCTGGACGTACCGGACACCGACGACGATTCCCCGGCCGTCGCCGACACGTTGGGCGCCGAGGACGACGCGCTCGAAGGTGTCGAATACCGCGAGTCGCTCAAGCCGCTCCTGGAGCAGTTGCCGCCGCGCGAGAAAAAGATCCTGCTGCTGCGCTTCTTCGGCAACATGACGCAGTCCCAGATCGCGCAGGAGGTCGGCATCTCGCAGATGCACGTCTCGCGGCTGCTCGCGCGCACCCTCGCGCAGCTGCGCGAGCGTCTGCTCGTCGAGGAGTAGTTTGCTTGTTTGGGCGACTTCGTCGCCGGCTCGCGAGGGGTCGCTCTATTGGGCGACTTCGTCGCCGGCTCGCGAGGCGCCGCTTTTTCTTTCCCCCGCTTCGCTCCTCCAAGAAAAAGCGGTGCCTCGCTCGGGACGGTGTGTCCCTCCGCTTCGCTCCGGGCCACACCGTCCACATTTGCGGCTCCGCCGCTCTCCGCGCTTCGCGCGTCGATCACTGGGGTGGGGGTGGGTCGGGGCGCTGACGCGCCGGGGGGCGTGGGGCCGGCGGCGGGTGTTCAGGCTCGGCGGGCCTGGTGGCGTGCTTCGAGCGCGTTGTACATGCCGGGTGTCGCGAGTGCGCCGATGGTGATCACACCCGCGATCATGGTCAGGATGCCGATCACCAGTTGATCGGCCTTGATCAGATACCAACCCATGCCGACCACGATCAGGTTGGCGGTGATCGCCGGCGATCGGCTCCAGCGTCGGCCGCGCAGCATGCCCACAAACGCGGCGACTATCCCGGCGGCGAGGATCAGCAGGTAGATGCCGATCGCGACGCCCTCGGACGCGTTGGTCGGATGGCCGAACTCGCTCCGGAAGGTCAGATAGAGGGAGTACCCGAGGAGTGCGAACGCCTCGACGCCGACCACTGCGGTGCAGATGCGCCAAGTGAGGGGGAGGGCCCCGGCGGGGTCCGACTGGTCCTGGGCGGAAGGGCTCTCGGTCACCACACGACTGTAACCGGGGCGGGCGACCGTCCGGCCCATGGGAGCCCTACCCACCGGTAGATACGCTGGGGGTATGCGCGCCCTTCTCGTCGTGAACCCCAAGGCCACGACCACCAGTGAGCGAACCAGGGACGTCCTGGCGCACGCGCTCGCCGGCGACCTCAAGCTCGACGTGGTGAGCACCGAGCACCGGGGCCACGCGGCGGAACTGGCCCGGCAGGCGGCCGACGACGGTCTGGACCTGGTGATCGCGCTGGGCGGCGACGGCACGGTCAACGAGGTGGCCAACGGCCTGCTCGTGGCCGGACCCGCCCCCTCGCTGCCCGCGGTCGCGGTGGTCCCGGGCGGCAGCACCAACGTCTTCGCGCGTTCGCTCGGCATGCCCAACGATCCGGTCGAGGCGACCGGTTTCCTGCTGGAGGCGTTGCGTGCCGGCCGCAGCCGGGAGATCGGCCTGGGCCTGGCCGACGAGCGCTGGTTCCTGTTCTGCGCGGGCCTGGGTTTCGACGCCGAGGTGGTCGGCCGGGTCGAGGAGCGCCGGGCCGACGGGCGGCGGGCGACGCCCGGCCTGTACGTACGGTCCGCGCTGCGCCGGTTCTACGGCGGGCGGGACACCCGCAAGCACGGGCCGCTGACGCTGGAGGTGCCGGGCCGGGACCCGATCGAGGGCATCTGCCTGGGGATAGTGCAGAACACGGTGCCGTGGACGTTTTTGCGCGACCGGCCGCTGAATCCGTGTCCACAAGCGTCATATGACACCGGATTGGACCTCTTCGCGCTCACCCGGATGTCAACACTGCCCACATTGCGCCATCTGGCCCAGATGCTGGGCTCCACGGGTAATGCTCCACATGGGCGTCACGTCGTGTCCCTGCACGACTGCGATGCGTTCACTCTTCGGACTGAAGAACCTGTTTCCCTTCAGGTCGATGGGGACCATCTGGGAGAACATCGGAGTGTGACCTTCCGGGGGGTTCCCCGTGCACTGCGTGTGATTGTGTGAGTGGAAGGGCCTTTTGGCCTTTCACTCGAACGCCAATCCCGGGTTCATCCCTTCGATGTAGTGGTGTGACCTAGTCGACACCGATGATTTAAAAAATCCTGGCCCAAGGGGGTTGTATCGGCGGCCGAGGTTTGTAAGGCTCTACGAGGCGGCAGGGACGTGGCCGAAAGGTCATCTTCACCGCCCGAATCCACTGCCAAACCTGGGGACCGACTTCGTCGGCCCCTTGCTTGTCGGGGGGTTCGTGAAAGCGTTCACATTCACAAGCCACAGCGGGGCCGGAAGCCCCCGCTGACCCACGAGGAGTTGGACCGCATGGACTGGCGCCACGTTGCTGCCTGCCGTGACGAAGACCCGGAGCTGTTCTTCCCGATCGGCAACACCGGTCCCGCTCTGCTTCAGATCGAGGAGGCGAAGGCGGTCTGCCGCCGTTGCCCCGTGATGGAGCAGTGCCTGGGCTGGGCTCTCGAGTCCGGTCAGGACGCGGGTGTGTGGGGCGGTCTGAGCGAGGACGAGCGTCGCGCTCTCAAGCGCCGCGCCGCCCGCAACCGCGCACGCGCCTCCGCCTGATCAGTACGACAGGCTGAACACTCCGGAGACTCAATCACCGGAACACCAAAGCATTGCCCGCAGTTGCCCCGCCAGGGTCCGATCGGACCAGGGCGGGGCAACTGCTTTCCCGGGTTCGGGTGTTCGTCGGCGCGGCGCGATCCCGTCGGTGGGTGACCGCGGCGTCGGTGCGTCGGCGGCGTCGGCGGGCTCGGCTCCGGGAGGCTCAGCGGCGTTGGCGGATCTGTAGGTCCAGCGTGACGATCGTGCCGCCGGCCGGATTGGGCACCATGTCGAAACGGCCCGCGAGTTCGCTGCCGACCAGGGTGCGCACGATCTGCAGGCCCAGGTTGCCGGAGACCTGCGGATCGAAGTCGGCCGGCAGGCCGATCCCGTCGTCGGTGACGGTGATCAGCAGGCGTTCCGCGCGGCGTTCGGCGTGCACCTCCAGCGTGCCGGACCGGTCGGTGAAGCCGGGATCCTCGAAGGCGTGCTCCAGGGCGTTCTGCAACAGCTCGGTCAGCACCATCGCCAGCGGCGTCGCGGTCTCCGCGATCAGTTCGCCGAAGTTGCCGTGCCGGGCGGTGCGGACCCGCACCGAGGACGCGGCCACCTCGGTGACCATGGACAACACCCGGTCGGCGATCTCGTCGAAGTCCACCCGCTCGTCCAGCGTCTGGGACAACGTCTCGTGCACGATCGCGATCGAGCCGACCCGGCGGACCGCCTCCTCCAGCGCGGCCCGGGCCTGTGGCGCGTCCATCCGCCGGGCCTGCAGCCGCAACAGCGCGGCCACCGTCTGGAGATTGTTCTTCACCCGGTGGTGGATCTCCCGGATGGTCGCGTCCTTGGTGATCAGCTCGCGCTCGCGCCGGCGCAGTTCGGTCACGTCGCGCAGGAGCATGATCGCGCCGATCCGCTGGCCACGCGGCTTGAGCGGGATCGCGCGCAGTTGCACCACCGCCGCGGGCGTCTCCACCTCGGTCTCGCGCGGGGCCCACCCGCTGGCGACCGCGGAGATCGCCTCGTCCACCGGTCCCTCGTGCGGCGCGAGTTCGGCGGTGATCCGGCCGAGGTGGCAACCGACCAGGTCGGTGGTCAGGCCGAGCCGGTGGTAGGCGGAGAGCGCGTTCGGGCTGGCGTACTGCACGACGCCGTCCGCGTCGAGGCGGATCAGCCCGTCGCCCACGCGCGGCGACGCGTCCATGTCGAGCAGCTCACCCGCGTGCGGAAACGTCCCTGCGGCGATCATCTGCGCGAGGTCCGCGGCGCTCTGGAGGTAGGTCAATTCCAGCCGGCTGGGAGTGCGCGCCGTGAGCAGGTTGGTGTTGCGCGCGATCACGCCGATCACCCGGCCCTCCCGGGAGACCGGGATCGCCTCGACCCGCACCGGTACGTCGTCGCGCCACTCCGGATCGCCCTCGCGCACGATCCGGCCCTCGTCCAGCGCCGCGTCCAACATCGGCCGCCGCCCGCGCGGCACGAAGTCGCCGACCAGGTCGTCCTGGTGCGAGGTGGCCCCGGTGTTCGGCCGCATCTGCGCGACCGCGACGTACTGCCCGTCCCCGGTGGGCACCCACAACACCAGGTCGGCGAAGGACAGGTCGGCGAGCAGTTGCCACTCGGACACCAACAGGTGCAGCCACTCCAGGTCGGCGGCGGGCAGCGCGGCGTGGCGGCGGACGAGATCGTTCATCGAGGGCACACCGGCAGCGTACTTTCCGACCGGCCTGCGATCCTGGGCGCCCCACTCCGCCGCACCTGTGAGGTCTCGATGTCCACCGAATCGCCCACGTCCCGGCAGTCCATCGGCGGCGGCGGTCACCCGCTGGACTGGCTCGACGTACGGGAGAAGGAGCGGGTCGAGGCGGGGCTGCGCCGCCGGCTGCGACCGCGCGCGGCGACGGCGGGCGGGTTGGATCTGGCCGGAAACGACTACCTGGGGCTGTGCCGTGACGACCGGGTGCTGGAGGCGACGGTCCGCGCGGTGCGCACCTGGGGCGGCGGCTCGACCGGGTCGCGGCTGGTGACCGGGTCCACCACGCTGCACGCCGAGTTGGAGACCGCGTTGGCCGAGCACATGGGCGCCGAGGCGGCGCTGGTGTTCTCCTCCGGCTACCTGGCCAACCTCGGGGTGATCGCCGCACTGGTCGGCAAGGGCGGCCTGGTCGTGTCCGACGCGATCAACCACGCGTCGATCGTCGACGCGTGCCGGCTCTCCCGGGCCCGGGTGGCGATCACCGGGCACCGCGACGTCGAGGCGGTGGCCCGGGTGCTGGCGGAACGGGCCGAGGAACGCGCCCTGGTGGTCGTGGACGCGGTTTTCTCGGTCGACGGGGACATCGCCCCCCTCGCGGAGCTCGCGGCCGTCACACGGCGATATGGCGCCGTGTTGCTCGTGGACGAGGCGCACGGCCTGGGTGTGGTCGGTCCGGGCGGCCGGGGCGCGGTGCACGCGGCGGGGCTGGCGGGGGCCGACGACGTGGTGCTGACCGCGACCCTGTCCAAGGCGCTGGGCTCGCAGGGCGGCGCGGTGCTCGGGCCGGCCCGGGTGATCGAGCATCTGGTGGACGCGGCGCGGCCGTTCATCTTCGACACGGGGTTGGCGCCGGCGTGCGCGGCGGCGGCTCTGGAGGCGTTGCGGATCCTGCGTGCGCAGCCGCGTCTGGCCGACGCGGTCCGGGCGAACGCGCGCGCGCTGTCGGCGGGCGCCCGTCAGGCGGGTCTGCGGGTGACCGAACCCGAGGGTGCGGTGGCGTCGGTGCTGATCGGCGACGCGCAACTCGCCTTCGACACCGCCGCGCGCTGCGCGGAGGCCGGCGTCCTGGTCGGCTGCTTCCGCCCGCCGTCGGTGCCGGACGGCATCTCCCGACTGAGGCTCGCGGCCCGCGCGGACCTGACGGCGGCCGACATCGCTCGGGCGGTGACGGCGCTGGAGGCGGCTACTTCGGCGTGAGCGCGCCGGGAGGCCGGGCGCCGTGGTTCGAGTGCCGCGTCTTCGGCGTGAGCGCGCCGCGAGGCCGGGCGCCGTGGTTTTGCGCCGCGTCGGGGTCTCGGGTCGTCACTTGTGGGCCCCGCGCCGGTGAGCCCTGCACTTGTGCGCCCTGCGGTTCGTCGATGTATGGCCCGATATCAGCCGGTATACGTGGCATTTCCCTCGACATTGGTCTAGACAACTAGGATTGGTCTGAACCAAAATGGGCGGCGGCCTCCCGGCCCGCACCGGGAGGCCGCCGAACGTTCGGCCGCGTAGCGGTCCCGCAGGGAAGGAAGGGCACGCGTGGCCGGCATTGGGGCACCTCGCGTGCTTGTGGACGGGACGCTTGTCGGCCCGGCCGAGGTGGGTGTGGAGCAGGGCCGGATCACCGGCGTCATCGAGGGCCCGGGCGGGCCCGACGGCCTGCGACTGCCACACGGCGTGCTCACCCCCGGCCTGATCGACCTCCAGCTCAACGGCGCGTTCGGACACGACTTCGTGGCGGCCGACGCGACCGCGTGGCGCGAGGTCGCCGCGAAGCTCCCCTCGACCGGGGTCACCGCGTTCTGCCCGACCTTCATCACCGGCGACCTGGACACGCTCACCGCGGCCCTCGTGCGGGCCGCGGAGCTGCGCGCCAAGTTCGCCCAGGAGCCGATCGCCCGCGACCTGGGCGTGCACCTGGAGGGGCCGTTCCTGTCCCCGGTCCGGGCCGGTACGCACCCACCGCAATACCTGCGCGAGCCCACCGCCGAACTGGTCGACCGCCTGCTGCTCGACGACGTGGTCCGGGACGCGCTGACACTGATCACCCTGGCGCCCGAACTTCCCGGTGCGCTCGAGGCCATTCGACGCATCGTCGCCACGGGGATCCGAGTCTCGGCCGGACACACGGACGCGACCGCCGCCGAGATGTCCGCCGCCGCGGACGCGGGCGCGACCATGGTCACCCACCTGTTCAACGCGCAGCGCGGCCTGGGCCACCGCGAACCGGGCGTGGTCGGCGCGGCGCTGAGCGACCCGCGCCTGACCCCCGGCCTGATCGCCGACCTGCACCACGTGGTGGGCCCGGTCTGCTCACTGGTCCTGCGAGTCGCCGGCGAGCGCACCGCGCTGGTCACCGACGCGATGGCCGCCGCCGGCATGCCACCGGGCCGCTACCGCCTCGGCGACGTCGACGTGACCCTGGTCGAGGGCGACGTTCCGCGCAACCCGGACGGCACCATCGCCGGCTCCGCCCTCACCCTCGACGTCGCCGTGCGCAACCTGGTCGGCCTGGGCAACCCCCCGGCCCGCGTCCTCACCTCCGCCACCCGGGTGCCCGCCGACGCCCTCGGCCGCACCGACCTGGGCCGGCTCACCCCGGGCGCCGCCGCCGACCTGGTCTGGTGGAGCGACGACTGGACGGTGCTCAAGACGTGGGTCGGCGGCGTGGTGGCCTACGAAGCGGGCATCTGACCGCCGCCGCCACACCCCACGCCGGCGGCTCGGCCGGCGTGGACCCGCCCTCCCGGGGCAGCCGCAGGACATGAACACGACTGCCAAGGCACTGCCCTATCGCCCGATCGGCCTGCTCGCCGGCATCGGCGCGGGCATGCTCGCCGGAAAGCTCGCCGACCACACCTGGACGACCCTCACCGGCCGCGACGACGCAGCCGACGCGTGGGACCGCGACCGGGGTTGGACCGAAATCCTGCTCACCGCCGCGATCGAGGGCGCGATCTTCGCCGTCACCCGCACCGCGGTCGAACGCGCGGGCGCTCTGGGGGTGAAGCGGGCCACGGGGTCGTGGCCTGGGGCGTGAGGGGGAGGGGGTAGTGGGGAGCGGGGAGCGGGGAGCGGGGGATGGGGGGAGTCGCGGGCGTGGGGAACGGGCACGGCCGGAGTCGCAGGCACGGCCAACGGGCACGGCCGGAATCGCGGGCACGGCCAACGGGCACGGCCGGAATCGCAGGCACGGCGTTGCTGCTTGTTGGGCGACTTCGTCGCCGGCTCGCGAGGCACCACCTTTTTTCTCTCCCCCGCTTCGCTCCTCCGAGAAAAAAGGCGGCCCCTCGCTCGTGACTTCGTGTCCCTCCGCTTCGCTCCGGGGCACGAAGTCAAAGTTCTGCGGCTCCGCCGCTCTCCGCGCTTCGCGCGTCGATCACGAGGTCTCAACCGCGTCGTGGGCGCTGACGCGCCGGACCGCAGCCAAGCTCGGGGGCCCAGGGGAAGCCGATTCCTCGCCGCGGCCAGCCCACCCGACCCAGGCAGCCACCCCGGGGTCACAGGGACGGGCCAAGTCGCCTCGGCGCTCCAAGCCCTGCGCCCGACCTCGTGCTTCTCGCATCGGGTGCGAGCAACCACTCCGGAACCCCCAATCCCACCCGCCCGCGGCCGGGCACGCCGGAGGCCGCGGGGCCGGAGCAGGTCACGTCGCTGCCCGTGAAACCCCAACCTCTGCAGCAAACGCAACGGGTGGAGCGGGTGGGTACACAACCCAAAGCAACCCGAGGCGCAACCGCAGCACCGTGCGCCCGGCCCCGGAACCATCAGGACATGGTCACCGGGCCGGACCGGGCCCACCCCCAAGGAACCGCAGCCTCGAACGGACACGCAACGGGTGGACGGGTGGGCACAGCAGCAGAACCGAGTGCCTCGCGAGCGCGGCCAAGCGGACGCGAGCCGCATGGACCCATCAGGGCCACACGGCCACGAGGTCAGTGGGTCTCCGTGACCTTCGCGAGTGCGCGAGGCGCGTCCGGGTCGAGGCCGCGGGCCATGGTGACCTCGTAGGCCAGGAGTTGCAGCGGAATGATCTCCAGGATGGGCTGGACCTCCTCGGCGACGCCTTCGGGGAGGGCGAAGCCCGCCGAGGCGCGGGCGACCTGGTCGGCGGTACCAATCACCATCAGGTCCGCGCCGCGGCCGCGGAGGCGTTCCAGGACGGGCTGGAGGGCGTCACCGCCCTTGCCGTCGGGGACCACCGCGATCACCGGGCTGACGTTGTCGACCATGGCCAGCGGACCGTGCAGCAGGTCGGCGCCGGAGAACGGCTGGGCCGGGATGTAGCTGGTCTCCATGATCTTGAGCGCGGCCTCGCGCGCCGTCGGGTAGCCGTAGCCGCGCGAGGTGATCACCAGGCGCTGCGCGAAGCGGTACCGCTGGGCGAGTTCGGCCACCTCGTCCCGGCGGTCCAGGACGTCCTGGGCCAGCGCGGGCAGCAGGTCGGCAGGCGAGGTGTCGCCGGCGCGCAGCCCCTCGACGAACAGGTACAGCGCGAGCAGTTCCGCCGTGTACGTCTTGGTCGCCGGCAGCGCCTTCTCCGGGCCGGCCAGCACGTCGATGTGGAACTCGGAGACGGCGGCCAGCGCCGATTCCGGGTTGTTGGTCACCGCGAGGGTGATCGCGCCGGCCTTGCGGGCCGCCTCGGTGGAGGCCACCAGGTCGGGCGAACCGCCCGACTGGGAAACCGTGATCACCAGGCAGTCGGACAGGTCCGGCTTCGCGCCGTACGCGGTGGTCGTGGACATCGAGGTCAGTCCTGCGGGCTTGCCCAGCAGCACCTCGATCAGGTACTTCGCGTACAGCGCGGCGTTGTCGCTGGTGCCGCGCGCCGTCAGCAGCACGAAGCGCGGGTTTCGCGCGGCGATCTCGGCCGCGATGGCCCGGATCGCCGGCGCGCCCTCGGTCAGGATCCGGCGCAGGACGGCAGGCTGCTCCGCCATCTCGGCGGACATGATGGTGCCCCGGTCGGGTCCCAGGGCGTCACGGTCGTCGGTGGCGGACATGGTGCGGCCTTCCGTTGATTCCACTTGCTGAATTTGTTCGGTGTCGGTGGTTGTCGCCGGTCGGGCGTTCGGTGCGGCGGGTCGAGGGCCGGGTGATCGGTTGGTGTTACCGGCGGGCACGAGGGAATCCCGGCGCCGGTCACGCTGGCGGCCGGAGCCACGGTTTTGGGCCGACCACCGTTCCCAGTGTCCGCCGGCAGCGTGTCCGACCGGTTCACAGCGTCCGGACGCTTCGTGGCCGATCGGCGTGCCGAGCGTGTGTCGGCGCGCTCAGCCCAGCCGCCGCGCCGTCAGGATCTCCGTCGCCGCGATCCCGCAGACCGTGGCGGCGCCGTGCGTGGCGAGGTGGGCGGCGCCCGGAGTGGCAGCTCCGGGGATGCCCATCTCGACCACGACGGCGTCCGGCCGGGCGGCGAGCAGGCTCGCCACGATTTCGGTCGCCCAGTCGTGGTGGTCCAGATTGCGGACCACCAGGACCAGGGGGCGGTCGGTCGCCGAGCGCAGCGCGTCCTCGACCAGTTGCGGGTCGGCGGTGCGGGCGCGGGTGACCGTGGTGCCGGGCAGGGCCTCGGTCAGGACCGGGGCGATGCCCCACGGGGTCTGCTCGCCGACCGCGATGTTGGCGGTGGGCGAGAGCTCGACCACGTGTGCGGGGGTGGTGATCGGGACCACCGTGCCGGTCACCCGGATCGCGCGGCGGGCCGCGTCCAGGCCGAGTGCGTAGTCGACCGGTTCGGCCGCGCCGACCTTGGCCCACGTGGCCAGCGCGTGCACCCGGCCGGCCGCGTCCACCAGGCGTTCCTCGGCGAGCCGGCCCTCGCGGACCGCGGTCACCAACGCGTCGCGCAGGTGCAGCACGGTGTCCTCGTCGCACAGTCCGCCGCCCACGCACACCGCGTCGACGCCGGCCGCGATCGCGCGCACCGTGCCGTCGGCGATGCCGTAGGTGTCGGCTATCGCGCCCATCTCGATCGCGTCGGTGACGATCAGGCCGGTGTAGCCCAGTTCCCCGCGCAGCAGGCCGGTCATGATCTTGTGCGACAGCGTCGCCGGGAACTCGGTGTCGTAGGCCGGCAGCAGGATGTGCGCGCTCATGATCGCCTTGCTGCCCGCCGCGATGCTCGCGTGGAACGGGACCAGCTCGCGCGTGGCCAGCGTTTCGCGCGAGACGTCCACGAGCGGCATCCCGTGGTGCGAGTCCATCGCGGTGTCGCCGTGGCCGGGGAAGTGCTTGACGCACGCGGCCACACCGGCCGCCTGCAGGCCGGTCACGTACGCGGCGGTGTGCCGCGCGACCAGTTCGGGGTCGGACCCGAAGGAGCGCACACCGATGATCGGGTTGTCCGGGTTGGAGTTCACATCGGCGGACGGCGCCCAGTTGAGGTTGACGCCGCACGCGGCCAGCTCGCGCCCGAGCCCGCGTGCGACCGCCTCGGTGGTCGCGATGTCGTCGACCACGCCCAGCGCCAGGTTGCCCGGCCAGTGGCTGCCCGTGTTCACGTGGATGCGGGTGACGTCACCGCCCTCCTCGTCGATCGCGACGATGAGGTCGGGGTTCTCCCGGCGCAGTTCCTCGGTCAGCGCGGTGACCTGCTCGGTGGTCGCGATGTTGCGACCGAACAGACCCACCGAGCCCAGCCCGCCGGCGATGTGTCGGCGCAGCCACTCGGGCGCGGTCAGACCGTCGAAACCGGGCTGCAGGACGGCGAGCGCGAGGCGCTCGAGACGTTCGGACATGGTCGATCAGCCCTTTACCGCGCCGGAGGTGAGACCGCCGGTGACCTTGCCCTGCAACACCAGGAAGATCGCAAGCACCGGAAGCATGAACAGGGTGGAGGCGGCCATGATGGCGCCCCAGTCGGTGGTCAGACCGTTGCTGAACGAGTTGAGCCAGGTCGGCAGCGTGCGCTGGTTCGGGTTGTTGATCAGCAGCGCGTTGGCGAACGCGAACTCGTTCCACGCGGTGATGAAGCCGAACAGCGACGTGGACAGCAGGCCCGGGGCCAGCAGCGGGAAGACGATCTTGCGGAACGCGGTGAACCGCGAACAGCCGTCCACCCGGGCGGCCTCCTCCAACTCGACCGGGATGCCGCCGAGGAAGCCGCGCAGGGTCACGATCGAGAAGGGCAGTGTCATCACGAAGTAGATCGCGGTGAGCATCGGCAGCGAGTCGAGCAGGTCGTTGTCCCGCGCGATCAGGTACATCGGGATCATCAGCGCTTCCCACGGCGCCATCTGCGCGATGAACACCATCAGGATGAAGGGCGCCCGGCCCTTCCACTGCATGCGGGCCACCGCGAACGCGGCGAAGCACGCGACGACCAGGGCCAGCAGTACGCCGACGCCGGCCACGATCAGGCTGTTGCGCCAGTAGTCCCAGAAGAACGGCTGGTTTGTCGCGGTGTCGAAGTTCTTGAACGAGATCGAGCTCGGCCAGAATTTCGGGGTCGGCGACTGCACGTCCTTGGCCGGCTTGAACGCGGTGAGGACCATCCAGTAGACCGGGAAGATCGACACGGCGAAGACCAACAGCGCCGCGACGTTGAGCGGAATCCGCTTCAGGGTGCGCGCCTTCACTTGTCGGCCTCCCGCTCCTGCTTGAACATCTGACGGAAGTAGAAGACGAGCATCACCACGAGGATCAGCACGGTGATCGTCGAGATCGCCCCGGCCATGTCGAACAACTTGAGCGACATGCCCTGCTGATACGCGTACACGGGCAGCGTGCGCACGTCGTTGATCGGTCCGTTCTCGCCCGCGATCGCCCAGATCTGGGCGAAGCACTTGAAGATCCAGATCACTTCGAGCGAGGCCACCAGCGCGAAGATCGGGCGCAGGATCGGGAAGGTGATCGAGCTGAAGATCCGCACCGGGCCCGCGCCGTCGAGCCGCGCCGACTCGTACACGTCGGTGGACACGGTGGTCAGGCCGGCGTAGATGGTCAGCGTCGCGAACGGGATCGACTGCCACACGATCAGCAGGGTCACCACCACCAGCGTGGAGGTGCCGTGCGCGAACCATGTGTAGTTCTCGTAGTCGAAGCCGAGCTTGACCAGCGCCCAGTTGACCACGCCGTTGTCCGAGCGGAAGAGCCACTTGAAGATCGTGGTGGCCGCGATCACCGGGGTCGCCCACGCGGCGACCAGGCCGATCAGCACGAGGATGCGCATGAACTTGCCGAGCTTCATCAGCATCAGCGCGCACAGCGTCGAGATCACCATGATCGCCACGACGTTGACCGCGGTGAAGTAGAACGAGCGCCGGGTGACTTCCCAGAACTCGCTGTCCTTGAAGACGGCGTCGTAGTTCTCCCAGCCGACGTACTCGGCCGACCGCGAGATGAGCTGCTTGAAGCGGTAGTGCTGGAACGACAGCATGACGTTCCGGACCACCGGATAGAACAGCAGGAAGGCGATCCCGAGGATCGCGGGCGCGACAAGCAGGTAGGGGGTGACCAGCTTGGCGATCCCCGACGGCTTGCGCGGGGGCTTCGTTGCGCGTCTGGCACCGGTCGGTGCCGCTTTGCGCGGGGGCTGCGTAGGTGTCGCGACCACCGCATCTGCCTTGGAGGCTGACACAGCTGCCTTCCCGTTGTTCGGTGTCGGGGGTCTGCGGCCCGTCCGGCCCGATGGCGGGACGTGGCGAGAGCGCGGAGCCGGCGGCGGGGAACCGCCGGCGGGCCGCGCCGAGTGGGCCGAGCCGGTCCCGCCGCGAGGGTGTACCCCGCGACGGGAGCCGGTCGTTCGGCCCGGTTGCGCTTCACCCGAGGCGCTCAGCGGTTCGGGTGCACGCGCCGGGTCAGTTCTTGGTGTTCAGCGTCTTCTCGATCGACGCGTTGGCTTCCTTGCCGGCCGCGGCCGGGTCGCCACCGGTCAGCGCCTTGGTGAGGTACGCCTTGATCGGGTTGTTCTCCTCGACGGAGGCCCAGTTCGGCGAGTTGGGGGTGGCGAAGCCGTTCTTCGCGCCCTCCATCATCGCGGCGCCACCCGGGTCGGCCGTGACGGCGCTGGCGAGCGTGGTCTTGTTCGGGAGCTGCTTGGTGGCCTGCGCGAGCTTGGTCTGCCACTCGTCGCTGTTGATCAGCTTGATGAAGTCGTAGGCCAGGTCCTGGTTCTTCGACGCCTCCGGGACCATCAGGTCGGAACCGCCGGTGAGCACCGCGCCGGCCTTGCTCGCGTCCTTGCCCGGGATCGGGAAGAAGCCGAACTTGTCCTTCAGGGCCGGGTTGGCCTTGGCGATGGTCTCCGCCTCGGCCGGCACCGCGACGAACTGGGCGATCTTGCCGCCGTCCGCCGCGAGGACCTCGGGCTGCGTCTTCTCGTCGCTGTCCTTGGGGCCCTTGCCGAGGGCCTGGAGCTCCTTGTAGAAGTTCGCGGCGGCCACGGCCGGGGCGGCGTCCAGGTTGGCCTTCCAGGCGCTGCCGGACTTGGTGGCGATGTCGGCGCCCTCGTCCTTGAGCAGGCCCGCGTAGAAGTACCAGTTCTGACCGGGCAGGTAGATGCCCTGCTGGTCGCCGGTGTTGAGCTTCTTGGTGTTCTCGATCCACTCGGCGCGCGTCTTCGGCGGCTGGACGCCGGCCTTGGCGAAGAGCTCCTTGTTGTAGATCACGACACGGTTGGCGGCGTAGAACGGGATGCCGTACGTCTTGCCGTCGACCTTGCCCGGGTCGGACAGGCCGGTCAGCCAGTCCTTGCCGGCGAGCTCGGTGACCTTGGAGCTGAGGTCCTTGAGGCCGCCCGAGGCGCCGTACTGGGCGATCTGGGTGTTGCCGGCCTCGATCACGTCGGGCGCGTCGTTGCTGGCCAGCGCACCGGTGACCTTCTGGCCGATGCCGTTCCACTGCTGGATCTGCACGTCCAGCTTGGCGCCGGGGTGGTCCGCCTCGAACTTCGCCTTGAGCGCGGCGATGTAGTCGTCGGGCGCGGAGCCCTTCATCAGCCAGACGCGGACGGTCTTGCCGTTGCCCGCGGCCGGCGCGTTGGACGCCGCCGCCGGCTTGTTGTCCTTGTTGTCATCGCTGCTGTCGGATCCACAGGCGGCAACACCGGTCAGCGCCGCCGCGACACCGGCCGCGACGAGAAGACGACGCTTCACTACATCCTCCTCAGGATGTCGGGCACCGCAGTTCGGTTTGGAGTTGCCGATGTCCCCCGTCGGATCCGTGAGGTGCGCGGACCGACCGAGTCCCCCACTGGGGAGGGGACTCGAATGGGAAAACACTGACGCACCAGGGACGAGGGTTGCGCGGTGACCATCAATGGTTTAGACCATTTCGGAGGTTGGCATAGACCAATTGGGGTGTCAAGGTTCCGTAGACGGCGAACCCGCGCTGTTATCGGACCGACATCCGCACTCCTGGTCCTGGGGGGATCGGTGGTCGTGCCACGATGGGGACCGAACGTGTCAGGAGGGCACCGGTGACGGCGGAACACGCGACCACGACCGCGGCGGACAGTGCGATGGCAGGAGGCGACGCCGGCCTCGAGTCGAGCGCGCGCGTGCCCAAGTACTACCGCCTCAAGCGCCATCTTCAGGAGCTGACCAACACCCAGCCACCGGGTACGCCCGTGCCGCCCGAGCGAACCCTCGCGGCGCAGTTCGACATCTCGCGCACCACCGTGCGCCAGGCGCTCCAGGAACTGGTCATCGAGGGCCGGCTCGAGCGCGCCCAGGGCCGGGGCACCTTCGTCGCCAAGCCCAAGGTCGCGCAGAGTCTCCAGCTCACCTCGTACACCGAGGACATGCAGGCACAGGGCCTGGAGCCGACCTCGCGACTGATCGAGATCGGCTACATCACCTGCGACGACCACCTCGCGGAACGGCTCGCGATCCGGCCCGGCAACCGGGTGCTGCGGATAGAGCGCCTGCGGCTGGCCAACTCCGAGCCGATGGCGATCGAGACCACACATCTGTCCACCAAACGATTCCCGGGCCTGCGCAAGCACCTGGCCAAGCACAACTCGCTCTACCGGGCCCTGTCGGCCGGCTTCGACGTACACCTGGCCGAGGCCGAGGAGACGATCGAGACCGCGATGGCCACCCCGCGCGAGGCGGGCCTGCTGGGCACCGACGTGGGCCTGCCGCTGTTGCTGCTGTCCCGACACAGCTTCGACACCGAGGGTGAACCGGTCGAGTGGGTCCGGTCCGTGTACCGGGGGGATCGGTACAAGTTCGTCGCCCGCCTGCGCCGCCCCCAGGAGTGAACCCGGCGGCGATCGGCCCCGCCGCACGCCATCGGCCGGGTGATCCGGGTCTGCCCGGGTCGCCCGGCCGATCGCCGGAGCAATGCCGTTCGCTCCCACAGCCCCGTGCAGCGGGCCGCCGAATCGGCGAGTGAGGCGGCTCCGCCGAGCCGCACACCCACCACCTCGATCATGCACCCGCCCCCGGGTCGCCCACCGGGGCCACAGGTCCACGAACCGCAGGCCCAAGGTCCCTCTAGGCTGAACCGCCATGAGCGTTCTCGTGGTGACCGGTACCGACACCGGGGTGGGCAAGACGATCGTCACGGCGGCCGTCGCCGCGATCGCGGCCGTGCGCGGTGGCACGGTGGCGGTGGTCAAGGCCTCGCAGACGGGCGTGGCACCGGACGAGCCGGGGGACCTCGCGGACGTGCGGCGCCTGGCCGGGGTGACCGACCTGCACGAGTACTCCCGCTACCCGGACCCGCTCTCCCCCGCCGCCGCGTCCCGGGTCTCCGGCCTGCCGCCGGTGGATCTGTACGGCGTCGCCGACCGGGTGCGCAGGCTCGCCAAGGAGACCGACCTGGTCGTCATCGAGGGCGCGGGCGGCCTGCTCGTGCGCTTCGACGACGACGGCACCACGATCGCCGACCTCGCGCACGAGCTCAAAGCGGGCGCGCTCGTGGTGGCCAGGCCCGACCTGGGCACGCTCAACCACACCGCGCTCACCCTGGAGTCGATGGCGCACCGGGGCGTGGACCTGGTCGGCGTGGTGATCGGCTCCTGGCCCGCCGAACCCGACCTGGCGATGCGCTGCAACGTCCGGGATCTGGAGACCCTGGCCGCCCGCCCGCTGGCCGGTGTCCTGCCCGCCGGCGCGGGCTCGCTGCACCCCGCCGACTTCCTGCTCACCGCCCGCGCGAGTTTGTCCCCCGCCCTGGGCGGTACCTTCGATCCGGCCGCGTTCCGCGCCATACAGGATCCGACCGCGAGGTGAGCGACATGACGGAAACCCTCGACAGTGACCGTACGCAGACCGTGAACGACGACATCCTGGCGGTGGCCCGGCACCAAGTCCTCGACGAGGGGCGCGGCTTGGACGCCGATCAGGTGCTCGCCGTGCTGAACCTCCCGGACGACCGCCTGGAAGAGCTGCTCCAGCTCGCGCACGAGGTCCGGGTCCGGCACTGCGGCCCCGAGGTCGAGGTCGAGGGCATCGTGTCGGTCAAGACCGGCGGCTGCCCCGAGGACTGCCACTTCTGCTCGCAGTCGGGCCTGTTCCCGTCCCCCGTACGGGCCGCGTGGCTGGACATCCCCTCGCTGGTGCAGGCCGCCCGGGAGACCGCCGCGACCGGCGCCACCGAGTTCTGCATCGTGGCCGCCGTACGCGGCCCGGACGAGCGGCTGATGAAGCAGATGCGCGAGGGCGTCGCGGCCATCCGCGAGGCCGTCGACATCAACATCGCCGCGTCGCTGGGCATGCTCACCCAGGAGCAGGTCGACGAACTCGCGGACATGGGCATCCACCGCTACAACCACAACCTGGAGACGGCCAAGTCGTACTTCACCAACGTGGTCACCACCCACACGTGGGAGGAGCGCTGGGACACCCTGCGGATGGTGCGCGCGGCGGGCATGGAGGTGTGCTGCGGCGGCATCGTCGGCATGGGCGAGTCCGCCGAGCAGCGCGCCGAGTTCGCCGGTCAGCTCGCCGAGCTGGAGCCGGACGAGGTACCGCTGAACTTCCTCAACCCGCGCCCGGGCACCCCGTTCGCCGACCAGGAGGTGCTGGAGCCGCGCGAGGCGCTCAAGATCATCGGCGCCTTCCGGCTCGCCCTCCCCCGGACCATCCTGCGCTACGCGGGCGGCCGGGAGATCGCGCTCGGCGACCTGGGCACGCGTGAGGGCCTGCTCGGCGGGATCAACGCGGTGATCGTCGGCAACTACCTCACCACCCTGGGCCGCGCCGCGGACGCCGACCTGCAACTGCTCGAGGAACTGAGCATGCCGGTCAAGGCGCTCAACCAGACCCTGTAGGGCGCCCCTGCCCGAGCCGCCGACGGCCCCCGACCCGGGGCCGTCGGCGGTCGCCCCCTACTGCCCGGTAGCGCACGCGGATAGGTTTCCCTCCGGCACGACGGTGGCGGCGTCTACGGCGACGGAGGCCGGACATGCGCGCACGACGAGGGGACCAAGAACGCGAAACCGGCGACGGGCGGGTCGAGGGACACGGTGGCACGCTGGCCGTCGCCGCCGCCCGGGCGCACGGGATCGACACGATGTTCACGCTGTCGGGAGGCCACGTCTTCCCGCTCTACGACGCCGCGGTCGACGCCGAGCCGCCGCTACGGGTGGTGGACGTACGGCACGAGCAGACCGCCGTGTTCGCCGCCGAGGCGACCGCCAAGCTCACCCGCCGACCGGGACTGGCGGTCCTGACCGCGGGGCCCGGCGTCACCAACGGGATCAGCGCGGTGGCCACCGCCTGGTTCAACGGCTCGCCGATGCTGGTGCTGGGCGGCCGGGCGCCCGCGTTCCGCTGGGGCTCGGGGGCGCTCCAGGAACTGGACCACCCGCCATTGCTCGCGCCGGTCACCAAGCGCGCGGCCACCGTGCACGACACCGACCGGATCGCCGCCGAGGTGAACGCCGCGCTCACCCTGGCGAACAGCCCGCACCGGGGTCCGGTCTTCCTGGACGTGCCGATGGACGTGCTCTACGACCGGGCCGAGGTGGCGCTGCCACCCGTCGAGCCGCCCGCGCCGGTGCCTCCCGACCCGGACGTGGTCGCCGAGATCGCCGACCTGCTCGCCCGCGCGCTGCGACCGGTCCTGGTGCTCGGCCAGGACGTGTGGATCGGCGGCGCCGAGCAGGCCGCGCGCCGCGCCGCCGAGACGATCGGCCTGCCGGTGGTGGCCAACGGCATGGGCCGCGGTGTACTGCCCACCGGCCACCCGCTGCTCGCCGGCCGGGCCCGGGCGGCCGCGCTCGGCGGCGCCGACCTGGTCCTGGTGGCGGGCGCGCCGCTGGACTTCCGCCTCGGCTACGGCAGCTTCGGCGGCCGGGCCGGCGGCCCGCCCGCCCGCGTCGTGCACCTGACCGACTCCGCGCCGGGGACCGGCCCGCACGCGCACTGCGCGATCACCGCCGCCGCCGACCTCAGCGCCCTGTTCGACGCGCTCACCGTCGCATGGGCACGGGTCGGCCGGGTCGGCATGTACCGGACCTGGTCCACACACGTGCGCGCCGCGGCGCACACCGCCGCCCAGTCCGACGCCCCGCTCCTGGGCAGCGCCGGCCGGCCGATCCACCCGGCCCGCGTGCACGGCGAACTGCTCCGCGTCCTCGACGAGGACGCGGTGGTGATCGGCGACGGCGGCGACTTCGTGTCCTTCGCGGGCAAGTACATCGAGCCCGCGCGCCCGGGCGGCTGGCTCGACGCCGGCCCGTACGGCTGCCTGGGCACCGGCCTGGGCTACGCCCTGGGCGCCCGGCTGGCCCGGCCCTCGGCCCAGGTGGTGCTGCTGCTGGGGGACGGCGCTGCGGGCTTCTCGCTGATGGACGTGGACACCCTGGTCCGGCACCGCCTCCCGGTGGTGCTGATCGTGGGCAACAACGGCTGCTGGGCGCTGGAGAAGCATCCGATGCGGATGTTGTACGGCCACGACGTGGCCGCCGACCTGGCCCCGGCGACCCGCTACGACGACGTGGTGCGGGCGTTGGGCGGCGCGGGCGAGACGATCACCCGGCCCGAGCGGATCGCCCCCGCGCTGCGCCGCGCGTTCGCCTCCGGCGTGCCGTACCTGCTGAACGTGCTCACCGATCCGGAGGCGATCTACCCGCGTGCGACCATCGGGGTGTGATCCGCAGCGTAAACTGGACGGCTATGAATCCTCCTGTCTCCGCCGCCGCGGCCCGACCCCACGATCGGCACCCCGCTCCCGCCGGCGTCCACATTCGCCAGGCCCGTCCGGAGGAGTACGAGGCGGTGGGGGAAGTGACCGTCGCGGGCTACGCGGGTCTGCTCGCCGCCGACCGGGACTACGTCGAGGATCTGCGCAAGGCCGCGCACCGCGCGGAGAACTCCGAGCTGCTCGTGGCCGTGGACGAGGCCGACGGCAAGATCCTGGGCACCGTCGCGTTCGTGCTGCCCGGCAGCGCGTACGCGGAGGTCTCCCGGGAGGGCGAGGGCGAGTTCCGGATGCTCGCGGTCGACCCGGACGCGCGGGGGCGTGGCATCGGCGAGGCGCTGGTCGAGGCCTGCCTGGAGCGGGCCCGCAAGCACCACTTCACCGCCGTCGCGATCTCCACCGTGTGGGACATGCGCGCCGCACACCGCCTCTACGCGCGGATGGGCTTCCACCGGGCGCCCGAGCGCGACTGGTGGCCGGTGCCCGAGGTGGAACTGATCTGCTACCTCAAGGACCTGCGCGAGACCCCGCGGACCTGACCCGGCACGCGTGCCGCGGCCGCCGGGAGGGCCGGTCCGGCGTTGGGGGCGCAGGCCGTAATCTACGGCCGTGACCACCATTGCAGCCTTCTGCGACCACTGCGGCGAACAGCTTGCCGGCGCCGCGCACGACGACTGTGTGCGGCGCCGCGAACTCGAACCGCCGCGCTACTGCGGACAGTGCCGGCGGCGGATGACCGTACAGGTGACCCCGCGCGGCTGGACCGCCAAGTGCGTCGAGCACGGAGTGCTCACGTCGGCCTGACCGGCACGAGGGGCCCGGTGCGCGCGGCTCGACCCGGCGCGCTCGACCCGGGCGCGAGCGGTCGGCCCGACCCGGCCGGGGCGCCCCCCGCAGGACACCTCGGCGGGGGCGGCTACTCGATCACCGCGATCGGGTCACCCTCCTGGATCACGTCGCCCTCGGCCACGGTGATGCGGGCGATGGTGCCCGGGAACTCGTTGAGGACCGGGATCTCCATCTTCATCGACTCCAGAATGACCAGGGTGCTGCCGGCCTCGACCGTGTCCCCCTCGTGGGCGACGACCTTGGCCACGTTGGCCACCATCTCCGCCAGGACCTGCTCGGCCATCGTCGTTCCTCCTTCGGGCCCGGGTCGGGCCGTTGTGAAGCGCGTGTCGGGCGGGGCGCGATCGCGCCCCGCCCGAAATCCAACCACGGGAAGCCGCCTGCGGCGGGCGTCATCGACGACAAGGCCGGCCCGCATCGGCAGCCGGCCTCCCGCTCAGTCGGCCCGCTCCAGCACCTGCGCCAGCGCCTCGACCACCCGCGGGTCGTACGCCCCGGCCGCGTCGGCGCGCAGCCGCGCGAACACCTCGCGCCGCGCCCGCGGGTCGTCGGTCGGCGCGATCAGGTCGTCGTAGGCGTTGACGACCTTGATGATCCGGCTGGCCAGCGGTGGCGGCGGCCCGGCCGCGTCGTCGTGGTAGGGGTCGGCCTGCGCGGCCACGATGGTGGCGACCCGGTCCAGCACGCCGCTCTCCCGGATCACGTCCGCGCCCAGTCGGGCGATCCGGCGCTGTTCGGCCTCGGGCAGATCCAGCGTGGTGCCGCCGGGCACCGGGTCGACGAGCGCGAGTTGCCCGATGTCGTGCATCTTCGCCGCGTACGCCAGCTCGCGCAGCTCCACCTCGCCGAGCCCGAGGTCCACCCCGACCGCGTGCGCGAGTTCGCCCACCCGGGCCGCGTGCCCCGGCGACCCGCACCCGGCCGCCTCCGGCAGCCGGGACAGCGCGTCGACGGTCTGCCGATGCACCATCCGGATCGCCGTGTAGCGGCGGAAGGACAGCAGCACCAGCAGTGACGGGACGCAGAACACCGGCACCGCCCACAGCCCCAACGCGCTGGTGGACAGCGCGATCAGCATCCCGGTCGCGCCCACGGCGGTGCCGATCCCGGTCAGCCCGCAGGCCCTGTTCCCGGTGCCCTCGCCATCCGGCCCGATCCGCTCGGTGGGGCTCAACCCCGCGCACAGCGCCCGCAGTTCGGCCAGCAGCACGGGGCAGAACGGGCCGCCCACCCGCACTATCGCGGCCGCCACCGCGTCGCACAGCGACGTCAACAGCACCACCAGGACCAGGAACGTGCCATAGGCCCACCCGCGCGCCATCACCGGATCGAGCCCGCCGGTCGCGTACAGCGGCCGAAACAGCGTCGCCGCGAAGCCCGCCGCCAGCAACCGGCGCGCGACGTACCCCGGCGCCGGCGCCCGACCGCGCGCGACGTGCGGCAACGTCCCGGCGAGCAGCGCGACCCCGACCACCGCGACCACCTGGAGCACACCGTGCCGCGACACGGTGCCGTGCACGTCCGGGAGCAGCGCGTACGCGAGCGCGCCGGCCGCGCCCAGCGGAGCGGTCTCCCGACCGTCCGGCAGGCTCACCCGGGCCATCTCGCCGACGGCGATCACCGTGCCGAACACCAGGGCGTAGGACGGCTGCACGACGCCTCGGGCCGCGGTGGCGGCCAGCGCGGCGACGGCGGCGAGCGCACCGAGCACGAGCACCGCGGTACCGGTGTGCGCGCGCAGTCGCCCGGTCGTACCGCCCCGTTCGGGCCGGACCTCGGTCGCCGTCACGAGTCGCCACCGACCCGTCCGCGGGCCACCGAGTGGGTGTCGGCGGGCGATTCCCCGCGCGGCCCGGGCACCCGGTCGCGCAGCCCGCCCGTCGGCTTCGGCGTCCGGGCCGGCTCGCCGCCCTCGGCCGGCTCGCCCTCCGGCCAGCCGTGCCGGTCCAATGCCTGGGCGAGTGCCTCGACCATCCTGGGGTCGAACTGGCTGCCGCTGCACCGCCGCAGTTCGGCCATCGCCGCGTCCGCGCCGCGCGCGGGTCGGTAGGAGCGGGTCGAGGTCATCGAGTCGAACGCGTCCGCGACCGCGATCACCCGGGCGAACTCGGGGATCTCGGCGCCGACCAGGCCCGCCGGATAACCGCGCCCGTCCATGCGTTCGTGGTGGTGCAGGATGCCGCCGTGCGCCTCGCCGAGGAAGGTCAGGTCGGCCACCATCTCGGCGCCGCTGACCGGGTGTCGCTGCATCTCGCGCAGTTCGTCCGCGTCCAGCCGCCCCGGCTTGGTCAACACCCGGGTGGGCACGCTCAGCTTGCCGACGTCGTGCAGGATCCCCGCGTAGCGCAGCCGGACCACGCGGTCCTCCCGCATGCCCAGCCGTCGGGCGATCAACACCGAGGCCCGGGCCACCCGTTCGCTGTGGCCCCGGGTGTAGCCGTCCTTGATCTCCACCGCGCGCACCAGGGTGCGCACGGTCGCCTCGTGCGCCGCCCGCTCGCGCGCCTGCTGGGCGTAGGCCCAGAAGGCCACGTACAGCGGGAGCAGTACGAGCACGGCCGCGAACACGCCCAGCCGCTGCTGCCACAACACGGCCATCATCAGCGCGATCGGCACCGAGCCCAGCCGCCAGCCGGTCGAGCGCACGAACACCTCGCGCAACACCGGGAGTCGGGCGGCGCCCTGGGTCGCGGTGCACAACCCGGCGTCCAGCAGCCCGCTCACCACGTACAGCGCCACTCCCGCCACGGCCGTCGGCACCAGCTTGGCGGGTAACTCGGAAGCGGTCGGATATCGCGACCCGTCCAGGAGTTCGTACACCCGGGAGGCGACCGCGACGGACAACACCAGATGCGCGGCGTTGACCACGGGAGTGACCGGGTCGGCGGCACGGGCCCGCGCGATCAGTACGCCGGGCACCACGATCGCCGCCGCCGCGCCGCCGGGCAACAGCGGCACGGCCGCGCACACCAACGGAAAAAGCGCCCCGTCGGGGGCGCCGCTCAGGCCGGTGAGTCGGGCTCGGGCCACCGCCCCGAAGGCGATGAACAACACCGCCAAAGCGCCCAGTCGATCGATGTCCACGCCCGACCACGGCAGCAGGATCAGCGCGGGCACGGACCCGCCCACCACGATCCCGACGTGGATCCGGGCGCTCGGCGGCAGCGTGCGCATGCGACTCCTCGGCTGGTCGCTCGGACCACCGAGAATAGGGCGCCCCACCAACGGCCGAAGGGCGCATGCCCGGTTTATCCCGGCCATGCGCCCTGTTTTAGCTCGTTCGGGTCAGCCACCCGCGCGGGTCGGCCACTCGATCGGGTCGAGGACCCGACGGCGCCGGCGCGTCGGCCGGGTCAGGACCGACCCGGTCGCTCTATCTCGACCACGGTCTCCTCGACGGAGACCCGCTGCGCGTCCACCTCGACCCGCACCAGCTTGATCCGCTCCAGCACCTTGTTGCGCAGCTCCGAGGGGACCTCGTCGCGCCCGCAGCAGCGGTGCACCAGCTCCTTCACCTGCTGCTCGAGCCCGTACTTGTCCAGACACGGCGAGCACTCGTCGAGATGGGTGCGGATGCTGGTGCAGTCCGCGTCCGCCAACTCGTTGTCGATGTACTCGTACAGGTGCCCGAGGATCTCGGAGCAATCCACCTCGTGGTGGTCACCGCAGCTCATGAGTCCGAGCCTTTCCGGTCGGTGCCTGCGGGGACGAGGCCGCGCTCACGTGCGTAGTCGGCCAGCAGATCGCGAAGCTGGCGCCGCCCGCGGTGCAGGCGCGACATCACGGTCCCGATGGGAGTACCCATGATGTCCGCGATCTCCTTGTACGCGAAGCCCTCGACATCGGCGAGGTACACCGCGATCCGGAACTCCTCCGGAATGGCCTGCAGGGCCGTCTTCACGTCGGAGTCCGGCAGGTGGTCGAGCGCCTGCGCCTCGGCCGAGCGCAGTCCGGTGGACATGTGCGACTCGGCGCGGTGCAGCTGCCAGTCCTCGATCTCCTCCGCATGCGATTCCAGCGGCTGCCGCTGCTTCTTGCGGTAGGAGTTGATGAAGGTGTTGGTCAGGATGCGGTACAGCCAGGCCTTGAGGTTGGTGCCCTCTTTGAACTGGTGGAACGACGCGTACGCCTTGGCGAACGTCTCCTGGACCAGGTCCTCGGCATCCGCCGGGTTGCGGGTCATCCGCAGGGCCGCCGAATACAACTGATCGAGGAACGGCAGGGCGTCCCGCTCGAACCGCGCGTCTTGCTGCTCCAAGGTCTCCGGTACGAGACCCACCTCCTTCAAGCCAGGAGTCGACGATATCGCCCGAGGCTGATCGGTGCCCGCACCCCACTCGGGCCAGGCGAGAAACGGTGCCTCGTTTCGGACAACCGAACCTGCGGCCTTGAGCATGGGAGCGACCTCCACTCGTCGACGCTTGACAGTTGGGGGAACACGTCGCCGACACGGATCATTCCCGCCCGCTCGCGGCCACCAGCCAATCGCCGACACCCGCTGTGATCAGGGCCAATGCCGCTTCCTGGGTGATCTCGGCACGCTTGGGCACGGCAAATCCGTGGTCCGCGAAGGGCACCGCGAGCACGCTCGGACCCTCCTTTGGGAACTCCGTCGGGCCCCCGAACGAGTCGCGTTCGCCCTGGACGACGAGGGTCGGCACGCCGGCGCCGAGCAGTTCAGCCAAGCGCGAACGCTCCGGCCGACCGGGTGGATGCAGCGGGAAGGCCAGCGCGACCACACCCGCCACACCGGTCTCGCCCGCCATCCGGCACGCGACCCGCGCACCGGCACTGCGGCCGGCCCCGAACACCGGCAGCCCCTCGACCCGGTTGCGCCGGGAGATCTCGGTCAGCACCGGTCGCCAGCCCGCGTCCAGGGTCTTGGGCGCGGGAGCCAGTCGGCGGCCGGCGACCCGCCACGGCTGTTCCACCAGGGCCACGTGCATGCCGCGCGCGGGCAGCGCCGCCGCGAGCGCGACCAGGTCGCGCGCCTCGATCCCGCCGCCGGCGCCGTGGCTCGCCACGAACCACGCCCGGGCCGGGCCGCCCGTCGCGCGGTGCACGCTCACCCGCGCGGCGCCGACCGGCGTGTCCACCTCGAACACCTCGGGCGCCGCGGGCCCCCGGGTCGCCTCGGGCGCGACGGCGTCCGCCTCGACGCCGACGTTCTCCACGCGGACGGGCCCGGTCGGATCAGAAGAGCGTCGCGTCAACGGTGACCTCGTCCTCGGGAATCGCGTCGAGCAGGTGGGGCGCGTTGTTGCGCACGTTGTTCACGTCCGTCGAGACCGGGCGGGCGGTCATGAACCCGGTGGGCGGCGGCACCAACAGGCCGCGGACCTCCTCGGGCTCGGTCCACGCCGGGTCCAGCCACTCGTCCCACTTGTCCCGGGTCAGCACCAGCGGCATCCGGTGGTGGATCCGGGACAGCTCGGGATCGGCGTCCAGGGTCAGGATCGTGCACGTCCACAACCACGCGAGCGGGTCGTCGTCCGCGCGCCCCCGGTCCCGCCACCACTCGTACAGCCCGGCGAAGGCCACCTCGGAGCCGTCCGCCGCGTGGATCCAGTACGGCTGCTTGCGGGACGCGCCCTTGGGGCCGTCCGGCGCGGTCTCCGGGGTGTGCCACTCGAAGTAGCCGTCGGCCGGGAGCAGGCACCGCCGCGCGGCGAACGCCTTGCGGTAGGCCGGCTTCTCGTGCACGGTCTCGGACCGGGCGTTGATCATCTTGGCGCCCATGCCGGGGTCCTTGGCCCAGGACGGCACCAGGCCCCACTTGACCGTGCGCAGTTGCCGGGCGGGCGGGCCACCGGACTCGACCGCGCGCTCCAGGACCGCGTAGACCTGTTTGGTCGGCGCGATGTTCCAGTCGGGTGGGAGTTCGTCCGCGGGGTCGAAGCGATCGACCTCGAACATCTCGACGAGGTCGTCGGGGCTCTTGCTGGACGCGTACCGGCCACACATGGCGTCCAGGGTGCCACGTACCGAATCGAAATCGGGGGCGGGCCCGCAAACGACTAGGCTTGGACCGTGATGTCTGCGTTGTGGTCTGCCCCTGTCGCCTCCGCTCCCGTGACCGCCACCGTCGAGGTGCCCGGGTCCAAGTCGGTGACCAACCGCGCCCTCGTGCTGGCCGCGCTGGCCGACGGTCCCGGCTATGTCCGCCGCCCGCTGCGCAGCCGCGACACGCTGCTGATGGTGGCCGGCCTGCGCGCGCTCGGCGTGGTGATCGAGGACCGCGGTCAGGACTGGTACGTGCTGCCCGGCGGGCTCACCGGCCCCGCGACCGTGGACTGCGGCAACGCGGGCACGGTGATGCGCTTCCTGCCGCCGGTGGCCGCGCTCGCCGACGGGCCGGTGCGCTTCGACGGCGACCCGCGCTCGTACGAGCGCCCCCTGGGCGGCGTGATCAACGCGCTGCGCGACCTGGGCACCCGGATCGACGACGAGGGCGAGGCCCGGCTGCCGATGACCGTGCTCGGCGGCGGCGGGGTCGAGGGCGGCGTGGTGCGCATCGACGCGTCCTCGTCGTCGCAGTTCGTCAGCGCGCTGCTGCTGTCCGGGCCGCGCTTCAACCTGGGTGTCGAGGTTCGGCACACCGGCAGCTCGGTGCCGTCGATGACGCACATCGCGATGACCGTGGACATGCTGCGCGCGGCCGGCGCGCGGGTCGACGACGCCGAGCCGAACGTGTGGCGGGTCGCCCCGGGCGCGCTGCTGGGCCGCGACATGGTGGTCGAGCCGGACCTGTCCAACGCCGGGCCGTTCCTGGCCGCCGCGCTGGTCACCGGCGGTTCGGTGACCGTACGGGACTGGCCGGAGTACACCACGCAGCCCGGTGACCGGCTGCGTTCGATCTTCACCGCGATGGGCGGCTCGTGCGTGCCGACCTCGGCGGGCCTGACCCTGACCGGCGGCACCGCGGTGCACGGCATCGAGGCCGATCTGCACGACGTCGGCGAACTGACCCCGGTGATCGCGGCGGTCGCGGCGCTGGCCGACGGCCCCAGCCGGCTCACCGGCGTGGCCCACCTGCGCCTGCACGAGACCGACCGGCTGGCCGCGCTGGTCAAGGAGATCAACGACCTCGGCGGCGACGTGAACGAGATCGAGGACGGCCTGGAGATCCGGCCGCGCCCGCTGCACGGCGGCGTCTTCCACACCTACGACGATCACCGGCTCGCCACCGCGGCCGCCGTGCTGGGCCTGGTGGTCCCGGGCGTGGAAGTGGAGAACGTGGAGACCACCGCGAAGACGCTGCCCGACTTCACCGGCCTGTGGACGCGCATGCTGAACGCGCGACGCGGCTGAGGGGCTCGGGACGATGGCGGGACTCGGCTCCAACCGACGCAAGGACCTCGACGAGGACGACATCCGGATCCGCCCGGGCAAGCGCGGCTCGCGCCCGCGCACCCGGACCCGGCCCAAGCACGAGGACGCCCGCGAGGGCCGGGTGCTGACCGTCGACCGGGGTCGGTACACCTGCCTGCTGGAGGACGAGGACGCGCCGGACCGCTCGATCACCGCGATGAAGGCCCGCGAGCTGGGCCGCAAGGGCGTCGTGGTCGGCGACCGGGTCGGCATCGTCGGCGACCTCAGCGGCGAGGACGGCTCGTTGGCCCGGATCGTCCGGGTCGAGGAGCGCCGCTCCACCCTGCGCCGCACCGCGGACGACGACGACCCGTACGAGCGGATCATCGTGGCCAACGCCGACCAGCTCGCGATCGTCACCGCGCTGGCCGACCCGGAGCCGCGCCCGCGCCTGATCGACCGCTGCCTGGTCGCGGCCTACGACGCGGGCCTGGAACCGCTGCTGGTGTTGACCAAGGCCGATCTCGCCTCTCCCGACGACCTGTTGGAGATGTACGGCGCACTCGGCGTCGAGCACGTGGTCACCAGGAGCGCGTCCGACTGGGACCTGAACCCGATCCGCGCGCGCCTGGCCGGCAAGATCACCGTCTTCGTCGGTCACAGCGGAGTCGGCAAGACCACCCTGGTCAACGAGCTGGTCCCGGATCACCAGCGCGCGGTCGGACACGTCAACGAGGTGACCGGTCGCGGCCGACACACCACCACGTCGGCGCTGACCCTGCGGCTGCCCCCCTTCGCGGGTGAGGCGGCCGAGCCCGGCGAGGTCCGCGGCTGGGTCGTGGACACCCCGGGTGTGCGCTCGTTCGGCCTCAACCACGTCGACCTCGGCCGGGTGATCAACGCGTTCCCCGACCTCGCGGCGGGCACCGAGGACTGTCCGCGGGCGTGCTCGCACGACGAGCGGGACTGCGCGCTGGACGCGTGGGTCGAGGCCGGGCACGCGGACCCGGCCCGGTTGTACTCGCTGCGCCGGCTGCTGAGCACGCGCGAGCGCGACGAGGGCGACTGACTCCGGGTGTCACCCCGGGTGTCCGCGCGGGTCAGCGCGGCGCCGCGAGGCTGTTCTGCACCGTGGGTTCCCAGACCGCCTTCGAACCGGACTCGCCCACCCGCACCACCTGGACGACCGCGAGCACCGCGGCGACCACGGTCAACGCGGCCACGATGGGGACCACGATCGGCGGTATCGTCCGCGGCCGGAAGGTCGCGGCGGCCCGATGCCGGGCGACCAGCAGCAGCACCAGCGTGACGCCGAGCAGGCCGAGCGCGTACCAGAGCATGTCCGCGCCCCGGTCCACGTGCGTCTGCACGGCGGCGTTGCGCGTGCCGTCGCCGAGTCGGTCCAGCCGGGCGAGCAGCTTCTCGCCGCTCTCCTTGGCGACGAAGGTGGTCAGCGCGGCGGCGGCGTCCAGGCCGACCACCCACCACCCGACGCGCAGCAGCCAGGGCCGGCGGACCGCCACGAGCACGCTCGCGATCGCCGCCACCGGCACGATGACCACCGCCAAGTGCACGACCAGGACGTGGAGGGGCAGGCCGGAGACGGTGTCGAACATGAAACGGCACTCCTAAGCGGTCGGGACCCGAGGGCGGGAACGACCCTCGCACAGACCAACGGCTCCCAGAGTGCCCGGGTTCAGCGGGTGTCGAACACTCGTCCCGCCCGATCCGTCACGGTCCGCTCAGGGGGGCCAGCCCTACCCCCGGTTCGGGTGACCGCCGGATGCCGGGCCCGGGCCCGCCGCTCATACAGTTTGGACAGCTTCGGATCACCTGTCGGGGAGAGTGTCATGAAAAGGCCGCTACGGACGTCATTGATCTTCTTCGGTGGGGTGTTCGCCATCGGGGGGATCCTGCTGGCGGCGTGGACCGGGATCACCGTGCTCTCCAGCCACGACGTGCGCGACCAGAGGGCCTTCACGCTGAGCAGCGGCGATCTGGTCATCGATACGGACAACGGCGGGGTCACCCTCGAAGCGGGTGAGCCCGGGAAGATCACCGTGGACCGCAAGGTCACCCACAGCATCAACGGCCCCGACCCGAGCTGGACCCTGGTGGGCAACCGGCTCGAGCTCCGACTGCACTGCCCGGGCTTCGTCAACGTCAACTGCGGGGGGTCGTACCGGATCAAGGTCCCGCTCGACGTGCCGCTGCACGTCTCCACCAACAACGGCCGGATCAGCGCGAACGGGCTGCGGCAGGACATGCGCTTCGATACCGACAACGGCGGCATCGACATCAGCGACAGCACCGGCAACCTGACCCTGGGCACCGACAACGGCGGCGTCTCCGTGGCTCGGGTGAACGCCGGCCGGATCTCGGTGGACACGGACAACGGCGGCGTCCGCCTGCGCCTGGACACCGCGCCCACGAACGTGAAGGTGCGCACCGACAACGGCGGCGTCCGGATCAGCGTGCCCGACGACCAGAACACCTACCGGGTCTCCACCAAGACCGACAACGGCGGGGTGCGCAACGACGTCGACAACGACCCGCGCTCGAACCGGGTGATCGACGTGGCCACGGACAACGGCGGGATCGACATCGAGCGGGTTCCGGCCCGCTAGGCACATCGCGCGAACCCCGGCCCGCCGGACACATCGCGCGGGCGGGCCGTTCAGACCACGAACGACCCGCCCGTGCGCCAGTAGACCCCGCCCTCGCGGCCGAGGAAGCCCTCGTCCACGAGGTGCCTGCGCAGCGCGGCGTGGTCGTCCATGAACCGGTGCAGCGTCTCCTCGATCTCGGCCTCGTCGTAGCGCACACCGGGTTCGAAACTGCTCGCGACGTGGTCGAGGACCACCAGCCGCTTGGCCCGCTGCACGGGCAACTGGCGGACCCGACCTCGGGCGAGGTAGGTGCGCAGCACCGCCGCCTCGGCGGGGCCCCGGTCGGCGAACGCGTCGTCCGGTTCCTCGCCCATCCCGGCTGCGGCCTGGGCGAGCGCCTCGGGACACGCGTGCCAACCGTCCCCGGAACGCGCGACCAGCCCCGCCGATTCCAGTCGGGCCAGCGCCTTGATCGCCTCCCGGAGCGAGAGCCCCGTCCGCTCGGCGATATCGGAGCTGAGACGGGCCTCCAGCACCAGCGCGGCGAACACCTTCAATCGGGTGTCGTCGGCGAGGAGACGGAGCAGTTCCGCAGGTTCGTCGGCCGGACCCATGTCTCCAGGGTAGGACGTCGGGCTCCGGCCGGGACGCGTTGGCGGACAGGATCACCCGGATGCCCGGGGCACGGTCAGTCGCCGCGTACGCCCAGTTCGTCGATGTGCGCGAGCAGGTCGCCCGGCTCGTCGTAGACCCGGAAGGCGTGCGCGCGTTCGAGCTCGTCCGCGCCGTAGCCGCCGGAGAGCAGCCCCACGCCCAGTGAACCCGCTCGGCGCGCGGCCAGCAGGTCCCAGATGCTGTCCCCGACCACGACGCACTGTGCCGGGTCGACCCCGAGCTTGGCGGCGCCGGCCAGGAACAGGTCGGGGTCCGGCTTGGCTCGGGCCACCTCGTCGCGGGTGACCATCGCCAGGTCGGCAGGCGCGCCGAGCTTGGCCAGCATCGGTTCGGCGCCGGCCCGCCGCCCGCTGGTGGCGATGGTCCACGGGATGCCCACCCTGGTGAGGTGGCGCAGCAGCTCCGGGGCACCGGGCAGGGGCTCCACGAACGGCACCCGGGCGGCGTAGTTGCGCCCGTGCGCGTCGGTCAGCGCCTCGACCTGCTCGGGAGACAGGTCGATGCCCGTCTCGCGCTGGATGCCCTTGACGAACAGCCCGCCGCTCATCCCGACCTTGCGGTGGATCCGCCACATCGCCAGGTCGATGCCGGCCTCGCTGAGCGCCTCCTGCCACGACATGACGTGGTGGTAGACGCTGTCGACGAGGGTGCCGTCGAGGTCGAAGACGAAGGCGGGCGGGCGGGAACGCACAAGATCGGTCATACCGAAAATCTAGCCCGCTCTAGTCCTGAGCGCCCAGGTCCACCATGTCGGTGACCTCGGCGGCCCGGGCCCGTTCCTCCGCGCGGATGCGCCGGTCCCGGTCCAGCGCCTCGGCCTGGTCCTCGTCGTCGCGCATCATCCGCTCGACGTTGGAATCGCCCATGTCCAGCACGCCCATCTCGGCGAAGGTCTCCCGCACCCTGGGCCCCCACAGGCCGATGTCCTTGATGCACGGCACGATCCGGCTGAACAACAACCGGCGGAACTCGCGCAGGTATTCGGAGTTCTCGGTGGCCTCGCGCGCCTCGACCTTGTCGATCTGGAAGTTCTCCCACACCTCCTCGTCGCGCAGCCGGTCGCGCATCAGGTAGCAGCCCTCGACCACGAACTCCTCGCGCTCGCCGCGCTCGGCGTCGGTCAACTCGCGGTAGTAGTCGCGCAGCGCCATCCGGCCGAACGCGACGTGCCGGGCCTCGTCCTGCATCACGTAGGCCAGGATCTGCTTGGGCAGCGCGACCGTGGTCAGGTCGCGCAACATCCCGAAGGCGGCCAGTGCCAGCCCCTCGATCAGCACCTGCATTCCCAGGTAGGGCATGTCCCAGCGAGCGTCCGACAGCGTGTCGTCGAGCAGCGACTTCAGGCTCGGGTTGATCGGGTAGTACAGCCCGACCTTGTCCTTGAGGAAGCGCGCGTACACCTCGGCGTGCCGGGCCTCGTCCATCACCTGGGTGGCCGCGTAGAACTTCGCGTCCAGGTCCGGGACCGACTCGGCGATCCGCGCGCTACAGATCAACGCGCCCTGTTCGCCGTGCAGGAACTGGCTGAACTGCCAGGCGATGGCGTGCCGACCCAACTCGTCGCGCTCGCCCTGGGACATCATGTTCCAGCTTCGGGTGCCGTACAGCGTGTGCAGTTCCTCGGGCATGCCCAGCGGGTTCATCGGGTCCACCGGCAGATCCCACTCGATCCGCCGGGCGGCGTCCCACTGCTTGTCCTTGCCCTTGGCGTACAACGACAGGAGCCGGTCGCGGCCCTCGTCGTACTCCCAGTTGAAGCGGGCGGCCCCCGACGCGGGGACCTCCCAGACGGTCATGTCGGCGGGCAGCGCGTACAGGTCGTGCGTCGACACGGGCGTTCTCCTCGCGGCAGACGTGTGACGTGCGGGCGGCGGTAGCCGTGTACCGCTGTCCTACGCCCTCATCGCGCGGACCGGAACCCCTTCGGGACGATCGATTACCAGCGAGTAGCCTGACCGGTCCGCGATCCGCCCTTCGACTCGGCCCCGGGCGCCCCGGCCCCTTCCCCGCCCGGCACCGGGGGCGGCGTGCCCGGCTTGGCCGGTATCGACAACGCGGTCCTGGCCTGCGCCGGGATGGCCGCGGCGGGTCCGGCCGCGGCGCCCAACCGACTGCGCAGCCGCTGCCGGCGCCGGCCCAGCGATCGGGTCGCGGCGGGATTGGCTCGGCGCACCTCCTCGGGCAGCGCGAACCACACCTCGACGACGGCCAACGCCTGCGGCCGCTCGCCCGCGCGCTCCAGCAGGTCGGCCGCGCGCTCGTAGGTCCACGCGGTGCGCATCTCGGCCCCGACACCGTGCAGCAGGGTGCCCAGTTCGCGCAGATCCTCGCGCTCGAAACGGTCCGCGAGCGGGGTGCCCTCCAGTGTCCAACCGTCCAGACTTCGACGCGGTTGGACGAGACCGGGTCCCGGTACGGCCTCTTTGCCGTGTGTCGCTCTGCGCCCGACCCCGAACAGTGCCATCGCGGTCCCGCACCCCCTCCGCCATCGACTCGTACTCGTAACACGCGCACCACCGACGAACGGTTGTCGACTCTCGCCGGCCGCGCTTGCTTGTCTGCCTAACGAGCGTACGAGGCCCCGGCGACGGCGCGTAAGTGTGTCCCTGCGCGCGGGGCGCGCGGACACCCGCGCGAGCCGCCGGTACTGTTCGGTCATGCCCGGCTATGACGACGACCTGCGCTTCGCCCACGTTCTCGCGGACGCCGCCGACGCGACCACCATGGACCGCTTCAAGGCGCTCGACCTGCGGGTCGAGACGAAGCCGGACATGACCCCGGTCAGCGACGCGGACAAGGCCGCCGAGGAGATCATCCGGCATCAACTCGGGCGCGGTCGGCCGCGGGACGCGGTGCTGGGCGAGGAGTTCGGCTCGAGCGGCCACGGCCCCCGGCGCTGGGTGATCGACCCGATCGACGGCACCAAGAACTTCGTCCGCGGCGTTCCCGTGTGGGCGACGCTGATCGCGCTGATGGACGGCGACGAGTCGGTGATGGGCGTGGTCTCCGCGCCCGCGCTGGGTCGCCGCTGGTGGGCCGCGAAGGGCGCCGGCGCGTGGACCGGCCGCAGTCTGTCCCAGGCCTCGCGCTGCCGGGTGTCGAAGGTGGCCGCGATCGAGGACGCGTCGTTCGCGTACTCGAGCATGGGCGGTTGGGAGGAGCGCGGCCGGATGGACGACTTCCTGGACCTGACCCGGGCCTGCTGGCGCACCCGCGCCTACGGTGACTTCTGGTCGTACATGCTGGTCGCCGAGGGCGCGGTGGACATCTGCGCGGAGCCCGAGGTCAACCTGTGGGACCTCGCGCCGCTCTCGGTGATCGTCGAGGAGGCGGGCGGGCGGTTCACCTCGCTCGGCGGCGCTCCGGGCCCGGCCGGCGGCACCGCGGCCGCGTCCAACGGCCTGTTGCACGACGAGTTGTTGGATCGGCTCGGCGACCCGCACGGGCACGCTTGAGCGGATTCCGACGAATCGTCGGGTCCCACCCGAGCTACTCCCTTCGAGCGAGTTGCCCGCTATACCTTCCCTTGACCTTCCCGGGCATGTGACCATGTGAAAACAGGGCTTGTGAACTTGTGAATTCTTTCTCGAGCACACCCCCGCCCTGACATCCACGCCCCGACGGAGGTGGTGTCACATGTTCGTCCGCGACGGCATGAGCACGATCGTTCTGACCATCGGCCCCGCCCACACACTCCGCGCCGCGGCGCGCCTGATGTCCGCCCGCCAGATCGGCGCGGCGGTGGTGATCGACCCGGACACATCCGGTCTGGGCATCCTGACCGAGCGGGACATCCTGATGTCGATCGGCGCGGGCCAGGATCCCGACACCGAGTTCGCCGGCGACCACCTCACCTCGAACGTGGTCTTCGCGACCCCGTCGTGGACCCTGGCGGACGCGGCGGCGGCGATGACGCGCGGCGGCTTCCGCCACCTCATCGTGCTCGACGGTTGCGACGTGCTCGGCATCATCTCGGTCCGCGACATCGTGCGCTGCCAGATACACGAGGCCCAGCGGACCCAGGAGTTGGTGGGCTGAGCGCGACGGGCGACCGGAGGCGGCCCGGTCGCCCGCGTCGGCCTCAGCCGACTCGCTCCCCGACGGCGCCCTCCCGGGTCCGGAACAGCCGGGCGGGCAAAGCCCGTTCGAACGTGCGCGAGTGGGTCGCGGCGAGCGGCCCGAGCACCGCCATCACCAGCACATAGCCGGCGATGAACGGCGCGAGTCGCGCGTCCAGACCGCCGGCTCCCGCCGCGAGCGCGGCCAGGACCAACGCGAACTCGCCTCGGGACAAGATCGTGAACACCACGTTCGATGCCTGCGACCGGTCGAGTTCGCAGATCCGCGCGGCGGCCACCCCGGCGACGCCGTTGAGCACGATGGTCAGCAACACCGCGAGCGCCACCGGTCCGGCCACCCTCGCCAGGTCGCCCGGGTCGATCGAGAGCCCGAACGAGAAGAAGAAGATCGCCGCGAACGCGTCCCGCAGCGGGTGCACCAGCGCGCGGATCCGCGGCGCGCTCTTGGTGGCGCCCAGGATCAGGCCGATCATGAACGCGCCCATCGCGTCCGAGACGCCGAGTTCCTCGGCCACCCCCGCGGTCAGGATCGCCAGGCCGGTGAAGATCACCACGAGCAGTTCGTCGTCCCTGGTCGAGATCAACCGGCCGACGATCCGGGTGCCCCAGCGCGCGATCGAGGCGAGTAGCAGCAGGAAGCCGAACGCCTTGCCGACGTCGAGCGCCGCCGCGCCCAGGCCCTCGGCCTCACCGAGCACCGGGGTGAGCACCGCGAGGTAGAGCGCGAGGAAGACGTCCTCGATCACGATCACGCCCAGGATCAACCGGGTCTCGGGATTGCCCAGTCGGCCCAGGTCGACGAGCACCTTGGTGACGATCGCCGACGAGGAGATGCCCAGCACCCCCGCGAGCACCATCGCCTCGCGCCATCCCCAGCCGAGCGCGAGCCCGAACAGGAAGCCGCCGCCGACGTTGAGCAGGAGGTAGAGCGCGCCCACGCCGACCAACCGGCGGCCACCGGCCACCAGGTCGTCGGTGTGGAATTCGAGCCCGAGGTAGAACAGCAGGAAGACCAGGCCGAGCGCACCGAGCAGTTGCAGGTCGGCCGGGTTGTCGACGAGGGCGATGCCGGGGGTGTTGGGGCCGAACAGGATGCCGGCCAGCATGAACAGCGGGATGGTCGGCAGCCCGATGCGGGCGCCGGTGCGGGCGAGGATTCCGGCGGCGAGGAATGCGCCGCCGAGCGCGATCAGGGCCTCCGCGAGATGCACGAAGATCACCGTCCTTCCGGGGCGGTGGTCGGGTCCGGGCGTCGTCGGGGACGGCTGGCGTCGGCTACGCCCTGTCCGGCGGTTCCTGCTGGATCAGCCGGACAGGGCCTGGGGCCGAGCGTCAGGTCCCGGCGCGGACCGGTGGTGCTCGTGCGGGAGGCGGGCGCGGGCCGCGGCCGGCGGGTGGATCGGTGCGCGTCCCGGCGACGGGCGGCACGGGTGTCGCCCGCGGCAGGCACGCGCCGGCGGCGACGAGGGTCGCGAGGTCGGGGTGCGGGTACGGGTCCGCCTCGGGCCGATCGAGTTCGCTCGCCGCGGGCAGCGCGGGGGTCGCCGAGGCGGGCCGGCAGTCCTGGGGTCGTTCGGGGCCGTGCGGGCCCCCGGGCACCGGGGTCGCGTGCACGTTGGCCGCGGCCACCGGCAACGACCCGCCGGCTCCCTCGCCCCGGGCGAACCCGGCGCCGAAGGCGGCCACCAGGGAGAGCACGAAGAGCAACGCGACGACCGGCGCCGACCGGCGGTTCGGCCGCTGCGGCACACGTGCTCCCCTCCGCCCGGCGGGGCGCGTTCGATCGACTTGGCGAAAACTTTACCATCCGACGATCCGTGAGCCGGATCCGCGTGCACACCGGATCCGCGTACACATGAGCGCCGCCCGGTACCGATTCGCGGCTCAGGTACCGGGCGGCGGTTCCGGGGGGCGATCAGGCGCGCAGGTCCTTCACGGCAGCCGCGATCCGATCGCCGTAGGCCTGGTCGGCGGCCCGGAAGTGGCCGACGACGCGGTCGATGATGTCCTCTCGCGAGACCTGCGCCAGGAAGCCGGAGATGTTGGCCACCAGGCGGGCCTGCTCGTCCGCCGACATCAGCCGATACAGGTCGCCCGCCTGCACGTAGTCGTCATCCTGGGCGTGCGCCGGGGCCTCGTGGGTTCCGGTCGCGCCGGCCACCCCGGTCGGCGCCCACAGCGGCACACCGCTCTCGTACGGGCCGCCGAAGCTGTTCGGCTCGTAGTTCTTGGCCCGACCACCGGGGTTGGTCGCCATCTGCCCGTCCCGCCCGTGGTTGCGGGCGACCGTCGCGTGCGGCGCGTTGACCGGGAGCTGGGTGTGGTTGACGCCCACCCGGTAGCGGTGCGCGTCCGCGTAGGCGAACAGCCGGCCCTGGAGCATCTTGTCCGGGCTGGGGCCGATCCCCGGCACGAAATTGGCCGGGTTGAACGCCGCCTGCTCGACGTCGGCGAACACGTTCTCCGGATTGCGGTCCAGAACGAGCCGACCGACCTCGATCAGCGGGTAGTCGGCGTGCGGCCACACCTTGGTCAGGTCGAACGGGTTGAACCGGTAGGTCGCGGCCTCCGCGACCGGCATGATCTGCACCTTCAGCGTCCACGACGGTGCGACGCCGGCGTCGATCGCGTTGAGCAGGTCGCGCTGGTGCGAGTCGGCGTCGGCACCCGCGAGCGCGGCGGCGGCCTCGGCGGTCAGGTTCCTGATGCCCTGGTCGGTCTTGAAGTGGTACTTCACCCAGAACGCCGCGCCCTCGGCGTTGACCCACTGGTAGGTGTGCGAGGAGAAGCCGTCCATGTGCCGGTACGACGCGGGGATGCCTCGGTCGCCGAACAGCCACGTGACCTGGTGGATGGCCTCGGGCGAATGCGACCAGAAGTCCCAGACGTTGTCCGCCTCCTGGCTGCCGGTGTACGGGTCGCGCTTCTGGGTGTGGATGAAGTCCGGGAACTTCAGCGGGTCCTTGATGAAGAAGATCGGGGTGTTGTTGCCGACGAGGTCGTAATTGCCCTCCTCGGTGTAGAACTTCACCGCGAACCCACGCGGATCGCGCACCGCGTCCGCCGAGCCGAGGTTGCCGGCGACGGTGGAGAAGCGGGCGAACACCTCGGTACGACGGCCCGGTTCGGCGAGGAAGTGCGCCCGGGTGAACCGGGACACGTCCGCGGTGACCTCGAAGTGGCCGAAGGCGCCCGAGCCCCGCGCGTGCACCACGCGCTCCGGGATGCGCTCGCGGTTGAACCGGGCCAACTTCTCGATCAGGTACTGGTCCTGGAGCAACAACGGCCCGCCGGGGCCCGCGGCCTGGCTGTTCTGGTTGTCGGCCACCGGTGCGCCGGATTCGGTGGTCAGCGTGTTCGGCTGCTGCGACATGGTCTGCGTCTCCCCTGGCGTTGCTCGTGCTGTGATCCGACGCCCAACCTAGAGCCAAGTTTGGACTTTGTCCAGAACAGTATTTAGACCAGTTCCAATCATGGACGTGTATCTTCGTTCCCATGAGCGACCTTCTGGAGCGACTGCGCGCGCGGGGATGGCGCCTGACCGCGCAACGTCGTGTGGTGGCCGAGGTCCTGAACGGGGACCACGTGCATCTGACCGCCGACGAGGTGCACGCGCGGGCCGGCGAACGGCTGCCGGAGATCAGCCGGGCGACCGTCTACAACACGCTGGGCGAACTCGTCCTGCTCGGCGAGGTGCTGGAGGTGGGCACCGACAAACGCGCGAAGCGGTACGACCCCAACGCCCACACCGCGCACCAGCATCTGGTGTGCGGCGCGTGTGGGACGATCCGCGATGTGCACCCGGACTGCGACCCGGTCGCCGGCCTCCCCGAGGCGGAGCGCTTCGGCTTCGACATCTCCGGCGCCGAGATCACCTTCCGCGGCATCTGCCCGGACTGCAAGCGCCCCTGAAGTGGCGACACCCGCGCCGGGGCACGGGTCAGGGGGACGCGGTCCGCCGGACCAGGTGGACCGCGCCGGCCCGGGCCGCCCGGCGCAGCGCGGACCGCTCCGCGTCCAGGTGCGCGTGCAGGATGTCCAGGTCCTCGTCGCCGCCGCACTCGGCGAGACCGAGCAACATCCCCGGCGACGCCTGGGCGCGCAGGAAGTCCCGGTAGGCGGCGGCCGGATCGGTACCCCCGGCCCGCAGTCTGCGCCGCGCGGCGTCACGCACCTTGGGCGAACGATCCGCCAGGGCGCCCGCGAGCGCGGCCGGTTCCGTCCCGGCCGGCAGTACCTCGACCGCCCGCTCACGCACCCGCGGGTCGGGCACCCGCAGCAGCCGCAACGCGACGTGATGCCGGTCCCGACCGCGCAGGCGGGCCAGCAGCGCATGCCCGGCGGCGGTCCGGCACGCGTGGTCCGCGTCCCGCAGCGCGATCGCCAACAGGGCCGCCTCGTCCAGGAGTTCGACCCCCAGGCGACGCACGCTGGGCTCCTTCTCGGCGGCCAACGCACGCCCCACGGCGTCCTGACGCGGATGGGCGAGCAGCGCCTGGCGATAGGCGTCCAGCACACCCTTGGACCGGGCCCGCCCGCTGAGGGCGTCGAGCACGGGCACCACCGCCCGCACCTCGTCCGGCTCGTCGTGCCAGCGCAGCGCGGCCAACGCCCGATCGCGCACCGAGTCCACCCAGTCGTCGGTGCGCAACGCCAGGAAGACCGCGGCCAACGGCCCTGGCTCGGCCGCCAGCCGAACCACCGCCTCCTCGCGCAGCCCACCGTTCTCGTCCATGCTCGACACTGCGGCCACCAACGGATGCGGACGCGTACGCAACAACACCCGGGCCGGCCCCAATCCGCCGAGCACCCCCACCGCCGACCTCGGGCGAGCGGCCCGATCCACCCGCACGAGGGTGCCTGCGGACAACCCGACCACCCGCGCCACCACCGCGTCCAGGTCCCCGTCCCCCGTCAGCGCCACCCCCCGCAAATACGCCACCAACTCCGCCGGCCCGCCACCCCCGGGCCACTCCCCCACAACAATCCCCGCGTCCCCGACCCCCCGGCCCCGCCACAACCGCCCACGCCCCATAACCCGCCTCCCGTCCATCCCTCAGCCCACCACACCCCCACCCCCGACAACCCACCGCCCCACCGGATCCACCCCACCCGACACCCAAGAACCCTCAACCACCACAACACCGAGCCCGCCCAGCCAACCCAGCGCTCGAAGACACCAAATCCGCCCAACACCCACCCGCAGCCGACCCACCCAACCACACCAAATCAGCCCGTCCGGCGCCTGAGAACCCCCGACCCCACCACCCCACCCGACCGCAA
Organism: Embleya sp. NPDC050154; assembly: GCF_044460165.1. Taxonomy (NCBI): domain Bacteria; kingdom Bacillati; phylum Actinomycetota; class Actinomycetes; order Kitasatosporales; family Streptomycetaceae; genus Embleya; species Embleya sp. NPDC050154. The sequence goes on from NZ_JBITJP010000011.1 coordinate 202,220, forward strand.
AATCAGCCCGTCCGGCGCTTGAGGACCCCAAATCCGCCCAACACCCACCCGCAGCCAACCCACCCGACCGCACCAAAATCAGCCCGCCCGGCGCCTGAGGACACCCGACCCGGCAACACCCAGCACGGCAACCCACCCCGACCGCAGCACATCCAGCCCGTCCGGCGCTTGAGGACACCAAATCCGCCCAACACCCACCCGCAGCCGACCCACCCGAGCGCACCAAAATCAGCCCGTCCGGCGCCTGAGGACACCAAAGCCGCGCAACACCGAACCGCGTCGCGGAGCCAACCTCAACTCGCCAGCGACTCCGCACGAAACGCGTCGAGCAGCCGCTGCGCCTTCGCCGCGACCTCCGCGGGACCGTGCTCCACCGCCGGCCCACACCAGTGCTCCGCGTCGGCCAGATCCCCACGCCGCAGCGCCAACACCACCAGCCGCAACGCCGCCCGCCCGTGCCCTCCGCGCGCCGCCACCGTCAGCCACGGCTCCGCGCCCTCCGGGTCCCCGTGCCGCAGGTGCAGCAGCGCCAGGTTCCACGCGCCCGAGACACTGCCCGCCTCGGCCGCGACCTTGAACCGCCGCGCCGCCGACTTGTCCTCGCCGCGTCGCGCACACAGCACCCCGCAGCGCAACGACGCCGTCACGTGCCCCGCGTCCGCGGCCACCCCGTACCAGCGCTCCGCCTGCTCTCCCGCCCCCGCGTCCGCGAGCATCGCACCGAGCCGAAACGCCGCCGTCGGCCGATCCGCCCGCGCCGCCGTCTCATACGCGCGCGCCGCCCCCTCGGCATCGCCACGACGCTCCAGCAACAGCCCCAACTGGAGCGCCGCGTCCGCGTGTCCGGCCTCCGCCGCCCGCTGCCAGCACGTCTCGGCGGCGTCGTCGAGACCGTTGCGCGAGTGCAGGATGCCCAGGTTGTACGAGCCGTCCACGCTGCCCGCCTCGGCGGCCCGCGCGAACCATATCCGCGCCTCCTCGTCGTCCCCGCGCTCCAGCAGCAGCCCGGCCAGCGCGTTGGCCGCGTCCCCGTGCCCGGCGTACGCGGCCATCCGGAACCAGCGCTCGGCGCCCGCCACATCCTCGTGCTCGGCGTGCAACAGGCCCAGGTTGAAAGCCCCGTTGCACTCACCCGCCGCCGCGGCCCGCTCGTACCACCGGGCCGCCTCACCGGCGTGCCCACCGGCGGCGAACCACGCGCCGAGCGCGTTGGCCGCCGTACCGTCGCCGGACTCCGCGGCGACCTGCCACCACCGCACCGCACCCTCGACGTCGCCCGAGTCCTGCAACAGGAACCCGAGCGCCCGGGCGCCCTCGGCATCGCCCTCCTCGGCGGCGAGCCGGTACCACCCGATCGCCTCGGCGGTGTCCCCCGCGCGCTCCAGCGAGGTCGCCAGCCGCACCGCGGCCCGCACATGGCCGCACGAGGCCGCGCGCAGGAACCACGTCGACGCCGCGCGCTCGTCGTCGCGCTCCTGCCCCATCCGGCCGAGCCGATAGGCCGCCTCGGGATGCCCCGCCTCGGCCGCCCGGCGATACCACCGCTCGGCCCCGGCCCGCCCGGTCAGCTCGAAGAACTCGCCCAGCGTGAGCGCGGCCCGCACATGCCCCGACTCGGCCGCGTTGCGCAGCCAGTAGACGCCCTGGCCGGACAGATCGTGGTACTCGCCCACACCCGCGCCCGCGCCGGCACCCGCCCGCGCCGCGTCGGCCTGATCCAGCAGCAGCGCGCCGAGCGAGAACGCCGCGATCCGGCTGCCCGCCTCGGCCGCCCGGTGCCACCACAACGACGCCGCGTCGTCCCGCCCCTGACGGTGCATCAACACGCCGAGGTTGGTCGCCGCGCCCCGGTGTCCCGCCTCGGCGGCCCGGCGCAACAACTCGGCGGCCTCGTCCTGTTCGCCCCGCTCGAGCAACATCAGCGCGAGGGTGTTCGCGGCGGAGGGGCTGCGGCCGGCCCGCTCGCGATAGCGTCGCTCGAGTTCGGCCGACTCGTGTCGATCCAGCGCCTCCTGCCCCTCGACGCTGCCGCCGGGACTACGCCGGCGCGGTCGGAACGGAACCAGGACCGCGTAGTCGTCGGGATGTGCGGGAGCGGTCGCGGCAGCGGCCCGACCGCGGTCCAGGACCACGGTGTCGGGGCCCTCCGGCACCGCTTCGAAGACGTCCGGATCCGGCGGTGGGTGCTCCCCCCGCCGTCCGCGATGTCCCTTCCACGCCCCCATGAGTCCATCGTGGCATCTCGGGCCACATCCATGCAGTCGCGATTCGGCAACGACCCACCCGACTCGGACCGAATTGTGGCGGAACACACCTTGTCGGCGCACGCACGAAGAGCCCGGTCGTGAGACCGGGCCCTTCGATGTGGTAGCGGGGACAGGATTTGAACCTGCGACCTCTGGGTTATGAGCCCAGCGAGCTACCGAGCTGCTCCACCCCGCGTCGGTAGACCCAACTGTACGACAGCGCCCCGGGGCAGGCAAATCCGCTCCGAGGCCGCCCCGGGCGCCCGACACGGCGCCCTCGCCCCGCGCGCATCGGCGTGTCCGCCGGGAGAGCGGCCGGATTCAGACCATGGGGTGAACATGCGCGCACCCGCGGCGCGCCCCACGCACTTCCCCTTTGGCGGCAATTACCCCTGGTTGCCCAGGAGTTCGATTGCGCCACAACCGGGTTGCCGGCCAATCCGAAACACGATCGGGTCTCGACATGGGGCCGGAAGCCGTCATGGCGTCCCCCCGATGGGGTACGGTCTGCGTCGTGGTCATATCAGGATTGGACCATCCGAGCATGCCGCGCCGAGTCCCGGTTCCGCCGATGGACGTAGGCCGAAGCGGCGTGGGCGAGCGCCTTGAGCGGCACCTCGCCCTCATCGGCCATGCCACGACGCAGGAGACGGCGAACAGCCTCGAATCGGCCGCCATCATCCAGAGCCTGGCTCCGCGCAACGATCAGCGCGGCACCCATCGGCTGGCACGCGTGACGTTGATGGCTCCGCTGCGCGCCAAGCGCCGCCGCCAGATCGCGCTCTAGTCCGACACCCTCAGGTCCGTGCGCCTCCGCCCGACTCTCCGAGTCGGGTCATGCCCCGAACCGGATCGCGGCCGACCCGACCGATCCTGCCTGCGGACATCGAGCAACGCGGCAGGACACGCGACTCACAGCACAAAAGATGAGAGGCCCGGTTCCCCAGGGAACCGGGCCTCTCACGTTTTCACCAAGTAGCGGGGACAGGATTTGAACCTGCGACCTCTGGGTTATGAGCCCAGCGAGCTACCGAACTGCTCCACCCCGCGATGCGTTGTGCCTTGAGCTTACGTGACCCGAGGCCGCACACCAAATCGATAACGCGACGGGCCCGCCCCCCGAGGAGGACGGGCCTGCGTCACGCGTCACGCACCGGTGGTCACGGCTTGGGCGCCGTGGAGGCCGGTGGCGTCCCGCTCGCGGGCGGCGTCGACGCCGGCGGGGTGCCCGCCGGTGGCTGCGCCGCCTGCTCGGCCGCGATGGCCTTGTTCACGGCGGCCTGGAGCCGCTTCTGCGCCTCGCCGTACTTGGCGAAGTCACCGGCCTTCATGGCCGCGTCCGCGTCCTTGAGTGCCTGGTTGGCCTCCTCCAGCGCCTGCTTGACCGTCGGGTTCTCGGTCGTCGGCGGCGGCGTGGTGCCGGTGCCCGGCGGGGTGCCGGTGGACGGCGGCGTACCGGTGTCGGTCGGTGGCACCGTCGTGGTCGGCGAACCGCTGAACACCTTGCTCAGGGCCTGATCCAGCGTGTCCTCGAAGGCGATGCTGCCGCCGTAGGAGACCAGCACCTTCTGCAGCACCGGATACGACCCGGCGGCGTTCGCCTGGACGTACACCGGCTCCACGTACAACATGCCGCCGCCCACGGGCAGGCTCAGCAGGTTGCCGTAGACCACCACCGAGTCACCGCGCTGCAGGATGTTGATCACCTGGGCGACCGCGGCGTTCGACTTGAACTGGTTCTGCATCTGATCCGGACCCAGGATCGCCGTGTTCGGCGGCAGACTCAGGAGTCTGATCTTCCCGTAGCCCGGTGATCCCGGTTCGGAGTTCACCGCCATGAAGGCCGCCAGGTTCTGCCGTTCCTTCGGCACGAACGTGCTGGTCAACTGGAACGACTGCTGCGCGTCGGGCGCACCGCCCGGCGTCGCGGACGGCATCTTCATCGACAGGTAGTACGGCGGCTGGTCGCCCGAGCCCGGCACCCGGCCCGTCGGGTCCTTGGGGACCTTCCAGAAGTCGGAGCCGTTGAAGAACGTGCGCGGGTCGGTCACGTGGTACCGGGTGAGCAGATCGCGCTGCACCTTGAACAGGTCCTGCGGGTAGCGCAGGTGCTCCATCAGGGTGGGCGGGATCGTGTTCTTCTTCTTGATCGTGTTCGGGAAGGCCTTCATCCAGGTCTTCAGGACCGGGTCCTTCTCGTCCCACTGGTAGAGCTTGACCGAGCCGTCGTACGAGTCGACCGTCGCCTTCACCGAGTTGCGGATGTAGTTGACGTTGCCGGTGTTGCCGACCGCCCCCCGGGCCCGGTCCTCCGCGTTCAGCGAGTCCGCGGTGGCGTCGCCCAGCGTGGTGCGGGTCGCGTACGGATAACCGTTGCTGGTCGTGTACGCGTCGACGATCCACTGCACCTTGCCGTCTATCACCGCCGGGTACGGGTCACCGTCGATGGTCAGCCACGGCGCGACCGCCTCGACCCGCTCCTTGGGCGTGCGGTTGTACAGGATCCGGGAATCCTTGTTGATCGTGTCGGAGAGCAGGATGTTGCCCTCCTGGAACTTCGTCGCGTACAGCAGCTTGTTGAACATGCCGCCGATCGGGACGCCGCCCTTGCCGTTGTACGTGTAGGTGGCCTGGCCGGACGCGGTGTCGGTCGGGTAGTCCACCTCCGTCGGCGTGGTGTTCTTCGGCGCGCCCACGATCGAGTACTCGGTGGTCGACTCGCCGAAGTAGATCCGCGGCTGGTACGGACCGAGCGGGCTGGGCGTCTCCGCCTCCTGCGCGTCCGTACGGATGTTGCCCTCGATGTAGACGGGCTTGCCCTCGCGGTCCACCCGGGTGCCCTCGGCCGCGACGACGCCGTAGCCGTGGGTGTACTTGGTGTGGTCGTTGACCCAGTTGTGGCTCTGACCACCCTTCGGGTTGAGCTCGCGCAGCGCGATCACGGTGTCCTGCATCTTGCCGTCGATCATGTAGCGGTCGACGTCGAGCGTGGTCTGGAAGCCGTAGTACTGCCGCAACTGCTGCATCTGATTGAACGTCGGCGAGACGATGTTCGGGTCGAGCAGGCGGATGCTGGCCGTGTTCGCGGCCTGGTCCTTGAGCTCGGGCTTGGCCTCGACGTTGCCGTCGTACCGCTCCGGCTCCACCTTGTCGATGCCGTACGCGTCGCGCGTCGCCTGGATGTTGCGCTCGATGTACTTGGCTTCCTTGGCCTGCTGGTTCGGCTTGACCTGGAAGCGCTCGACGATGGCCGGGTACAGCCCGCCGATGAGCACGGCGGAGAGCACCATCAGGCCGAAGCCGATGATCGGCAGCGCCCACGTGCGGCGGAAGACGTTGACGAAGAACAGCGTCGCGCAGATCAGCGCGACGATGAACAGGATCGTCTTGGCCGGCAATACCGCGTGCGCGTCGGTGTACCGCAGGCCGGTGAATTGCGAGGCCTGCTTGAAATCACCGGACGAGACCGCGAGCGAATAGCGGTCCAGCCAGTACGCGACGGCCTTGAACAGCACGAAAAGGCCGAGCAGCAGCGAAAGATGCGCCTGCGCGGCCGGTGTCGCCCGCGACCCCGGGCTCTGCACCCGAAGTCCGCCGTAGAGGTAGTGCGTGATCACCGCGAGGACGAGGCCGACGACGACCGCGACGAACGCGAAATTGATCAGGAACCGATAGAACGGCAGGTCGAACGCGTAGAACGAGACGTCCTTGTGGAACTGCGGGTCCTTGGTCCCGAACGAGACCCCGTTCACGAACTGGAGCCACGTCTTCCACTGTCCCGACGCCGACGTGCCGGCGATGATGCCGATGATGACCGACAGGCCGATCAGCAACCACGTGCGGAACGGGGTGATGGCCGACCGGTATCGGTCGAGACTCTGCTGCTCCAGCGACATCCCGCGAAAGGCCGGACGCAGTCGATAGGCGACATACACGTTGGCGCCGACGGCCCCGGCCATGAGCAGACCGAACACCAGGAACAACCCGATGCGCGTCCACAGCTTGGTCGTGAATACGTTTCCGTAGCCGACCGACTTGTACCAGAGCCAATCCGTCCAGAAATTCGCGAACAGCACCCATGCGACAACGATCACCACGAGGATGGCCAGCGTCAGGAGCAGGGTTCTGGACCTGCGGGACGGAGCTCCCATTCTGATCCGACGGCCACCTGAGCCGCCTCGTTCGGGCATCTGAAAAACCAAGGGTGCGCACCTCGATCATTACCTGGACGCGCCCGGTCGGCGCTCGATGGGTCAACTTACCGAGACAGGACGTGGTTCCCCACAGACACGGCCGATACAGGCTCGTGATCCGCCGTGGGGCGAAGACGGGAAGATGGGGTCATGACCGTTGCACTCACCCAGGCCCTCGTCGAGATCGAACGCCACGTGGCGGCGTACGGCTGGGACCAGCAGGCCCGCCTCTACGCGCTCGTGGACACCGCGGAATTGGCCCGTACCGAACCCGACCTCGCCGCACAGCTCGGCTTGTCCGCCGACCGTGACGCGCCCATCGACACCCTCACTCCGATCGAGCAGGAGGAAGTCCCCGAGAACGTCGCGATCGACGAGTTCCTGGCCAGTATCGCGTGGCCGGACGCGGTGCTCGGCTGCGCGCTGGTGGTCGAGCGGCTGATGTTGCCGCCGTCCGCCGAGGCGACCATGCCCGCGGTGGGCAGCGATCGGGAGATCCACGAGTGGGTGGCGTCGCACCCGCAGCGGCAGGAGGTGCGGCTCGCGGTCGGCGTGCTGCGCGACGGATCGCGCGAGTCGGCGGTTCGGCTGCGGGACAAGGACGACGACTCCGAGGTGCTCTCCGGCGCGGATCTGGTGCCGGGGCTGGCCGAGGCGCTGCTGGCCACGTTCGGCGAGGGAGACGAGGACGAGGACCGATAGTCCCCGAGGGGGTCCGCACCGGTCACGCATGACATTCCGTCAGCGTGCCCTGGCCGGTGCGGATCGTCTCCAGGGCCTTGAGCGCGTCGTCCAGGGTCTCCACCTGGATCAGGGTCAGCCCGCCCGGCTTGGTCTGCGCGGCGGCGGTGCAGTTGGCCTTGGGCGTCAGGAAGTACTTCGCGCCCTGCCGGCGGGCCCCGATGGTCTTCATCTGGATGCCGCCGATCGCGCCGACCTTGCCCGCGTCGTCGATGGTGCCGGTGCCGGCCACGAACTTGCCGCCGGTCAGGTCGCCGGGGCTGAGCTTGTCCACGATGCCGAGCGCGAACATCATCCCCGCGCTCGGGCCGCCGACGTCCTCGAGGTGGATCTCCACCTTGAACGGGAACTTGGGCAGGATGCCCGGCGTGATGCCGACCAGGGCCCGACCGTCGTCCTCGGCCTTGCGGGTCACCACCTGCACGTCGCGCCGGGTGCCCCGGGCGTCCGCGGGGTCCACGGTGAGCGTGACGCTCTCGCCGGCCTGGTGCCTGGTGATCGCCGCGGCGACATCCTCGGGCTTGCCGATCGGCGTCCCGTCCACGGCCAGGATGATGTCGCCGGCGTGCAGCTTGCCGAGCGCGGGCGCGTCCTTGGCCACCGTGGACACGATCACCTGCTTCTCGATCGGGATGTTCAGCGCCGCGAACGCCGCGACCTTGGCGTGCTCCTGCGACGAGCTGAACTCCTCGGCGTTCTCCCGCTCGACCTCGGCCGCGGACTTGTCGTCGGGGTACAGCGACTTCTTGAGCACGACGTCCGAGTCGCCCTTGACCCAGCCGGCGAGCGCGTCGAGCAGCGGCATGTCGTAGGACTTGTTGGTCACCGACACCGTGGTCATGTTCAGGTGGCCGCTGGTGGGATACGTCTCGTGGCCCGAGATCTCGATGACCGGCTTGCCGCCTTCGTCACCGAGCGTGTTGTACGTGGGCCCGGGGCTCAGCTCGGCGTAGGGCACCGGCGCGAACAGGACGGCGCAGGCCAGGGCCAGCAGCAACAGCCCCGAGACGACCAGTGTGGCGGTGCGGCGCGACATGCGCCCGACCCTACGGCACCCGGGTTTTCCCGGTGTGGCCCGGGCCGTCACGGGGTTTCGCAGCCCGGTTCCGGGACCGGTCCGGCGACGTCGTCGGGGGTGGGTTCGGATTGCACCGGGGTCGCCGTGCGGACCCGGTCCAGGGCCGCGCTCCATTCCGCGAAGTCGGACATCGAGTCGTGCATGCTCGGCGTCCGGAAGGACCGACAGGTCCACGCCGCCCAGCAGACCGCGAGCACGAGCGCGACCCCCGGAATTGCCCACCACCACGCGACAGACGCCATGACGTACTCCGTCCACAGGAGGGGGGAGGGTGACGGCTTAAATCATATGTATGTGGTGGAGATGGTGCATTTCCGCTGCTCCGAGGTGGGTGTGACCTCGGGGACGGGTGGGATCGGAGTGGGTTCCCGGGCCGGGTTCAGCAGGCGCCGACCCAGTCCGAGTCGCCGTCCACGAAGTGCTGGAGCTTCCAGATCGGCACCTCGTGCTTGAGCTCGTCGATCAGCCGCCGGCACGCGGTGAACGCCTCCGCGCGATGCGGGCAGGAGACGCCGACCACGACCGCGAGGTCGCCGATCTCCAGCCGGCCGACCCGGTGCACCGCGGCCATCGCGCGCACCGGCAGGTCGGCGGCGATCTTCTCCATCACCCGACGCAGCTCGGCCTGGGCCGAGGGGTGCGCGGAGTACTCCAGCGCGGTGACCGAGCGTCCACTGTCGGCGTTACGGACCGTACCGACGAACAGGCTCGTGCCACCGGCCGACGGGTCGCCGAGCGCGGCGAAAACCTCGTCGACGGACAACGGCGTGTCGCGGATCTCGGCGATGCGGATGACGTCCATACCGGGCAGTATCGCGCGCGACCGGTCGAGCGCGGTCATCCCGGTCCCCTCGTGCACGTGTGCGCGTCGTCCGCGGGTGCCGGGCCCGTCCGCCCGGCACTCGCGGACGGGCCGCTCGCGGACGGCGGGGTCGGCGAAGGTCAGAAGCCGCGACGCCGGCGCCGGACCTTGCGCACGATCGCGGCCGTGCCCACCAAAGCCACGGTCGCGCCCGCCGCGCCGAGCGTGGTGGCGTCCTTGCGGCCCAGTCGGCGGGCCACCAGCGCGTGCCGCCCGTCGACGTCCTCCAGCAGCACCGCGAAGGCCGCCTCGTTGGTCCACACCGGGCGCCAGCCCGCGGCGCGCAGTCGCTCGGAGGGCACCACCCAGCCGTGCATCGTGTACGCGAGGTCGCCCGCCGGCGCGGGCGTGATGCCCAGCCGGTGCAGCCGTTCGGCGGTGCCCAGGGCCAGGGACGCGGGCAGCTCCATCCGGCGCATGCCGGACAGTTCCTCGATCTCCTCCTGTTCGAGCCAGCCCTCGGAGCCGACGGTGACCACACCCTCGACCCGGCCCAGCGCGGCGAACTCCAGCGCGGAGGCCAGGTCGTCGAGGTGGCAGAACTGCCAGCGCGGCTGCCCGCCGGAGACCACCAGCAGGCGCGGCGCCTCGAAGTGCCGGGTCATCACGCTGTCCGCCTCGGGCCCGCCGACCAGCGTCGCCGGGCGCACCACGGTGACCTTGACGTGCGGGTGGGCGCGGGGGGTGCGCTCGGCCAGTTCCTCGATCTCCAGCAGATCGCCGACCAGCGACGCGTCCGCCGTGGCGCGCAGCGGCGCGTCCTCGGCCAGTGGTACGGCGTTGTCCGGCAGCGCGCCGTAGACCATCGCCGAGGTGCACAGCACCACCCGGGGCACCCGGGCCGCGGCGGCGGCGGTCAGCACGGTCTGGGTGCCGCGCACGTTGCGGGCGCCGCGGGCGCGGGGTTCGGAGTCGAGCGACATGTCGAGCGCGAGGTGCACCACCACGTCCACGCCCTCCAGCCGACCGGCCAGGGCGGGGTCGCGGACGTCCATGATCCGCCACTGTGCGCCGGGAATCTCACCGCGCCGCTCGTCGATCGCGATCAGACGTTTGACCTGGTCGTTCGCGGCCAGGAGGGACGCGACGCGATGACCGAGGCCGGCCGCGGCACCGGTGACCGCGATGACCGGGCGCACCCGGGGCACACTCTTGTCCGAGGGCTGGTCCGAGGCCGAGGGAATGGGCTCCGGAGCGGTCTCCGAGGCATCGGTCCCGGTGCCATCGCTCGTGCTCTCCCGCCCGCTCCGCCCAGAGCGAACGCGTGGGGGCTGGGAACTCACTGGCGGTCTCCCGTGGTTAGTTTGGTACGAGCGGTTCGTCAAGAAAGGTACGCGCGACTGCTTGCCTTTCCTGTCAGTGTCCGCGATCCATCCTGCCGGAGGTGTTGTTGTGATCTTCACGCCAGGCGCGTTTCGGCCTTTGCGCGGCGTCGCCTCCGACCGGGACGGCGGACCGGCCGAGCGAGACGAGGTAACCGTGAGTCAGCATCGAGTGGTCGGGCCCGAGGGCGCCGCACACCTGGACAACGTAGAGGGGCCCAACCATGGCTGACTTCCCCTTCGGCTTCGGCAAGCCCTCGGGCGACGACGATCCCGATCGCCCCGGCGGCGGTTCCGGCGGCTCGAATCCGAACGACCCGTTCGGCTTCGGCGCGGCCGGCGGTGACCCGAACAACCCGTTCGGCGCGCTGTTCGGGCAGATGAACCAGGCCGACCTGGGCGCGGCCTTCCAGCAACTGGGCAAGCTGCTGTCCTACGAGGGCGGCCCGGTCAACTGGGACCTGGCCCGCGACATCGCCCGGCAGACCGTGGCCCAGCAGGGTGACGCGTCGATCGGCGCGGTCGAGCGGTCGGGGGTCGAGGAGTCGGTGCGGCTGGCCGAGCTGTGGCTGGACGAGGCCACCTCGCTGCCCTCCGGTGTGCACACCACGGCCGCCTGGAGCCGCTCCGAGTGGATCGAGGCGACGCTGCCCCAGTGGCGCGCGCTGGTGGAGCCGCTGGCCACCCGGGTGGTCGCGGCCATGGGCGAGATGATGCCCGAGGAGATGCAGAGCATGGCCGGGCCGCTGCTCGGCATGATGCGCGGGATGGGCGGCGCGATGTTCGGCGCCCAGGTCGGGCAGGCGCTGGGCGCGCTGGCCGGCGAGGTGGTCGGCTCGACCGACATCGGGCTGCCGATCGGGCCCGCGGGCAAGGCCGCGCTGTTGCCGGCCAACCTGACCGCGTTCGGTGAGGGCCTGTCGGTGCCGCAGGACGAGGTGCGGCTGTACCTGGCTCTGCGCGAGGCCGCGCACCAGCGACTGTTCGCGCACGTGCCGTGGCTGCGGCAGCACCTGTTCGGCGCGGTCGAGGCGTACGCGCGGGGCATCAAGGTGGACATGAGCAGGCTGGAGGAGGCCGCGGGGCGGATCGACCCGAGCAACCCCGAGGCGCTCCAGGAAGCCTTCTCGCAGGGTCTGTTCGAGCCCGAGGAGACGCCGGAGCAAAAGACCGCGCTGTCGCGTCTGGAGACGGCGCTGGCGCTCGTGGAGGGCTGGGTGGACGCGGTCGTGCACAGCGCGGCCGCACCCCGGCTGCCCTCGGCGGGCGCGCTGCGCGAGACGCTGCGTCGGCGGCGCGCGACCGGCGGTCCGGCCGAGCAGACCTTCGCCACCCTGGTCGGCCTGGAACTGCGCCCGCGCCGGTTGCGCGACGCGGCCCGGCTGTGGGCCTCGCTCGCGGACGCGCGCGGCGTCGACGGCCGGGACGCGGTGTGGCAGCACCCCGACCTGCTGCCGACCGCCGACGACCTGGACGATCCGGACGGCTTCGTGCACCACGCCGAGCTCGACCTGTCCGGCCTGGACGCCGAGCTGGACGCGGACCTGGACAAGCTGGAGTCGACCAAGCCCGAGGGCGACCGGCCCGGCGACGAGCAGGCCGGCGACGACAAGCCGGCCGGCGAGCCGGGTCGCGGCGAGGACTCGACGGGCGAGGACGACGGGAAGAAGGGGCCCGGCGCGTGAGCCTACGGCTCGACGCGGTCGACGTGCTGTCGAAGTGGGACGCGCCCGACGACCGTGCGGACCGACTGCGCGGGGCGTACCTGGAGCACTTGGCGGCGCACGAGGACGGCATGCTCAAGGCCTGTCGGGACGGGCACGTGACGGCGAGCGCGGTGATCGTGGACGCGGCCCGGGCCCGGGTGCTGCTCACCCTGCACGCGAAGATCCGCAGGTGGTTGCAGACCGGCGGGCACTGCGAACCGGTGGACCGCACGCTGGCCGACGCGGCGCTGCGCGAGGCGCGCGAGGAGTCCGGGATCGCCGGGCTGACCCTGCTCGCGGGCGGTGCGCCGGTGGGCCTGGACCGGCATCACACGCCGTGCGCGGTGCACCTGGACGTGCAGTACGTCGCGCTGGCCCCGCCCGGCGCGACCGAGCTGATCAGCGAGGAGTCGCTGGATCTGCGCTGGTTCGCGTTCGACGCGCTGCCCACCGACACGGACGACTCGGTGCGTGCGCTGGTGGCCCGGGCCCGCGAGGCGGTCTGAGCCGCGCAAGCGCCACGAGGGGCGCCCGACCGTCGACGGTCGGGCGCCCCTCGGCGTATGTGTTCCCGATTGCTACTGGCCCCAGGTGTTGCCCTGGACTCCGCCGTTCTGGCCCAGGCCGCGGTTGGCCAGGTAGCCGCCGGAGGAGATGAAGTCGACGGGCGGCAACATCTCGCTGGGCTGGACCACCACGTAGCCCTCGCCCATGAAGGCCATGTTCCAGCCCTCGCCGGTGCCCCGGCGGCGTCGGTAGATGCGCGCCGAGTTGGTCTGCGCCTGCATGCTGATCGACAACCGGGTGCTCCACGCGATCACCGCGTCGGCGTCCGCGAACACCTCGGTGCCCTGGGTGACCCGCATGATCAGCGGCTTGCCCGAGGTCATCAGCGCGATCTTGCCGTTGCCGGTGATGTCCAGGTTGTAGGAGCCCGCGCCGGCGACCGACTGCGCGCTCTCGATCGCCACCACGTTCCAGCTCAGCGAGCTGTCCAGGGCCAGCACGTACTCGCCGTCCACGGTCAGGCCCTCGAAGTCGAGGTCGAGCACGTGGATCGACTGGGCCATGTTGGCCAGCCACATGGTGCCGGTGCCGTGGGCGCGCATCAGGTTGAGCTGTTCACCGGTGGCCGCGGCGGCCTGGCGTTCGGCGCCGGAGCGCATGTTGCCGTCGAAGTCGATCGCGCCCTGGTAGGCGACCATCGAGCCGACCCGGGCCAGGCAGTGGTCGGGCAGCCCGTTGCCGAGCTGGACCTTGAGCATGTGCGGGTTCTGCAGACTGAACCGCTCGGGCGTCTGCACGGGCGCATGGCCGAAAAGCGAGCTTTGCACGGTATTCCTCCTTCGCTCGCGGTCAGCCGCGCACGTGGAAACGGTCGGTGGCGTCCTCGGCCGGCTGCACGACGACGAAGCCGTTGCCCTTGAAGGACACCTGCATCGCCTCGCCGGAACCGCGCCCCACGATGCCGCCGAGCCGCATCGAGCGCTTGGTGCCCACCTTGAGGCTGGTGCTCCACGCGACGAGGGCGTCCGGGTCGACGTAGGTCTCGCGTTCGGACGGGTTGAGGACGACCGGCGTGCCGCGCGTGGTGATCGCGACCCAGCCCTGGCCGGACAGCTCCATGTTGAACAGGCCGTTGCCGCTGAACTTCGCGGTGACCCCGCTCACCATCTTGATCCGGTGTTCCAGGTTCTCGTCGAACGCGAGGATGTTGCTCGCGTTCACCGACAGCCCCTCGTTCGGGTTGAGCTGCATGATGGCCACGTCCGCGCCGTAGTCGGCGAAGTAGATGTCGCCCTGGCCGGTGCACTTCATCAGTTGCATGCGCTCGCCGGTGAGGCCGCTGGTCATCCGGCGCTGCATGCCCTGGCCGTGGCCCTCGAAGCGGATGTAACCCTCGTAGGCGATCATCGCGCCCTGCTTGGCCAACACGCCCGGCGCGCCGGGCTGGATGTTGACCCGACAGATCTTGTTGCCGTGCGCGCTCATCCGAGCCTGGGGTGCGGTCTGCCCGTACGCGGCGATCAGTTGCTGATCCATGTTCCCCTCACACCTCGTAGGGCTGGACGACGATGAAGTTGTTGCCGCCCGGCGGGCAGCGGAACTGCAGGTTGACCGTCTCGCCGCTGTGGCCGGGGAAGGCGGTCCTGCGCAGCCGCATCTGGGTCGTGGTGGAGACGTCCATGTCGGTCCACGCCACGATCGCGTTGCTGTCCGCGAAGGTCGGGCCCTGCACCGGGAGCACCAGCGGGATGCCCTGGGTCTTGATCACGATCGTGCCCTGGCCGCTGAAGGTCTGCGCGAACAGCGCACCGCCGGGGATGCCCACGCCCTCGACCCGGGCCGGCTCCATGGTCAGGCCCTCGTCGAAGGCGAGCACGTTGGCCACGTTGACGAACAGCTTGGTGCCCTGGAGCTCGACCAGGTGCAGGTGCGCGGCGTCCTCGGCGAAGAACACCTCGCCGTTGCCCTCGCAGCGCATCAGTTCGAGCGACTGGCCGGTCTGCCGGTTGTCGAAGCGGCTGCGCAGGGTCTGGCCCTGGAACTTGAACTTCACGTCGCCCTGGTAGGCCACCATCACGCCCTGGCGGGCGATCACCTTGCCGCCGGAGACGTCGACCCGGACCATCTTGGCGTTCTGCTGGGTCCAGCGACCGCCGGCGGGCACCTCGCGGTACTGCTCGACGCCGTACTGGAAGGCCGGCTCGGCCGAGGCCACGCCGACACCCTGCATGCCCTGCGGCGGGGCCGGCGGGCCGCCGGGCACCGGCATCTGGAGCGTGGGCTGCATCTGGCCGGGCTGACCGACACCGGGATAGCCGCCGGGGCCCGCGGGCGGCGGGTAGCCGGCGGGGCCGGCCGGCGGCGGGTAGCCACCGGGCTGACCCATGCCGGGCGGCGCGGGCGGCGCCATGTGGCCCTGGTGCGGGGTCTGGTTCGGGTAGCCGCCGGGGCCGGGCGGACCGGGCGGTGGCGGGTAGCCTCCCGGCGCGCCGTGCGGCGGTGTGCCCTGGGGCTGGTTGTACTGCGGCGGGCCGGGCGGCGGCGGATACCCGCCGGGGGCGCCGTGCGGCGGCGTGCCGGGCTCGTTGTACTGCGGCGGGAGGGGCGGACCGCCCTGCATCGAACCGACCGGTTGCGGCGCGCCGGGCGGCGGGCCGAAGTTCGGCGCGGGAGCGGGCGGCGGCGGACCGCCCCCGGGCGGCCCGAACGAGGGCGCGGGCTGCTGCGACGGAATCCCGCCGCCGGGCGGGGCGAAGCCCGGGGCACCGCCGGGCGGCACGGGGGCCGGCGTCGGAGCCTCGTCCGGCTCGTCCTCGGCGACCTCGCCGCCGAAGTTCTCCAGGAGTGCGCGCAGCCCGCCGTCGAAGCCCTGTCCGACGGCGGAGAACCGCCAGACGTCCTTCTTGTAGATGTCCGCGATCATCACGGCGCGCTCGGTGCTGAACTCGCGCCCGGTGAACGCGTAGCGCGCGACCTCCTGGCCGCCCGCCACGATCCGCAGGTAGCCGGAGGCGACCTGGGACATCACGCCGTCGCCGTCGATGGTCGCGGTGAACGCGAGCTTGTTGACGTTCGGCGGGACCCGGTCCAGCGTCACGCGGAAGGACTCGGTGTCACCGGCCTGCGCGCCCAGGAGCTGGATCGATTCCTCGGGCGACTTGGGCTGGTTGAAGAAGATGAAGTACCGATCGTCGGACAATCGCTCACCGGCGTCCAACCCGAAGCACGCGATGTCGAACGTCAGCCCGGGACTGTCCAGATGTACCCCGACATACAGATCGGTCCCCGCGGTCAGGTCGGACAGCTTCGACTTCTGTCCCTTCCTGAACTCGACCACTGTGTGGCTCCCTTCCCCGCTTTTCCGCCGCCGGCGGTGCGGGCGCCCACCACCTGGGTCCCCGCCGCGCACGGCACGCTACAACATCGGATCCGCCCCGGTCCGGGTACGGCAAAACGCCCGGCGGCAGTCTCGTGCTTGCGACGAGCGATTGCCCGCGACCGGTTCCCGGCTGTGTACGCGCCTCACGCTATACGCCCGAATCCGGCACCGCGACGACTCTCGCGCGCCGGATCCGGGTCAGCCTCGGGGCTTGCGGGCGGTGCGATCGCGCGTTGTCCCGGCGCGCGTACCGTCCGCAGCGGCGGTGCCCTTGCGGGCCGCTCGACCCCCTGCCGCAGCGGCTCGGCCGCGGGCCGGCGGAGCCGGTTCCGGCACCGCCGACTTCGGGGTGCCGGGTGCGGCGTCCACATCGTCCTTGTCGTCGCTCATCGCGAGTCCGCTCGCGGCGGCGACACCCTCCAGATATCCCCGCGCACGTTCGGTGCGCGGATATGCGGCGAGCAGCGTCCAAAAACGCGGTCCGTGGCCGGGCACCAGCAAATGCGCCAACTCGTGCAGCAATACATAGTCGACGACATACGTCGGCATGCCGCGCAGCCGGGTGGAGAGCCGGATCGTGCCGTCGATCGGAGTGCACGAACCCCAGCGGGTGTTCTGGTTGCCCACCCAGCGCACGCTCGCGGGCCGGGCCCGGCCGTCCAGATAGCGGGCGGACAGCTCCAGTGCCCGCGCGGCGAGATCCTCGTCACTGGGCCGCCGGCGCCGCTCCTGCGCGGCCAGGCGCTCCAGCATCACGCCGACCCAGCGTTTCTCCTCGGTCTGCGTCATCCGGCCGGGAAGCAGGACCACGGTCCGATCCCCGTCCCGGTAGGCCGACACGGTTCGTCTCCGTCGGGCGCTGCGACGCACCTCGACGGCACCCTGGTAGGGGGCTCCGGACAGCATGTCGTGTCCGGCCCCGGGATCCGCGACCATAACCAGGACGTTAACCGACGGCACCGACAGGGCGCCGCCGCTTCGGGCCGGCCGGGGGATATTCGACACCGCTTGTCGCGGGCATAAGCACTATTCGTTCGATTATTCCCATTCCATTCTTCTCGGCCTAATATTTCCAAATAGCATATTCATACGCGGGCTGTGGACGACGAAATACCCGGCGTTTTGCGGGCGGGCACGCTGGGACCGGCCGAGTCGCCCCGCGCGCCCGGTCGCCGCCCCGTTCCCGGTGTACCGCTCCTTCGGAGGCCCTCTCATGCGCCCGCTCCTCAAGCCCGCCCTACGTCGGTTGTGGCGCGATCGACAGACCCTGCAACTGGGCCTGGATCCGCGCCGGGCCGTGCTGGTGGGCGGTCTGGACCCGACCACCACCCGCTTCGTCGAGCAGTTGGACGGCACCCGGGATCTGGAGCGCACCTGGGAGCTGGCCGAACGGGTCGGCCTCGCTCGCCCACACGCCGAGGCGGTGCTGGACCTGCTGGCCCGCGAGGGTGTGCTGGAGGACGCCTCCGGGCGGCCCACCCCGGTGCCCGCGCTGCCCCACGAGCGCGCCCGGCTGGGTCCGGACCTGACCTCGCTCGCGCTACTGCACGGCAGCGGCGAGGCGGGCCTGGCCGCGCTCGACCGACGCGCCCGCGCGGTGGTGGCGGTGCACGGCGCCGGTCGGATCGGCGCCGCGGTGGCCGGCCTGCTCGCCGCCGCCGGGGTGGGTCACGTGGTGCCCGCCGACCGCCGTCCGGTGCGCCCGGGAGACGCCGGACCGGTGGCGTTCGGCTGGGACGACGAGCGCCCGCGCCGGGAGACCACCGTACGGGCCGCGCTGCGTCGCTCCGCCCCGGGAGTGCGCTGCGCGCTGCCCGCCGGGCGCGGCACGCCCGACGTCGCGGTGCTCGTCCCGGAGGGTCGCCCGGATCCGGAACCGGGCGCCCGCCTGATCCGGCAGCGGGTCCCGCACCTGTACGCGGACATCCGCGAGACCACCGGGGTGATCGGGCCGTTCGTGCTGGTGGGCCGGTCGGCGTGTGGGCGCTGCCTGGATCTGGCCCGCAGCGACCGCGATCCGGGCTGGCCGCGCCTGCTGGCCCAGCTCGCGGCGGCGCCCGGCCCCGGCGAGGCCCCGTGCGACGTGGTGCTCGCCACCGAGGTCGCGGCCCGGGCGGCCCTTCAGGTGCTCACCTTCCTCGACGGCGCGCTGCCCACCACCGTGGACGGCACCGTGGAAATCGAGCTGCCGGACGGCCTGACCCGGCGCCGGAGCTGGTCGCCACACGCCCGCTGCGACTGCCGCGCCACCCACGCGGCGCAAGAGGTGGGCCCCATCACACATGCCGCATCGCCGAGTCGGACACAATGGGTCGCGTGAGCGATCTTCCGCGTAGGGCCGTGACCCGCACCGCCAAGCTCGCCTCCCTCCCGCTGGGGGTGGCCGGCCGGGCGACACTGGGCCTGGGCAGGCGTATCGGCGGCAGACCGGCCGAGATCGTCGCCGCCGAACTGCAACAGCGCACCGCCCAGCAGCTCTTCAAGGTGCTCGGCGAGCTGAAGGGCGGCGCGATGAAGCTCGGGCAGGCCCTGTCGGTGTTCGAGGCCGCGCTGCCCGAGGAGGTGGCCGGGCCCTACCGCTCGGCGCTGACCAAACTCCAGGACGCGGCGCCGCCGATGCCCGCGCGTACCGTGCACAAGGCGCTCGCGGAGAATCTCGGCGCGGACTGGCGTTCGCTCTTCGAGGAGTTCTCCGAGAGCCCCGCGGCGGCCGCGTCGATCGGCCAGGTGCACCGGGCGGTCTGGCACGACGGCCGCACGGTCGCGGTCAAGATCCAATACCCCGGGGCCGGCGACGCGCTGATCTCCGACCTGAACCAGCTCGGGCACGTCGCGCGCTTCGCCGGCGCGCTGATCCCGGGCATCGACGTCAAACCGCTGATCGCCGAGCTCAAGGCCCGGGTGGCCGAGGAACTGGACTACCAGCTCGAGGCCGAGGCGCAGACCGCGCACGCGGTGGAGTTCGACGGCGACCCGGACATCTTCGTGCCGCACGTGGTGCACCAGACCGAGCGGGTGCTGATCACCGAGTGGATGGACGGCAAACCACTGTCCCAGGTGATCGACAAGGGCAGCCAGGAAGAGCGCGACCGGGCCGGGCACATGCTCAGCCGGTTCCTGTTCTCCGGGCCCGCCCGCACCGGCATGCTGCACGCCGACTCGCACCCCGGCAACTTCCGGCTGCTGGACGACGGGCGCCTGGGCGTCCTGGACTTCGGCACGGTCAACCGGTTGCCCGAGGGGCTGCCCGAGCCGATCGGCCTGGCGTTTCGACTCGCGCTGGAGGGCGACGCGGACAGCGTCATGCAGGTGTTGCGCACCGAGGGCTTCGTCAAGCCGTCGATCAAGCTCGACGCCGCCGAAGTCCTGGACTACCTGCTGCCGTTCCTGGAGCCGGCCGAGGCCGAGGAGTTCACCTTCACCCGGGCCTGGATGCGCGAGCAGGGCGCGCGGATCGGCGACCCGCGCAATCCGGCGTCCGCGCTGGCCCGCCAGCTCAACCTGCCGCCGAGCTATCTGCTGATCCACCGGGTCACGTTGAGCACGATCGGCGTGCTGTGTCAGCTCGGCGCGACCGCGCCGTTCCGCGACGAACTGGCCACCTGGCTGCCCGGGTTCGTCGACGAGGACTACGAGGCCGAGGAATTCGACTTCTCCATCGAGGACATCGAGGAGATCGAAGACGTGGAGGACGCGGAGGAGATCGACAACTCCGAGGACACCGCCGGGCGTTAGAGCCCGTCCGCGCCGCCGCGGCACGCCGAAGGGCGGGCACCCCTCGAGGGGTGCCCGCCCTTCGGCGTGCCGCGTACCGGTCGGGCGACATCGGCGGCTTACATCACCGCGATGGCCAGCGCCCGGCGCGCGCGCATGGAGGCGACCTCCGCCCGACGACGCATCCTGCGCGCCATCCGGACGTGGTACGCCCTGCGTTGGAGCTCCGCTTCACGGAGCTGTTGATCCATCTGAGCCCTCGCGAGGGCTTCGTTGATGAGATGCAACTCCCTGCTCCTGTCATTGGGCAAAACGGCGTTCGTGTCGTGAATGTGCTTCATGGGTTCCTGCGCGTACGTGGTGTGTCGGGTGCTCGTGCGTCGGGGTCCCGCCGGCGGGGTCACGCGGCGACCTCCGTCTTGCGCGGACGGCCACGGGGACGCTTGCGGGCGACGACGACGCCCTGCACGAAGAGCTCGCCACCCCAGACACCCCAGGGCTCGCGGCGCTCGAGCGCGCCCTGCAGGCACATCTCACGCACGGGGCACTCGCGGCACAGGGCCTTCGCGTACTCGACGTCCTCGGGGGACTCGGCGAAGAAGACCTCCGGGTCGTAGGAACGGCAGGGGATCGTCGACTCGAGCTGCTCGACGTCCTCGAAAGCGGTAAGGGTCATCAGGTCTACCTCCGATGTCGCTGTGGCTGTGCTGCCGGGTGCGGGGGGTTTGCCGTGGGGCACGTGGTGCTCCTGTGATTCGTGGGACTCGTGTCCCCGGTGGTCGCTACTCGGTGCTGCTGACAGCCGACAAAAGACAAGGGCCGCGGATCCCGGTGTTCGGGATTCCGCGGCCCTGGAGGGTGCCGACCTGACGTTACGTCAGGTCCTGTTCCTCCAGGACGGATACCCGTTGTTACCGGCAAAGGCCGCCATGGTCATTCCACTGGCCTGCTGCGATTCCTGCGTCTGCGCCTGCTCGCAAGCCGCCGCGTTCGACGGTCGCTCGTTGCGACGCGTCGCCGCTGCCTGCTCGCCTTGCCACGGACCCTCGGCGCTGCCCGCCAGACCGACGAGACCTGAGGCACCCGCGACTGCGGACGCACCACTGCCGTTGCCGCGCAGTCGCGCGGAGGCGGTGATCAGGGCATCGGTCCCGGCATAGGACAGATCCGTGGGGAGCCCGGCCAGGCCGGACTTGGGCAGGGAGAGATCGGCATGCGACAGCTTGGCGGAGCCCACCGACACCACGACCGAAGCGGCGGTGAACGCCTGACGCTGGGCTTTCAAGTTCCTGGTAATCACGACGTTCACCTCCTTTCGAGAGGGTTCGGGGAACACCGCAGGGGTGTTTCCAGGTTTCATGGACGAGCACGGTCGAACGTTCCGACCGTGCTCGTGAGCGTAGATGCGGTTCGGAGCGAGACGCAAACGATTTATTGCATGGTCCTCGTCACTCGAGGGAAACCCCTCGGATCTCACTCCCCGGCAGGAGCATCCTCGTCCTCCGGGATGTGCCCGAAGTCCTCCGGCGCGGGCTCGATCGCGAGGTCGTGACCGGCACACAGCGCGAGCACGTCGTCACCGAATCGCTCCAGCTTGGTTCGGCTCACCCCCGGGATCGCGGCCAGTTGCCGCTCGTTGAGCGGCCGGGTCTCGGCGATCGCGGTCAACGTCGCGTCGGTGAAGACGACGAACGCCGGCTGGCTCTGCTCCTGTGCCCGCCCCCGCCGCCACACGATCAACTGCTCGAGGAGGAACTCGTCGACGTCCGAGGGGCAGTCCAGGCAGCGTCCGATCTTGCGCTCGGCGGCGTCCTGGAGCGCCCGGGCGCACACCCGGCAGCGCACCGGGCCCACCTTGCGCCGGGGCCGGACCGTACCGTCCGGGCCGCGGGCCGGTGAACGGAACGCGTCGGGCAGCGCGGAGCCCGTGCCGCGCGAGCCGTCCGCGCCGCGCAGGCCGTCGAGGAACCGGGACGCCTTGCGGCCTCGGCCGCCCGGAGTGCGGGCCAGGGACCAGGACAGGGTCAGCCGCTCGCGCGCCCGGGTCACCCCGACGTAGAGCAGCCGGCGCTCCTCCTCGATCTTGTCCGGGGTGTCCGCGTAGGCGATCGGCATCATCCCCTCGTTGAGGCCGACCAGGAACACCGCGTCCCACTCCAGGCCTTTGGCCGCGTGCAGCGACGCGAGGGTGACGCCCTCGACCGTCGGCGCGTGTTGCGCGCTCGCCCGCTCGGCCAACTCCGCGGTGAAGTCGCGCAGCGTCGCCTCCGGCCGCTTGACCTCGAACTCCTCGGCGAGCCGCAGCAGCGCGGCCACCGATTCCCATTTCTCCCGGGCCTGGCCGGATCCGGCGGGCGGCTGCGCGCTCCACCCGGTGTTCCCCAGCACCGCGCGCACCTCGCCCGCGAGCGGGCCGCGCTCGGCCTCGGGCCCGCCGGAGATGGCGTGCGCGCGCAGGAAGCCCATCGCCTGCCGGACCTCCGCCCGCTCGAAGAACCGTTCGGCGCCCTTGAGCAGGTACGCCACCGACTGATCGGCCAGCGCCTGTTCGTAGGACTCGGACTGCGAGTTGGTACGGAACAGCACGGCGATCTCGGCGGGCCGCACGCCCTCGTCGATCAGCGCGCGGATCTGCTTCGCGGTGCTCTCCGCCTCGGCCTGCTCGTCGGCGTGCTCGACGAAGCGCGGCGCCGGGCCCTCGCCGCGCTGCGAGATCAGCTTCAGCCGGTGCTTGGCGGCCTCGCCCGTGGCGTGCGCGAGCAGCCGGTTGGCCAGGCCCACCACCTGCGGCGTGGAGCGGTAGTCGCGGACCAGCTCGACCACCTCCGCGTCCGGGTAGCGGCGGCGGAAGTCGAGCAGGTAGGCGGGTGTGGCGCCGGTGAACGAGTAGATGGTCTGGCTCGCGTCGCCGACCACGCACAGGCTGCGCGCCTCGTTCGCCCACAGGTCGAGCAGCCGCTGCTGGAGCGGGTTGACGTCCTGGTACTCGTCCACGGTGAAGTGCCGGTACTGCGCCTGGACCGCCTCGCGCACCTCGGGGCGCTCGTCGAGCAGGCCGATGGTCAGCAGCAGCGCGTCCTCGAAGTCCATCAGGCCCTTGCCGGACTTGATCTTCTCGTAGGCCGCGTAGACGTGGGCGATCTCGGCCGCCGCGCGCGGCGGTTTGCGGCCCGCCGCGAGCACCGCGCGCGGATAGTCGTCCGCCGCGGTCTGGGTGGCCTTGGCCCACTCGATCTCGCCGATGATGTCGCGCAGCTCGGCCCGATCAGCCCGCAGCCGGCAGTGCTGCACCGCGTCGCGGGCGAGCAGGAACTTGGTCTCCACCAGTTGCGGCGGGGCACCGCCGAACACTTTCGGCCAGAAGTACGAGAGCTGGCGCAGCGCCGCCGCGTGGAACGTGCGCGCCTGCACGCCGGGCACGCCCAGGTCGCGCAGCCGGCCGCGCATCTCCCCCGCGGCCCGCGCGGTGAAGGTGACCGCGAGCGTCTGGCCGGGCTGCATCGTGCCGGTCAGCACGCCGTAGGCGATGCGGTGGGTGATCGCGCGGGTCTTGCCGGTGCCCGCGCCCGCGAGCACGCACACGGCGCCGTCGACGGCCTTGGCCACCCGCCGCTGCTCGGGATCGAGCGCGTCCAGGACGTCGTCGGGGGAAGCGATCATCGGCCCATCCTCTCAGGCATCCCCTCGGCCCGAGGCCGCTTGTGCACAGCCCCCGGTGATCCGCACAGGTGTGGAATCAAACCGACCGCGCACATGTTGCCGATGTGGACAACCGTTCCCGGACCGGGCGAACACAAAGGAGTGCATGACGATGTCGGCCCCCGTGACGATGTACAGCACGACGTGGTGCGGCTACTGCCGCCGGCTCAAGAGCCAGATGGAGCGCGAGGGCATCGCCTACACCGAGGTGAACATCGAGCACGACCCCAAGGCCGCCGACTTCGTGATGAGCGTGAACGGCGGCAACCAGACCGTGCCGACGCTGGTCATCCTGCCGCCCGACGGCGGGGCACCGCTGTGGACCGCGACCAACCCGAGCCTGGCCCAGGTCAAGGCCGCCGTCGCGGAGCTCGCCGCCTGAACCCGGGCGAGCCGTACCCCCGCGTGGCGGCGGCCCGCGACGGATTCCCGTCGCGGGCCGCCGCACGTGCGGGCCGGGACTACCAGTGGTTGTCCTCGTCCAGCGCCTCGCCGTACCACTTCTCGATCAGGTGGCGGGCAATCGACAACGCCCCGGGCAGGACCACCTCGCCCGTGCCGACCGCCTCCTTGAGCTGCGCCCGCGAGTACCAGTACGCCTCGGAGATCTCCTCGCCGTCCACCCGCACCCTCTCGTCCACCGCGTAGGCGAAGAAGCCCAGCATCAGGCTGGACGGGAACGGCCAGGGCTGGCTGGCGAGGTACTCCGTGGACGCGGTACGCACGCCGACCTCCTCGTGCAGTTCGCGCGCGACGGCCTGTTCGAGCGACTCGCCGGGCTCGACGAAGCCGGCGAAGGTGGAGAACCGCTTGTCCGGCCAGCTCGCCTGCCGGCCGAGCAGGCACCGGTCGTCCCGGTCCAGCACCAGCATGATCACCGCCGGGTCGGTGCGCGGGTAGTGCTCGGCCCCGCAGGCCGGACAGCGCCGCACGTGCCCGGCCGCGGCGATCTCGGTCGGCTGCCCGCAGCGCGCGCAGAACGTGTGGGTGCGGTGCCAGTGGTGCAGGCCGGTCGCGTGCACGAGCAGTCCCGCGTCCCGGTCGTCCAGGAGCGTGCCGAGTTCGCGCAGGGTGCCCTCGCGCACTCCCGCCGCGGGCTCGGCCAACTCTCCCACCGAGACCGCGAAGTAGCACACACCGGCCGCGTCGACGCCGAGCAGGTAACGCTCGCCCTCCGGCGCGTGTGCCGGATCGACCAGGACCAGGTGCGGCGCGCCCGTGTCGCCCGACCAGTGCGCCCGGCCCTGTCCCAGGACCAGCACGCGCGTCTTCGGCGCGCGCCAGGCCCGGTCCAACCACCCCTGGTCCAGGCGGTGTTCGGCCGCCCGGTCGAGGGCGGATCGGGCCAGTGCCTGCCCGGCGACAGGCTTGGGGTGGATCAACTGACGTCCCTCCCGGATCGTGCTTCGTGCCAGGTCGCCGCGAGGTCCTCCCAGAGGTGCGCGGCGGCCTCCGCGCCCTTGAGGAGCAGCGGCTTCTCCACCTTCTCATCGACCGAATGCCAGCCGTCGTCGGGCAGCGAGACGCCGAGGAAGACCACCGGCGCGCCCAGCACCTCCTGGAGGTCCGCCTCGGGTCCGGAGCCGCCCTCGCGGGTGTACAGGATCTCGGTGTCGAACGCGCGGCCGAGCGCGCGGACCACCGAGCGCAGCGCGGGATGGTCCAGCGGGGTCAGGCACGGCCGGACGCCGGTGCCGAAGTCGAGTTCGCAGCGGATCCCGGCGGGCAGCCGCTCGGCCACCCACGCGCGCACGACCTGCTCGATCCGCTCCGGGTCCTGGCGGTCCACCAGCCGGAAGGAGATCTTCGCGTGCGCGGAGGCGGGCACGATGGTCTTGCGGCCGGGGCCGGTGTAGCCGCCCCAGATGCCGTTGACCTCGGCGGTGGGGCGTGCCCACACCCGCTCCAGTGTGCTGTAGCCGGCCTCGCCGCTCGCCGCGGCGGACTTCGCGTTGCCCAGCCAGGCGGCCTCGTCGAACGGCAGTTTGGCGAACAACTCCCGCTCGCGGTCCGTGAGTTCGCCGACGCCTTCGTAGAAGCCCGGGATCGCGACGTGGCCGTCCTCGTCGTGCAGCGCGGCGATCAGCCGGGCCAGTGCGGTTGCCGGGTTGGGCACCGCGCCGCCGAACGAGCCGGAGTGGATGTCCGAGGTGGGACCGAAGAGGTCGATCTGCATCTCGGCCAAGCCGCGCATGCCGGTGCAGGTGCTGGGCGTGTCCGCGCCCCACATGCCGGTGTCCGAGACCACCACGACGTCGCACGCCAGGCGGTCCCGGCGCCCGCGCAGCAGCGCCGGCAGGTGCTCCGAGCCGGACTCCTCCTCGCCCTCGACGATCAGCTTGAGGTTGACCGCGGGCGTGTCCCGCCCGGTCGCGGCCAGGTGCGCGCGCACGCCGAGCAGGTGGAAGAGCACCTGACCCTTGTCGTCGGCCGCGCCGCGCGCGTACAGCCGATCGCCCACGTCGGTCGGCTCGAACGGCGGCGTGCTCCACCCGTCCGCGAGCGCCGCGGGCTGCACGTCGTGGTGCCCGTAGACCAGCACGGTGGGCGCGTCCGGGTCGGCGCAGGGCCACTCGGCGAACACGGCCGGCAGCCCGGACGTCTCCCACACCTCGACGGTGGGGAAACCGGCGTCGCGCAACGCGCCGCCCAGCCACCACGCGCTGCGCTCGACGTCGGCCGCCGCGGCCGGGTCGCCGGAGATCGACGGGATGGCCAGCCAGGTGCGCAGATCGGCGAAGAAGTCGGCGGCGTGCGCGTGCACATAGGCGGAGATGTCGCGGTCGGGGATGCTCATGGATTCGACCATATGCCCGCCGCCCGGGCGGGTGGCACCGGGCGCCGGCGCGCCGATCGCCGCACGCTCCGCACCCGGTGGGGTTACCGTCGGGCGATGACCACGTTGCGTGTCGCGACCTTCAATCTGCTGCACGGCATGGACCTGGCCGACGGCGAATCCGACCCGGAGCGGCTGCGCGCCGCGCTGGCCGATCTCGACGCGGACATCGTGGCCCTCCAGGAGGTCGACCGGCATCAGGAGCGCTCGGGCGGCGCGGACCAGGCGGCGATCGCGGCCGAGGCGCTGGGCATGTCGCAGTGGCGCTTTCTGGCCTCGGTGCACGGTGTGCCGGCGCCCGTGTCGGGCTGGACCGAGGACGATCCGGTGCCGGGCGAGCGTCGGGTGTACACGGCGGACGAGCGGGGCGAGGGCGGCCCCGGGTACGGCATCGCGCTGTTGTCCCGGCTGCCGGTGTCGCGCTGGCGGGTCCGGCGTTTCCCGGCCGCGCCGCTGAGCCTGCCGCTGCGGGTGCAGGGCCGGCCCGGCCTGACCCGCGTACCGGACGAACCCCGCGGGGTGCTCGCGGCGGTCGTGGAGGGCCCGCACGGACCGTTCACGGTGCTCGCGGCGCACCTGTCCTTCGTGCCCGGCTGGAACATCTCCCAGCTCGCCCGGATCCGCCGCTCCACCGCCGACCTGCCCGGTCCGCAGTTGCTGCTCGGCGACTTCAACCTGCCCGGGCGCATCCCGCAGGCGGTGGTGGGTCGGCGCGGTCGCGGCGCGGGGGCGGGAGCCGTGCGCTGGCGGTCGCTGGCCCGGGTGCCCACGTATCCCTCGTATCACCCCAGGGTCCAGTTCGACCACGTGCTCGGACACGGGATCGGTCCGGAGGCGGTGCGCCGCACCGAGGCGGTCCGGCTGGGCGTCTCGGACCACTGCGCACTGGTGGTGGAGGTGAACGTGGGGTGAGCGCGCCGGGGGTTCAGGCGCTCAGGCGCGCCCCGCGCAGCCCGTCCTGCCGGGCGAGCACGGGCCGGTAGCGCAGGAGCACCATCGCCGCGTCGTCCTGGAGCGGGTGGCCCACGTGCCGCTGCACGTCCGCCTCCAGCCGGTCCAGGGTGTCCTCGACGCCGGGCAGGCTGTCGGGGGCGCGGTCGGGCAGCGGGTAGAACTCGCCGGCCGCGTTGCGCGCCTCGATGATCCCGTCGGTGTACAGCAGCAGCCGGTCCTCGGGCAGCAACGGCACGCGCAGCACCGGCAGGTCCGCCTCGCGCAGGTCCAGGATGCCCAGCGGCGGCGTCGGGGCCGGCGGGTCCAGCGCCTGCGCGTGCCCGGCGCGCAGCAGCAGCGGCGCGGGGTGGCCGCAGTTGAGGATGTCCACACACGCGGCATCGCTCGGGAAGCCGAGCAGGATCAGCGTGACGAACTCCTCGTCGTCCTCGCCGAGCCGACGCTCCAGGCTCGCCGAGAGCCGCCGCGCCACGCCCGGCAGGTCCGGCTCCTCGTACGCCGCCTCGCGGAACGCGCTGAGCACCGCGGCGGCGGTACGCACCGCGCCCAGCCCCTTGCCGCGCACATCGCCGATGGCCACCCGGACACCGAACGGCGTGGGCACCACCTCGTACAGGTCGCCGCCGATCCGCGCCTCGGCCGCCGCCGCGCGGTAGCGCACACCGACGGTGAGCGAGCCCATGGACCGGGGCACCTGGGGCAGCAGCACCTCCTGGGCCGCCTCGGCGACGCTGCGCACCTCCTCGATGGTGCGTTCCTGGCGCATGCGCACATGTACACCGGCCCACGCGGTCGCGGTCACCAGCGCGATCGACACGAGCGTGATGAACGGCTCGCCGCCGCCTCGGCCCTGGCCGAGCGCGGTCAGCGCCACCGCCACCACGGCCGCCACCGCCCCGGTGATCAGTGGTCCGCGCGGGGCCGTCTGGGTGAGTCCGGACAGCGCGGGCGCGACCGCGAGCAGCGGCCCCACGTGCACGTTCTCCGGCGTAGCGGCGGCCAGCACCACCACCGCGAAGATCACCAGGAACGACAGCAGGCGCAGGACCAGGCCGATCACCGGCAGCAGGGGGCGATCACCCGCGACGCCGACAAGCCGCAGTGCCCGTCTCGTCTGTGCTGTTCCGCGCACCGGTGCCGTATCCCGTCCCGTTCGAAGTTCGCCGTACTGCCGATCCTCATAAACCATACGAGTGTCGGAAACCGGCTGCATCGGGCCCATCGTCACCCGACCGGGGTTTCCTCCGGATCAAGAACCCTGGCCCGGGCCCGGTTCGTCACCTTCCGTGAACAACTGTTCCAGTTCGTCTCGTCCGGGCAATCCCTTGGGCCGGACGAGTTCCCCGGTGCGCACGTACAAGAACGCGGCCGAGACCTCCTCGATCGGCACGTCGGCGTATTCGGCCCAGGCCAACCGGTAGACCGCGAGCTGGAGCGGGTCCGCGTTCTGCACCCGGTTGGTCTTCCAGTCGACCACCTCGAACCCCGTGCCCTCGCGATAGACCGCGTCGATCCGGCCACGCACGATCCGGCCGCCGAGGAAGAGCTGAAAGGGCGCCTCCACCCGGTATGGGGCGCGCTGCGCGTAGGGCGTGCGCAGGAACGCCTCCTGGAGCGCGAGCAGGTCCGCCTCGTCGGTGATCTCCTCGTCGGCCGCGCCGGGCAGGTCGTCCGGTTCCAGCAGCGGGCGCTCGCCGAACAACGACTCGACCCACGCGTGGAAGCGGGTGCCGCGGCGGGCCGCGGGGGCGGGCGGGCGCGGCATCGGCCGGGCCAGTTCGCGCGCGAGGCCGTCCGGGTCGTTGGACAGGCGCAACATCTGGGACGCGGACAACGTCGCGGGCAGCGGCACCTCGCGCACCCCGGATCGGCCGCGGCGCAGTTCCTCGGCCAGCCGGACCAGGTCGCGGTCCCACGACTCGATCAGGGCCAGCTCGTCCGGGGTGGGCTCGAACCGGGCGGCGGCGCCGGTCTCGGGGCCCTCGACCGCCGGGTGCCCGGCGCGTACCTCGTCGGTGTGCTCGCGGGCGTCGTCGTGGTCGCGCGAGGGCAGGTCGCGGGCGGGCGGTCCGGGGTCGTCCTCCGGGGGCGGCGCCTCGTGCTCCGGGTCCGGTGGGATGTGGGCGTCGTAGACCTCGACCGGCACCCGCTCGTCGTCGGCCGGGCCCGGGGCGACGGTGAACTCGGGCTCGGGTTCGATCCGAGGCTCGGACTCGGACTCGGACTCGGGCTCGTTCTCGGGCTCGACCGACGGGTGCTGCATCGCGTGGTCGACCCGTCGGGCGGCCTCGCGCCGGGCGAGTTCGGCGAGCACCGCGTCGGCCGCCCGGCGGCGCTCCACCAGCGCGGTCGGGTCCAGCGGCAGCGGCCAGGCGTGTTCGAGGGTGTCCGCCAGATACGGGTTGACCGGCTCGGCGGGTTCGGGCGTCCACACCTCGACGGTGCCGTTGCCGGCCCGGCAGTGTTCGCGGAGCCGGGTGAGGAACGCCGACGGACCGCGCGGCTTCTTCTGGGTCGGCCCCCACCAGTGGCCGGACGCGATCAGCAGTTGTTTGGGGCGGGTGAAGGTCACGTAGCCCAGGCGCAGCTCCTCGGTCGCCTGGTGCTCGCGCATCGCGGCGTCGAACGCCTTGAAGCCCTTGGGCGTCAGGTCCGGCAACACCGCGAGCGCGTCCGCGTCGCCGCGCAGCGGATGCGGCAGCGCCTTGCCGTTGGTGATCCACTTGGTCTGCGTACGCACACTCGGGAAGACGCCCTCGATCAACCCGGGGACCACCACCACCTCCCACTCCAGGCCCTTGGACTTGTGCGCGGTGAGCACCTTCACCGAGTCGCCGGCCGTGGGCAGGCTGCCGTCCAGCCCCTTGTCGTGTTCGGCGGCGGTGCGCAGGAAGGCCAGGAACGCGGTGAGCGAGGGGTCGCCGTCCAGGTCGGCGAAGCCCGCCGCGACATCCAGGAACGCGTGCAGCGTCTCCCGGCGGCGCGCGGCCAGTGCGCCGGGCGACGCGGACAGTTCGACCTCCAGGCCGGTACCGGCCAGCACCCGGTGCAGCAGGTCCATCAGCGGCTCGCCCAGGTGCCGGCGCAGGTCGCGGATCTCGGTGGCGACCCGGGCGAACCGGCGGCGCGCCTCGGCCGAGAAGGGGTGGTGCTCGCCGGGGTCGGCGAGCGCGTCGGAGAGCGAGACCACCTCGGTGGGGTCGATCCCGGCCACCGCCTCCTCCAGGCGCGCGTCCGCGTCGTCGGCGCCGGCCCGATCGACGCGGACCAGTTCGGCGGCCCGGCGACCGAGCAGGGCCAGGTCGCGCGGCCCGATCCGCCAGCGCGGCCCGGCCAGCAGACGCACCAGCGCGGAGTTGGCGGTGGGGTCGTCGAGCACCTCGCACACGGCCACCAGATCGGCCACCTCGGGCAGGTGCAGCAGCCCGGACAGGCCCACCACCTCGACCGGGATGTCGCGGCGCACCAGCGCCGCGTGGATGTCCGCGAAGTCGGCCGCGGTGCGCGCGAGCACGGCGACGTCGCCGGGGGTGATCGGGTCGCCGTTCTTGTCCAGGACGGTGCCGATCGCGGTACCGATCCGGTCCGCGAGCCAGTCGATCTCCGCACGGTGGGTGGGCAGCAGCGCCGCGACGGCCCACCCCTCGTGCTCGGCGCCGGGGCCCGGGCGCAGCGCCTCCACGCCGCTCTCGGGGGTGCGCAACGGCTCGGAGAGGTCGTTGGCGAAGGCCAGGATCCGGCCGCCGCTGCGCCGATTCTCGGACAGCGCGTAGCGGGCCGCGGGGGTGCCGTCGCGCTGCGGGAAGTGCATCGGGAAGTCGTGGATGTTGGCGACCGAGGCACCGCGCCAGCCGTAGATCGCCTGGCACGGGTCACCCACCGCGGTCACCGGGTGGCCGTGCCCGAACAGCCCCTGCAGCAGCACGCGTTGGGCCACCGAAGTGTCCTGGTACTCGTCCAGGAGCACGACCTTGTAGGTGTCGCGCAGGATCTCGCCGACCTCGGGCCGCTCGCCGGCGATCCTGGCCGCGTAGGCGATCTGGTCGCCGAAGTCGAGCAGGTCGCGGCCGCTCTTGGCGTGGGCGTACGCGTCGACCAGGCGGGTCAGGTCGAGCCGGTTGCGCGCGGCGTCGGCGGCCTTGCGCGCGGCGGCGGAGGGCTTCGCGGCGGCCTCGACGTCGGCGACGAAGGCCCGGTCCCACTCCTGGAGCCGGTGGACGGGCACCAGGTGCTCGGCGAGTTCGCCGCCCAAATGCAGGACGGAGGCCACCACGTCGGGCAGCCGGCCGGTCAGCGTGGGGAACGGGCCCCGCGCGGTGCGCGCGGCCCGGGCGGCGAGCTGATAGCGCGTCGCGTCGGCGAGCAACCGGGCGGAGGGTTCCAGGCCGATCCGCAGCCCGTGCTCCTGGAGCAGCCGGCCGGCGAACGCGTGATACGTGGACACGGTGGGCTCGCCGGCGTCCTCGTCGGCCGGGATCTCGCCGCCGCGCAGTTGCCCGATAGCCTTGCGCACGCGCTGCGCCAGCTCACCGGCGGCCTTGTTGGTGAAGGTGAGGCCGAGCACCTGGTCGGGACGCACCGCACCGGTGCCCACCAGCCACACCACCCGCGCGGTCATCACCGTGGTCTTGCCGGATCCGGCCCCGGCCACGATCACCCCGGGGCTCAGCGGCGCGAGCACCGCGTCGAGCTGCTCCGGTGTGAAGGGGATCCCCAGGAGACGACACAGGTCGTCCGGGTCGGTCAGTACGGCGTGCACCGGAGGAAGACTAGCCCCGCACGGCGACAGGAGCGGTCGCGGTACGGGGCCGGTGTCCGGGCGCGGCGCCCGATCACGCGTCCTTGAATTGGCCCTTCAGTTCTTCCTTGGTGATCGACTCGGCCGGCGCGGTGGGCTCGCACTTGCTCTTGCCCTTGGTGAACTTCACCGACATGTCGCCGTCGCCCTCGGACTTGGCCAGGTAGGGGTAGGGCTTGCCCTTCTCCCGCACATAGACGGTGGTCGTGACGCCGTCCTCGTCCTTCTTGCTGAGCGGGATCACCTTCACGCCGTCGATCTTGACCGGCTCGCCCTTGCTCACCCCGTCGGTGGAGCCGTCGAAGAAGTCGGCCATGCTGCCGGGGCCGCCGTCCTCGTCGTCCACCGGGGTCTTGACCCACTTGCCGGACACCACGGCCACGGCCCGATCCAGGACCGCGGCCGGGACGGTGTCGCTCATCGACTTCTTCCAGAAGGCCGAGTCGGCCTTCATGTACTGGTCCTTGCCGACGATGATCATCTCGACCGGGTCGCCGTCGATGACCATCCTGCCCTGCACGTCCGCGCCGTTGCGGATGCACAGGTCCCATTCGATCCTGGTCTCCTCGTCCCGACCACCACCGACCATCTTGTAGTCGGCGACGGACTCGAGCAGCCGCTGCGCCTCGTCGGCCAACGTCTTGGCGTCGGTTCCGGCGTTCGACTTCGCCTCCGAACCGCCACAGGCGGTCAGCCCGGCGAAGGCGACAGCGACGACGGGGACGATCGCAAACATACGTGCAGTGCGCACGAAACTCCTTGACTCGGGGACCGGAGGGGCCTGCGCACGAGTATGGCCATGGCAAAGAAAGCATGATCAACCGCCCCGATACGTACGGCTTCACGGGGAAATGCCGACAGGCGGATGCGTCGGAACCGGCCACACCGGCTAGTCGACCGTCATCCGTCCCTCCGGACGCGCGCTGCAACACTTGCGGAAATCGCA
The DNA here is from genome assembly GCF_044460165.1 of Embleya sp. NPDC050154. Classification (NCBI taxonomy): domain Bacteria; kingdom Bacillati; phylum Actinomycetota; class Actinomycetes; order Kitasatosporales; family Streptomycetaceae; genus Embleya; species Embleya sp. NPDC050154. Next base: position 235,201 of record NZ_JBITJP010000011.1, read on the forward strand.
CATGTCGCAGTGCGAACCCGTGCTGGGGGTGAACCGCTCGCCGATGATCCGGCCGGCCACGTCCGCCAGCAACCCGCCCACCCACGTCCCGCCGTCCGGTCCGGGCAGCGGCGGGTCCTGGGCCAGCACCAGCGGCTGCTCGGCGTCGCCCTTCTCCGGCGTGCGCAACTGGATCAACTCGGCACCGCCGGAGGCCGGTCGCCCGCCCTCGAAACCGGGCAGACCGTCGAGCGCGCCAGCCGCGACCGCGACCTGGTACACCGCGAGTTGCGGGTGGTCCTCGATCTCGGTGCGCGTCGGCGGCCGACGCCCGGTCTTGAAGTCGACCACGTACGCGAGGCCGTCCTCGCCGCGCTCGACCCGGTCCATCGAGCCCCGGATGACCACCCGGTACTCGCCCGCGGTCAGCTCGACCTCGAAGCCGTGCTCGGTGGCCGCGACCACCCGGTGCCGTTCGTGGGTGTGCCAGGACAAAAACCGCTCCAGCGCCGTCCGGGCCTCGTCCTTCTGCTGCTCGGACTGCCACGGCGCGTCGAACGCCAACGCGTCCCACACCCGGTCCAGCCGGTCCATCAGCACCGGCAACTCGGCCGCGGTCGCGCCGGTACCCACCTCGTCCGCGAGCGCGTGCACCACGTTGCCGAAGCCCAGCGCCGCCGAACGCGGCGAGTCCGCGTGCACCTCGCTGCCCAGAAACCAGCTCAGCGCGCAGTCGCGCACCTTGGCCACCGAACTGCCGGACAAGCGCACCGCGCCGTCCGGATCCCGGATCGGCACCCCCGGATCCGTCGGCGCCACCAGCCCCCACCACCGGTCCGGGTGCGCGGCCGGCACCAGCGGATGACCCTCGTCGTCGCGCAGGTCCGCGAGCGCGGCCAACCTCCGCGCGGCGGCCCGGCGCAGCACGGCGGGCGCCAGCGGATCCACCGCCGCCGACCGCAGCTCGGCCACCAGCGCCGAGGTGGACAGCGGACGCCGGGGCCGCTCCTTGACCTCCACCGGCGTGACCCCCAGCTCCTCCAGGAAGCGCGAGGGCTGGTCGCCGTCGTCGTAGCTGGAGTCGACCGCGGTCACCACCAGCCGCTCCTTCGCCCGGGTGACCGCGACGTAGAACAACCGCCGCTCCTCGGCGAGCAGCGCGCCCGGCGACAGCGGTTCGGCCAGGCCGTCCGAACCGATCCGGTCCGCCTCCAGCAGCGAACCCCGGCGACGCAGGTCCGGCCACAGCCCCTCCTGCACCCCGTGCACCACCACCAGGCGCCACTGCAGGCCCTTGGCCCGGTGCGCGGTCAGCAAGCGCACCGACTCGCCGCGCAGCGCGCTGTCGTCGAGCCGGTCGCCGGGGATCTGCTGGGCCTTGAGCTCGGCCAGGAAGTTCAGCGCGCCCCGATGGCCGGCCCGCTCCTCGGCCTTGGCGGCCACCTCGAACAGGGCCACCACCGCGTCCAGGTCGCGGTCCGCGTTGCGCCCGGCGGTACCGCCGCGCAACACCGCGCGCTCCAGCCGTGCGGGCCAGGGCGTGCCCTGCCACAGCTCCCACAGCGCGTCCTCGGTGCTGCCGCCGCCCGCGAGCACCTCGCGCGCCTTGCGGACGAGCATGCCCAGGCGCAACGCGCCGCCGCCGACCCGCTGCTCTATCCCGACCAGTTGCCCGGGCTCGGCCAGCGCGTCCCGGATCAGCTCGGCGGAGGGCCGGGTACTGGTCACCGAGGCGCCCGACGCGGCCCGCTCCTCGGCCCGCAGCGCCCGCCCGAGCAGCCGCAGATCGCCCGCGTCCAACCCCCCCAGCGGGGACTGCAACAACGCGCGCGCGGTCTCCGCGTCCAACACGTTCGGATCCGCCGCCACGTGCAGCGCGGTCAACAGCGGCGACACCGCCTGCTCGGCCGCGATCGGCAACTCGTCGCCGGCGATCTCCAGCGGCACCCCGGCGGCCGACAGCGCCCGCCGCAGACCCGGGATCGAACGCGCGCCCGAGCGCACCAGTACGGCCATCTCCCCCCACGGCACACCCTCCTCCAGGTGCGCGCGGCGCAGGATGTCGGCGATGTTGTCCAACTCCGCGCCGGGCGTGGGGTACGTGTACACCTCGACCCGGCTCGGATCCCGCTCACCCGACACCGACGGGATCAACTCGCGGTGCGCGCGCACCCGGTCGCCGGGCAGCCGGCTCAGCGGCATGCGCTGGGTGACCACCCGGGACGCGGCCAGCAGCCCGGCCGGCGCCCGGCGCGAGGTGCGCAGCACGACGATGTCCGCGGGCTCGCCGTCGGCACGCGGGAACCGGTGCGGGAAGTCGAGGATGCCGTTCACGTCCGCGCCGCGGAACGCGTAGATGGACTGGTCCGGGTCGCCCACCGCGATCAGGTCCCGCCCGTCCCCGGCCAGCGCCGCCAGCAGGCGCACCTGCGCCGGGTCGGTGTCCTGGTACTCGTCGACGAACACCGCCTTGTAGCGCCCGCGCAGGATCTCGGCGGTCTCCGGCCGCTCGGCGAGCAACACCGCGCGGTGCACCAGTTCGGCGTAGTCGACCACGCCCTGCGCGTCGATCACGTCCAGGTACTCGGCGAGGAAGTCGGCCGCGGCCCCCCAGTCCCGACGCCCGGTGTCCTTGGCGAACCGGGCCAACGCGTCCGGATCGAGCCCGAGTTCGCGGCTGCGCGCGATCACCGCACGCACCTCGTCGGCGAAGCCCCGGGTGCCCACCGCCGCACGCAGCTCGGCGGGCCAGCTCTGGCTGCCCTCCTCGACCCCGCCCGCGAGCAGTTCGCGCACGAACACGTCCTGCTCGGGACCGGTCAACAGGCGCAGCGGATAGCTGAACAACTCGGCCGGCTGGTGTTCGCGCACCAGTGCGTAGCAGAACGAGTGGAACGTGGTCGCGGTCGGCACCGCCGCGGTCCGCGCCCCGGCGGCGCGCAGCCGCGCGGTCAACCGGTCGCGCAACTCGCCCGCCGCCTTGCGACCGAAGGTCAGGACCAGGATCTCCTCCGGCCGGATCCCACGCGCCACCCGCTCGGCGACCGCCTCCACGAGCACCGTGGTCTTGCCCGTGCCGGGACCCGCGAGCACGAGCAGCGGCCCGCCGCGGTGCTCGACGACGGCACGCTGATAGTCGTCGGGTATCACGGGCGCGGGCGGGGCCACGGGGGTGCGCCGCAGGCGGTACGCCGGGGTCGGGGTGGTCATCTGGCCGAAAGTGCCTTCGGGTCGCCGTCGAATCCTGTGTCTGCACGGGCCGCGCCGTCGACAGGTCGGACAGCGGTCTCGGTCGCGGTGGGTCGGCCGCGCCCCGGTCGGCAGGGCGCGGCCGATGCCCATCAGATCACACCCGGCCCGCTCGCCCCGGGAGCACACAAGACTTCCGGGCGCGGATCGGGGCGCGACCACTGTGACCCGGCCCACCCCGCGCGGTCAGGAGATCGGCGGATCCTCCCGGTCGGCGGGCACCTGCGCGGGCACCTCGTCGGGCGCCGGCACCCAGCGTGCCCGCCCGATGTCCACCCGCTCGCCGCCCGAACGCAACGGCGTGCCCTCGGCCCGGTAGTGCCCGGGCGCGCGCACCGCGTGGCTCGACGGCAACGAGCCGTCCGCGCGCACCACCCGCCACCACGGCACCCCGCCGCCGTACAGCGCCATCACGCGGCCGACCTGCCGTGGGCCGCCTTCCTGGAGGGCCTCGGCGACGTCCCCGTAGGCCATCACCCGCCCGGGCGGGATGCGCTCGACCAGGTCGAGCACCCGCTCGGCGAAGGGGTTAGGGTCACTCATCCGCACATGGTGACAGAGTCGTCGGACACGGGGTCGGACGACCGCCCGCCCCTTTCGGCCGCACTTCGGCGCGGCCGGGCGCAAACCCGGGCGCGGGTCGTGGCACCATCGACGCGGTGGTGACGGGTGATTCGAGAGCATGACGGAACGATCGCGACGGGGGCCCCCGGGAACGGGCGCGCCCTCGTAGTCGAGCCCTCGCAACCGCTGCGTGTGCACCGATCGTCCGATTTGATCCGAGTCCTGCTCGGTGTGCTCACCCTCGGCGTGGTCTTCTTCCTGGCCAGTATCGCCCGGCAGACCACCTCGGGCCTGGAATCGGACATCGTCCGCGGCGCCCAGAACAGCACGCCGCACCTGCTGCTCAACCTCTCCGGCGGGGTGTTCGCCGTCGCGGTGCTCGTGGTGCCGGTGGCCTACGGGATCGAACGCCTGATCAGCCGGGACGGGTTGCGGGTCGCCGACGGGGTGATCGCCGCCGCCATGACCTACCTGGCCTCACTCGGCCTGGACTGGTGGATCACCGGCCCCGGCCCCGAGGCGCTGCGCGACGCGCTCACCCGCCCGCTGCCACTGCCGCGGAGCGGCTGGACCGACCCGGTCCACGGCTACCTGGCGCCGATCGTCGCCTACGTCACCGCGGTCGGCCTGGTCCGCAGACCGCGCTGGCAATTGGTGGTGTGGACGCTGCTCCTGCTGAACGCGGCGACCGTCCTGGTCGGCGGGTACACCACACCCGTCGCGCTGCTCACCAGCGTGCTGTTCGGCCGCACCATCGCCTACGCCACGCTGTACGCGGTCGGCCTGCCCAACACCCGGCCGCCGGCCGAGTCGGTGGTCGCCGCGCTGCGCCGGTTCGGCCTGGTCGCGTTGTCCTGCGTGCGCACCGACGACGGCCCCGAGGAGACCCGCCGCTACGCGGTCCGGCTGGCCGACGAACGGCTGCTGGACGTCACCGTGCTGGACCGCGACCAGCAGGCATCCGGCGCGATCTACCGCTTCTACCGCCGCCTGGTGCTGCGCGGGGTCACCCAGCGCCGCACCGTGTTGTCCACCCGCCGCGCGCTGGAGCAGGAGTCGCTGATGGCGTACGCCTGCGCCGACGCGGGGGTGCGCGCGCCGCGTCTGGTGGCCACCACGGAGGTCGGCCCGGACGCCGCGCTGCTCGCCTACGCGCACGTGCCCGGCCGCACCCTGGACACCCTCGAGGACGACGAGCTCACCGACGAGCTGTTGGCCCGACTGTGGGGACTGCTGGGGCTGCTCCAGGCACACCGGCTCACCCACCGGCGGTTGGTCGCCGAGAGCATCCTGGTGGACGGCGCCGGGGAGCCGTGGCTGGTGGACCTGCGAGCCGGCGAGATCGCCTCCGGCGATCTGGCGCTGCGGATCGACACCGCGCAGTTGCTCACCACCATCGCGCTGCGGGTGGGCGAGGAGCGCGCGGTGCACACCGCCGCGGAGGTGCTCGGCGCGGACACCGTGGCCGCGTGCCTGCCGCTGTTGCAGAAGGTCGCGCTCAGCCGCAGCACCCGTGCGGTGCTGCGCAAGGACAAGAACCTGCTCTCCCGGATCCGCGAGCAGATCCTGGAGCTGCGTCCGCAGGCCGAGGTCGAGCCGGTCCGCCTGGAGCGGGTCCGCGCGCGCACCCTGGTCACCGTGGTGGCCAGCGCGTTCGCGGGCTACTTCCTGCTGTCCCAGCTCAGCCACGTCGACCTGGGCGAGATCTTCGACAGCGCGAACTGGGGCTGGGCGGCGATCGGCCTGCTGGCCTCCTCGCTCAGCTACGTGTGCGCGGCGCTGATGTTGCTCGGCTTCGTCCCGGAACGGCTGTCGCTGTTTCGCACCACCATGGTGCAACTCGCCGGTTCGTTCGTGAAGTTGGTCGCGCCACCGGCGGTCAGCGGCGTCGCGTTGAACACCCGCTACCTGCAGAAGGCCGGGATCCCGCCCACCCTCGCCGCCGCGAGCGTGGGCGTCTCGCAGTTGGGCGGCCTGGTCTTCCACGTCGGCCTGCTGGCCTTCTTCGGCTACATCGCGGGCACCGCCGAGACGCCGTCCTTCGCGCCGTCGGGCGCGGTGATCGCGGGCCTGTTGGTCCTGGCCCTGGTGACGCTGCTGGTGATGGCCGTTCCGCCGCTGCGGCGCTGGATCGTCAAGCAGTTGCGCCAACTCTTCTCCGGCATCGTGCCGCGTCTGCTGGACGTGCTCCAGACCCCGACCAAGCTCGCGGCCGGCCTCGGCGGCACGGTGTTGCTCACGCTGTCCTTCATCCTGTGTCTGGACGCCAGCGTGCGGGCCTTCGGCGGCTCGGCCAACTTCGCCGCGATCGCGGTGGTCTTCCTGGCCGGCAACGCGATCGGCTCGGCCGCACCCACCCCGGGCGGCATCGGCGCGGTCGAGGCGGCCCTGATCGCGGGCCTGACCAGCACCGCTCGCCTGCCGTTCGAGACCGCGACGGCCGCCGTGCTGCTCTACCGCTTCCTGACCTTCTGGCTGCCGGTGCTGCCCGGCTGGCTCGCCTTCACCCACCTGCAACGCAAACAGGCGATCTGAGCCCTCGCCACGGTCCGAAAAAACGCCGGACGGGCCGATGGGAATCGGCCCGTCCGGCGTTCGGGGGCATCCGGCCCCGAGGACCTAGTAGACCGGCTTCTCCGGCTCGATCTGGTTGACCCATCCGATCACGCCGCCGCCCACGTGCACCGCGTCGGCGAAGCCCGCGCTCTTGAGCACCGCCAGCACCTCGGCCGAGCGCACGCCCGTCTTGCAGTTGAGCACGATCCGCTTGTCCTGCGGCAGTTCCTCCAGGGCCCGGCCCATCAGGAACTCGTTCTTCGGGATCAGCCGCGAACCCGGGATCCTGACGATCTCGTACTCGCCCGGCTCACGAACGTCGATCAGGTCGATGTTCTCGCCCGCGTCGAGCCATTCCTTGAGCTGGCGGGGCGTGATGGTCGAACCGAGCGCGGCCTCCTGGGCCTCCTCGGAGACCACGCCGCAGAACGCCTCGTAGTCGATCAGCTCGGTCACGGTCGGGTTCTTCCCGCACACCGCGCACTCGGGGTCCTTGCGCACCTTGACGGTGCGGTACGTCATCTCCAGCGCGTCGTAGATCATCAGCCGGCCGACCAGCGGCTCGCCGATGCCCATCAGCAGCTTGATCGCCTCGTTGACCTGGATCGAGCCGATCGAGGCGCACAGCACGCCCAGCACGCCGCCCTCGGCGCACGAGGGCACCATGCCCGGCGGCGGGGGCTCCGGGTACAGGCAGCGGTAGCACGGGCCGTGCTCGGACCAGAACACGCTGGCCTGGCCGTCGAAGCGGTAGATCGAACCCCACACGTACGGCTTGTTCAGCAGTACACAGGCGTCGTTGACCAGGTACCTGGTGGCGAAGTTGTCCGTGCCGTCGACGATCAGGTCGTACTGCCCGAAGATCTCCATCACGTTGTCGGCCTCGAGCCGCTCTTCGTGCAGGACGACCTTGGTGTACGGGTTGATCTCCTTGACCGAGTCGCGCGCGGACTCGGCCTTGGACCGACCGATGTCGCTCTGTCCGTGGATGATCTGACGCTGCAGGTTCGACTCGTCGACGGTGTCGAACTCGACGATGCCGAGGGTGCCGACACCGGCCGCGGCGAGGTACATCAGCGCCGGCGAGCCCAGGCCACCGGCGCCCACACAGAGCACCTTGGCGTTCTTCAGCCGCTTCTGCCCGTCCATCCCGACGTCGGGGATGATCAGGTGGCGCGAGTAACGACGGACCTCGTCGACGGTCAGCTCGGTGGCCGGCTCGACCAGGGGTGGTAGCTGCGACACGGAAACTCCGATGGTCGGACTGTTCATCTCGGCTCTTTTCCTACCGCAACAGTGCCACGCTCGTCCCGATTCCCGGGCACCGGGTCCGGTCCGTGAGATTCGCGCGCGAAGGCGTTCCGGGCGCCTTCGACGGCGCCCGGAGCGGCTCGGCCGGGTCTACTTGGTGAGCTTGCCCGTCGGGTACGGCCACGGGTTGGCCTCGCAGGTCTCGCCCTTCATCGCACCCTCACTGGCGACCCGGGTCTTGGTCTGCTGCATCATCACCGGAGCCAGGTCCGAGCCGATGCCGCCCGCGCCGCAGGACTTCTCGTGGTTGTGCCCGAGCCGGTGCCCGACCTCGTGGTTGATCAGCATCTGCCGGTAGCCGACGATGTCGTCTCCGTAGGCGGTCGAGCCCTGCGCCCAGCGCCACGCGTTGATCATCACGTACCGGGTGCCGTACGCGTCGCACGAGACGTTGTCCGCGCTGGTGTCGCCCACGATCGGGGTGCACGCCTTGTGCACCGACTGCGGGCTGGCCAGCCGCACCACGAAGTCCGCCTTCGGCGAGTTGTCGGTGCGCTCGAAGGTCAATCCGCCGGTGGCCCAACTGCGCTTGTCGTTCAGGGTCTTCTGCACCGTGGTGGCGAACAGCTCGCCGTCCAGTTGCAGGCCCTGCTCGATCTCCACGGCGTACGTGTACTTGCGGCCGGGGCCGGGCGCGGCCTCCTTGCCGGGCACCGTGTCGAAGCTGCCGCTCAGGCCGAGCTTGGGATCGAGCGGGAAGCGCACGGTGAGCTGGTCGGTGGTGGTCGGCGACGCGGGTGTGGGCAGCGGCAACGACGAGGCACCGCCCTGCGCGACCGGGTCGCGATCCGAGGAGCGCGACGCGGCCTGGTCGGTGGGCCGAGGCGCGGCACCCGGCCCGGCCTGGTCGTCGCCGGAGGCCTGGCTCGACGTGCCCTCGTCGGGCATCTGGAGCACGACCGCGCCGGCGAGCACCGCGCCGGTGACCACCGCGCCGCTCGCCGCGACCAGCGTGCGCCGGCCCTTGCGCGGCGCGGGACGGTTCGCCCGCCGGGTCTGCGCGCGGCCCTTGGGCGGGGCACTCCCGGCGTCCGGCTCGAAGCCGTACTCCGGCTCGGGCTCCACCTCGTACGCCGACTCCGCGTCCGCGAAGTCCTCGCCCGGTTCGGTCGCGAACGAGAGTTGTTCCAGGTCGAGTTCGGGGGCCGACACGGCCCACGGCTCGGCCTCCATCGCATACTGCCCGGCACCGGGACCGGCCGCCTCCGCCGCCTCGGCGGGCATCTCGTACAGCGCGTCCACCAGCGGATCGCGCACGGGCGACACGGCCTGGTAGGCGCCCGTCGTGTCGTAGCCGTAGCCGACGAAGCTCTGCGGCTCGAACGTGGTGGTGTCGTACATCGGCGCGGCGGGCGCCTCGACGACCGCGTGCATGCCGCTGGGGTAGCCGTCCGCGGCGTACAGGTCGTTCGCGTGACCCACCGCCGTGTAGCCGCCGGTGGCGTACGGGTCGGCGCCGTAGGAGTCCGCGCCGTAGGCGTCGCCGCCGAACGAGCCGGTCGCGAACGCGGTCGCGCCGAACGTATCGGTGCCGAACCCGTCGGTGTTGAAGGTGTCGGTGCCGAAGGTGTCCGCGCCGAACGTCTGTGCCGCGTAGCCGCCCGAGGCGGCCTGCGCGCCGTACGGCTCCAGCGGGTCGTCCCAGTGCGCGGGCTCGCCGGGCATCGTCCCGATCGCGGTCCAGGTCCCGGAGCCGGCCTCCGGCGCGGGGTGCTCCCAGCCGTGCTGCTGCCCGCCGTCGTAGCCCAGGCCCTCCTGCGGAGCGGCCTGGTAGCCGCCGTAGCCGGGGTCCGCGGGGTAGCCGTGATAGCCGGTGTCCTGCCCGGGATACGCGCCTGCGTACGAGGTGTCGATCAGGCCGCCGGCGTATCCGTCCTGCTGCACCTGCCCGTACGCGCCCTGCTGCGGCACCGCCGCGTAGCCGCCGGACAGTGCGTCGTCCGGCAACCCCTCACCGCCGTACTGCACGCTCGTCTGCGTTCCCGAGTGACGTCCCATGAGTCTGCGTTCACCCCACCACGTTCGACGGCGATAGGGCCCCGTCGAGAAGATCGCGGAAACCCCGGGCCACCACGCGGGGGTGTTCGAGCATGGCCACGTGCCCGGAGTCGGGCACCACCAGCAGTCGTGCGTCCGGGAACGTCTCGGTCGCGCGCTTGGCCATGCGCGGGTCGACCAATCTGTCCCGGCGCCCGTAGACGAGCAGCGTCGACGCCCGCACGTCGGCCGCCTGCCGCCACAACGCCCGCTCGCCGCGCTCCAGGTAGGCCCCGATGACCGACCGGGTCGAGTGCGAGAACGCGTCCATCATGTACGGGAGTTCGAGTCGGCGCCGGTACTCGGCGGCGGCGTCGGCAAATGCCTTGTCGCCGACCGTGTCCGGGTTGCCGTACATCATCGCGATCGACATCCGGGTGCGCTGCTCGGGCGTCATGTTGCGGCTGAGCCGCAGCAACGCGCGACCCACGCCGGGCACACCGAGCATCGCCGTCGGCAGCACCGACGTACGCACCCGCAGGTCCGGCAGCGCGGGCGAGATCAGGGTCAGTGTGCGGACCAGGTCCGGGCGTCGCGCGGCGAGCCGGGTGGCCACCGCGCCGCCCATCGAATTGCCGAACACGTGCACCGGACCCTTGCGCAGCGACAGGATCGCGCCCTCGACCGCACGACAGTGCGCGGAGATCGAGTAGTCCCCGTTCCGCGGCGGCGGCGAATACCCGAACCCGGGCAGGTCGATCATCTCCACGGAAAGATCCGACCGCAGTTCGGCGGCCAGTTCCGTCCAGTTCAGGGAGGAGCCGCCGAGGCCGTGGATCATCATCGCGGGTGGCAGGTCGGCGTCGCGGAGCGCGTCGCGGCGCACCACGACCTCGCTGCCGGTGGCGACTTCGACCGTACGCGCAGGCCAAGGCGTCGCGTCGGCTTCGCTTGCGGGGCTGATGGTCGTCACGGTGGGCAATATTACGAGATGATCACTGAGACGGAAGGGCGGATGCCTCGACCGGCTTCGTCGGCCCGGGTGCTCTCGACTCTTATGCCCTGTTTCATGACGTCACTGTAAACGCTTCCCACATCACGTTTCGACATCGATCCCGAAAGTGCGGCAACGCACGCCGGGCGGATCATGGACTTGCGGGAAGCCCGCATAGCGGCGCACCGCACGGGCAGGGAGGCCGTATGTACCGCATCGACGAAACCCCCGAGTTCGAAGACGTCACGGAAGGTGACGCCGCACTCTCCGACGAGACGGCCGACGACCCCGAGATTCCGGTTCCGGACGCGGTGGATCAGCACACCGCGGTGGTGGCGGACGACGGTGACGGCGATCCCGTATGGGAGTCGGTGCCCGATGGCGTGGACCCCGCGGACGCGACCGAGCAGCGCCGAGGAGTCGGGCGCCAGGAGGACGACGACTATCGATGAGCGTCGATTCCGAACCGTCGCCCAGGGCTCGCGAGCACCCTCCGCGCACTTCACGCGCCCCCTTGCGGGGGTTGTGACAGGCGCGGGATCCTGTTTCGTTGCGCCACGAAACTTACGCCCTGGGTTACCCGAAAGTAGGATGACGTGGTGGAGAGACCCGCCGGATCACCGAACCATCCGGTGTCCGCGACACGTTGAGCGACACCTTGAGGAGCCCCGTGACAGCCATCCAGGATGCGGACCCCCGTCCTCGCGGTACCCGGCTGCCCCGGCTCGCGCGCAGGACGCAACTCCTCGGCGCCGCCCAGGAAGTCTTCGTCAAGCAGGGCTACCACGCGGCCGCGATGGACGACATCGCCGAATGCGCCGGCGTCAGCAAGCCCGTGCTGTACCAACACTTCCCCGGCAAGTTGGAGCTGTATCTGGCGCTGCTCGACCAGCACTGCGAGGCGCTGTTCGCGGCGGTGCAGCGCGCGCTGGAGTCGACGCACGACAACAAGTTCCGCGTGGCCGCCACGGTCGACGCCTACTTCGCGTTCGTCGACGACGACGGCGGCGCGTTCCGTCTGGTCTTCGAGTCGGATCTGACCAACGAGAGCGCCGTGCGCGAGCGCGTCGAGCGGGTCAGCGAGATGTGCGCCGAGGCGGTGAGCAAGATCATCGCCGAGGACACCGGGCTCGGTCAGGAGGAGTCGATGCTCCTGGCGATCGGCCTGACCGGCATGGCGCAGGTCACCGCGCGCTATTGGATCGCGCGCGGCGCGACCATCCCGCGCGACGCCGCCTCGCTGTTGGTCTCGTCGTTGTCCTGGCGCGGCATCTCGCGGTTCCCGCGCAAGGACGACCCGCAGCACTGAACGCCCGCCGACCTGCGGCGTCGGGCCCAGGACGCGCTTGTTCCCGTCCGGCGTTCGCGTTCGGCGTACCCGTCATGGCGTGGGGTGACCCCGGCTCTCGACTAGCCTGCTGGAATGGGTACGGCCCGCGGTCGTCGCGGCGCCGATCTCCAGAATTTCAAGGCCGGAGGGACAGCCGTGGAGATCAAGATCGGCGTACAGCACGCCGGGCGGGAACTGGTGCTGGAGAGCACGGACAACCCGGAGGACGTCGAGCGGGCCATCGCCGACGCGCTGTCGGGGGCGTCCAAGCTGCTGTCCCTGACGGACGAGAAGGGCCGCCGGGTGATCGTGCCCGCCGACCGCCTCGCCTACGTCGAGATCGGCGAGTCGTCGGCGCGCAAGGTCGGCTTCGGCGCCAACGCCTGAGCACCGGGTGCCGACACCGGCACCCGCACGACCCGAGGGTGGGTGGATCCGCGTGCGGACCCACCCACCCTCGGGTTTTCGGCAATGTTTTCGGGGAGCCCGCTCCGGGTCAGGACGCCAGGCCGAGCGCGGCCATCCGCTGCTGGTGCGCCTCGGTGATCCGGTTGAACATCCGCCCGATCTCGGCCAGGTCGAATCCCGGGCCCGCCCCGCCGCCGATCAGCATCGTGGACAACACGTCACGCTCCGCGGCGACCCGCTGCGCCTGGCTGAGCGCCTCGCCCATCAGCCGCCGCCCCCACAACGCGAGCCGGCCCGCCACCTTGGGGTCGCGCTCGATCGCCGAGCGCACCGCGTCGACCACGAAGGCCGAGTGCCCGGTGTCGCGCTGCACCTCGACGATCAGATCCCGGCTGACCTCGTCCAGGTGCGCGGCCACCTCGCGGTAGAAGTCGGCCGCGATGCCGTCGCCCACGTACGCCTTGACCAGGCCCTCCAGCCAGTCGGCGGGCGCGGTGTGCACATGGAACTCGTCCAGCGGCGCGATGAACGGATCCATCGCGGCGGCCGGGTCCGCGCCCAGTGCGGCGATGCGATCGCGCAGCAGGGTGTAGTGCTGGAACTCGGCCACCGCCATCGCGGCCAGCGCGGCCTTGTCGTCCACCGTCGGCGCCATCTTGGCGTCCTCGGCGAGCCGCTCGAAGGCGGTGATCTCGCCGTAGGCGAGTACGCCGAGCAGTTCGATCACGGCGGCCCGCATCTCCCCGGTCGGCTCCGTACCTGCGCTCATGTCGGCCCCTTCGTCCGTGCCCGCCGCCCCAGTGTTCACAAGTACGCAGCGTAGTGAGCGCACCATGGTCACGGGGGCACCACGTCCGGGCGGAGTCGCCCATCTCCGGACAAGCAGTAATGAGCATCACCCCACCGGCCGCACCTCGCCGGGTACAGTGGTAGTGAACGCGGATGCCCGGTCGGAGGACGACTGGCTCCGACCGACCCGCTCGGGTGGCCGCCCGAAGGCGAGAGGTCCCGTGGAGCGCCCCGCAATTTCGGTGGGCGCCATGGTCTCGACCCGCTTTCGGTACGGACGGCCCCCAAACACACAGAAGAGGCTGGACCCCTGACAACTTTTCGCGAACTCGGAGTACTTTCGGAGACCGCCGAGGCCCTCGAGGCGCTCGGCATCATCGAGGCCTTTCCCGTCCAGGAGATGACCCTTCCGGTCGCCCTGTCCGGCAACGACGTGATCGGCCAGGCCAAGACCGGAACGGGCAAGACCCTCGGCTTCGGCATCCCGCTGCTGCAGCGGATCACCGTCGCGGCCGACATCGAGGCGGGCCGCGCGCCCGCCGGCACGGTTGCCGGGCGTACGCCGCAGGCCCTGGTCGTGGTGCCCACGCGCGAGCTGTGCGTACAGGTCACCAACGACCTCCAGGCCGCCGGCAAGCTGCGCAACGTGCGCGTGCTGGCCGTGTACGGCGGGCGGGCGTACGAGCCGCAGATCGACACGCTCAAGAAGGGCGTCGACGTCGTCGTCGGCACCCCGGGTCGACTGCTGGACCTGGTCGGACAGGGTCACGTGAACCTGTCCGAGGTCAAAATGCTGGTGCTGGACGAGGCCGACGAGATGCTCGACCTGGGCTTCCTGCCCGACGTCGAGAAGATCGTCGAGCGCCTCCCGGCCCGCCGCCAGACGATGTTGTTCTCGGCCACCATGCCGGGTCAGATCATCACCCTCGCGCGCCGCTACATGAGCCGCCCCACGCACATCCGCGCGTCCGAGCCGGACGACGCGGGCGCCACCGTCAAGTCGGTCCAGCAGCGCGTCTACCGCGCGCACGGCCTGGACAAGCCCGAGCTGATGGCCCGGGTACTCCAGGCCAACGGGCGCGGCCTGGTGATGGTGTTCTGCCGGACCAAGCGCACCGCGGCCGACCTGGCCCAGGGCCTGGCCGAGCGCGGCTTCGCCTCCGCCGCCGTGCACGGCGACCTCGGTCAGGGTGCGCGGGAGCAGGCGCTGCGCGCGTTCCGCAACGGCAAGGTGGACGTGCTCGTGGCCACCGACGTCGCGGCCCGCGGAATCGACGTCGAGGGTGTCACCCACGTGGTGAACTACCAGTGCCCCGACGACGAGAAGACCTACCTGCACCGGATCGGTCGCACCGGCCGCGCGGGCGCCTCCGGCACCGCGGTGACACTGGTGGACTGGGAGGACATCCCGCGCTGGAGCCTGATCAACAAGGCGCTGGACCTGGGCTTCGCCGAACCGGTCGAGACCTACTCGACCTCGCCGCACCTGTTCACCGACCTGGACATCCCCACCACCGTGGGCAGCGTGCTGCCGCGCGCCGACCGCACCCGTGCGGGCCTGGGCGCGGAGGACGTCGAGGACCTGGGCGAGACCGGCAAGAACAGCCGGGGCAACTCGGGCCGCAAGGGCACCGGTGGGCGCAGCCGCAGCGGTCCCGCCGCGTCCGGGCCGGCCGCCTCGGGCCCGTCCTCGGCCGACGCCGAGGCGAGCGACCCCAGCCGCCGTCGGGCACCGGGCTCGCGCCGTCGCCGTCGCGTCAACGGCGAGACCGGCGAGGCCGTCGTGCTCGACCCGACCGCGACGTTCGTCGAACCGTCGACCGTGCCTGCCCAGGCGGCTCCCGCCGACGGCCCGGCCGTCGACGCGGACGCGGACGGCGAGCGCGTGCCGCGCCGTCGCCGTCGTCGCACCCGTCGCCGTCCCGAGGGTGCCGAGGCCGGCGCCGTGGCGACCGACGAGGGCTGACCCACGAGGGCCGACGCTCGACGGCCGGCTCGAAGATCGGCTCGAACATGAAGCCGACGGCCTCCGGTGTGGAGTGTGGACGATCACGTCCGCGCTTCGCGGCGGAGGCCATTGTCGTACCTGCGGGTAAGTAGGCTCGAAGGCGTGAGTACGCCACGCTTTCTGACCTTGCCCGGGACCGTCCGCTCCCGTCGCCTGGCGACCGGGCGCGGACGATTCGCCGTCCTGGAGGCCGCCCCGCCGACCGCCGCGCCGCGCCTGGGCACCGCCGTGCTGGTGCCCGGGTTCACCGGCAGCAAGGAGGACTTCATCGCGCTCGGCGACCCGCTGGCGCGACGCGGCTTCCATACGGTGTCCGTGGACCAGCGCGGCCAGTACGAGACCGAGGGTCCGACGGATCCGGCGGCGTACACCCGCGACGCGCTCGTGGCGGACGTGCTCGCGATCGCCGACGCGGTGGCCCCGGGCGAACCGATCCATCTGGTGGGGCATTCCTTCGGCGGCCTGGTGTGCCGTTCGGTGGCCCTGCGCGCGCCGCACCGGCTGGCCTCGCTGACCCTGATGAGCACCGGCCCGGCGGCGATCTGCCCGGACGAGATCACCCGGCTCCTGCTGCTCGAGGAGGTGCTCCCGGTGCTCTCCCGGCAGGAGGTGTGGGACGCGATGCGGGCCGTGGAACTTCAGGAGGGTCTGCTGCCGCCCGCCGACCCGGTGATCGCCGAATTCGTGCACGCCCGCTGGCTGGGCACCACCCCCGAGGGCCTGCTCGGCATGGCCGAACAACTGCGCACCGAACCCGACCGGGTGGCCGAACTGGCCGCGCTCGTGGCCGCCGGCCTGCCCGCGCTGGTGGTCTCCGGCGTCGAGGACTACGCGTGGCCGCTGCCCTGGCAGACCGAGATGGCCGAGCGCCTGGGCGTACCGCACGTGGTGATCCCGGACACGCACCACTCCCCCAACGTGGAATCGCCCGACGCCACGGCGGCGGCCCTGGCCGACTTCTGGGTGAGCGTGCCGGCGTACGCGGATCGGGCCTGAACCCGGACCCGAGCGGCGGCGGGTCCGGGGCCTCGAACCCGTCGGATCGGGCGTAGCGTGGCAAAGGAGACATTTGTGTCCCCGCGGGCGTCGCCCGTGCTCTCGGTGTCCGGGCATCCCGGGTGACCACACCCCGGATGCACAGGGGTTCGCGCACCCACGGCGGCTCCCGTCGAGCCGACCGATCGGGAGTTGCCATGACCGTCATCGACGTCGACCCCGCGCGACGGGAAGCCTTCGCGGGACGGATGCTCGACATCTTCGACGACGCCTGTCTGGCCTTCCTGACCAGCGTCGGCCACCAGACCGGGCTGTTCGACACGATGGCCGGGATGCCGGCCGCGACGAGCGAGGAGATCGCCCGGTCCTGCGGGTTGACCGAGCGCTACGTGCGCGAGTGGCTGGGCGGCATGGTCGTCGGCGGGATCGTCGAGTACTTCCCGGAGACGGCCACGTATCGGTTGCCGCCCGAGCACGCGGCGTCGCTGACCCGCGCGGCCGGGCCGGAGAACCTGGCCGGCCTGACCCAGTACCTGGCGCTGATGGGCGAGGTCGAGCAGCAGGTCGTCAACGCGTTCCGGCAGGGCGGCGGCGTGCCGTACTCGGCCTATCCGCGCTTCCAGGCGCTCCAGGCCGAGGAGTCCGGCCGGATCTGGGACGCGGCGCTGGTGCGGGGCGTACTGCCGATGGTGCCCGGGCTGACCGAGCGCCTGACGGCGGGTATCGACGTGCTGGACGTGGGGACGGGTCAGGGGCACGTGGTGAACGTGCTGGCCCGGGCGTTCCCGAAGAGCCGGGTCAAGGGCGTGGACATCTCCGCCCAGGGCATCGCCGCCGCGCGCCGCGAGGCCGAGCAACTGGGCCTGGAAAACGCCGAGTTCGCGGTGGTCGACGCGGCCGAGCCGCTCGGCTCGCACGACCTGATCACCGCGTTCGACGTGATCCACGACCTGGCCCGGCCGACCCGCACGCTGGCGGCGATCTCCGACGCGCTGCGCGAGGACGGCGTGTTCCTGATGGGCGAGGTCAACGCCTCCAGCCGCTTGGAGGAGAACCTCGACCATCCCCTGGGTCCGGGGCTGTACACGTTCTCGGTCTTCTACTGCATGACCGTCTCGCTGGGTGAGGGCGGCGAGGGCCTGGGCACGGTGTGGGGCCGACAGGCCGCCCGCGCCGCGCTCACGAGCGTCGGCTTCACCGACATCGAGAGCCACTCCCTGGAGGGCGACTTCCTCAACGTGTACTACGCGGCCCGGAAGGGCTGACCGGCCCGACCACACGCGGCGAACGGTGGGAGCGCCGGTCCGCGACCACGCGTCCCCGGTGATCCGGACGACTCCGGTCGCACCTGTCGACGTCGCCACACCCATGACCTACGTCACTGGTACGCCTCTACTGAACCCACCGGTAACGTCCCTATCCTCAAAGCCATCCGCCGACGCACTCGCCGAGCCGTCGTCACCCGACCCATCCGGGCGGGTATCCGACCGGGGCTCGACGATCGTCGGACGCGAACGTCCTGATCGATGTGCCACCAGGTGAGAGGGGACCGACATGCAGTTCGGCCGCTACTACGAAGAGTTCGAGGTCGGTGCGATCTACAAGCACTGGCCCGGGAAGACCGTGACCGAGTACGACGACCACCTGTTCTGTCTGCTCACGATGAACCATCACCCGCTGCACATGGACGCCAACTTCGCCGAGAACACCACCGATTTCGGCAAGAACGTCGTGGTGGGCAACTACATCTACTCGCTGCTGCTCGGCATGTCGGTGCCGGACGTCTCCGGCAAGGCGATCGCCAACCTGGAGATCGAGTCGTTGCGACACGTGGCACCCACGTTCCACGGGGACACCATCTACGGGCAGACGCTGGTGCTGGACAAGTGGGAGTCGAAGTCCAAGGACGACCGCGGCGTCGTGTACGTGGAGACCAAGGGCTACAAGCAGGACGGCACGCTCGTGTGCGTGTTCAAGCGCAAGGTCATGGTGCCCAAGGAGAGCTACGGCGACAAGCGTGGTGGCGAGCAGCCCGGACGCCCCGAATTGATCGAGGGCTGATCGCTCGCCGATCGGCACCGACCCGGGGCTCGACCCCGGAATCGAACGCGGGCGGGTCGCCCAGGGACGGCGCGGCCCGCCCGTTTCCGCGTCCCGAGGCGGCCTACGCGTCCCGAGACGCCTTCGCGGTCCGCGTGGCCTTCGCCCTACGGCAGTTCGTCCGCCGTCGGATACGACGACTGGGCGCCCGCGCTTCGGACCGCCGCCGCGCCCACCCGGACCGCGTACCGGGTCGCCGCGACCGGATCGTCGCCGGCCGCCAGCCGCCAGGCGAGCGCGCCGGTGAAGGCGTCGCCCGCGCCCGTGGTGTCGACCGCGGCCACCCTCGGCGCGGCCACGTGTACCGCTTCCGCGTCGCCGACCGCGACCAGCGCGCCGCCGCCGCCCAGGGTGAGCACGATCGAACGCGGACGCGGATCGAGCGCGCGCAACACCTTCAGCGCCCCGCGCGCGTCGCCCGCCGCCGCGCCCGTCGTCACGCTCGCCTCATGCTCGTTGAGCACCAGCGGATCGCACACCCGCAACACCGACGCGGACGTCAGGACGTCCGCGGCCACGACCGGCGACAGGTTCAGCACCACCCGGGTGTCCGCGGCCTCGCAGCACCGGATCACCGCCCATACCGTGTCGAGCGGGATCTCCAACTGGAGCGAGACGACCGTGGCGGCCTCGATCGCCGGTGCCAGGTCGGACACGTCCGCCGGCCCGAATCGCCCGTTCGCCCCGGGCGCCACCGTGATGGTGTTCTCGCCCGCGTCGTCCACCGTGATCAAGGCCACCCCCGAGGCGCCGGGGACGGTACGCGTCGCGTCGGTCCGCACGCCCTCCCGGCGCAGCGTCGCCCGCAACATCCGGCCGTGGTCGTCGTCGCCCACCCGCCCGGCGAACGCGACGTCGGCGCCCAACCGGGCCGCCGCGACCGCCTGATTGGCGCCCTTGCCGCCCGGGTGCACGACCAGGTCGCCGCCCAGAACCGTCTCGCCCGGCCGCGCGTGCCGGGGCACCCGGACCACCAGGTCGGCGTTGATCGAGCCGACCACGAGCAGCCGCGCGTGGTCGCCGCTCACGCCACCCCCGGCACGTTCCACTCGCGCAACGCGTCGAGCAGTCCGTCGACCAGGTCGAGCCGACTCAGCTCGCCGGTGGCCACCCACCGGACCGCGTCCGCGTCGTCGCCCGCGCGCAGCGCCCCGCCGTGCGGCGTGCACGCGTAGTCCCTGATCTCGTACGTCCCACCGCCGGGCGCGGGCCGCAGCACCGACCCGACCAGTGGTCCGACGGTCACCTGCAACCCGGTCTCCTCGACCATCTCGCGGGCGAGTGCGACCGCGTCGGTCTCGCCGTCCTCGACCCGCCCGCCGGGCAGCGACCACTGCCCCTCGCCCGGCATTTTCGCGCGTTGCACCAGGAGCACCCGCCCCTCGGAATCGAGGACGATCGCGCCGACGCAGGAAATGAGCCGCATGCCTGCCGAGCCTAGTCCCCGGCGCCGACGTGCAGCGGGACATCGACCGCAGGTCGCGCGGCGCCCGGCAGCGCGAGGGCGCGCGACCCGGCGCGCAGGGGAGTCTTCGATCCCCCGTCGGGCTCCACGACGCCCGGCACCCCATCCGCCCCTCGGGCTCCCTCGCCGCGCTCACGCGCGGAGCCCGACGGGGGATCGAGGACACGCCTTGGCGCTCCCGTACGCCGGTCGGGGGTGTGGGCGCACCGAAGGAGTGATCGTCCTTGACGCGGGGCCCCGGGCAGTGGACCGTCTAGTCCTATGAAGGGCGAGCCGAGCTGCCCCCGCTGCGGCGGCCGGGTCCGCGCTCCGGGTCTGTTCTCACAGACGTGGGAGTGCGAGATCCATGGCGCCGTTCCCCCGCTGCAACCCGTCGTGCCGCCCAGCGTCGAGGCGCTGGACGCGGTGGTGCGCCGCTCGAGGGTCCCGGTCTGGCTGCCGTGGCCGCTGCCGGTGGGTTGGTTGTACACCGGCGTCGCGCACGCGGGCGACGATCGGGACGGCTCACGGGCGGTGGCGGTGGCGTGTACGGGTCCCGCGCCGCTGGGCGGACGCGGCGAACTGCTGCTGATCGCCGAGGAGGTGGGCGTCGGACTCGGCGCCCGGTACGCCGGGTTGACCGGGCCCGACCCGGGCGCCGACTTCGTCAAGTCCGCGCCCGCGAAGGTGATGGCGGCCGGTCGGCCGACCCCGCTGTGGTGCGTGATCGACGCACCGGCCGACCGCGCGGTGTACGCGGGCGAGGCGATGGGCCTGTGGTTGTGGGCGATCCTGTGGCCGGGCAAGGCGGGCCATCTCGTCTACGACGACGTGGTGCTCACCGATCTGCGCGACGCCGGCGCCGAGTTGCAGTTGTTGCCGTGCGGCGCGCTGTCCCCGCAACTGCTGGAGTTCTGACCGCTCCGGGACGAAAGGGCCCGCGCCCGAAGGCACGCGGACGGGACCGCGACGGGCGCCGCGAGCGGGACGGCGGCCGCCCGGACCGGACGGCCGCCCCATGAAGGCGCTCGGCCGAGGTCGTTAGGGTCGGGAGCGTCCATCGACCCTCCCGGCAGACGAGGTCAGCGTGCGCATCGACCTGCACACCCACAGCACCGCATCCGACGGCACCGACACGCCCGCCGAACTGGTCGTCAAGGCACGCGCGGCCGGTCTGGACGTGGTCGCGCTCACCGATCACGACACCACCGCCGGTTGGACGGCCGCGGTCGAGGCGCTGCCGGACGGGCTGACCCTGGTCCGGGGCGCGGAGATCTCGTGTGTGGCCGAGGGCGGGATCAGCCTGCACATGCTGGGCTACCTGTTCGACCCGACCGAACCGGAGTTCGCCCGGGCCCGCGAACTGGTGCGCACCGACCGGGTCCGCCGAGCCGAGGCGATGGTCGAGCGCTGCCGCGAACTCGGCGCGCCGATCACGTGGGCCCGGGTCGAAGAGATCGCGGGCGGCGGCGCGGTGGGTCGGCCGCACGTGGCCACCGCGCTGGTCGAGGCGGGCGTGGTCGCGGACGTGTCGGGCGCGTTCACCGCCGAGTGGCTCAAGGACGGCGGGCGGGCGTTCATCGAGAAGTACGAGATCCACGCGATCGACGCCGTCCGACTGATCGCCGGCGCGGGCGGGGTCGCGGTGTTCGCCCATCCCGGTGCGGTGGGGCGCGGCCGGACCGTCTCGGACGCCACGATCGCCGAACTGGCCGATGCCGGTCTGGCCGGTGTCGAGGTGGACCACATGGATCACGACGACGCGATGCGGGCGCACCTGCGCGGGCTGGCGGGCGAACTGCGGCTGATCACCACCGGTTCGAGTGACTACCACGGCACCCGCAAAACGATCGATCTCGGAGAAAACACCACAGATCCTGACTCGTACAGGGCGATCACGGAGCTGGCAACGGGAGCACGACCCATCACCCCGTGAACCGGTTCGACGTCGCCATCTACGGCTCGTCCTTCGTCACGCTCTCGTGGTCAAGGAGGCGGCGTGGTTTCGATGATCCGACTCTCCGGCCTCCTGCTGTCCGCGATCGCCGTACAACCGTGCGCGGACGGGGTCCGGGGCTTCATCGAGGCGAAGCCATAAGGTGCGAAGCGGAGCATCCAGCGGTTGGGGAGAGGCGGAGGACATGAGCAAGTCGGTACGCGGCGTCGTCGCGCGCGGCAAGGGCGCACCGGTCTCGATCGAGACCATCGTGGTGCCGGACCCGGGTCCGGGCGAGGCGCGCGTGAAGGTCCAGGCGTGCGGCGTGTGCCACACGGACCTGCACTATCGCGAGGGCGGCATCGGTGACGAGTACCCGTACCTGCTCGGCCACGAGGCCGCCGGCGTCGTGGAATCGGTCGGCGAGGGCGTCACCGAGGTGGCCGTCGGCGACTTCGTGATCCTGAACTGGCGTGCGGTGTGCGGCGATTGCCGCGCGTGTCGACGCGGCCGTCCGCAGTACTGCTTCGCCACGCACAACGCGAAGCAGAAGATGACGCTGGAAGACGGCACCGAACTGAGCCCCGCGCTCGGCATCGGCGCGTTCGCCGAACTCACACTGGTCGCCGCCGGACAGTGCACCAAGGTCGACCCCGAGGCGGACCCGGCCGCGGCCGGCCTGCTCGGCTGCGGGGTGATGGCCGGCCTGGGCGCGGCGATGAACACCGGCAACGTCGGGCGTGGCGACACGGTCGCGGTGATCGGCTGCGGCGGCGTGGGCGACGCGGCCATCGCCGGTGCGCGGCTCGCGGGCGCGGCGCGGATCATCGCCGTCGACCTGGACGACCGCAAACTGGAGTGGGCGCGCCGGGCCGGCGCCACCCACACGGTGAACTCGAAGGCCGGCGACCCGGTCGAGGCGATCCGCGAACTGACCGGCGGCTTCGGCGCGGACGTGGTGATCGACGCGGTCGGCCGCCCGGAGACCTACAAGCAGGCGTTCTACGCCCGCGACCTGGCCGGCACCGTGGTCCTGGTGGGTGTGCCCACTCCGGAGATGACCATCGAACTGCCGCTGCTCGACGTGTTCGGCCGCGGCGGCGCGCTCAAGTCGTCCTGGTACGGCGACTGCCTGCCCTCGCGCGACTTCCCGACGCTGATCGACCTGTACCGCCAGGGGCGCTTCGACCTGGACGCGTTCGTCAGCGAGCGGATCACCCTGGAGGACGTCGAGGCCGCGTTCGAGAAGATGCACCACGGCGACGTGCTGCGTTCGGTGGTGATCCTGTGACGCGGATCGACCACGTGGTCACCTCGGGCGTCTTCTCCCTCGACGGCCAGGACTTCGACGTCGACAACAACGTGTGGATCGTCGGCGACGACCGCGAGGTGGTGGTCGTGGACGCCGCACACGACGCGGCGGCCATCGCGGCCCGGGTCGGCGATCGTACGGTGACCGGCATCGTGCTCACCCACGGCCACAACGACCACATCAACGCCGCCGCCGAGTTGGCCGAACTCACCGGTGCGCCGATCCACCTGCACCCGCGGGACCGGATGTTGTGGGACGTGGTGTACCCGGACCGCGCGCCGGACGCCGCGTTGGCCGACGGCGAGGTGATCACCGTCGCGGGCACCGAGTTGCGGGTGGTGCACACCCCCGGCCACGCGCCGGGCGCGGTGTGCCTGTACGCCCCGGAGCCGGGTGTGCTCTTCTCCGGCGACACGTTGTTCAAGGGTGGCCCGGGTGCCACCGGGCGCTCGTTCTCGTCGTTCCCGGTGATCCTCGATTCGATCAAGGCTCGCCTGCTCGCGCTGCCCGAGGGCACCCGCGTGCTCACCGGGCACGGCGACGAGACGACGATCGGCGCGGAGGCGAAGGACTACGACGCCTGGGTGGCCCGAGGCCACTGAGCCGAGCCCGAGGGCCTGTGGACATGGCGAGGGCGCTTCCCCCACACGGGGAAGCGCCCTCGGTTCACGCAATCAGCCGGCTTCCGCCACCTTGACGGGGCGGATGTACAGGCGCTCGCCGTATGCCTCGGCTCGTTTGAGAGCCGCTTGCACGGTGTCGATGTCGGCAGCGCAGCTGACCGGGTTGGACCCGGTCTTCTCCTGGGCTCGGCTGAGGTTCGTGATTCGGTAACGCATACGCGTCTCCCTTCCCTCCGGTCCGAAGTCGCACGGGGCCGAATGGTGCTACGGCCTCGTCTACAAGGATTGGGTGCCGGGATCCGTACGGATCGGCAAAGACCCGGCAGGGGTCACTACCGGCACCACACTGAACAACAGCGGTCACACCGATAGCATTCCCTTGACTGAAATGTTCCTTTCCTGACTTTCCCCGGGTTACACGTGACGCATGACGCGACATCACGCGCCGAGCAAGCGAGGACGCGACAGCGACCGGCATAGGACAATGCCGGTCTGACACATCGGCCGGACGCCGATCGAGCAGCAGCGGCCATGGGAGGACGAGAGACTTTGCACGATCCGGGAGAGGACGACGTCCGGACGGGCGCGACGGCCGTCTTCGGCGCCGTGGTGCACGAATCCGGCGGGGACCTCGGCGCCGAGCACGGTGGTCCGCTCGAGGACCATCCGGTCGCAGGCTTCGAAGCCGGACCCGGACCGCTGCCGGACCTGGCGGAACCGTTCACCCGACCGGCCGTACTGGTCCAGTCCGTCTCGCCGCCCCTGCACTTCGGTACGCACGCGCTGTTCGTCGACGTCGGCTACGTGTACGCGGCGATGGGCCTGCTGGTGGCCGGCTCGGCCGAGCGTCGCGCCTTCCGGGTGGACGCCGAACAACTGATCACCGGCCTGATCGACGAGGCGCGCCGGGTCTTCCCGGAGGGTCGACTGCTGCGGGTGTACTGGTACGACGGGGCGCGCGAGCGGGTGCACACCGTGGAGCAGCGGCAGATCGCCGAGCTGCCCGACGTCAAGGTCCGGCTGGGCAACCTCAACGCGCACAACCAGCAGAAGGGCGTCGACTCGCTGATCCGCAGCGACCTCGAATCGCTGGCGCGCAACCACGCGATCGACGACGCCGTGGTGATCAGCGGTGACGAGGACCTGGTCTCGGCGGTCGAGGCCGCGCAGTCCTACGGCGTACGCGTGCACCTGTGGGGTGTGGAGCCGGCATACGGCACCAACCAGGCCGACCCGCTGGTGTGGGAGGCCGACGTCACCCGGATGCTGCATCGCGAGTTCTGCGAGACGTGCGTGACACCGGTGATGCTGCCGCCGTCGCACGCCGGCGCGCTCGCGGTCCAACCGGGCGGCCCGCCGACCGCCGACCAGGCATGGCGGATCGGCCAGGAGATCGCCAAGCGCTGGCTGGTGGTGCGCGGCCGGGAGAACCTCGCCGACCTGATGCCGGGCCCGATGTTGCCCCAGGCGATCGACCGGGGCCTGCTCGTGGACGCGGAGAGCGTGCTGCAATATTCGCTCCGCCCACACGAGGACCTGCGCCGCGCACTGCGCAACGGCTTCTGGGACCGCCTCAACCAGGAATTCGGCCTCCCGGGCACGGAACTGACGGAGGGCTGAACGACTCGGGCCAGGGAGTCCGCCACGAAGCGGGTGTCACAGAGGGAAAGACAGACCCCCGGCGGGCCAGGTGATTCGCTGGTCGTGCGAGTCGATCTCCACGTGAAGAGACGACGGTTCGATCGGGCCGTGTTCCGAGGTCAGGTGCCGGGCCCGGTCGAGGTGTCCCCACAGATCCAGCGGGCCCGACGAGTGGACGGTCGGTCGGCCGCCGAATTTGGGCACTTCGGCACGAGCCCATGAGCCGGACGCGTGCAACAGCCACACCATCGAGCGGTCGTCGAGGTCGATCCACCGATGGTCGACGGCCGGTTGCAGCAGTTCGAGGAGCAGAGCCAATCGCCAGTCGTCCCGAATGTTCGGCACGTCACCGTCGAAGGCCCGCACTTCGTCACCGTCGGCGGTTCGAGCAGCGAGGTACACGCGGTGCAGAGCCGACCCGTCCTCGGGGCCGCTGCGCACGGGCATGAACCGCGCACCATGTGACGCGACGCGACCGTGAGCATGTGTCGCGTCGGTCACTGTCACCCGGAGGTGCAGGGAGGTCCCGGCGAGCGTGGTCGAGATGACGCCGCCGCTCCGTACGGCGGCCAGCCATGTCGAAGGAATGGTCCGCGTCGAGAACATCGCCACGGCGCGGTCGAACCCGTCCTCGGGCAGTGCGTGGGTCGCATCGATGGTCGTCATCCGTGGCGCGCGGCCGAAAGTGGCAAGCCGTCGCCGGGCAGCGCTCACCAGGTACTCGTCCACGTCGACGGACAGGACCCGATCGTCGCCCAGACGGTGTCCGAGCAGAGCGGCCGAATAGCCGCTGCCGGTTCCGAGGTCGAGTACCTTCATGCCCTCTTCGATCTCCGCGACGTCGAACATCCGCAGTACAAGTGAAGGCAATGTCGTCGACGAAGTGGGAGGTCGGTCGGACGGCGGTGTGACGTCGTCACCGGCCGTGTCGGCATGCAGTTCGCCAACCTGCGTAACAAGCGTTCGGTCCTCATATGCGGTGCCGATCCACGACGCCGGGTCGGTCATCCCTCGATGGAGGCGCCAGTCGAAGCCGTCCTGTTCCCACCAGTTCGGCACGAGGAGGTGACGCGGGGTGCGCGAAACCGCGTCACGCCACGGCGAATCGACCGCAACGGCGGCGGCCAATGTCGCGGCGGCAACGTCCCAGGTTCTCACTGTTTGATCCCTTCCGAGAGGGCGTCCACCAGGGCATCGGTAATGCCGAGCCCGGGGAGATGGCGTTCGAGCCAGCGGTACTGACCACTCGCGTTGATCTCGAAGAACCGCCAGCGGCCGTCCGGGGTCACCGCGAAGTCCAGCGCGCCGAAGAACAGACCGAAGTGCGCCATCAGGGCCGACACCCCAGCCTCCACCTCCTTCGGAACGGGAACCGAGCGGTACGTCAACGCGCCGTAGTCCACGCGGAAATCCAGACGCGTCTCGTCGCTGTGGGCATGAATCGCCGCCGCGAACATACGGGAACCCACGACCGTGAGCCTGACCTCATGCGCCTTGGCCACGCGCTCTTGGAGCAGGACCGCCGTCGACGCGATCGATTCGTCCATACTTCCCGAATCCACCACGGTCGTGGGAATCGTCGCGGTCCTCTCCGCGGTGTGTACGCCCCCGCCGAGGGCCTTGTAGATGACCTCACGTCCCGCCGCACCGTGGGCCCTGGCGAACGTCGCAGCGTGTGTCGGGTCTGTGGTGACAACCGTCGCCGGAGGATCGAGGCCGACAGTCGCGGCGACGGCCAGTTGCATCGGCTTGTAGTTCGTGGCGAGGTTGGCCGTGGGGTGGTTGACCCACCGGACGGGCAGTGACCCGAGGACCCCGAGCAGTCCCGCACGGGCCTCGGAGGCGGCAAACGTGCGGGCGGTGGGAGTCCAATCGCTCGGCAGTCGGAACTCGCCCGGCCTGCGCCACCAGACACTTTTCACGCGAGCCAGGTCGATCGTGCGAGTGCCCACGCGGAGGGCACCGCCCCAGCCGCCCCCCGACAGGGAGGCGGCCAGGGTGGCGCGGGCAGGAAACTCGGCCGTGTCGAAGCGCACTACGTCGACACCACGTTCGGACAGTTTCACGACGACCGGATCGGCGGTGGCATCGTCCGGCGCTGTGACGACCACGACGGTGGCGCGACGGTTCACCACAGGTCGGTGCCGTCGCCGTCCGACTTGCCATCCGGCTGGGTCTCCGTCTTGGTGTCCCCGGGCATCAACACGTGCCACGGGTTGCCTTCGGCGGTCACCCCGATCTGAAGCTCCGGGTCGTAGTGCATCGTCGGTACCGACCGCGTGGGGACTTCGGTCAGGTGACGCATGTAGAACGGCGTCGGCAGAGCTGCCCTGCTGGTCATCTTTTCCTCCGGTGAATGGGTGTCGGATGCTCTCCGCGCGTGGTCCGGCGGGGAGCTTGTAGCGCCGTGCCTACCGTTCATCGCCACTTACGGCGGTGCGGCAGTCAGGGGGGAGGCGGCCAGGTGATGCGGCCTGTGGGGTAGTCGGGCACCAGGTCGTCCGGATCGCCGACCCGTGTCGGTGTGCCGTCGCAACGCTGTACGACCGCGCTCGGGCCGTCCGGTCCGGGAAGGACGCACAGGTAGATACCGACCGGGTTCTTGGTGTCGCGGTGGCGCACCGGTTGTCCCGCACGTGGCGCGGGCAACGTGTCGATCACCAACCGGCGCACCGGTACGACGAATTCGATTCCGCTCCGGGTTCGCACCCATGCCTGTCGACCGTCGACGGCGGTCAGTTCGCCTTCGCGCCCGGTGGGCCCGCGCACGTCCTCGTGTACCAGCGCCCCGAGGTAGCGATATGCCAGGACTCGCCCGGCCATCCTGTCCGCTTCGGTGGTCTCCTCCATGCGCACCGCGTCACCCGCTCTCGCCGCATGGGGTCGACACCGCGTGGGCCGCGTCACCGGTGGTGACACCCACCAAGTGCCTTACGGAGCAGGCGACTTCCAACCCTTGCCGGGTCCGCAACACGGCCAGGAGGCCCTCGACTTCGCGGAGGCGGCCAACGGTTCCCCGATACGGATCGCGAAACAACTTGCCGTAGTGGCGCACTCCCCATCGCGCGATCCGGACCAAAGTCCAGTCCACCGCGCCGATTGCGCCGGTGGCGTCGATCGTGAACATTCCTATTTTTTTCCTCTCGATCGCCGTCAGTACCGTTCCGGCCACGGCATCGGCAGTTCGTTCTGCTCGCCGTTTCGCATCCGGTGCAACGACCTTGCAGCATCGCCCAGTTCGAAATGCTCACGAGACTTGATGTCCTCGCGTTCACCGTTGGGGTAGAGGCGATAGACGCTCATGGTCATCCGACTCCTGCCCTCCCACACACCCATGGGCCACTCCTGACGAGGTGCTGATCCGACCAGGTACAGCAGGCCGATCTGCTTCTGTGTGATCGTTCCGCTACTGAGTGAACACCTCTGGGTCTACGTTGGGAACGGTGCAGAATTCAGCAGCTTGATTTGAGAGACAGGCGCGCGATGCCGGCAGCGAAAGATCTCGACCCGGAAGCCTCGATGTGGGCCCTGTTCGGCGCTCACCTGCGATTTCTCCGCAAACTCGCGGGCAAGACGCAGCAGGAGTTGGGGGGCGACCTGCATTCAACAGGGTCTTTTGTTGGACAGATAGAGACTGCCGAGCGGCGGCCGAGCTCCGAGTTCGTGGCCGACCTTGACGCGGTCCTGGGCGGGACCGGTCTGCTGATCGCAACGGCATCGCACGCATACCGCTTGGCGGAGGGACAGCCTGGCTGGTTCGAGACCTTTGCGAAGACCGAGCAGGAGGCCGCGCGCATCCGCACGTTTCAGCCGCAGGTAGTTCCGGGACTACTCCAGTGCGAGGAGTACACGCGGGCCCTACTACAGCGAGCGAGAATTGCGCCGGCAACCATCGATTCCCTGGTCACACGACGACTCAAGCGGAAGCGGCTGCTGACCAAGATGGAACCGCCGCAGTACTGGGCCGCCGTCGACGAGGCCACCCTCATCCGGCTGAAGCACGACGATCCGAAGGTTGCCGAGCCGCAACTCGCCCACCTGCTGGAACTGAGCGAGTTGTCGAACGTGGTACTCGAAGTAGTCCCGATGGACTGCGGCCTACATGCGTGCATGGATGGCGCGTTCGTCCTGCTCTCGATCCCGGGCCGTGGTGAGTGCGCCTATGCAGAGGGCATGTTCAAGGAACAGATGGTCGCCGACGGCTACGCCGTGGTGGAAGTGCAGCGCCGATACGATCTACTGCGGGCTGAGACTCTTTCGCCCTCGCGTTCACACGTGCTTCTGCGAGATCTCTTGGA
This sequence comes from Embleya sp. NPDC050154, assembly GCF_044460165.1. NCBI lineage: Bacteria > Bacillati > Actinomycetota > Actinomycetes > Kitasatosporales > Streptomycetaceae > Embleya > Embleya sp. NPDC050154. The sequence continues at coordinate 264,716 of NZ_JBITJP010000011.1, forward strand.
GAGCAAATGAACAAGGCACAACCCCAGCCACGCCATTGGCGGAAGTCGAGCTTCAGCGGTCAGACCGCCCCAGAGTGCGTCGAGGTGGCACAACTCGACGACTCCGTTGGCACCCGCGATTCCAAGAACAGATCGCGCGGCCATCTGGCCATATCGCCGGTCGCCTGGGCGGCTCTGATGCAGTCCATCAAACAGTGATCCGCCGTCACGGGTAAGAGGCGCATGTGCGTGAGGAAATCGGCTGTGAGCCAAGGCTGATGGTCATGCTCGCCGTCTCAGTCATCGTGCATGATCGGGCGAACAAGCGAGTCGTGCTCCTGCGTCGGGGCAACAGGAAAGCGTTCGCGCCCGGGATGTGGAGTCTGCCCACCGGCAAAGGTGCGCCCGGTGAACCCATCACGCACACGGCAGTTCGCGAACTCCGCGAGGAGACGGGACTGGTGGTCGCGCCGCAGGCGTTGCGTCTTGCCCATGTGACGCACAGCGCGGACAGCCCGGAGGCGCCGGAGGGGTTCGTCGTGCCGGCCTTCGCTGCGGAGGAGTGGGACGGCGAAGCGGTCAACGCCGAGCCGGGCAAGCACTCGGCCGTGGCCTGGGTCGACACCGACGACCTGCCGGCCGACTTCGTTCCGTCGACCCTGCACGCGTTGGAGCGGTACCTCGCGGGTGAGCGCCCCGAGGTGGCCATCGACGGGTGGGACGGCACATGAAGCCGTTCGCTTGCCCGCTCCCGCAAGCCGACCGGCCGACCCGCACCCCGCGCGCCGCCGCCCCACACCGCACCCGCGCCGGACCGGTTGCCGTGTCGGACGTGTCGGCCGCGTAGCGGACGGGCGCCCCGGCGCGGAGCGAACGGCCCGACCGCGGCTGCGGAGCAGACGTGCAACCGGCCACGGAGACCTCGCCGGCTCATGCGACCCGCCCGCCCGACCCCTAGACCCCTAGACCCCTCGCCCCCTCGACCCCTCCCCCGCTCGACTCGAGAACCCTTGCCACTCATATACATGTAGGCTACATTTATTAGCGAAGCTAACTAAGCAAGAACAGGCTCGCGGCGCAACGCGCAACAGCGCGCGTCGAACAAAGAGTGCGGAGGTCTCGCATGCGGTCCCTTTCCGACGGCGGGCAGACCCGGGGCAATACCCAGGCCGAGCACGCTCCCGAACACGCCCCCGAGCAAGGTCGCATCCTCAAGCAGCCGATGGCCGTGTGGGCCACCGCGTTCGCGGCCGTGGTCGCGTTCATGGGGATCGGCCTGGTCGATCCGATCCTGCCCTCGATCGCCAAGGGGCTGGACGCGTCCCCGAGCCAGGTGTCGCTGCTGTTCACCAGCTACTTTCTGATCACCGCCGTGGCCATGCTGGTCACCGGCTTCGTCTCCAGCCGAATCGGTGGCCGACGTACGCTCCTGCTCGGCCTCGCCCTCGTCGTGCTCTTCGCCGGACTCGCCGGCACCTCCGGATCCGTCGGCGAACTGGTCGGCTTCCGAGCCGGCTGGGGCCTGGGCAACGCGCTGTTCGTGTCCACCTCGCTGGCCGTGATCGTCGGCGCCGCGAGCGGTGGTTCGTCCGCCGCGATCCTGCTCTACGAATCGGCGCTCGGCCTCGGCATGGCGTGCGGCCCGCTGCTGGGCGCGGTGCTCGGCGACGCCAGTTGGCGCTACCCGTTCTACGGCACCGCCGCGCTGATGGCGATCGGCTTCGCGCTGATCGTCGCCCTACTCCGGGAACAACCCAGGCCCGCCCGCAAGGTCGGCCTGCTCGACCCGCTCAAGGCGCTCGGCCACAAGGGCCTCGCGACCACCGCCGCAGGCGCGTTCTTCTACAACTACGGCTTCTTCACCGTGCTCGCGTTCACCCCGTTCGTGCTGAACATGAGCCCCTACCGCAGCGGCGCGGTGTTCTTCGGCTGGGGCGTCCTGCTCGCCGTCTGCTCGGTCCTGGTCGCCCCTCGACTCCAGGCCCGGTTCGGCTCCGCGAACGTGGCCGCCGTGAGCCTGCTCCTGTTCGCCGTCGACCTCGGCGTGCTCGCGTACGGGTCGAAGGCCGTCATTGTGACCGGTGTCATCGTTTCGGGAGCCTTCATCGGTATCAATAACACCGTGTTCACCGAGATGGCGCTCGAAGTCTCGGACTCGCCGCGACCCGTGGCGAGCGCGGGGTACAACTTCGTCCGCTGGTTCGCCGCCGCGGCCGCGCCGTTCCTGGCGCCGAAGCTGGAGGAGCACTTCAACGTGCACGTGCCGTTCCTGGTCGCCGGCGTGACCTGCCTGGTCGCCGCCGCGGTGCTGTTCGGCGCACGCCGCACGCTGGCCGCGGTCGACCACCACGACACCGCGGCGGTGCGTGCGCCACAGCCGGTCCCGGCAGCCGCCTGACCCGGCCACAACCCGACTCGGCCGAGCGAGTACAAATAGTTCGATATCCATAAAATCTGCGGAAAAGGAAGTGCACGACATGTACGAGCGGATTCTGGTCGCGGTGGACTCCACGCCCGAGGCCGACGAAGTCCTGGCGCACACCGCTCGACTGGCGACCGCCGGCGGCGCCGCCGTCCGCGTCCTGCACGTACAGACCCTGGACGTGGTGGACGGCGGCGGAGTGGGCGGCGTCGTCGAGGACGAGACCGCCGACGCGGCGGTCAAGGTGGTCACCACCGCCGTCGACACGCTCAAGGCGGCCGGCGTCACCAACGTCGAGGGCTGGACCGAGGAAACCGTTCGCGGCGATGTGCCCAACGCGGTCCTGGACCAGGCCCGCGCGTTCGACGCCGACCTGCTCGTGCTCGGCGCCCGCCGACACGGCGGCGTGGCGAGCCTGTTCCTGGGCAGCGTCAGCGACGCGGTCGCCCACCGCTCGGCGTGCCCGGTCCTGCTGATCCCGTAGTCCACCCCACCCGAAAGCGCACGCGAAGGGAACACCCACCCCGCACAGGCCGCCGGCCCCGGATCTCCCCACACGGGATCCCCGGGGCCGGCGGCCCAAGCGCGCGAACCCGCCCGCCCCTCAACCCAGCGGCACCGCACGCCGGTTCGGATCACGCAGGTCCGTTCCCGCGCGCAGCCACTTCTCCTGGAGCGCCTCCGCGCCCTGGGCCCGCTTCCAGGCGGCCTCGGCCGGAGTCATCGGCAGCAGCGGGAAGAAGCGGACCGCGTCGGCGGGTTCGGGCAGCGGCAGGTCGGCCAACAGGCCGCCGGGCTCGGCGACCAGCACCGCGTGGAAGCCGGCGCCGTCCCACAGCGGGCCGCCCAGGTCGAGCGACGCGCCGGGCGCGATCACCAGGCCCTCCACCTGCGGGGTCGCGCCCAGCACGGCCAACGGCCGCAACACCGAGTCGTGCCCGCCGCGCACCGAGAGCACCAACTCGGCCCGCGGGCCCGCGATCGGATCGGCCAGCACCGCCGCCGGATCGGCCATCGGGGCCCGGGACATGCCCAGCGTCGCGTACCGGACCACGCCGCCCGCGTCGGGACCGAAGCGCAGCACCTCGATGCGATCCGCGCCGACGAAGGTGACCCCGGCTCGGCCGGTCGGCTCGCCGAACGCGGCCGTCAGATGCGCCTCGACCTGCGGGGTGGGGTCGACCGGCTCGGGTCCCGGCGTGAAGTCGAACATGCCCGCATGCTAATTCGCCGTCAGGAGCCTTTCGCATACCGGCCATTGCAGCCGGCGCCCTGGTGTACTCTACGTAGTCGGCCCGAGGATGTGGACATCCTCGCGCGCCATCGGATGACGGACTCGCCCTCGCCTCGACCCACCCGGTCGACGAGCGGAGGCTTTCCCCCAGCGGGGACCGGCCGTGGGAGGTGATCGTGGTGCATACCAGCACACCGTGCAGTACCGGCGGCTCACCCGATCTTCCCCGATCCAGTCGCACGCCCCGCCCTTTCTGAGGGTTTCCGAGACTTTCGCCGAGTACCGGCCGGCGCATCACGACCCGGTGCCCGATCTCCGAATTTCCTCCGTGACGGGGCGTCAGGATCTTTTGCCGTTCTTTCGGTGATTCGTTCCGCTTGCCCGTGTCGACGCTCCCCGCGGCCTTCCCGCCGCGGCGTGGCGGCGTCGGCGCGTGCCGGTCAGTGCAGGAGACCCGTCATGTCGATGATCCGCGACCTCCGCGCCGCAGTCCGCCCGTACCGCCGCACCCCCCTGCCGTCCACCACGCCCGTGACGACCGGGAACTGTGTGGTGGATTGCGCCGTGTACCGCGACGGCCGGCGCCTGGACGGGTACGCGAACCCCGACTCGGCAATCCACGAGGTGCGCACCGGCGGCGGCTTCGTCTGGATCGGCCTGCACGAGCCCAGCGCGCTCGAACTGTCCGGTATCGCCGAGCGGTTCGGGCTGCACCCGCTCGCCGTCGAGGACGCCGTGCACGCGCACCAGCGGCCCAAGCTGGAGCGCTACGACGACACCCTGTTCGCGGTGTTCAAGACGGTCACCTACGTCGAGCACGAGCAGCTCTCCGCGACCAGCGAGATCGTCGAGACCGGCGAGATCATGGTCTTCCTCGGCAACGACTTCGTGGTCACCGTGCGGCACGGCCGGCACGGCGCGCTCGCCGACCTGCGTTGTCGGCTGGAGGACGGCGGCGAACTGCTCGCCGCCGGGCCCTCGGCGGTGCTGCACGCCGTCGCCGACCGGGTGGTGGACACCTACCTCGACGTCGCCCAGCTCATCCAGGACGACATCGACCAGGTCGAGAACGACGTGTTCGGCGGCGGTGGTGCGGGCGACGCGGGTCGGATCTACCAGCTCAAGCGCGAACTGCTCGAACTCAAGCGCGCCGTCGCACCGTTGGCCCGCCCGCTGCACGCGCTGGCCGAGCGCCCGATGCGCCAGGTGCACCCGGACATCCGCGAGTACTTCCGCGACGTCGAGGACCACCTGTCGCGCGTCGGCGAGCAGGTGGCCTCGTTCGACGAACTGCTGACCTCGATCCTGCAGGCCAATCTCGCGCAGGTGACCGTCGCGCAGAACGAGGACATGCGCAAGATCTCCGCGTGGGTGGCGATCTTCGCGGTGCCCACGATGCTGGCCGGCGTGTACGGAATGAACTTCGAGCACATGCCGGAACTGAAGTGGCGGTACGGCTACCCGATGACGCTGTCGGTGATCGTCGTCGTGTGCACGCTCATGCACCGGGGCTTCCGCCGCAACGGGTGGTTGTAACGCGCACGTACGCGCCGCACGTACACACCGCCCGCATACGCCGCCCGCACACGTACACCGGCCGCCACCGGCCGCGCGCGGACGCGGCGGCCACGTGCGGACGCGGCGGCCACGCGCGGACGCGGCGGCCACGCGCGTCCGTCCGGGAGGCCACCCGGACGGACGCACCTCTACAGGTCGAGCCGGCCCACCAGATTGCGGGCCCGCTCGGCCAGGTCCGGACGCACCACCACGTCGTAGCGGGAGGCCACGATCTGGCTCGTGGAGACGAAGTCCCGGCGCCCGCCCAGGGCCTTGTATCCCAGCCAGCCGAACAGCGCGCCCGCCGCGATGCCCCAGACCAGGCCCATCAGCACCAGCCAGAGCCACCCGTGCGCGCGGACCGCGAAGATGCCCAGGAACAGTCCGATCATCAGACCGAACCACGCGCCGCTGGCCGCGCCGGACGCCGCCGCCTTGCCCGCGGTGAGCCGGCCGAGCACGTTCTCGACCATCCGCAGGTCGGCGCCGACGATCGCGGTGTTCTCCACCGGAAACTCGTTGTCGGAGAGGTAGTCGACCGCACGCTGGGCACCCGCGTAGTTCGTGTACGACGCGATCACCTGGCCGGTGTTGGCGAGGTCGGGGCCGGGCGCGCCGGCGCCCGGGGGAAGGTTCTGCTGACCGAACATGGGTGTGCCGCCTCGCATCGATGCCGGGTGGTTGTTCGACCCGATGCGTGTACCCACCGGATTGGTCACAACACGTGACCAATCCGGCGAAAACCGATCAACCCGACAACACCTCGCGCACCGCGTCGGCCACCGCGTCCGGGCGGTCCAGCATCACGAAGTGCGCGGAGTCGTCCAGCACGTCGCAGCGCCCGCGCGGGGACAGGTTCGCCAGCGTGCGCAGCGCGCGCACCCAGCGGGCCCGCGCAGCCAGACTCTCGTAGCCGCCGGCGGCGGCCAGCACCCGCAGCGGCACGTCCGGCAGCGGTGCGACCCGGCGCAGGTCGGCGAGCTCGGCGGCGACGTCGAAGTAGGTGGCGTTCTCGGTCAGCGCGGTCGCGAAGAACCGGCCCGATCCGTAACTGCCGCGCACCCAGCGCGCGTCCGCCACGTCGCGATGCCGGCGCGACTGGGTGAACAGGATCGACCGGCGCGCGGCGGGGCCGATCGCCCGGGCCAGCCCACTGACCCGCATCGCTCCCCCGGCCATCCGCGCGGCCCGTACCCGGGCCCGGCGGGCGGGTCGAGACCTGGGCTTGTCCTCGTTGCTCGGGTCCACCAGCACGAGTCCGGCGATGCGCTCGGGAAACAGCCGCGCGAAGCCCTCGACGTGGAACGCGCCGAGCGAGTGGGCGAGCAGGACGTACGGACCGGGCAGCGCGAGCGCGTCGGCCAGCGCGGCGATCCGCTCGGCCTCGCCCACCAGGGTGGGCGGTCGCGGGTCCGGCTCGGAGTAGCCCAGGCCCGGCCGGTCGAACCGCACCACCATGCAGTCGGCGGTGAGCAGCGGCACCACCGGATCCCAGTCGAACCACGCGCCGCCGAGCCCGCTGGTGGCGATCACCACCGGTCCGGTGCCCTCGCGCACCACGTGCACGGCGGTCCCGTCGATCCGGACGAATGTGCCGGGCGGTACCGGTACCGGGCGTCTCGCGGCCATGGTGGGCTCCCCGATCACTGGCGGTTACACGTTTCGCCATCATCGGTCGCCACCCGACCCCCGCCCCGCAACGACGCGACCACTACGCCGACCGAGCCGATACCGGACCCGGTTGGTCGCACGCGCCGTTCTCCGTCGCCGACTGGGCACGCGTCGCGGCCCGCCCCGAGGATTCGCGGGCGGGCTGCGACGGCACCCGAGCCTCAGCCCTTGAGCTTGTAGTCCTCCAGCAGACGCCGCCCGATGATCATCTTCTGGATCTCGGCCGTACCTTCGCCAATCAGCAACATCGGGGCCTCGCGGTAGAGGCGCTCGATTTCGAACTCGCGCGAGAACCCGTACCCGCCGTGGATCCGGAACGCGTCCTCGACGACTTCCTTGCAGTACTCGGAGGCCAGGTACTTGGCCATCCCCGCCTCGAGGTCGTTGCGCTCGCCCGCGTCCTTCTTGCGTGCCGCGTTGACCATCATCGTGTGCGCGGCCTCGACCTTGGTCGCCATCTCGGCCAGCTTGAACTGGATCGCCTGGTGGCCGGCCAGCGGCTTGCCGAAGGTCTCCCGCTGCTGCGCGTACCGGATGCCCAGCTCGAACGCGCGATGTGCGACCCCGCAACCGCGCGCGGCCACGTTCACCCGGCCCACCTCGACGCCGTCCATCATCTGGTAGAAGCCCTTGCCGGGCACCCCGCCCAGGATCCGGTCGGCCGGCACGCGACAGTTGTCGAGCACCATCTCGGTGGTGTCGACGCCCTTGTAGCCCATCTTGTCGATCTTGCCGGGGATGGTCAGGCCCGGACGGGTCTCGCCGAAGCCGGACTCCTTGTCGATCAGGAACGTGGTCATGTTCCGGTAGACCGACTCCTCGCCCAGCTCGGTCTTGGTGAGCACCGCGACCAGGTTGGCGCTGCCGCCGTTGGTGAGCCACATCTTCTGGCCGTTGAGCACGTAGAACTCGCCGTCCGGCACCGCCTTGGTGCGGATCGCCGAGACGTCCGACCCGCAGTGCGGCTCGGACATCGAGAACGCGCCGCGGATCTCGCCCTCGGCCATCTTCGGCAGGTAGTAGGCCTTCTGCTCGTCCGTGCCGTGCTGCTTGATCATGTACGCGACGATGAAGTGCGTGTTGATGATGCCGGACACGCTCATCCAGCCGCGTGCGATCTCCTCGACCACGAGCGCGTAGGTCAGCAGCGACTCGCCGAGGCCGCCGTACTCCTCCGGGATCATCAGACCGAACAGGCCCATGGCCTTCATGCCCTCGACGATCTCCGCCGGATACTCGTCCCGGTGTTCAAGCTCCGTGGCGACCGGAATGATCTCCTTGTCCACGAAGGTGCGCACGGTGGCGAGGATCTCCCGCTGGACATCGGTGAGTCCGTCGGTCTGTGCGAGGCGGCCCATGGGCGGCGCTCCTTCCGTCTGCGCATGTCCGGGCCCCACCACCGGGGTCCCGGCCACGCTTCTGGTTGAGAGAGTTACCGGGGAGTATCCACGAGCGCGGCGGGTCGCGACAGAGGGGGTCCGTAACGCGGGCACGTCGATTTCGAACGGTCTGTCGGACGGGTGCCCCGGACAGCACCCTCACCCGTGCCCCGACGATTACCGCCGGTCAGACCCGCACTCCGGCGCGCCACACCCCGCGCACCAGCGGCACCCCGGGCCGGTAGGCCAGGTGTACGTGCGAGGGCGCGTCGAGTTCGACCACGTCGGCGCGCGCGCCCGCACGCAGTACGCCCACATCCTCGCGGCGCAGCGCGCGGGCGCCGCCGGCCGTCGCCGCGTACAGCGCCTGGTCCGGCGTCATGCCCATGTCGCGGACCGCGAGCGCCACGCAGAACGGCATCGAGGTGGTGTAGCTCGATCCGGGGTTGCAGTCGGTGGACAGCGCGACGTCGACGCCGGCGGCGAACAGCCGGCGGGCGTCGGGGTAGACCGCGCGGGTGGAGAACTCGGCGCCCGGGAGCAGCGTGGCGACCGTGTCGCCGCCGGCCAGCGCGTCCACGTCGGCGTCGGTGAGGTGGGTGCAGTGGTCGGCCGAGGCCGCGCCGAGTTCGACCGCGAGCTGTACGCCGGGCCCGTGTCCGAGCTGGTTGGCGTGCACGCGCGGGATCAGGCCCCGGGCGGCGCCGGCCTTCAGGATCGCCCGGGCCTGGTCGCCGTCGAACGCGCCGCGTTCGCAGAACACGTCCACCCAGCGGGCGTGCGGGGCGCACGCGTCGAGCATCGGGCCGGTGACCAGGTCGACGTAGCCGGCCACGTCGTCCGCGTACTCCGGCGCGACGATGTGCGCGCCCAGGTAGGTGGTCTCGGGGGTGAACGCGGACGCGATCCGCAGCGCGCGTTCCTCGTCCGCGACGGTGAGGCCGTAGCCGGACTTGATCTCGATCGTGGTGGTGCCCTGGCGGGCCGCCTCCTCGATCAGCCGCGCGGCGTTGGCGGCGAGGTGTTCGTCGCTCGCGGCGCGGGTGGCGGCCACCGTGGTGCGGATGCCGCCCGCCCGGTAGGCCTGTCCGGACATCCGCGCGTCGAACTCGGCGGTGCGGTCGCCCGCGAACACCAGGTGCGCGTGCGAGTCGACGAAGCCGGGATGCACCGCGCGTCCCTCGGCATCGTGGCGGGTGTCGGCGTCCGGGGCACCCGCGGCGGCCCCCACCCACGTGACCCGGTCGCCGTCGAGCACGAGTGCCGCGTCCTGGATCAGGCCGAGCGGGCCGGTGCCGAGGTCGGGGTCGTTGGTGACCAGCGAGCCGATGTTGGTGATCAGGGTGGTGGCCACGCGCGAGTGGTCCCTTCCGGTTCGAGGGGGAGCGGCCGCTCCGGGCGGAACGGCCGCGGATCAGCCGAACAGGCCGTGGATGGCCGTGCCCAACGCCTGCGGCACCGCCTCCACGAGCTGATGCACGCCGTCGCGGACGATGGTGCGTCCGCCGACCATGACGTGCGTGACGTCGCTCGCGGTGGCCGCGAACACCGCCGCCTCGGTGGCCAACCGCGGGACGGTGCCCGCCAGTCGGACCGAGTCCAGGCCGATCGTGGTCAGGTCGGCGAGGGCGCCCGGTTCGATCCGGCCGGCGTCCGGCCAACCGAGCGCGCGGTGGCCGGTGCCGGTGGCGTACGCGAGCAGCGCGGCGGAGGTGAAGTGGCCGCGCCGGCCGGTGCGCAGCCGCTCGTCGAGTTCGACCGCGCGGGCCTCCTCGAACAGGTCGATCACCGCCTGGCTGTCGCTGCCCAGGGACAGCGGCACACCGGCCCGGGCCAGCTCGCCGGCCGGGCCGATGCCGTCGGCGAGGTCGCGTTCGGTGGTCGGGCAGAAGCACACGCCGGCTTCGGCCCGGGCCAGCGCGGCGATGTCGGCGTCGGTGAGGTGGGTCGCGTGCACCGCCGTCGCGTTCGCGCTCCAGAAGCCGTGCGCGTCCAGCAGCCCGGTGGGGGTCAGCCCGTGGTGCGCGACGCACGCCGCGTTCTCGGCGGGCTGTTCGGACAGGTGCACGTGCACCGGGACACCCTCGGTACGCGCGGCCCAGGTCGCGTAGCCGTCCTTGGTGTCGAACGCCCGGACCGAGTGGATGGCCGCGCCGATCCGGGTGTTGTCGTCGCCGCGCAGCGCGCCCCAGCGCTCGTACCAGGCGTCCGAGCTGCCGTCGCCGAATCGGCGCTGCACGCCTTCCAGCGGCCGGTAGCCGTCGGCGGTGAGGCCGCCGTGCAGGTAGCAGGTGTCCAGCAGGGTGATCCGGACGCCGGCCTCGCGGGCCGCCTCGATCAGCGCGTGGCCCATCGCGTTGGGGTCGTCGTACGGCGTGCCGTCCGGACCGTGGTGCAGGTAGTGGAACTCGCCGACGGAGGTGATCCCGGCGAGCGCCATCTCCGCGTACACCGCGCGCGCGAGCGCGAGGTAGCTGTCCGGGTCCAGCCGGCCGGCCGCCTGGTACATCTGGTCGCGCCAGGTCCAGAACGTGCCGGTGCCGGTCTGGGTGCGTCCGCGCAGTGCCCGGTGGAAGGCGTGCGAGTGGACGTTGGCCAGGCCCGGGATGGTCAACCCGGGCAGCACGCAGGCGCCGCCCGGCGCCGGGCGGTCGGGGGTGACCGATGCGATCCGGCCGTCCTCGACCACGAGCAGCGCGTCGCGTTCGATCCCGGTGCGGGTCTGCACCAGTTCACACCAGTACTCGCTCACCCGAGGTCCTCGCTGATCAGGTCGGTCACCACGTCGGCGAGCGCCGTGACGCCCGCAAGGCAGTCCACCATCTCGGCGCTCTCCGCCGGCGAGTGCGACACGCCGGTCGGGTTGCGGACGAACAACATCGCGGTGGGCACGCGCGCGGACAGGATGCCCGCGTCGTGTCCGGCGCCGGTGGGCAGGATCGGCGCACCTCCGAGGTGCTTGGCGATCCGGTCGCGCAGCGGGCCCTCGAACTCGACGACCGGGGTGAAGGACTCGCGGGTGACCTGTACGCCGACCCCGTCCCGGTCGCCACGCTCGCCGGCGGTCCGGATGATCTCCGCGACCAGGTCGTCCAGCGTGCGCTCGTCGGCGGCCCGCGAGTCGAGCCAGCCGCGCACCTCGGAAGCGATCGCGTTGGCCGCGCCGGGCCGCGCGTCGACCTTGCCGAAGGTGGCCAGCGCACCGGCGAGGTGGGCCTTCTTGCGGGCCGCGAGCACGGTGTTGGCGTAGGTCAGCATCGGGTCGTGCCGGTCCTCCAGGCGGGTGGTGCCCGCGTGGTTGGCCTCGCCTCGGAAGTCGAACCGCCAGCGTCCGTGCGGCCAGATCGCCGAGGCCACGCCCACCGCGCGGTCGCGGTGCACCAGGTCGCGGCCTTGCTCGACGTGCAGTTCGACGAACGCGCGGATGCGGCCCAGCCGCTCCGGGTCGGCGCCGATCCCGGCCGGGTCGACACCGGCGCGCTCCATCGCGTCGCCCAGGAAGACGCCGTCGGCGTCCTTCAGCGCACGTGCCTGATCCGGCGTCAGCACCCCGGCGGACAACCGGGATCCGACACACGCGACGTTGAACCGGGCGCCCTCCTCGTCGGCGAAGTTGACGATGCCCAGCGGCCGCTCCGGGTCGGCGCCGCGCTCGCGCAGCAGGTCGAGCGCGGCGAACGAGGAGACCACGCCGAGCGGTCCGTCGTAGGCGCCGCCGTCCGGCACCGAGTCCAGGTGGCTGCCGATCACGATCGCGTCGGCGCCGGGCGCGGTCCAAGCCCACTGGTTGCCGTTGCGGTCCTCCTCGTAGATCAGGTTCCGGCTCTGGGCCTGTTCGCGGAACCAGGCGCGGCACTCGGTGTCCGCGTCGGTCCACGCGTACCGGCGGTAGCCGCCGGTCGTGGCGCGACCCACCGGAAGCAGGTCGCGCCACATCGCCTCGAAGCCGGTGCTCACGCGTCGCCTTCCCGCATCGGCACCCGCACACCGCGCTCGTCGGCGACGTCGACGGCGTGGTCGTAGCCGGCGTCCACGTGCCGGATCACGCCCATGCCTGGGTCGTTGGTGAGCACCCGGCGGATCTTCTCGCCCGCCAGCGGCGTGCCGTCCGCGACGGTGACCTGGCCGGCGTGGATCGAGCGGCCGATGCCGACCCCGCCGCCGTGGTGGATGGACACCCACGAGGCGCCGGAGGCCACGTTGACCATCGCGTTCAGCAGCGGCCAGTCGGCGATCGCGTCGGAGCCGTCGAGCATGCCCTCGGTCTCCCGGTACGGGCTGGCCACCGAGCCGCAGTCCAGGTGGTCGCGGCCGATCACGATCGGCGCGGCCAACTCGCCCGAGGCGACCATGTCGTTGAACCGCTCGCCGGCCTTGTCCCGCTCGCCGTAGCCCAGCCAGCAGATCCGTGCGGGCAGGCCCTGGAAGTGCACCTTCTCCTGGGCGAGCTTGATCCAGCGGGCCAGCGACTCGTTCTCCGGGAACAGGTCGAGCACGGCCCTGTCGGTCTTGGCGATGTCGCGCGCGTCCCCGGAGAGCGCGGCCCAGCGGAACGGGCCCTTGCCCTCGCAGAACAGCGGCCGGATGTACGCCGGGACGAAGCCGGGGAAGTCGAACGCGCGGGTGTAGCCCGCCAGTTGCGCTTCGCCGCGGATCGAGTTGCCGTAGTCGAAGACCTCGGCGCCCTTGTCCTGGAAGCCGACCATCGCCTCGACGTGGCGGGCCATCGACTCGCGCGCGCGGTCGGTGAACTCGGCGGGCTTGGTGCGCGCGTACTCGGCCATGTCCTCGAACGCGACGCCGACCGGCAGGTAGGCGAGCGGGTCGTGGGCCGAGGTCTGGTCGGTGACGATGTCGATCGGGGCGTCCATCGCGAGAAGCTGCGGGACCAGTTCGGCGGCGTTGCCCAGCAGGCCGATGGACAGCGGCCGGCGGGCGTCGCGCGCCTCGACCGCGAGCTGCAGCGCGGCGTCCAGCGTCTCGACCCGGGTGTCGCAGTAGCCGTGCTCGATCCGGCGGTCGATCCGCGAGGGGTCGCAGTCGATACAGATGACCACGCCGCCGTTCATGGTCACCGCCAGCGGCTGCGCGCCGCCCATGCCGCCGAGGCCGGCGGTCAGCGTGATGGTGCCTTCGAGGGTGCCGCCGAAGCGCTTGGCCGCGACCGCGGCGAAGGTCTCGTAGGTGCCCTGGAGGATGCCCTGGGTGCCGATGTAGATCCACGAGCCGGCGGTCATCTGGCCGTACATGGTCAGTCCGGCCGACTCCAGCCGGCGGAACTCCTCCCAGTTGGCCCAGTCGGGCACCAGGTTGGAGTTGGCGATCAGCACGCGCGGGGCCCACTCGTGGGTCTGCATCACGCCGACCGGACGGCCGGACTGCACGAGCAGCGTCTCGTCCTGCTTCAGCGTGGTCAGCGTGCGGGTGATCGCCTCGAACGAGCGCCAGTCGCGCGCCGCCTTGCCGGTGCCGCCGTAGACGACCAGCTTGTCCGGGTGCTCGGCGACCTCGGGGTCGAGGTTGTTCAGCAACATCCGCAGGGCGCCCTCCTGCTGCCAGCCGCGGGTGGTGAGCGTGCTCCCGCGTGGTGCGCGAACCTCGCGCGGTCCTGCGGTGTGGTCCGACATGGCGGCGCCCCTTCTGTCCCTGTGCACGATTTCTGTATGAAAACATTCAGTAGCTTCGAGAGTGAATCTATCTGTTCTGCAAGGCGTCGCCAAGAGAGCCGGCCCAGCGGGTGGTGTGGGCAGCGCGACATCGAGGGACTTGACCCATTCGGTGCCATTTCATGCGGTCGGCGGTCGGCGCGGACCGGCGCGGGTAGCCGGTCGGCATGGATCTGCAGGAGGTGCTCTGGGCGATCACCGCACTGGGCGCGTTCGTCGCGTTCGCGGGCCTGGTGATGCTGGTGCGCGGTCGAGGGCGCGAGCCGGGCGTGGTGGCCCTGGTGGTGATGATCGGCGCGCTGCTGTGCACCGGCGGCTTCCTGCTCAGCATCCCGCGCTACGCGGAGACCGCGCTGATCGCCGGCGGCGCGGCGCTCGTCGGCGTACTGGCCATGCTCGGCGCCATCTCGATCATGCCGGCGCACCGCGGCCACCCCGGCGTGTGAGCCCACCCGACGCCGCGCGACACCCGGACGTGACGCGACACCCGACCCCGGCACCGCACCCGGTCACGGCAAATCAGCCCGCCCGGCGTTCGAGGACAAGCCGGCCGCAGGCCCGGCCGCCGCCGCCGCGAGGCTCACACGTCGAAGAGCCCGCGCTCCCCGGCCTGCTTCTCGAACTCCTCCAGTCGAGCCTGCGCCCGCGCAGGCTCGATATCGCACATCGCCTGGAGCAGGATCTGCCCCATCAGGATCGGTGCCCCGTACGAGTCGAAGACCAACTGCGAGCCGACGCCCGCGATCAGCACCGCGTCGGACAGCTCCGCCGCCGGCGCGAACGGACTGTCGGTGACGGTGACGATACGCAGGCCCAGGTCGCGCGCGACCCGCAGGCCCTCGCCCAACTCCCGCGGATAGCGCGGCAGCGCGAAGCACAGCAGACCGGTGGCGCCCGCCGCGCGGGCCTGGTCGAGCCGGTCCACCAGGAGCGAGCCGCCCTCGTCCAGCACCCGAACCTCGGGCAGCACCTTGGCCGCGAAGTAGCCGAAGCCGCGCGCCGGCGCCATCCCGGTCCGCAGACCCAGCACCACCAGCGGGCGCGAGGGCGCGAGCAGCGCGGCGGCGCGGGCGATCGGGCCCGGGTCGGCGAGTTGCTCGGCGAGCCGGGTCAGGTTGGCGATCTCGGCGTGCACGGCGCCGACGTACTCGTTGCGGTCCACCTCGGCGGAGGACTCGGCCGTGGTCGGCAGCCCGAGTTCGCGCAGGTGTCGGCGCAGTGCCGGGTAGCCGTCGAAGCCGAGTGCGACCGCGAACCGGGTCACCGAGGGCTGGCTGACTCCGGCGAGCTGGGCCACCTCGACGCTGGAGAGGAACACCGCCTCACCCGCGTGCCGGACCAGGCAGTGGGCGATCCGGCGCTGGGTGGGGGTGAGCCGGTGGCGCTCGAAGAGGGCGAGCAGGCGGGCGGAAGGGCTCGCGTCGTCGTCGGCCACCGACATGTCTCCTCGTTGCTGGGTCGTCGCCGTTGCCGGCGCGTCGCTCGGGCGCGCCCACCGGGTGCGGCGGGCCTGCTGCGGACGCTGCGGGAAGGCGCGGACCGCCGCGGGTGGCGGCGGTCCGCGCCAGGCAATCCTGCCCGATCCGACGCGAGTTCGGATCGGCGCGCTCGGGTCGGTTCGGCGCGCGGGGGTCAGTTCAGCTCGCCGGCCGCCGAGCCGGCGGCCTCGATCACCTTGCCGGCCCGGACGAAGGCGTCGGCGGCCTCCAGGTCGGGGGCCAGGAAGCGGTCCGGGCCCACCCCCTCGGCGCCGCTCGCGCGCAGCGCGGCGATCACCGCGGCGGTGGCGGGCGCGGGCGCACCGAGGCCGGCGGCGACCCGCATGTCCAGGGCGCGGGCGGCGGTGGTGAGCTCGATGGCCAGGATGCGGTTGAGGTTGTCGATCGCGCGGCGCAGCTTGCGGGCCGCGCTCCAGCCCATCGAGACGTGGTCCTCCTGCATCGCCGAGCTGGGGATCGAGTCGGCCGACGCGGGCATCGCCAGGCGCTTGCACTCGGAGACCAGCGCGGCCTGGGTGTACTGCGCGATCATCAGGCCGGAGTCGACGCCGGGGTCGTCGGCGAGGAACGCGGGCAGGCCGTGCGAGCGGGAGGGGTCGAGCAGGCGGTCGGTGCGTCGCTCGGCGATCGAGCCGAGGTCGGCCACCGCGACGGCCAGGAAGTCGAGCACGTAGCCCACCGGCGCGCCGTGGAAGTTGCCGTTGGACTCGATCCGGCCGTCCTCCAGGATCACCGGGTTGTCCACGGCGGAGGCGAGTTCGCGGTCGGCCACCAGCAGCGCGTGCGCGAGGGTGTCCCGGCCGGCGCCCGCGACCTGCGGCGCGCAGCGCACCGAGTAAGCGTCCTGGACGCGCGGCGCGGCGTCCTGGTGGTGCCCGGTCAGCGCCGAACCCTCCAGTACCCGCAGCATGTTCGCCGCGCTGGCCGCCTGGCCCGGGTGCGGGCGGATGGCGTGCAGCGCCGGGTCGAGCACGCGGGAGGTGCCCAGGAGCGCCTCCATCGTCATCGCGGCGGTGATGTCGGCGGTGGTGAACAGGCGGGCGAGGTCGGCCCCGGCCATCAACAACATGCCGAGCATGCCGTCGGTGCCGTTGATCAGGGCCAGGCCCTCCTTCTCCTTGAGCTCGATCGGCTCCAGCCCGGCTGCGGCGAGCAGTTCCGCGGCGGGTCGCACCACACCGTCGGGACCGGCCGCCTCGCCCTCGCCGGTGAGCACGAGCGCGCAGTGCGCCAGCGGCGCCAGGTCGCCGCTGCACCCGAGCGAGCCGAATTCGCGGACCACCGGCGTGATGCCCGCGTTGAGCAGTCCGGCCATGGTCCGCGCGACGATCGGCCGTACCCCGGTACGTCCCGAGCACAGCGTCTTCAGCCGCAGCAGCATCAGCGCGCGGACCACCTCGTCCTCGACCCGGGGGCCCATTCCGGCGGCGTGCGAGCGGACCAGCGAATGCTGGAGTCGGGTGCGCAGTTCGGGGCTGATGTGCCGGACGGCGAGCGCGCCGAAGCCGGTGGACACCCCGTACACGGGTTCGGTGCGCGCGGCGAGGCCCTCGACGACCGCGCGCGACGCGGCCATCGCCTTGATCGCGCTCTCGGCGAGTTCGACGCGCGCGCCGGCGCGGGCGACCGCGAGGACGTCCTGCGGGGACATCCCGGCCTCGCCGATCAGGACGGTGGCGGGGGCGGTCTCGGGGGCGCTGTGCAGATCATTATTCACTCGAACATTATGTGCATGGATCGCGACAACGCCAGGGCGGCTACCGTGCCGGAAGGCGTACGGCACGTTCGCGTCGTTTCCGTGCCACCGGTCGTGCGCCGTCCGGAGCGGATCCGACCGCCCGGAGACAACCGAGGAAAGGCAGTGCCGTGGGTCGGGTCACCTCTCGCCACAAGGTCCTGCGACTGGGCGGCGACGCACCGGCCGTCACCCGCACCGACACGCTCGTCGCCGAGGAGCCGCTGGACATCCGGATCGGCGGGCGCACGATCACGGTGACCATGCGCACACCGGGTGACGACTTCGACCTGGTCGCCGGGTTCCTGGCGGCCGAGGGCGTGATCGGCGCCGCCGGGGACCTGACCACGATGCGCTATTGCGCGGGCACCGACGAGGAGGGCCACAACACCTACAACGTGGTGGACGCGGTGCTCGCGCCGCACGTGCCCGCCCCGGATCCGGGCCTGATGCGCGGGGTGTGGACCTCGAGCGCGTGCGGGATCTGCGGCAGCACCGGGATCGACGGACTGCGCCGGATGTCGCGCTTCGACGTGCTCGCGGACCCGGTTCGAGTGGACGCGGAGGTGCTGTACGCGCTGCCCGATCGGCTGCGGGCGGCGCAGAAGGTGTTCGCCAGCACCGGTGGCCTGCACGCGGCGGGCCTGTTCACCGCGGCCGGCGACATGGTGTGCGTGCGCGAGGACGTGGGTCGGCACAACGCGGTGGACAAGGTGGTCGGCTGGGCGCTGCGCGAGGGCCTGCTGCCCTTGGCCGGCCACGTGTTGATGGTCAGCGGGCGGGCCTCGTTCGAGCTGACCCAGAAGGCCGCGATGGCGGGGGTGCCGGTGATGGCCGCGGTGTCCGCCCCGTCCGGGCTGGCGGTGGACCTGGCCGCGGACGCGGGGGTGACCCTGGTCGGCTTCCTGCGCGGGCGCTCGGCGAACGTGTACAGCCACCAGGATCGGGTCACGGTGCGCTCGTCCCGGCCGTCGGCCTGATCGCGGGGGCGGTCCGAGCCCGGCCGCCCGGGTCCTTGCGAGAGTCGCGGTCACCGTGTCGGCGAAGGGCCGGTGCGTGCGGTCGCCGCGGAAGCCGGGCGCCCGTCCTCGCCGTCACTCCGGGAGCGAGGCGCCTCCGGTCAGCGCGACCGCCACCAGCGCGCGCAGCACCGGGGCCAGGCCGGTGACGCTCAGGCTCAGGTCGTCGGCGTAGACCTCGACCAGCCAGCCGCCCGCCGCGTTGCTGCCGCCGGCCGCGACCATCGCCTTGTAGCCGCCGACCAGGAGCAGGTCCTCCTCGGCCGGGTCGGTGCCCGGGTCGCCGAGTTCGGCGACGAAGCTGCCGCCCTGCACCGCGTGCGCCGTGGCCGGATAGTGCGCCAGGTCGTATTCGGCGGTGACCGCGTCGTAGCGCTGCCCCGCCTGGCTCTGCGCGCCGGTCAAACGGTGGATCGAGTAGCGCACGGTGCGCAGCACCCGGCCGCCCGGTGGCAGGTAGGACACCCACCACGCGACCCCGTCCAGCATCCGCGCGAAGGTGTCGGCGACGATTTCCAGCCGGCCGAGCGTGTCCGCGCGGTGCACGCTCTTGGGCTCGCGCTCGTCCAGGACCGCGAGTACCGCCGCGAGCAACCGGCCCGGTTCGGCGTTGTGCAGCGCGCCGCGGAAGCGGCGGCGGTCGCGGTGCGGGCCGGGGCCCTCGGCCTGCGCGTCGTCCTGCGCCTCGCGCGCCAGGGACAGGGTCAGGTCGGGCTGTTGGCCGCGCCCGGCGACCACCGGCCGGGTCGAGCGCGAGCCCTTGGCCCGGTACTGGGCCGCGTCGGCGAGCCGGAACAGGCGGTCCGCGCTGGTCACCGGGCCCACCGGATCGCCGGTGGAGGCCACGCCGCAGGCCACACCCTCGCCGTCGTGCATCCGCAGCGCGCGCCGACACAGTTCCTCGGCGACCGCGACCACGTCGTCCGGCGGATAGCCCTCGGCGAGCACACAGAACTCGTCGCCGCCGAGCCGGGCCGCCATCGCCCCCGGCAACATCGCGCCGCACGCGGAGAGCTGGTCGGCGAACCGCTCCAGGAGGCGGTCGCCGACGTCGTGGCCGCGCTCGTCGTTGAGCCGCTTGAGACCGTTGACGTCGCAGACGATCAGGCTGACCACGACGCCTTCGCGGTAGTGCCGGGCCATCGCCTCGTCCAGCCGGGCGTCGATCGCGCGCCGGTTGGCCAGGCCGGTCAGCGGGTCGGTGAAGGCCAGCTTCTCGATCCGCTCGAAGTGCTCGGCCTGGGCCAGCCCGGCCGAGATCTGTGCGGCGAGCACCCCGGCGAACTCGGCGTCCACCGGCTCGAACCGCGGCTGGTCGGAGCGCCGGGCCAGGTACAGCTCGCCCCACACCCGGCCCTCGACCATGATCGGCGCGACCATGCAGTCGTGCCGGCCCCGGCGCAGCATCGCCGCGACCCGCTCGGGGTCGCGCGCGTGCTCGGGATCGTCCACGCAGCGCGACCACGTGGTGGGCCAGGACTCGGACTCGATGATGTCCGGGAAGTCGGTGACCGGGTACGTCTCCGCGGCCGGCAGCGGTTCCTCGCCCTCGGCGAGTTCGCCGTCGTTGACCAGCACGCGCAGCCGTCCGGTGTCCCGCTCCCAGACCGAGATCGAGGCGTGCGCGGCGCCCATCGCCGACCGGGCCTGGGCCGCGGACACCCGGACCACCTCGGGGAAGTGGTGGGTGGTGGCGAGCGTCTTGGCCAGATGGATGATCGCGTGCAGCCTGCGGGCCGCGTCCGGTCCCTCGACCAGGGCGACGGGTTCCGGGCACGTGTCTCCGGGCATGCCCGGCAGATCGTCGGGCAGGCCGCCCGAACCCTCGGTTCCGGAAGCGCTCGAATCGGGTCGCGAAGCTACGGTTCTCACCCCCAATCCACCAGCACCGAGACCAGAGGATATGTCATATATTGCCCGATTCACGGCAACGTGCACCCGCGTCATGCCGCCACCTCGACGGGTCGCTGTTCGCGTGTGTTCCAAGTTGTGGGCCCCGGCCGGCGCCGACGTGGCCGCCGTGCGCCCGCGCGTGAGCCCGGGGGCTCGCTCCGGTGCGAGCGAAGCGCTTGTATACCCCGGCTTCGCGTCCTGCGCACATTACTCCTGTGCCTCGCGCCCGCAACGCCCCGTGTCCGCTCCGTAGCGCGACGGGACGCATCGGGGCACGAGGTTGTGAAGACAACGTGGAGGGGTCCCACGATCTCGACCGAAAGAGTACGGTCGCGGGCACAGCCCGAAGGAGCGACGCGTGCCCACGCTTTCCGTCATCGCCGCGATCGACGTACCGGCCATCCGGATCTGGGAGGCAGTAGGAGACTTCGAGGACCCGTCCGGGTGGTACCCGTGGCCGGTGGACGAGCACGACGGGAACGAACGACGTGTCCGCAGACCCGACGGCTCGACCGTGCGCGAACGGCTGGTCTCGCACGACGCGGCACGCCATACCTATACCTACCGGGCGCTGGACGGCCTGCCGCTGCTCGGCCGGCTCGCACTCGAATCGATCGCCGGCGGCACGATGTGCCTGGTGGTGTGGTCGGTCCGGTTCGAGAGCACACCGGCCGAACAACTCGCGGTGCTGCGCGAGCTCGAACACGTGGTGATGCGGCCGGCGCTGCGCGACCTGCGGGCGGCCTTCGCCTGACCGCGTCGCGGACACCGGGGCGCCGGGTGTCCCGGACCGGATCCCGGCCTCACCCGACCGCCGGGGCGAGCGGATCGGGCAGCGGGCTCCCCGGGCGGCAGACCGTCCAGGGTTCGACCAGGCCCAGGCCGCGCACCGGGCGGCGCCACATCGGGTGCAGTTCGTAGCGGTTGTCGCCCTCCAGCGCCGCGGCCAGTTCGCGGTCGACCACCACCGCGTCCTTGGGACTCAGCGCGGTCAACCGGCTGGCCAGGTTGACCGTGGTGCCGAACACGTCGCCCATCCGGGAGAGCACGTGGCCGTACGCGATCCCCACCCGCAGCGCGGGCAGGATCTCCTCCTGTGCCATCGCCTCGACCAGTCGCAGGCCCAGTTCGACCGCCGAGTCCGGCGAGAAGGTCACGAACAGCACCTCGTCGCCCAGCGTCTTGACCAGCCGCCCGCCCTGCTCGGCGATCACGTCGACGGCGGTGTCCTCGAAGGTCTGCACGAGGCGGCCGAGCTCGGCCTCCTCCAGATTGCGCGACAGCCGGGTGAACCCGACCAGGTCGGCGAAGCCGACGGCCAGCGACTGGCCCACCGTCTGCGGATCGGTCAGGCCCTGCATCGCCCGCGAGCTGGCCGCGGCCAGGTGTCGCCGCCAGGCGTAGATGACCAGCGGTTCGAGTTCGAGCATCACGTCGCCCGCGGTGGTGACCACCTGCTCGGAGCGGCTGCCGGTGAGCTCGTTGCCGATGTACTCCACCCACGCCTCGGTCTGCCATTCGGCGAACCGGGCCATGGTCTGGCCGACCGAGCGCACGAACTGCGCCGCGACCGTGGCCGGCAGCAGCCCGGACTCGGTCAGCTCGCGCAGGTGCTTGAGCGCCGCGACGTCGGCGTCGGTGAACGCGCGGGCGGGCCCGAAGTCGGCGAAGCCCAGGCCCCGCCACAACCTGCGGGCCTCGTCGAGGGGCACTCCGACCAGGTCGGCGACCTGGCCCGAGGTGTATCGCCGGGGTGCGCCCAGGACGACCTGCTCGACGTCGGCGATGGTGTTGTTGACCGCCTCGATGTCGGACAGGTCGGGCAGGGCGTGCTGATCGGCCGCGTCGGCCCCGGCGCCCGCGCCGGGCTCCACGCGGGTCCGTTCCTCGGGCATGTGGCTCCACCGGTGTGCGAAGGATGGTCTCGTCGGAGCCACACTACGTGTCGGGGGTCACAAAGGTTCGGGGTCGGGCGGAGCCGGCTGCTTCCCGCGCTCGGCGGTGGCCCGCCGCACGAGCACGAGCAGCTCGCTCTGCAGCCGCACCACGCGCGGCAGACCGGGCAGTTCGAGCTGGTCCCGGTCGCCGACCGGCACCAGCACGACGGTGCCCGCGCCGAGCACGCGGTCCGCGAACGACTCGTGCTCGACCAGTACGTCCTCCACCCGCGCGAACGGAATCACCCGGATCTCCCGGGTCACCGTGCCGGTACGCACGGTCAGCCGGTCGGCGGCGACCGAGTACAGCGTGCCCAGCCAGGCCAGCCACGGGACGACGCTCCAGCGGATCAGCACCGCGAGGCCGGCCAGGAGCACGGCGGGTTGGAGCCAGCCGGCGGCGGCGTCCGGCGGGGTCAGCGCGGCGAGGAAGCCGGTGACCGCGACGGTGGCGAACAGGGCGAGGGCGGGGCGGACGAGGTGCATCCAGTGCGGACGCACGACGAAGAGCGTGTCGTCGTCGACCTCGGCTGTGATGGGGAACACCGGGCCTCCTGATGGGTCACCCACGATTGTGCGGGTCCCTTGGGCGGGAGGCCCGGAGGCGTGCCGAAGGCACGGTTTTTGCGCCCACCCGCCCACCCGTTGCGCAAGGTGCGGAGGCTGCGGAACTCGGGCGAGGGGTCAAGCCGGGACGGCCTCGCGGCGCGGGTGGCGGGAAAAGCGAACGCGCGCGATGCGCGGTCGACGGTGGCGAAGCTGTGGACTTCGGGCACGGGCCGAGCCGAAGACGGCCTCGCTACCGCGGGCCGCACGTCGCGTGTTCGTCCCGGGCCGGTGGGGGCGGGTGTCAGTCGGTGGTGGGGCGGACGTGGACCACGTCGCCGGCGCCGACCGCGGTGGGGCCGTCGGTGGTGGTGACCAGGAGCCGACCGTCGTCGTCGATGCCGGTGGCCGGCCCCTCCAGGGTGCGGTCCGCCGGGAGTTCGACCCGGACCCGGCGCCCGATCGTGGCGCACGCGCCGGTGTAGGCGGCGAGCAGGTCGCTCGTACGCGCGTCGCCGCCGGCCAGCCGCCAGCGGGTGTACCAGTCCTCCAGCTCGCGCAGGATCGCGCGCAGGATCGGATCCCGGTCGATGCTCTCGGCGCCGGCCAGCAGCAGCGAGGTCGCGGTCGGTACCGGAAGTTCCTCCTCGCGCAGCGAGACGTTCAGGCCGATGCCCAGCACCACGCCCGCGCCGGCCCGCTCGGCCAGGATCCCGGCCAGCTTGCGTTCGCCCACCAGCAGGTCGTTGGGCCACTTCAGTCGTGCCTGCACACCGGCCACCCGGGACACCGCCGCGGCCGCGGCCACCCCGGCCAGCAGCGGCAGCCAGCCCCAGCGCGCGACCGGCACCTCGTTCGGCGCCAGCGTCACCGACACCGCGATGCCCGAGCGCGGCGGCGCGCTCCAGCGCCGGTCCAGCCGGCCCTTCCCGGCCACCTGCGACTCGGCGACCAGGATCAGCCCCTCCGCCTCGTCCGCCCTGCGGGCCAGGTCGACGTTGGTCGATCCGGTCTCGGGCAGCACGTCCACCTCGCGCCACAATCCACCCGGTACCAGCAGGGCCCGGCGCAGCGCCGCCTCATTCAGGGGCGGGCGGTCCAGATCCGTGAAAGGAGAGTCCATCCGATCACCCTAGAAGGCACCGCGGGGCAGGGCGGTGATGCTCGCCGGCGTGGCGCGGCTACGCTACCGATCGCCGCCGTTCGACTTGACAGGAGCCAGCACGATGGACCCAGTACAGGGCGATCCCGACATCCACACCACCGCCGGGAAGCTGGCC
Organism: Embleya sp. NPDC050154; assembly: GCF_044460165.1. Taxonomy (NCBI): domain Bacteria; kingdom Bacillati; phylum Actinomycetota; class Actinomycetes; order Kitasatosporales; family Streptomycetaceae; genus Embleya; species Embleya sp. NPDC050154. Next base: position 288,533 of record NZ_JBITJP010000011.1, read on the forward strand.
GACCTCGAGCGTCGCATCGACGAGGCGGTTCACGCCGGAAGCGCCCGAGCGGTCGAGAAGCAGCACGCCAAGGGCAAGATGACCGCGCGCGAGCGGATCGAGTACCTGCTCGACGAGGGCTCGTTCGTCGAACTCGACGAGTTCGCGCGGCATCGCTCGACCAACTTCGGCCTGGAGGCCAACCGCCCCTACGGCGACGGCGTCGTGACCGGTTCCGGCACGGTCGACGGTCGCCAGGTGTGCGTGTTCTCCCAGGACGTCACCGTGTTCGGGGGCAGCCTGGGCGAGGTGTACGGCGAGAAGATCGTCAAGATCCAGGACCTCGCGATCAAGACCGGCGTCCCGCTGGTGGGCATCAACGAGGGCGGCGGCGCGCGCATCCAGGAGGGCGTCGTCTCGCTCGGCCTGTACGGCGAGATCTTCCGTCGCAACGTGATCGCCTCCGGGGTGATCCCGCAGATCTCGCTGATCATGGGCGCGGCGGCCGGCGGCCACGTGTACTCGCCCGCGCTCACCGACTTCGTCGTGATGGTCGACCAGACCTCGCAGATGTTCATCACCGGTCCCGACGTGATCAAGACGGTCACCGGCGAGGACGTCACGATGGAGGACCTCGGCGGCGCGCGCACGCACAACAGCAAGTCCGGCAACGCGCACTACATGGGCGCGGACGAGAAGGACGCCCTGGAGTACGTCAAGGGCCTGCTGTCCTACCTGCCGAGCAACAACCTGGAGGAGGCCCCGTCCTTCGACGAGGCCGCCGACCTGGAGACCACCGACCACGACCGCGAGTTGGACACGCTCATCCCGGACTCGGCGAACCAGCCGTACGACATCCACACGGTGATCGAGCACGTCCTGGACGACGCGGACTTCCTGGAGGTCCAACCGCTGTTCGCGCCGAACATCGTGGTCGGCTTCGGCCGGGTCGAGGGTCGGTCCGTGGGCATCGTGGCCAACCAGCCGATGCAGTTCGCGGGCACGCTGGACATCGACGCGTCCGAGAAGGCCGCGCGCTTCGTGCGCACCTGCGACGCGTTCAACATCCCGGTGCTGACCTTCGTGGACGTGCCGGGCTTCCTGCCGGGCACCGACCAGGAGTGGAACGGCATCATCCGGCGCGGCGCGAAGCTGATCTACGCGTACGCCGAGGCCACCGTGCCGCTGGTGACGATCATCACCCGCAAGGCGTACGGCGGCGCGTACGACGTGATGGGCTCCAAGCACCTGGGCGCCGACGTCAACCTGGCCTGGCCGACCGCGCAGATCGCGGTGATGGGCGCGCAGGGCGCGGCGAACATCCTGCACCGGCGCACCATCGCCGCCGCCGACGACCCCGAGGCGACCCGCGCGCGGCTGATCCAGGAGTACGAGGACACGCTGTGCAACCCGTACGTGGCCGCCGAACGCGGCTACGTCGACGCGGTGATCCGTCCGTCCTCGACTCGGGCGCACGTGGTCAAGGCGCTGCGCGCGCTGCGCGGCAAGCGCGAGACGCTGCCGCCGAAGAAGCACGGCAACATCCCGCTGTAGTCGGACCACACCGAGTCGGTCCCGCGGCGCCGTGCGCGGCGGGCCGACCCGGTCAGGGCCTGGAGGTCCCCATGATCAAGGTGGTGCGGGGTGAACCCACCCCGGAGGAGTTGGCCGTGATCGTCACCGTGGTGGCGGCCAAGGCGCGCGGCGGCGGTGTCGCGCCGGAGCCGGCGGCGCCCTCGCAGTGGAACGCGCCGGCCCGGCTGGTGCGCCGGCAACTGCGTCCCGGGCCGGGGGCCTGGCGCGCGAGCGCCTGGCCGTCCTGACCGAGCCCGTTTCTGCGACGATCGGCCATTCGGTCCATCGGCATATGCGTTGTCGGTCTATCGCACGACCCGACTTGAGTACCCGTACTCAAGAACGCACCGTGGTGCGCGGCCCACGATGGACGCATGCGTGAGCGTGACGAGTTCTCCGAGGAAACCCGGCGCGCCGTGGCCCAGCTTCGGCGCGCCGTGTGGATCCTGCCCGTGGTGGTGATCCTCGGCCTGCTCCTGCTCGGACTGTGACCGGCCCGCGATCCGGCGCCCGGTACGTTGGCGGCATGACCGACCGCACCCCCTCCCGTTCCCTCGTGCTCGCCTCGGCCTCCCCCGCGCGCCTGAAGCTGCTGCGCGACGCCGGGCTCGATCCGAAGGTCGTGGTCAGCGGCGTCGACGAGGACGCGCTCACCGCCGCCTCCCCGCGCGAACTCGCGCTGCTGCTCGCCGAGGCCAAGGCCGACGCGGTCGCCGCCGACCTGGGCGCCGACGAACTGGTCCTGGGCTGCGACTCGGTGCTGGAGTTGGACGGTCGTGCGCTGGGCAAGCCGGTCGACGCCGCCGACGCGCTGGCCCGCTGGCAGGCCATGCGCGGGCGCTCCGGGGTGCTGTTGACCGGGCACTGCGTGATCGACCGCCGCAGCGGCCTGCGGGTGTCCGACGTGGGGGCCACCACGGTGCGGTTCGGCACGCCGTCCGACGACGAGGTCGCCGCGTACATCGCCACCGGCGAACCGCTGCACGTGGCGGGCGCGTTCACCCTGGACGGGTACGCGTCGCCGTTCGTGGACGGCATCGACGGCGACCCGGGCAATGTGATCGGCCTGTCGCTGCCGCTGCTGCGCCGGCTCCTGGACGGCGTGGGCGTGCGGATCGTCGACCTGTGGACCTGATCGGGCGACGCGGCCCGGGGCGCTTCCGCCCCGGGCGCCGACGATCCTCAGGAGGCGGAACCGTCCGGCCGGTTCAGGTCCCGGCGGACCGGGCCGGGGCCCAGGTTGGGCAGCCCGGACGACGGCGGTTGCGGTTGGTACGAGCCGGCGTCGGGCTGCTGCGGCAGATAGGGCTGCGGGGCGGGTTCGGCGTAGGCGTTCGGGGCCCACGGACCGCCACCGGGCACCGGGGCGCCGACCGGGCCGGATCCGGGCCCGCGCCCGGGACCGGTTCGCGGGGGCGGCGTGGGCGTGCCGCGCATCCCGGCCAGGACCGCCAGCGGCAGCGCGATCGCCGCGAGCACGAGCAGCGGCAGCGGTACGCCGCCGGGCTTCCTGGTCAGCCACTCCACCCACGCGTAGTCCGCCGACGCGGCCTGTAGCTCCGGCCACACCGGTCCGCACGCCGCGCCCAGCCCGAATCCCGCGATCGCGGCCTCCGGACGCAGCCCGCCGACCACCACGCCGATCGCAGCCGCGCCCGCGCAGCGCACCGCGAGCTGATGCCCGGAGCCGGCCGCCGGACCGATGAACTCGGCCAGGACCAGGGCGAGTGCGGCCAGGCCGATCGCGTACGACCCCAGCATGCGGGCCGCGACCGCACCCACGATGCCCGCGACGGTGAGCCCGAGCAGCCACGGCACGTATTCGCCCGGTCCGTCCAGGCCCAGGCCCGGATTGCCCTCGGTGCGGTCCCAGGCGAACAGCGCGGCCGGGAACGCGGCCAGCCCGACCGCCATCGCCAGCAGCGCGCCCGCCACCGAGCGGATCCCGTCCACCCGGTAGGTCAGCAGCGCGGCGACCAGGCAGCCGGCCAGCGCCACGATCGGCCACAGACCGAGCACCCGGGGCTTGTCGTCGCCCATCACGATGGTCGCGGCGGACACCCCGACGCCGGCCAGGCCGAGCAGGAACACCCCGCCGAAGGCGCCCACTTGGGACTCCTGCCAGCCGCGCCCCGGCGGCACCAGGACCCGACCGGTGGGCAGCAGGATCAGCAGGTAGCCGAACGCGGCGAGCGGCAGCCAGGTCTGTAGACCGGCACCGGACTCCCACATCGGGTCGAGCACGTCCCGCCCGCCGAGCACGAACAGCAGCGGCACACCCGCCGCGAGCGTCGCCGCGAACGCGGCGTTCAACGGCGCCTGGTGCCGGGGTACCGCCAGGTGGATCCACAACACCACGCCGACCAGCACCTGGACGGCGAAGCCGAACCGCAGCAGGTACACGAAGCCGAGCCAGCGCGCGTCGCCCGAGCCGTCGTAGTGCGCGGCGATCGGGTCGAGCGCGGTGGTCAGCGCGGCGCCGGCCAGGCCGATCACCAGCACGCCGCCGACCGCGCCGCGGCGGTGGGTGAACACGCTGTCGGTGAGCCCGACCCCGCCGATCACCAACGGCACCGCCCACGGCAACAACACCGCGATCAGGTCCCACACCGACCAGTCGCCGGCGCCCGGGCTCACCGGCGCCGGCGCCGACCCGTACGTGTCCGGGTCCGCGACGGCCGGGGCCGGTGCGGACGGGTCGATGCCCGCCCGGAGCAGTACCAGGGCGGCGGCCGTGCCGAGCACGACCAGCAGCACACCGGGCACCCACTCCAGGGACAGCCGGCCCACCGGTTCGGGGCGCCGCGCGCGGCCCTCCGCGAATCCGGCGCCGGCCTCGTAGGCCTTGCGTACCACTCCGCCGGCCATGGCCGTCTCCCCCGGGTCGTTTTACACGCAGCTTAGGGAAGGACGACGCTCGTCCGCTCCCGAAGCGGGAGACGCGGACCCGCCTGTTTCGGATTCGCCGGAAGTCCCTCGACCATCCCTCGGAACGTCCGTGCGCCGGCCCCCGCGCGGGCCCGTCGATCGCCGGACATTACCTCGGAGGGAATCGACCGCCCCACCCGGGCTCCAGCACAGTCGTCGATGTCGGCAATCGACCCTGGAGGATCCCATGAGCGCCCAGTCCCTGCACTCCACACTCGCGGCCGCCGGTTCCGGTGCGGACGGCTCCGTCCGCGGCGACACCGGCCTGTTGCGGATCGCGCTTCGGCTCGACGCGATCGCCACCGGCGCGGTGGGCCTGGCCGCGCTGGTCGGCTGCGCCGCGTTCGACGGCGCGCTCGGCCTGTCCACCGCCTTCCTGGCCGGGCTCGGCGCCTTTCTGGTGCTCTACGCGCTCGGCGTCTGGCGGGTGGCCGCGCGCGCCACGCCGCATCGCACCGCGGTGCGCGTGGTGATCGGACTCAACCTGCTGTGGTTCGCGGACAGCGTGCTGACGGCCGTCGCGGGCTGGATGGACCCGACCGGCCTGGGTACCACGTTGATCGTGCTCCAGGCGATCGCGGTGCTCGGCTTCGCCGACGTCCAGATGTTCGCCCTGCGCAAGGCACGCAAGTCCGTGCGATGACCGTACGCAGAGGAGCCGGCGGACCGTTCCGGACGCACCGTGCCGAGATCGTGGAACACCGCGTACGGTCTGGTGCCATGAGTTCGGGAAGCGCAGGCATCGCCACCGAGCGGCCCGCCGGCCGCGCCGCCGGCCGGCGGTCGAGCGGCGAGCTGATCCGCCACTGGCGGCAGCACCGGCGGTTGAGCCAATTGGAGTTGTCCGTGGAGGTCGAGGTGTCCACCCGGCACCTGAGCTTCATCGAGACCGGCCGCGCGGTGCCCAGCCGGGACATGGTGCTGCGGCTGGCCGAATACCTGGAGGTCCCGCTGCGCGAACGCAATCGCATGTTGCAGGCGGCGGGCCACGCGCCGGTGTACAACGAGAGCCGCCTGGACGCGCCGGAACTGGACGCGGTGATGGCCGCGATGCGCCAGATCCTGGTCGGGCACGGTCCGTTCCCGGCGGTGATCGTGGACCGGGCGTGGAACATCGTCGACGCGACGCCGAGCATCGCGCTGTTCACCGAGGGCGTCGCCCCCGAGTTGCTCACCGACCCGCTGAACGCCTACCGGGTGAGCCTGCACCCGGAGGGCATGGCGCCGCGGATCGTCAACCTCGCGCAGTGGCGCGCGCACCTGCTGCACCGGCTGCGTCGGCAGGCAGCGATCACCGCGGACCCGCTGGTGCAGGCGCTGTACGACGAGGTGAGCGGCTACCCGGGCGGCGAGCCGCCGAACGCGGCCGGCCCCGGCGCGCCGGCGATCCCGCTGGGCATCCGGTTCGGCGGGGAGGTGTTGTCCTTCGTCAGCACCGTGGCCACGTTCGGCACCGCGGTCGACATCACCGTGGCCGAGATCTCGATCGAGTCGTTCTATCCCGCGGACAAGCGCACCGGGCAGATCCTGCGCGAGTTGCACGGCGACTGACCCCGGGCGGCGCGGACCGTCGCACGGCGAGCGACCGCGGCGGCGCGCGTCCCGGGCCCCGGGTTCAGGCGCGGATCCGGTATCCCCACACCTCGGCGGGCTCGGTCGCCGGGTCGGGTTGCCACTCGCCCAGTCGGGCCCAGTCCCAGGAGCGGAACGCGGCGAGCGCCGCGTGGTTGTCCCGGTGCACCCGGACCGCGGCGAACTTCGCGTCGGTGCCCGCGAGCAGCCTCTCCCGCATCCGGCCGGCCAGCCCCTGCCGCCGGTGCTGCGGCACGACCATCAGGTCGACGATCACGAACACCTTTCCGGCCGAGGCCAGTTCGGCCACGTCCTCGGGCAGATCGCCGTGGAAGCCGGTCCACCAGCCACTTGCCCGTCGAGGCGGGAAGCCGTAGGTGCAACCGGCCGCGCCGGCGCCGTTCGCGACCACCATCTCGAACCCCGGCTGTTGGATGTGCTCGGCATAGCGCCGCAGGAAATCGGGGCGGCCCGGCGGATCCTCGCCGTAGCTCTTGACGTACGTATCCGCGACGGATTCCCGCTGTTGGTCGGCCTGCCAACGGGTCAGCCGGCGCAAGAACACCTCTGCCACCAGTACCTCCTGCCCAGGCATGGGATGCCGTAGACGCTCACATCGTGGCAGCCGGCCCCGCCCGGGGGAAACACCACGGCCCGAATACCCCCGGTCGAGCAACCGCCCCGCCCCCACCCACACACCCCACCCCCGGCCCGGCGCCAGGCGATTCGCGTGTTTCGGCCTCCATTGCCCGTGTGCGCTCGTAGCCTGCGCACGACAGACGCGAGGAGAGGGCGAATGACGCGAGACGTGCGGGAACCGGGCAACGCGTGGGACATGTGTGCCGAGGGTCACGACGACCACGAGTGGGTGTATCAGTACGGGCCCGACGGACCGACCGGCAATCCGTGGGCCAAGGCCTGCAAGCACTGCGGGAAGATGGCCGGGGCGAACGTACCCGAGAGCGGACTGCTCGGACACGCGTCCGGCGGCGATTGCCTGGGCGGCTGACCGGACCCGACGATAAACTGAAACACGTTACAGCCGTACCCGAGCGTCGGCGCCGACCTCGTCCGGAGTACGTTGACCCCACCGGCAACGTGGCCGGCAGCTCCACCGATGGCCATGAACGTGGCGGGTAGCCGTACCCATGACGAGGTGGGGCGGCCGAGGGTGCCCGCCTCCGAATCCCTAGACTCTCCGCAGTTGAGGAGGGAGCCAGATCGTGCGCAAGGTACTCATCGCCAACCGTGGGGAAATCGCGGTCCGCGTCGCCCGAGCATGCCGGGATGCCGGTATCGCCAGTGTGGCCGTCTACGCCGAGCCGGACCGGGATGCTCTGCACGTGCGGGTGGCCGACGAGGCCCACGCGCTCGGCGGGAACACTCCGGCCGAGAGTTACCTGGACGTGGCCAAGGTTTTGCGGGCCGCCCAGGACTCGGGCGCGGACGCCATCCACCCCGGATACGGGTTCCTGTCGGAGAACGCGGAATTCGCCCAGGCCGTGCTGGACGCCGGCCTCACCTGGATCGGACCGCCGCCGCAGGCGATCCGCGACCTCGGTGACAAGGTGGCCGCCCGACACATCGCCCAGCGGGCCGGCGCGCCCCTGGTCGCCGGCACCCCGGACCCGGTCTCGGGTGCCGAGGAAGTGGTGGAGTTCGCCAGGGCCAACGGCCTGCCGATCGCCATCAAGGCCGCCTTCGGCGGTGGCGGGCGCGGCCTCAAGGTGGCTCGCACCCTCGAAGAGGTCCCCGAGCTGTACGACTCGGCGGTGCGTGAGGCGGTGGCCGCGTTCGGCCGCGGCGAGTGCTTCGTCGAGCGCTACCTGGACAAGCCGCGGCACGTGGAGACCCAGTGCCTGGCCGACACCCACGGCAACGTGGTGGTCGTGTCCACCCGCGACTGTTCGCTCCAGCGTCGGCACCAGAAGCTCGTCGAGGAGGCGCCCGCGCCGTTCCTGTCCGACGAGCAGAACGCCGAGCTGTACCGCGCGTCCAAGGCCATCCTCAAGGAGGCCGGCTACGTCGGCGCCGGGACCTGCGAGTTCCTGGTCGGCCAGGACGGCACCATCTCCTTCCTGGAGGTCAACACCCGCCTCCAGGTCGAGCACCCGGTCACCGAAGAGGTCACCGGCATCGACCTGGTGCGCGAGATGTTCCGGATCGCCGACGGCGAGGTGCTCGGCTACGACGACCCGCCGCTGCGCGGGCACGCGTTCGAGTTCCGGATCAACGGCGAGGACCCGGGGCGTGGCTTCCTGCCCGCCCCCGGCGAGGTCACCACGTGGCTGCCGCCGTCCGGCCCGGGCGTGCGCCTGGACTCGGGCGTCGAGCAGGGCTCGGTGATCGGCCCGGCGTGGGACTCGCTGCTGGCGAAGCTGATCGTCACCGGCCGCGACCGCGAGCAGGCGCTCCAGCGGGCCAAGCGCGCGCTGGACGAGTTCGTCGTGGACGGCATGGCGACCGCGCTCACCTTCCACCGCGAGGTGGTGGTGGACCCGGCGTTCGCGCCCGAGCTCGACGGTTCGACCGACGCGTTCACGGTGCACACCCGGTGGATCGAGACCGAGTTCGAGAACACGATCGCCCCGTTCGGCGGCGGCGCGGACGGGGCCGAAGAGGCCGACGAGCGCGAGACCGTCGTGGTCGAGGTCAACGGTCGGCGGTTCGAGGTCACCCTTCCGGCGGGCCTCGGCGCGTCCGGCGCGGCGGCCCCGGCCGCCGGGAAGAAGGCGCCCAAGCGCGGCGGCGGCAAGAAGGCCGGCGCCGCGGCGAGCGGCGACTCGCTGGCCAGCCCGATGCAGGGCACCATCGTCAAGGTCGCGGTCGAGGAAGGTCAGCAGGTCGCCGAGGGCGAGCTGATCGTGGTCCTCGAGGCGATGAAGATGGAGCAGCCGCTCAACGCCCACCGGTCCGGCACGGTCAAGGGCCTGGTCGCCGAGGTCGGCGCGACGGTCACGTCCGGCGCGGTGCTCTGCGAGATCAAGGACTGACCCGGGCGCACACCCACCGGGATCACCCACGATCCCGACGCACGCCACGATCGCCCCCGCCCGACACGTCGGCGCGGGGGCGGTCGTCCATGCGCACGCCGGAGGGGGTTCGGCGTGGACCACTGGTTCCTGATCGCCACCGTCCGCGCTGCCGGCGGCACCGGAGCCGCCCTGGGCGTGCGGTGGTCCGATCGTCGACGCGGCGCCCGCTCGTCGCACCCGCCCCCGCGCGCCATCGCGTCAAGTGAACCGGCCGTCTTCTCGGTCCCGCCCGAGTTGCTCGAGCGGGCACGGTCCGAGTTGGTCGTGTGGCTGCGCGAAGACGTGATCGAACGACTCGCCGAGTTGGCTCGGCGCACGCAGGCGCTCGTACCGGCCGAGCGGCCGGCCACCTTGGCGGCACAACTGCGGGCCCTGGACGCGGGCGAGGCGGCTTCGTGGGTGTTGCGGGAAGCCGACGATCTCCCCGATCTCGCGGGCGCGTGGGTGTTGGTGTGGCACGGAGTCCGGGCGCTGGAAGTGGCCGCGGCGGCCGATTCCGTCGACGAGCTCGGCCCGGATCGTCGGTTCGAGGTGTCGGTGTCTGTTCAATCCGTTGCACGGCGCAGCGCACGCCACGATGCGATGGGTGATGCGAGGACTGACCGCGCCGGTACCGGCGTGCTGGGCGTGTCCGGTCGCCGGGAGCGAGCGCATGGTGCCGGACATCCTCACCGCGCGGGTCGCCGACGGGGCGTACCTGCCCTACTACGAGGTCCCGGCCGAGCGGAGCGTGTGGTCGGCGACGGGGTTCGGTGCCTTCGGCGGGGACCTGGTCGAACAGGTGCGGCGCGCGTTGCCCGGGGGGCGCCGGGCGGTCGGCGAGTGACACCTGGCGGCAAGGTCCTGCTCACTGGTCGGGCATCACCCCCGGGACGCGCATGTCGCGCATCCGCTCCCCGTTGAACTCCGCGCGGGCGCCGGGGACGGCTCGCTGCGGAAGGGGGGCGATGTGCACCTGTGCGCCCAGCTCGGCCAGGGCCTCGCTCTCCGGACCGGGAGCGTCCTCGTCGGTGACGAGGTGGGTGATCCGCTCGGGGGCCACCGTCTGGAACATGGTGTCCACACCGATCTTGGTGTGGTCGACCATGACGACGACCTCGTGGGCGGCCTGGATCAGGGCGCGGTCCACACTCGCGGACAGCATGTTGGGGGTGGACAGGCCACGCTCGGCGGTGAGCCCGTTGCCGGACACGAACGCGCGGCGCACGCGCAGACCCGCGAGGGCCTGTTCGGCTCCGCTGCCCACCAGCGCGTAGGACGACCCGCGCAGCGTGCCGCCGGTCATCACGACCTCGACCCGATTGGCGTGGGCGAGGACCTGCGCGACAAGAAGGGAGTTGGTGACCACGGTCAGGCCCGGGATCCGGGCCAGCCTGCGGGCCAGCTCCTGCGTGGTGGTGCCGGCGCCCACGACGATCGCGTCCCCCTCGTCGACGAGGGAGACCGCGAGGTCGGCCATGGCCGCCTTCTCCGCCGCCGCGAGGTGGGTCTTCTGCGAATAGCTCGGCTCACGGGACAGCCCACCGGGCAGTACCGCTCCACCGTGCCGACGGTCGAGCAGCCCTTCGGCTTCCAGGGCCCGCACGTCCCGCCGAACCGTCACCTCGGACGTCTGGACCACCCGGGCGAGCTCCCGAAGGGACACCGCTCCGTTGGCCCGCACCATTTCAAGAATCAGTTGACGACGCTCTGCTGCGAACACGTGACGAAGGTAACGCGAACGACCGGCTCTTATCAGCCGCTTGCGACTCTTACCCGAACTTGTTCACCAAAGTGATAAGACCGCTTCGGTTTCCGGGCGCAGCGAAGCCGCAGCGTTCGCGAGGGCCAACCATAACGCTGCTCACCGGGAAGCGGATAGCACTGCTGTACACAGATTTTGATTCCGCGTCAGCCGGTCTCGACGGACGCCGAACACACCGCGAGGAGGCGATCACACCCGGTCCGATTCGAGTATGCGCGGCGGCCCCGAAGGACAGCGGATGTTCGAGAAAAGCCACCCGTAAGTGGAGTGCACAGGGGCGCGGAATCCGAATTACGCGCGCCCCTCGCGCGCCGGAGCCACCCGGCCCGGGCTGCGATGATCTTGACATCGGGGCCGCCCGGGGTGTCCCGTGCCGATAAGGATCGGCCCGACACCCCGGGATCCACCCGGCGGATTCGACCCGGCCGATTCGGCCGCTTGGTCAGGAACGCTCGCGCCGGTGCAATTGCCGGGCGGCTTCCGCGATCGAACCCGAAAGCGACGGGTAGACGGTGAATCCGCTGGCGATCTGGTCGACCGTCAGGTGCAGGTCCACCGCGAGCGCGACGGTGTGGATCAACTCGCTCGCGCGCGGCGCCACGATCACACCACCGACCACGATGCCGGTGCCCGGCCGACAGAACAGCTTCACGAAGCCGTCGTGAATGCCCTGCATCTTGGCCCGCGGGTTGCGCGACAGCGGCAGCTTGACGCCGCGCGCGTCGATCTCGCCCGCGTCGATCGCGGCCTGGGTATATCCGACCGTGGCGATCTCGGGGTCGGTGAACACGTTCGAGGACACGGCCTTGAGATTCAGCGGCGCCACCGCGTCGCCGAGCATGTGGTACATCGCGATCCGGCCCTGCATCGCCGCCACCGACGCGAGCGCGAACACGCCGGTGCAGTCGCCCGCCGAGTACACCCCGTTCGCGGTGGTGCGCGAAACCCGGTCCACCCGCACGTGTCCGGTGTCCTTGAGGAAGACGCCGGCCTCCTCCAGCCCGATGCCCGCGGTGTTGGGGATCGCGCCGACCGCGACCAGGCAGTGGCTGCCCTCGACGATCCGACCGTCGGTCAGGGTGACGATGACGCTGTCCCCGTCCCGCTTGACGCTCTCCGCGCGCGAGCGCGACATGACCCGCATCCCGCGCCGCCGGAAGACGCCTTCGAGCACCTCGGCCGCGTCCGGGTCCTCGCCCGGGAGCACCCGGTCGCGACTGGAGACCAGGGTCACCTTGGAGCCGAGCGCCTGGTAGGCACCGGCGAACTCGGCGCCGGTGACCCCGGAGCCGACCACGATCAGCTCGCGCGGCAGCTCGGACAGGCCGTACATCTGCTTCCAGTTCAGGATCCGCTCGCCGTCCGGCTCAGCACCCGGGATCTCGCGCGGGTGGGCGCCGGTGGAGATAAGGATCGCGTCCGCGTCGAGCGTGCGCTCGGAGCCGTCGGCGAGGTCGGCCACCACGCGGCGCGGCCCGTCCAGCCGGGCGGTGCCGCGCAGCACCCGCACGCCGGCGCGGGTGACGCTCTGCCCGATGTCGTTGGACTGGGCCTTGGCCAGCTGCAGTACGCGTCGGTTGACCACGCCCAGGTCCACGCCCACGATCGGGCGATCCAGGGTGCCCGGGGTGCCGTCGTCGACGTAGATGCCGAGCTCGTGGTGCGAGTCGGCGAAGTTCGTCATGACCTCGGCCGTGGCGATCAGGGTCTTGGACGGGACACAGTCCGTCAGTACCGCCGCACCACCCACCCCTTCGCGCTCTACCACCGTCACCTCGGCTCCGAGCTGTGCCGCGACCAAAGCCGCCTCGTACCCGCCGGGTCCTCCGCCTACGATCACAATCCGAGTCACGGGTGTCATTCTCTCCCATGACCGCGCGTCGCGTAGGCTGCGGCCATGCCCCTCTACGCCGCGTACGCAAGCAACCTCGACGCGCGGCAGATGGCTCGGCGTGCCCCGCACTCCCCTCTGCGCCACACCGGTTGGCTGCCCGGCTGGCGGCTGACCTTCGGCGGCGAGCAGTTGGGCTGGGACGGATCGCTGGCCACGGTCGTCGAGGACGAGTTGTCCCAGGTATTCGTCGCGTTGTACGACCTGGCCGAGATGGACGAGCCCGACCTCGACCGGTGGGAGGGCATGCCGCTGGGCCTGTACCGCAAGGTCCGGGTCCGGGTGGAGTCCCTGTTCGGCGAGCAGGTCGCGTGGCTGTACGTGCTCAACGACTACGAGGGCGGCCTGCCTTCGGCGCGCTACCTCGGCATGGTCGCCGAGTCGGCCGAGTCCGCCGGCGCCCCCGACGACTACGTCAAGGAACTCCGCAACCGCCCCTGCACGTAGCCCGCGGCGCACCCGGCCGGGCCCGAAGACCGATCCGGCCGGCCGAGCCGGAGGCGACCCTCGGGCGGCCGACCCCAGGTGTGTACACCCGCCGCGTCGAGGTCTCGCGCGTCCGAGTGGCGACCGACACGATCCCGGTCCGACCGGATCATCTGAACGGACGTATCGCCACAAACCCGCACCAGTCGTCCCCCGCTGTCATTGCGGTCGTATCACAGTCTTCTACGCGCATAGACCCCGCTCGCGCCCTTTGCGGGTACAGCATTTACGCTCATCGATGTGAACGTATTGGATAGCCACGACCCGTACACGGCCGCCGCCGAGGCCGCCGAAAGCCTTCAGCGGCTCACCGGTGCCGCGACGCACGACATCGCGCTCGTCATGGGCTCTGGCTGGGTGCCCGCCGCCGACATGCTGGGCGACCCGGAGCACGAGTTCCCGGTCACCGAGCTGCCCGGCTTCCCGCCGCCCGCCGTCGAGGGCCACGCCGGCACCGTCCGCTCGCTGGTCATCGGCGACCGCCGCGCGCTGGTCTTCCTCGGCCGCACCCACCTCTACGAGGGGCACGGCGTCGCGGCCGTCGCGCACGGTGTGCGCACCGCGGTCGCGGCCGGCTGCAAGGCCGTCGTGCTGACCAACGGCTGCGGCGGCCTGCGCCCGTCCTTCGTGCCCGGTCAGCCGGTGCTGATCAGCGACCACATCAACCTGACCGCCGCGTCGCCCATCGTCGGGGCCAACTTCGTCGACCTGACCGACCTTTATTCGCCGCGGCTACGCGCGTTGTGTCGCGAGGTCGAGCCCGACCTCGAAGAGGGCGTGTACGTGCAGTTCCCCGGCCCGCACTACGAGACCCCGGCCGAGATCGGCATGGTCCGCGCGATCGGCGGGCACCTCGTCGGAATGTCCACGACCATCGAGGCGATCGCGGCGCGCGAGGCCGGCGCCGAGATCCTGGGCATCTCGCTGGTCACCAACCTCGCCGCGGGCATGACCGGCGAGCCGCTCAACCACGAAGAGGTCCTGGCCGCCGGACGCGCGTCCGCCGAGCGCATGGGCCGACTGCTGACCCGGGTGCTGCCGCGCATCTGAGCGCCCGCAGCACCGTTCCCGTCCTCTTTGATCCTTTCCGCACCGAGGAGTCCGTGTTGAGCGACGTCATCGAGATCGCACGCGCCTGGCTGGCCGAGGACCCGGACCCGGACACCCGGGCCGAACTCGAGGCGTTGCTCGAGGCGGACGATCGGGAGGGCCTCGCGGATCGTTTCGCCGGGTTGCTCCAGTTCGGCACCGCGGGGCTGCGCGGCGAATTGGGCGCCGGGCCGAACCGGATGAACCGCGCGGTGGTGATCCGCGCGGCCGCGGGTCTGGCCGCGTACCTCAAGACCGCGTACGTCACCGACACCGCCGCGCCCGCCGCGACCCGCAACGCGGTGGTGATCGGGTTCGACGCGCGGCACAAGTCCGACGTGTTCGCCCGGGACACCGCCGCCGTCATGGAGGCGGCCGGGCTGCACGCGCTGCTGCTGCCCCGCCCGCTGCCCACGCCGGTGCTGGCCTACGCGATCCGGCACCTGGGCTGCGTCGCGGGGGTGATGGTCACCGCGAGCCACAACCCGCCGCGCGACAACGGCTACAAGGTCTACCTCGGCGACGGGTCGCAGATCGTGCCGCCCGCCGACGCGGAGATCGCCGGGCACATCGCGGCGGTCCGCTCCCTGGCCGACGTGCCGATGGCCGAGGACGGCTGGGAGACGCTCGGCGAGGCGTTGATCGACTCCTACCTCGACCGCGCCGTGACCGTCGTCGACCCGACCGGGCCGCGCGCCGTGCGGATCGTGCACACCGCGATGCACGGCGTGGGCACCACCGTGATGCTCGGCGCGTTCGACCGCGCGGGCTTCGCCGACGTTCGACCGGTGCCCGAACAGGCCGACCCGGACCCGGACTTCCCGACCGTGGCCTTCCCGAACCCGGAGGAGCCCGGGGCGATGGACCTCGCGTTCCGCACCGCGCTCGCCGAGGACGCTGACGTGGTGATCGCCAACGACCCGGACGCCGACCGGTGCGCGGTCGCGGTACCGGACCCCGCGGTCGCGGGCGGCTGGCGGATGTTGCGCGGCGACGAGGTCGGCGCGCTGCTCGGCGACGAGGTGGCCCGCCGGGGCACCGACGGCGTGCTGGCCACCACGATCGTGTCCTCCTCGCTGCTGGGCGCGATCGCGCGCGCGAACGGCATCGCCCACACCGAGACGCTGACCGGCTTCAAGTGGCTCGCCCGCGTGCCCGACCTGGCGTTCGCGTACGAGGAGGCGCTGGGCTACTGCGTGGACCCGGCCGGGGTGTGCGACAAGGACGGCGTCACCGCCGCGCTGATGCTGGCCGAACTCGCGGCCCGCGCCAAGCGGGACGGCCGCACGCTCCCCGACCTGCTGGACGCCGTCGCGACCCGGTACGGGCTGTACGCGACCGACCAGTATTCGGTGCGGGTGGATCGCCTCGAACTGATCGCGGACGCGATGCGGGGGCTGCGCGAGCGGGCCCCGCGCACGCTCGGAGGGCTGGCCGTGACGAGCGCCGAGGACCTGCTGCACCCGCCGGCCGACGGCCTGCCGCCCACCGACGGTCTGCGCTACACGCTGGCCGGCGACGGCGTGGACCTGCTCGCGGGCCGCGTCGTGGTGCGGCCCTCCGGGACCGAACCCAAGCTCAAGGCCTACCTGGAGGTCGTGGTCGCCCCGAAGCGGATCGCCGAGGTCGGTGTCGACGGCGCCCGCGCGGCGGCGTACGCGGCGTTGGAGCGACTGAAGCGGGACCTGGCCGCGACGCTGGGCATGTAGGACGCCTCCCGGCCGACACGGACCGGTGGGCGAGCGGGGCGGGACGGTCGATCGACCGTCCCGCCCCGCTCGCGTACGACCCCCGGGCCCAGCCCTTCGGAGGACGGGCCCGGGGGCGCGTGGTACCGCGGTACGGGGCGGAGCCGGCTCTTCGGGTGGATGTGCCCGAACGGGTCGCCGGCGGATCGTGGAAGGGTCAGTCGATCCCCCGGCTCCCAGAGGACGCCATGAGCACCCTGTCCGAGTTCCCCGCTCCGAACACCGCCCCGCGCATCCGGCCGCGGCACGTCTGGCAGTGGGCGAAGGCCGGGCGTTCCGTCCCCGCGCTCGCGACCTTCGTCGGCCTGCTGATCCTGCCGGTGCTCGCGTTCGTGTCGGCCTATCCGCTGTTCTCGGGCGTCGCCGACACCCTCTTCGACACCTCGGCGGACGATCTCACCGCCGGACGCGGCTTCGGCGGAGCGGTGGTCGAGCCGGTCACGGGCGCCGCGCTCGCCGTCACCGCCGCTCTGATCGTGCTGTACAGCGCCGCGCGCGTACTGCGCCGGCGGGGTCGCTGAACGCGGCCGGACGACCGACGCACACCACCCGCCGACCGGGCCCGCGCAGGGCTCGGTCGGCGTTCGTGTCCTTCCGGGCCCGATCGGATCGGATCAGGGCCGGCACCTCAGATCAGGCCCAGCACCAGCGAGGCCGCGCCCGAGAGCACGAGGCCGCCGAGGATCTCCATCGACCACTGGACTCGGACCGGGCCGGTGGACTTCGCGGCGAACTGCTCGCTCATCCCGCGCAGGTCGTCCACGACCTGGTCGGCACGGGAGAGTTGGGGCAGGTCGTGCGCGCCGTGGCCGTACGGGTCCTCCGCCGCCGAGCGGCCCTGTTGGCGCAGCGCCCGCTTGCGTTCGCGCAGGGAGACCGGGATGGCCCAGATGTGGAACGACTTCTCGTCCGCGCGCACCTCGATCGAGTACTCGGCCCGGACCCGCTCCACCGCGCCCCAGGGCACCACGATGGTGCGGAACGGGTTGCGGATCACCAGGTGCTCCGGCCCGACCAGCACCGCCGAGCGCAGGGTGAGCGCGACCACCAGGACCGCGAAGAAGACCACGACGGCGATGGCGAGCCACTTGGTGCTGCCTTCGCCGCGGATCAGCGTGTCGATCACCATCCACACCCCGGCGGCGATCAGAAGCACCCCGACGGCCATCGCCGGCCGGGAGCGATACGTGGTGATGTCCTCGTCGCTGCTCATGACCGGTGATTGTGCCGCACGACACCGGCCGGGTTTGGCTCGACCGGACCACTGGGCCCGACGCTACGCGAGTAGATATGCTCGTCTTGTGAGCATGCCGTCTGCAATTCTCGCCGACCCGGCCGAGGTCACCTCGTCCGAAGCGGCCCTTCGACGCTTTCTGCACGGGCTTCCCGGCGTCGACAGGGTCGGGACCGAAGCGCGGGCAGCAATGCTCGCCACCCGCTCGATCAAGAACGAGGCCAAGGTCGCCGCGATCGACCTCGCCATCAAGATGATCGACCTGACCACACTGGAAGGTGCCGACACCCCGGGCAAGGTCCGGGCCCTGTGCGCGAAGGCGCTGCATCCGGACCCGGGCGCACCGGACGCGCCCCGGCCCGCCGCGATCTGCGTCTACGGCGACCTGGTCGCCGAGGCCAGGGCCGCGCTCGGCGATTCGGGAGTGCATGTCGCGGCCGTCGCGACCGCGTTCCCCTCCGGACGCGCCGCACTCGACGTGAAGCTGGCCGACGTCGCCCACGCGGTGGCCGCCGGCGCCGACGAGATCGACATGGTCATCGACCGGGGCGCGTTCCTGTCCGGTCGCTACCGGGCAGTCTTCGACGAGATCGTCGCGGTCAAGGCGGCGTGCGCCCGCGGCGCCGCCGCCGGTGGGGGCAGTGCCCACCTCAAGGTGATCCTGGAGACCGGTGAACTGTCGACGTACGACAACGTCCGCCGCGCGTCGTGGCTCGCGATGCTCGCGGGTGCCGACTTCATCAAGACGTCCACGGGCAAGGTCGCGGTCAACGCGACACTGCCGGTGACGCTGGTGATGCTCCAGGCGGTCCGCGACTTCCGCGAGGCCACCGGTACGCAGGTCGGCGTCAAGCCGGCCGGTGGGATCCGCACCACCAAGGACGCGATGAAGTACCTCGTGCTGGTCAACGAGACGGTGGGCTCGGACTGGCTGGACCCCGACTGGTTCCGGCTCGGTGCCTCCAGCCTGCTCAACGACCTCCTGATGCAGCGCCAGAAGCTGGCCACGGGCCGCTACTCCGGCCCCGACTACGTGACGGTGGACTGACAGCCATGGGCAACCCATTCGAGTACGCGCCCGCGCCCGAGTCGCGCGCGATCGTCGACATCGCCCCGGCGTACGGGCTGTTCATCGACGGAAAGTTCGCCGACGCGGCGGACGGCGGTCGGCTCAAGACGGTGAACCCGGCGACCGAGGAGGTGCTGGCCGAGATCGCGGTCGGCGGCGAGGCGGACGTGGACCGCGCGGTCAAGGCCGCGCGCAAGGCGTTCAAGTCGTGGTCGGCGCTGCCCGGCGCGGAGCGGGCCAAGTACCTGTTCCGGATCGCTCGGCTGATCCAGGAGCACGGGCGCGAACTCGCGGTCCTGGAGTCGATCGACAACGGCAAGCCGATCCGCGAGTCGCGCGACGTGGACATCCCGCTGGTCGCGGCGCACTTCTTCCACTACGCGGGGTGGGCCGACAAGCTCGCGCACGCCGGCTTCGGGTCCGACCCGAAGCCGATCGGTGTGGCCGGTCAGGTCATCCCGTGGAACTTCCCGCTGCTGATGCTGGCCTGGAAGGTGGCGCCGGCCCTCGCGGGCGGCAACACCGTGGTGCTCAAGCCGGCCGAGAGCACGCCGCTGACCGCGCTGCGATTCGCCGAGATCTGCGTCGAGGCCGGGCTGCCGGACGGTGTGCTGAACATCGTCACCGGCGCCGGCGAGACCGGTCGCGCGCTGATCGCGCACCCGGACGTGGACAAGGTCGCGTTCACCGGCTCGACCGCCGTGGGCAAGGAGATCGCCCGCACCATCGCGGGCACCCGCAAGCGGGTCACCCTCGAACTCGGCGGCAAGGCAGCCAACATCGTCTACGACGACGCCGCGATCGACTCCGCCGTGGACGGCATCGTCGAGGGCATCTTCTTCAACGGCGGCCAGGTCTGCTGCGCCGGCTCGCGGCTGCTGGTGCAGGAGTCGGTGGCCGAGGAGCTGCTGGCGAGCCTGACCCGGCGGATCAAGACGCTGCGCGTGGGCGACCCGCTGGACAAGAACACCGACGTCGGCGCGATCAACTCGGCAGCGCAACTCTCCCGGATCCAGGAACTGGTCGCGGCGGGCGAGGCCGAGGGCGCCGAGCGCTGGTCGTTGGCCGGCGAGCTGCCCGGCAAGGGCTTCTGGTTCCCGCCGACGGTGTTCACCAACGTCACGCAGGCACACCGGATCGCCCGGGACGAGATCTTCGGCCCGGTGCTGACCGTGCAGACCTTCCGTACCCCGGCCGAGGCGGTGGAGAAGGCGAACAACTCCGCGTACGGCCTGTCCGCCGGCGTGTGGACGGAGAAGGGCGCCAAGGCCCTGTGGACCGCGCAGCGGTTGCGGGCGGGCGTCGTGTGGACCAACACGTTCAACAAGTTCGACCCGGCCTCGCCGTTCGGCGGGTTCAAGGAGTCGGGCTTCGGCCGCGAGGGTGGCCGCCACGGGCTGGAGGCCTACCTCGATGTCTGAGCGCCTTGAGGTGTTGAAGACCTACAAGCTGTACGTCGGGGGCAAGTTCCCCCGGTCCGAGAGCGGGCGGGTGTACGCGGTGACCGACAGCAAGGGCCGGACCCTGGCGAACGCGCCGCGCGGCAGCCGCAAGGACGCCCGTGACGCGGTCGTCGCGGCGCGCAAGGCATTCCCGGGTTGGTCGGGCGCCACCGCCTACAACCGGGGTCAGATCCTGTACCGGATCGCCGAGATGCTGGAGGGTCGGCGCGAGCAGTTCGCGACCGAGGTCGCCGCGGCCGAGGGCATCGGCCGGACCAAGGCGCTCGCGTCGGTGGACGCGGCCGTGGACCGCTGGGTCTGGTACGCCGGGTGGACCGACAAGCTCGCCCAGGTCGCGGGCGGCGCCAACCCGGTCGCGGGTCCGTTCGCGAACTGGTCCACGCCCGAACCCACCGGCGTGGTCGCGGTGATCGCCTCGCAGCGCTCGTCGCTGCTGGGCCTGACGAGCGCGGTCGCGCCGGTGATCGCCACCGGCAACACCGCCGTCGTGCTCGCGGCCGGCGCCTCGGCGCTGCCCGCGTTGTCCTTCGCCGAGGTGCTCGCGGTGTCCGACCTGCCGGGCGGGGTGATCAACATCCTGACCGGACACCCGGCGGAGATCGCCCCGACGCTCGCGTCCCACCAGGACGTCAACGCGATCGACCTGACCGGCGTGGCGCCGGACGCGGGAGTCGCGTCGGCGCGCGACCTGGAGATCGCGGCGGCGGACAACCTCAAGCGCGTGTTGCGCCCCGAGGCCAAGGAGCCGGACTGGTCGGCGGACCCGGGCACGGGTCGGATGCTGGCGTTCACCGAGACCCGCACGGTCTGGCACCCGACCGGGCACTGATCGCCGGAGCGCTCCGGGCGGCGACAGCGCGAGGACCGTCACCCACGCGGGTGACGGTCCTCGCGTCTTCAGGCCGCGAGCACGCGATCGGCGCGGGTCTGCGTCGCCGGGCCCTTCGCGTCGGCGGGCCGCCGGGTGGAGAGCTTCCAGGTGGCCGGGACGCGGACGATCACGACGACGGCGAAGAGGGCGAACAGAGCGGACATGCGATCGAATCCTCGCAGTTGCGAAGGTGTGGTCGCCGGGCGAACCGCCTTGCGAGACTCGACGCCGGCCGCGCGCGGCGACCGTCTCGGGCCTGTTGACGCGGCGTCGACGCTGGTGAGGGCATTCCCGACGGGATCTTGACAAGTGGTCAGCGCAGCGACAGCTCGGCGATCACCGCGGCGTGATCGGTGTGCGGCACGCGGTGTTCGGACACCGAGACCACCTCGATCCCGCCCGTGACCAGCACGTGGTCGATCCCGAACAGCGGCGGCAGGCCGTGGAAGTACGCCATCGGCCAGGTGCGCGCCAGGACCCGGCCGCGCTCCTCGTGCGCGTCCCGAAGCCCGGCGCCGGTGAGCGCGCGGAACGAGGCGTTGTCCGAGGTCGCGTTGAAGTCGCCGAGGAAGATCGCGGGCAGGGTGCGCCGCTCCGCCTCGCGGCGCAGCGCGTCCATGTCGTGGGCCCACTTCCCGGCCTGCCCGCGCATCGGCGGGATGGTGTGCACGCCCTGGATCCGGACCGGGCGCCCGGACACCTCCACGGTGGCGCCGGGCATCGGCATCGTGGTCCGCTCGGGCAACAGCCGCTCCTCGGTCAGCGGCCGGCGCGCGTAGATCGCCAGTCCGGCCGCGCCGGGCTCGCCGGTCCCGGCCGAGTACGGGAGTTCCCGGGTGAGGCCGGCCCGCTCCAGGCCCGCCGCCAGTTCGGGCGTCAACTCCTCCACGGCCAGCACGTCCACCCGCTCGCGGCGCACCAGGTCGGTGATCCGTACCGGATCCGCCTTGCCGAAGTAGGCGTTCGAGGTCATCACGCGCAACCGCGCGCCGCCGGGCGCGGGAGCGTCGGCAGGGGTCAGCCTCGGCAACATCCACAGGGTGTGGACGACCACCAGACCCAGCGCGACGAGCAGGGTCAGCCGCATCCGCAGCAGCGCGGCCCCGAGCAGCACGAGCACCGAGGCCGCCGCCGCGTACGGGGCGAAGACGGTCACGATCGCGACCGGCCACATCGCGTCGAACACGAGCAGCCGCGCCCCCGTCACCAGCACCGCGCCCGCGAAGATCAGGCCGACCACGCTGCGGCCGAACGTGCGGGTGCGCCGGCGCAACCGCCACAGCCGAGGCGGCGGCGGGATCTCCCGCACCGACTCGGTCTCGACCTCGGCGGTCACGGCCGGGTCCCTCCGTGTGTGGGTGGCGCCGGCGGAGTGGCCGGCCGGGGCGGCACGGCCGGGGTGCCGGTGCCCGGAGTGCTCGCGGAGACGACGGTCTGCGGGCCGGTCTCGGAAACGGCGGCCCGTGGCCCGGTCGCGGCGCCGTGCGGCGGCGTGGACGCCGGCTCGGCACTCGGTTCGGAACCCCTCGCCCGGGTCCGGTCCGCGTCCGTCGGGGTGACGTGTTCACCGGTGGACCCGGCGTACCGGGTGCCCGTCCCGGAGTACGCCGGGTACTGCCCGGACGTGCTCACCGGTTGGCCGGCGCCCGTCGCGTCCCGCCCGTGCGAGAGCCACTCCTGATGCGGCAGCGACTTGCCGCGGGTGACCGTCGGCGTGACCGGCGCGCCCAGGACCACGATCAGGAACCAGGCGCACAGCGCGAACATGACCAGGACACCCACGTTGATCGCGCTCTGTTCGACCCGGGCCCCGGCCGGTATGTCGGCGAACCCGCCGCCGTCGTAGGCGAGCCCGCCCAGCGCCGCGGTAAGTCCCACGGCGCCCTGTACGGCGAGCACTCCGAGCGCGACACGGGTGATCACCCGGGCCCTGGGCGTGGGCCGGCCGGCATGGGTCGCCAGCAGCACCGCGCCTGCGAGCAGCACCGGCGTGAGCACGTCGAGCAGGGCGGACTGACCGCCGTAGGCACGCGCCCGGAAGCCGTGCACCCCCGAGCCCACGCCGAACAGGACGCGCAACGCGTCGACCGCCAACTGCAGTGCCACGAAGCCGACCAGCGCCCATGCCGCCGGTTCCCGCAAACGATCCGTTTCCTGCCGCATCCGACTGCCTCCCCGTGGCCGTGTTCGCGGCTCAGGGTAGACGGGCACGGGCCTCGCGGCAGGGCGCCGACGGGCGCCGGGTGCGGTGGCCGGCCGGCTCAGAGCCGATCGAGCGCTTCCTGCACGGTCATCCCGTCGGCGAGGTCGCCGGTGACCAGGCTGGTGCCGACCGGCGTGTCACCCACGTCGGTGCCGACGCTGTTGGACAGCGGGTTCAGGCCGCCGCCGTTCATCGGGTTGAGTTGCGCGCGCTCCACGACGCCGAGCACGGCTCCGGTCGCCGCGGCGGCGCCCTGGCCGGCCGCGGGCACGTCGGTACGGGAGATCTCGTCGGGCGCGACGGGCGCGGCCGTGGCGCTCCCGGCGATGCCGAACGCGGCGGCGGCGCCGAG
This sequence comes from Embleya sp. NPDC050154, assembly GCF_044460165.1. Taxonomy (NCBI): domain Bacteria; kingdom Bacillati; phylum Actinomycetota; class Actinomycetes; order Kitasatosporales; family Streptomycetaceae; genus Embleya; species Embleya sp. NPDC050154. The sequence goes on from NZ_JBITJP010000011.1 coordinate 311,772, forward strand.
GGATGTGGCGGCGAGCACGGTGCGAAGAACGGAGGACATGGCGGTGGCCCTTCCCAGTCGACTAGGAGATTGACCACGCAACGTAGCCACTCGGCTACGTCGAGCGCAATTCGGCGCCCCGTGCGCCGATGTCCCGAATTCGCTCCCAATTCGACGGAACCGTCACAGCCCCATCCGCCGTCCCTGCCGATGACACACCTTCGGCCCGGGACGCATCGACACCGGTACGACGCACAACTGCACAGGGATACCGCGACACGAGAGAAAGACGTGGGCGAGCGAGTGCGCACGGCGCACGCGGATCGCGAACACGAGTGGGATCGGCCGACCGGGCACAGCTCGGGCGACGAAGTCCCGGGCTCAGGCGACGAGTTCGGCGAACGCCTCGTCGGCACCGAAGCTCAGCGCGTCGTCCTCGCGCAGCCGGCGCAGCGCGCGCCAGATGCTCGACTTGACCGTGCCGACGCTGCATCCGAGCACCTCGGCCACCTCGGGGTCGGTGCGACCCTCGTAGTAGCGCAGCACCAGCATGGTGCGCTGCGGCTCGGGCAGCTTGGCCAGCGCGCGCCAGAGCACCGCACGCAACTCGGTGTCGCCCATCGAGTCCGAACCGTCCGGACGCTCGGGCAGCTCCTCCGAGGGGTACTCGTTGATCCGGCGACGACGCCAGGCCGATATATGCAGGTTGGTCATCGTGCGGCGCAGGTAACCGCCCAGCGCGGCCTTGTCCTGGATCCGACCCCACGCCTGGTACGTGCTCATCAACGCGCTCTGCAACAGGTCCTCGGCCTCGTTGCGGTCACCCGTGAGGTGGTACGCGGTGGCGAACAGCGCCGACCGGCGCTCACGGACATACGCGGTGAATTCGTCGTCGACACTGTCCGTGCACGAAGCACTACGCGCGTTGCCGTTCAGCGGGGCAAGGGCGACGACGGTACGGCGGTTGTCCTTGCGGATGCCCTGCGACTGCGTCTGGGACTGCATGACTTCTCCCCCGGTTCGGCGCTCGTTCACGATGTACAGCCTGCTGGGCGGGCTTCATCGTCAGGTCGGCGAGCTGTCACAGGTATGCAACAGCGACCTCGGGCGGCGAACCGGAAGGGGCCTCCCCGTGTTCTTCCCAGCCGTGACGTCAGACACAATGGCCTGCGTGCCCTACCTGCTGCTTATCGAGGATGACGAGTCCGTACGAACCGGACTCGAACTCGCCCTGGGGCGCCAGGGCCATCGCGTGGTCACCGCCGCCACCGGTGAGGCCGGCCTGGAACGGTGGCGCGAGCAGCGCCCCGACCTGATCGTGCTCGATGTGATGTTGCCGGGCATCGACGGCTTCGAGGTGTGCCGGCGGATCCGCCGCACCGACTCGCTGCCGATCATCCTGCTCACCGCGCGCAACGACGACATCGACGTGGTGGTCGGCCTGGAGTCCGGCGCCGACGACTACGTGGTCAAGCCGGTCCAGCCGCGCGTGCTGGACGCCCGTATCCGCGCGGTGTTGCGCCGCGGCGAGCGCGAGGTGTCCGACGCGTCGGTGTTCGGCGACCTGGTGGTCGACCGCAACGCGATGACGGTGACCAAGGCCGGCGAGGAGCTCCAGCTCACCCCGACCGAGCTGCGGCTCCTGGTCGAGCTGAGCCGGCGGCCCGGTCAGGCGCTCTCCCGGCAGCAGTTGTTGCGCCTGGTGTGGGAGCACGACTACCTCGGCGACTCGCGCCTGGTGGACGCGTGCGTCCAGCGACTGCGCGCCAAGGTGGAGCAGACCCCGTCCGCGCCGACACTGATCCGCACCGTCCGGGGCGTCGGCTACCGCCTCGACCCGCCCCAGTGACGGGCCGGCCGCCGCTGGTACGCCGGATCGTCCGCCGGGTCGCCCCGACCCTGAAGCTGCGCTCGTTGCGGTTCCGGGTACTCGTCGCCTTCGCGCTGGTCGCGTTGATCGCCGCGGTCGCCGCGTCCGGCATCGCCTACTGGCTGACCCGGACCGCCGTGCTGGAGCGCGCGCAGGACTCGGTGCTCACCGAGTTCCGAGACAACCTCGGCCGAGTCTCCGCGGGTCTCCCGGAGCACCCGGACCAGGCCGATCTGGGGCCCGCCGTCGACCAGATGCGGGAGAGCAGTTTCGGCTACTCCGTGGTCCTGGTCGGCACCGACGGCCGCCCGGTCGCCTCCGACCCGACCCGGTTCCCGCTGGAGCGGGTGCCCGCGAAGCTGCAGCGCGTGGTGCAGACCGCGGACGGCGGTGGCGGCTTCCACATGTACTTCCAGCGGATCGACATCGAGGGACAGCCCTACCTGGTCGGCGGCACCAAGGTGGTGCCCAACGGGCCCACCGGCTACATGTTCAAGTCGCTCAAGGACGAACAGGCCGACCTCAACTCGCTGGCCCGCTACCTGATCGTGGGCACCCTGCTGGCGCTGGGCGCGGCGGCGGTGGTCGCGCTGTTCGCCGCGCGGCACATCCTGCGCCCGGTACGCCGGCTCGGGCACGCCGCGCGCGAGCTGGGCGCGGGTCGCCTGGACACCCGGCTGGACGTGCGCGGCTCGGACGAACTCGCCGACCTGTCCCGGACGTTCAACGACGCGGCGGAGAAGCTGGAGCGCAGCGTCGCCGAGTTGCGCGCGCTGGAGTCGTCCTCGCGCCGCTTCGTCGCGGACGTCTCGCACGAACTGCGCACCCCGTTGGCGGCGATGACCGCGGTCAGCGAGTTGCTCGAGGAGGAGGCGGACAGCCTCGGCGAGCAGGGCGCGCCGGCCGCCCGGTTGGTGGTCGCCGAGATCGAGCGGCTGGCCACGCTGGTCGAGGACCTGATGGAGGTGTCCCGCTTCGACGCGGGCACCGCCGCGCTGGTCGCGGACGAGGTGGACATCACCGACCTGGTCACCGCGTGCCTGGACGCGCGCGCCTGGATGGACGCGGTGGACCTTCGGGCACCCCGGGGCATCCTGGCCCGGGTGGACCCGCGCAGACTGGACGTCATGGTCTCCAACCTGGTCGGCAACGCGTTGCGGCACGGCGGCTCGCCGGTGACCGTCGAGATCCACCACGAACCGCGCGTGGCGATACCCGGAATGCTCGCCGGTCCGGAGGAGGATCTCGTGATCGAGGTCTCCGACACCGGCCCGGGCATCCCCGAGGACGTACTGCCGCACGTGTTCGACCGGTTCTACAAGGCGGACAGTTCGCGGGCGCGGTCCGAGGGCAGCGGGTTGGGACTGTCCATCGTGATGGAGAACGCGCGGATCCACGGCGGTACCGCGTACGCGTCGAACATGCCGGGCGGCGGTGCCAAGTTCACCCTGCGCCTGCCGCTGGTGCCACCCGAGCTCGAAGAGATAATCGACCCGGACGAGGGCGTCGAGGACGACGGTGTGCACGCCGACCTGGACGCCGAGAACGCGGAGCACCCGGAGCACGCCGGCGCCGACCTCGGCGGCAACGGTGCCGGCACGCACGACGAGCGAGGAGACAGGCGTTGAGACCCCGCCGGCGGCTTCCGATCGTGATCTTCGCGACGACCGGGGTGCTCGCCGCGCTCACGTCGTGCGGGATCCGGCCGACCGAGGGACCGGTGGGGGCCGGGAAGCCGGCCAATCGTACGGCGCCGTCCGCGCAGAGCCGGCTGCCCGGCTCGGAGCGGCACATCGTCTACCTGGTGAAGGACAACCGGCTCCAGGCGCTGCCCCGGGGCGGGCGGTTGGTGCTGCGGCCCGCCGAGGCGGTCCCGGACAAGCCACGCACCGACCAGGTCAACCAGCTCCTGGAGGAGTTGCACCTGGGCCCCAACGACGCCGAGGCGTTGGAGGGGTACACCACCGCGCTGCCCGCCGGCGGCCTGATCGCGGCCGACCGGCGCGAGGGTGACCCGCCCACCCTCTTCCGGCTGGACGCGCCGCTGTCGGCGCTGGCCACGATCGCGCTCGGGCAGGTGGTCTGCACGCTGCAGAGCGCGTCCGGCGGCGACACGGTGCTGCTCGCGGGTCGGCGCACGCCGCCGGAGAGCTACCGGTGCGAGAACTACCTCGACATCAGCCGCAAGACCACTGCCACGCCGTCCCCCGGCGCCCGGGCCTCCGGTCCGCCGTCGGCGTTCGACAAGGACTGGCCGCAGTCCCGCCCCTCCGGGAAGACCCTTACTCCCCAAGGCGGATGAGCAAGGCGGGTCCTGCGATGGATGTGGCCGGGTCCGAATCGTCCTACCTTCGAAGTACGACGACGCCGCGTCAGGCGCCGCCGCATCGAGGAGGAACCGCCATGACCATGAGCACCGCGACCCTCAGTCGCCCGCGTCACGGCCGCCGGATCGCCGGCGTCTGCGCCGGCATCGCCCGCCGCTACGGCTGGTCCGTCACCACCGTCCGCGTGGTGTTCGTGCTCTCCTGCCTGCTGCCGGGCCCGCAGTTCCTGCTGTACATCGCGCTGTGGATCCTGCTGCCCCAGGACTGAGCCGGGCGGGACGGGGCAACGGCCCGACCGCATCGGCGCCTATCATCCGATCAACGGATGGGTAGGCGGTTCGATCGAGTGGTCTCGCGGGACCGGAGGGTTCCGGGCCGTGCGCTCGGTCGGGGGGCGGGGACATGCAACCGGGAAGCACGCACAACAAGAACCTCATCATCACGATGTCGGTGTTCGCCGGCGTCCTGGTGACCCTGGTCGGGCTGGTGCTCAGCGGCACGCTGGCGGTCGAGGCCGGGCGCACCCAGGCGATGAACTCGAAGCAGTACAGCGACAGGGACGTCGAGGACACCCGGGGGTTCTGGGACCAGGACCGGCAGGACGAGGCCAAGCCCCGGGGCGCGGAGATCTCGCCCGACCAACAGCCGCCGCAGTTGCCCGACCAGGAGCAGCAGCGGCCCGAGGCGGACTACCGCCAACCGCCGACGATCCAGGCGCGCCGGGTGACCCCGCCGTACACCGAGCCCGACACGGCGATCCGGGGCAAGATCTTCTTCCGGACGCCGGAGGGCGTCGCCGAGTGCAGCGGCACGGTCGTGCACCACTCCACCGGCAACATGGTGTGGACGGCGGCGCACTGTCTGCACGGTGGCCGGGACGGGGACTTCTACGACAGGGTCACCTTCGTGCCCGCGTACAACGGCGCGGGTCGCACCCCGGCGGAGCGCGAACCGTACGGACGGTGGCCGGCCCGGCGGATCACGGTGAGCAACCAGTGGGCGCAGAACGCCGATCCGGGCGGCAGGGACGCGAGCGCGTCACCGTTCGACTACGGCGCCTTCATCGTCGACTCGCGCGGCGGGCGCACTCTGGAGGACACGGCGGGGGCGGGCGCGGACGTGCTCTGGAACGCGCCGCGACACCTTCGCGTGCAGTCGTTCGGCTACCCGGGGGACACGCCCTACGACGGCACCGCGCTCTACACGTGCTCGTCGCCGACCACGGACTTCCGTGAGGACGGCTGGCCGCAGCCGGACATGTTGTGGATGGGCTGCACGATGACCGGCGGGTCCTCCGGCGGCGGCTGGTTCGCCGAGGTGGACGGGCGAAGTTACCTGGTGAGCAACGTCTCGCTGGGGGTGACCACGCGGAACTCGCGCACCATGACGGGGCCGTATCTGGGCGATGTGGCGAAGGACATGTACGACTCGCTGTGACGGGTCGCCGGCCGGTGACGGGTCGGCGGCGGGTGAGGGGGCGGGGCCGGCGGGCCGAAGCCGTGCGGGCACGGCGACGCCGTGCGTGCGGCACGACGAAGCCGTGTCCTCGCGCAGGATCGACGCGCGATGGACACGGCCCGTGGCACGACAGGACCGACCGGTTCCGCGCCGACGACCCGGCCCGGCGGCAGGTGCGGAACCCGATGCGGGTGTCAGAGAGAAAGGCCACCCAGCGGCAGGTCCCCGAGCGGCGTACCACCAAGCGGCGAGGACTCGCCCGTCGGCAGCGTGTTGAGCGGCGAGCCCAGGCCGCCCTTGGCCGGGGCGCCCTGCGCGGCGAAGCCGGTCATACCCTGCTCCATGCTGCGGGCCATGGTCCCGGCCGTGTGGCCCGGGGTGAGCACCTCGCCGACGGGGAGCTGGTCGGTGACCTGGGACAGCGGGAACGGCGCGGCGGCATCCGGCAGGGCCGCCTGGGCCGTTGCGGCGGCCGGGGCCAGTCCCTCGACCAGGTCGGTCACCGGCATGGCGCTCGCGGAGCCTGCGGCGCCCGCTGCCATTGCCGCGCCGAGCCCGGCCGTGATGGCCGCCTTACGCGTTACCGATCGCATGTGCATCCTCGGTTTCTCGATTCGGGCGGGGCGAGACACACCCCGTTACGAAGTGAGACCGCAACGTAGCGAATCGGACGCGGAATGCGCAAAACATCCCCTTCGAGTCCGGCCGGACCGTTGGCCCGAACCCGGAGGGGCCTCGGGGTGCGCCCGCGATCCGAACCGGTCTTAACCCGTCTGAACCGGACTGAATCGGTCGGGCGCACCCACGAAAGGTCAGTTCCGACCGAAAAGCCATTCCGACTTGAGCGCGGCATAGCCGGGCTTGATCACCTCGTTGATCATCGCGAGCCGCTCGTCGAAGGGCAGGAAGGCGCTCTTCATCGCGTTCACGGTGAACCAGGCCAGGTCGTCCAAGCCGTAGCCGAACGCCTCGACGAGGTGCTCGAACTCCCGGGTCATCGACGTACCGCTCATCAAACGGTTGTCAGTGTTCACGGTCACCCGAAAATAGAGTCGGCGCAGTAGGCCGATCGGGTGATCCGCGTAGGACGTGGCGGCGCCGGTCTGCAGATTCGAGGTCGGGCACATCTCCAGCGGGATGCGCTTGTCGCGCACGTATGCGGCGAGCCGGCCGAGTTCGACACCGCCGTCGTCCTTGGCCGTGATGTCGTCGATGATCCGCACGCCGTGGCCCAGGCGGTCCGCGCCGCACCACTGGAGCGCCTGCCAGATCGACGGCAGGCCGAACGCCTCGCCGGCGTGGATGGTGAAGTGGTTGTTCTCCCGCTTGAGGTACTCGAACGCGTCCAGGTGGCGCGTGGGCGGGAAGCCCGCCTCGGCGCCGGCGATGTCGAAGCCGACCACGCCCATGTCGCGGTGCCGGTTGGTGAGTTCGGCGATCTCCAGCGAGCGGGCCGCGTGCCGCATCGCGGTGAGCAGCGCGCCGACCTTGATCCGGTTGCCCGCCTCGGCCGCGCGGCGCTCGCCCTCGCGGAAACCCGCCTCGACCGCCTCGACCACCTGGTCCAGGGTCAGGCCGGCTTCCAGGTGTTGTTCGGGGGCGTAGCGGATCTCGGCGTAGACGACACCGTCGGCGGCGAGGTCCTCGGCGCATTCGGCGGCGACCCGGAACAGGCCCTCGCGGGTCTGCATCACCGCCACGGTGTGGTCGAAGGTCTCCAGGTAGCGCTCCAGCGAGCCGGAGTCGGCTGCCTCGCGGAACCACGTGCCGAGCGCCTCGGGGTCGGTGTCGGGGAGGCGGTCGTATCCGATTGCCTCGGCGAGTTCGATGATCGTGGCGGGGCGGAGCCCACCGTCGAGGTGGTCGTGGAGCAGGACTTTGGGTGCGCGCCGGATCTGCTCGACCGTGGGCGAGGCAGCGGGCGTGTTCGGGTGACTGCTGTACATGAAAGGACTTTACTGCCTACGCGCGTAGATCATCTGCTCTTCGTCGGGCCGGCTTTGCGGGTGGCCTACCGGGCGGCTTGTGGCGGCGCCGGGTCGCGAGGGGTGGGCTGGGCATGCTCGGGGTGCAGGAGATGGCCGCGGCGGCCGAGGGCGAATTCGCGGAACAGGCGTACGGGGGTGGTTTCGGGGCGGGCCGGCATCCAGGCGAGGCCGATCGTGCGGAAGGCCCGGGGGGCGGTGACGGCCAGGTGTACGGTGCCCGGGCGCGGGGCGTCGGGGGCGGGCAGCAGCGACACGCCCAGGCCCGCCGCGACCAGGCCGCGCAACGTCTCGGCCTCCTCGCCCTCGAAGGCGATCCTGGGCACGAACCCCGCCTCGGCGAACAGCGCGTCGGTGATCCGGCGCATCCCGTAGCCCGGCTCCATGCACACGAACACCTCCTCGGCCGCCTCGGCCAACCGCACCCGGCGGCGGTGCGCGAGCCGATGGTCGGCCGGCACCACCAGGTAGAGCCGCTGATCGTCCAGCGCGCGCACGGCCAGGTCCGGCGCGTCCGGCAGCGGCGCGGTCAGGCACAGGTCGAGTTCGCCGGCCCGCATCCGCTCCAACATCGCCGAGGCGGAGTCCTGGACCAACTGGAACCGGATTCCGGGGTGGTGTACCCGAAAGGCGCGCAGCAGGCCGGGCACCGCCTCGGGGCCCATCGTGTGCAGGAACCCGAACGCGACCTTGCCGCGCGCCCCACCCGCGTCCTCGATCACCTCGTCCAGCCCGCGCTCCAGCAGCGCGAGCGCCTGTTCCACGTAGCCGAGCAGGGTGTGACCCTGCCGGGTGAGCGCGACCCCGCGCCCGGTCCGGGCCAGCAGCGGGACACCCACGTCGGCCTCCAGTCGGGCCATCGTGCGACTGAGCGTGGGCTGCGGAACACCCAGCCCGGCGGCGGCCCGCGTGATGTGCTCCTCGCGTGCGACCGCGGCGAATTGCGTCAGGAGCGGGGCGATGGCCGCGGAAACCTCGGCTGATCTGCTGTCATACGACACAGCATGGATTGTGGCCTAAACATGCATTGGACGCATGAAACGACGCGGCCTAGTTTCGTACACATGCCCGCATCGAACAGTGCTTCGGACCCCGCCCCAACCACCGACCCGATCACCGCCGCTCCCGTCCGGCACACGCGCGGCTCGCGCGCCTACCGTCGGGTCAACCTGGCACTGTTCGCCGCGGGCTGTTCGACCTTCGCGATGCTCTACGCCACCCAGACGCTGCTGCCGGAGTTGTCCGACGGGTTCCACCTGGACCCCGCGACGGCCAGCCTGTCCGTGTCGGTGACCACCGGCGCACTGGCCCTGGCGGTGATCCCGGTGAGCATGTTGTCCGAGCGGTGGGGCCGCTCCCGGGTGATGACGATCTCCGTGTTCGGCGCGGCCCTGCTGGGCGTACTGGCCGCGTTCGCACCGGACTTCGGCACCCTGGTGGCGCTGCGCGCGGTGCAGGGCGTGGCGCTGGCCGGGTTGCCCGCGACCGCGATGGCCTACCTCGCCGAAGAGGTCGACGGCCCCTCGCTCGGCTCGGCGATGGGCTTGTACGTGGCGGGCAACAGCATCGGCGGCATGGGCGGCCGACTGGTCACCGGCCTGGCCTCGGACCTGGGCGGGTGGCGGGTCGCGCTGGTGGCTGTCGGCCTGCTGGCGCTCGGGTCGGCGGTCGCCTTCCGGGTATTGCTGCCGCCGTCGCGCAACTTCACCCCCTCGACCATGACCGCCCGGCAACTCACCGGCGTGCTGCGCTCGCACCTGGCCGATCCGGTGCTGCGCCGGCTGTACCTGCTCGGCATGGTCTTCATGGCGGCGTTCGGCACGGTCTACAACTACCTCGGCTACCGGCTGCTCGCCGAGCCGTTCGGGCTGCCGCAGACGGTGGTCGGCGCGATCTTCGTGATCTACCTGGCGGGCACCTTCAGTTCGGCCGCGTCGGGTCGACTGGTCGGCCGGATCGGGCACCGCGCGACGTTGTGGGCCGCGGCGGCGATCACCGCCGCGGGCGCGCTGCTGACCCTGCCGGACAACCTGGCGCTGGTCGTGGTGGGCCTGATCGTGCTCACGGCGGGTTTCTTCGCGGGCCACTCGGCGGCCAGTTCGGCGGTGGGCCTGCGGGTCACCGAGGGCCGCGCGCAGGCGTCCGCGCTGTACCTGGCGGCCTACTACCTCGGCGCGAGCGTGGGCGGACCGATCGGCGGCGTCGCCTTCCACGGTCACGGCTGGGCGGGCGCGGTGCTCCTCGTGCTGGTGCTGATGGCGGCGGCGGGGTGGGTGGCCTTCGGGCTCAACGGCCGGGTGACCGGCGCGGCGACGGCGTCCGCGGCGATCCGGCGGCGGCCCCGCGCGCAACACGTGCGCTCCACCGCCTGAACGGTGCGCACAGGCCGGTGGAGGGCCCGATCGGGCCCTCCACCGGCTTTGGCATGCCGGGGCGCCATGGACGAGCGGCACGACCCGTCCCCGGGACCCCGCCCGGGCGACCGCGACGACTTCGGCCGGGTGTACCGACCGCACACCGTGCGCGCGGGCTGCGCGCTGCTCGGCTGCCTGTTCGTGATCCTCGCCTCGGCCGTGGCGATCACCGCGCTGCTCCTGCGGGCATTGTGACCGACGCGGTCAGTAGCCCTGCGCCGCCTTGCGCTCGGCGGTCACGATCCTGGCCCGCTCGATCTCGTTGATGTGCGTCTCGGTCCACTCGCGCAGCGCGCGGATCGGCCCGCCCAGGCTGCGGCCGAGCTCGGTGAGTTCGTAGTCCACCCGGGGCGGGATGGTCGGGGTCACCGTACGCAGCACGAAGCCGTCCGTCTCCAGGCTGCGCAGGGTCTGCGTGAGCATCTTCTGCGACACCCCCTCGATCCGCCGGCTCAGGTCCGTGTACCGCATCGTGCCGTCCCGCAGCGCGTCCACGATCAGCACCGTCCACTTGCCGGCGATGTGGTCCAGCACCTGACGCGTCGCGCACTTGGCGCTGTAGACGTCGGCGGGGAGGCCGACCGATTCGACGATGGTCACCATGAGAGGAGAGTAGCGCACCAATTAGTGCCTACTTCCCACTGGAGAGTGACTCTCCAAGAATTGTGGCCATGAGCAACCACACGTCGAACACCCGCACACCGGCCGACCACGGGTCGGGCAACGGCACTGCGATCCGGGCCCACTCGGTGGCCGAGGCCATCCGCACCCGCCGCACCGTCCGCCACTACCGCCCCGAGCCGGTCCCCGCCGAAACCCTGCGCACGCTGCTCGAACTCGCCGTCGAGGCCCCCACGAGCTGGAACCTCCAGGACCGTTCGATCGTGGTGGTCACCGACGACGCGGGCCGCGCGGGCCTGATCGAGGCCACCGGCGGCCAACCGCAGGCCCTGGAGGCGCCGGTCCTGCTGGTCTTCGTCGCCGAGCCGCAGGCCTGGCGCGAGGAGCGTGCCGACGTGTACGCGTCGGCACGCCGCAACGGCGCCTGGAGCGAGGAGTTCGTGACCATGTTCGCGGCCGCCTCCCAGGAGTTCCAGCAAGGCCTGGCGGCGCGCGGGTTGTTGCGCGAGTACGCGGTCAAGGACGCGATGATCGCCGCCACGTACGTCATGCTCGCCGCGACCGAACTGGGTCTGGCCACGTCGCCGATGAACGGCTGGGACGAGGACCTGGTCAAACGGGCGATCGGCGTCGCGGACCGCGACGACCTGGCGATCGCGCTGATCGTCGCCGTCGGCCGACCGGCCGAGGAGCGGCGCCATCCCGGGCGCCGGGCCCTGGAGCGCAACGTCTTCCACGGCCGATACGGCGCCGCGGGGTCGTAACCGGGATCCGTCCCGGGATCTCGGCGGGTCCGTCGGCGCGCGGGAGGACCGATGTGTCGTGCCCCGGGTGCCGCGCGGACGGCTGCCGGACGCGAGCCTGCCCGTACACGAACGGGCCCTCGGCTCCCGGTCGGGAGTCGAGGGCCTCGTCGTGCGCGGGGGAGCGTCAGGCCGTCGGGCCGATCCGGTCGATCAGGATCGGGGTGGCCTCGAAGGCGGTGCCGGCCGGCGCGATCGTGACCGCGTCGGCGAGGATCTCGCTCGCGTAGTCGAACCGCTCCGGCGTGTCCGTGTGCAGAGTCATCAGCGGCTGCCCGGCGGTGACCATGTCGCCCGGCTTGGCGTGCAGTTCGACGCCCGCACCGGCCTGGACCCGCTCCTCCTTGCGGGCCCGGCCCGCGCCCAGGCGCCAGGCCGCGACGCCGACCTCGTAGGCGTCCATCCGGGTCAGCACGCCGGACGAGGCCGCGGTGACCACCTGGGTCTCGCGCGCCACCGGCAGCTTCGCGTCCGGGTCGCCGCCCTGGGCCTGGATCATCCGGCGCCACACGTCCATCGCGGAGCCGTCGCGCAGCGCGTCCGCCGGGTCGATCCGGGTCTGCCCGGCCGCCGCGAGCATCTCGCGCGCGAGCGCGAGGGTCAGCTCGACCACGTCCGCCGGACCGCCGCCCTCGAGCACCTCGACCGACTCGCGGACCTCCAGCGCGTTGCCCGCGGTCAGCCCCAACGGGGTGGACATGTCGGTCAGCAGCGCGACCGTCTTGACCCCGTGGTCCACACCCAGCCGGACCATGGTGCGCGCCAGTTCGCGCGCGTCGGCCAGGTCCTTCATGAACGCTCCGGAGCCGACCTTGACGTCGAGCACCAGCGCCCCGGTGCCCTCGGCGATCTTCTTGCTCATGATCGAGCTGGCGATCAGCGGTATGGCCTCGACCGTGCCGGTCACGTCGCGCAGCGCGTACAGCTTCTTGTCCGCCGGAGCGAGACCGTCGCCCGCCGCGCATATCACCGCGCCGACGTCCTCGAGCACGCGCATCATCGCGTCGTTGGACAGCGCCGCACGCCACCCGGGCACGGCCTCCAGCTTGTCCAGCGTTCCGCCGGTGTGGCCCAGCCCGCGCCCCGACAACTGCGGGACGGCGACGCCGCACGCGGCGACCAGCGGCGCGAGCGGCAGGGTGATCTTGTCGCCGACGCCACCGGTCGAGTGTTTGTCCGCGGTCGGCCGGGACAGCCCCGAGAAGTCCATCCGCTCGCCCGAGGCGATCATCGCCTCGGTCCAGCGGCTGATCTCGGTCGCGTTCATGCCGTTGAGCAGGATGGCCATCGCGAGCGCGGACATCTGCTCGTCCGCGACCTCGCCGCGCGTGTACGCATCGACCACCCAGTCGATCTGAGCCGCCGTCAGTTCACCGCGGTCCCGCTTCGTACGGATGACCGAAATCGCGTCCATGCTGTCCGTTCTCTCTTGGCCGCCGAGGCGACCTGTTCGGGTCACGAGCTCGTGCTAGCGAAGATCGTCGGGCCCGAAGGCATCCGGCAGGATCTCCCGCAACGGCCGTACCCCGTGCTTGGTTTCCAACAACATCTCGGCGCCGCCGTGCTCCCACAACAGTTGTCGGCAGCGCCCGCACGGCATCAGGACCGCGCCCTCGCTGTCCACGCAGCAAAACGCCACGAGCCTGCCGCCGCCGCTCGCGTGCAGCGCGGACACCAGGCCGCACTCCGCGCACAACGTGAGACCGTACGACGCGTTCTCCACATTGCACCCGGACACGATCCGGCCGTCGTCCACCAGCGCCGAGGCGCCGACCGGATACTTCGAGTACGGCGCGTACGCACCCCGCATCGCCGCGGTCGCCGCGTCCCGCAGCGCGCGCCAATCAATCTCCGGCACCCCCGTCAGCCCTTCGTGTAGGGCTTGTTGGCCGCCGCGGGCGCGCGCACCTTGCCGACCAGACCGGCCACCGCGAAGATCGTCACGACGTACGGCATCATCTGCAGGAACTGGCTCGGGATCGACGTGTTCAGCGGCTGCAACGACGTGGCCAGCGCGCTCGTGAAGCCGAACAGCAGCGCCGCGGCCACCGCGCCCAGCGGACGCCAGCGCCCGAAGATGACCGCCGCCAGCGCGATGTAGCCCGCGCCCGAGGTCATGTCCTTCGAGAACGTGCCCACCGTGCCGATGGTCAGGAACGCGCCGCCGATGCCGGCGATCAGGCCCGCCATCATCACGTTGCGGTAGCGCGTCGCGTTGACCTTGATGCCCACCGTGTCCGCCGCCGTCGGGTGCTCGCCCACCGCGCGGGCCCGCAGACCCCAGCGGGTGTGGAACAGGCCGAGCTGCACGATCACGACCAGCGCGTACATCAGGTACACGATGATGTTGACGTCGAACAGCACCGGGCCGATCACCGGGATGTCGGCGAGGCCGGGGATCCGGATGTTCTCGAACACGCCCGGGTTGTTGTAACCCTCGGGGTCCTTCTGCAGGAGCTGCGTGTACAGGAAGCCGGTGATGCCGGTGACCAGCAGGTTGATCACCACACCGAGGACGACCTGCTCGACCAGGTAGCGCACCGCGAAGACCGCGAGCAGGGCGCCGATCAGCCCACCGGCCACGGCACCCGCGGCCAGCCCCGCCCACAGCGACCCGGTGACCGAGGCGGTGAGCGCGGCGGCGAACGCGCCGAACAGGAACTGACCGTCGATGGCGATGTTGACCACGCCGGAGCGCTCGCCGATCACGCCCGCGAGCGCGCCGAGCACGAGCGGCACGGCGGCCAGCAGCGTGTTCTGCAGGGCGCCGGCGAAGGACATCTGCTTGCCCGCGACCGCCCACACGAGGAACGCGATCACGAACGCGACCAGGAACAGCGCGATGCTCAGGCGGATCGCCAGGCGCGAGCGATCCAGCGCGATCCGCAGCCCGCCCGCGATCATGCACACCACGGACATCGCGATCGCGACGGCCCGCGCGGGCAGCGACAGGTCGCCGACCTCGGTGGTGTCGCGGTTGGGCACGTTCATCCCGAAGACCGCGTCGACGCCGCTCTTGGTACCGAAGCCGAACGCCCACAGCGCGTACAGCCCGACCAGGACGAAGCCGATGCCCGTGATCAGGGCCTTCTTGCGAGCCGCGGCCCGCACCACGTCGGCGGCCTCGCCGGTGGGGTTCACCGGTGCCTCCACGTGGGGGGCGATCACGGTGTCCGCCACCTGCGTGCCTCCTTCAGGGTTCCGCTCGCTCATGCCTGGACCCCCACGGTCTCCTTGGCGGCCAACGGCCCGCCCTCGGCACCCTTGCGGGCCCCGCGCAGCCGGAAGATCGAGCGCACCAGCGGCGGCGCGGCGACGAACAGCACGATCACGGCCTGGATGACGATGACGATGTCGACGGACACGTTCGCGGACGCCTGCATGGTCGAGCCGCCCGCGCGCAGCGCGCCGAACAGCAGTGCGGCCAGCACGGTGCCCAGCGGCTTGGTACGGCCGAGCAGGGCCACGGTGATCGCGTCGAAGCCGATACCGGCGTCGATGCTCGGGGTCAGCGTGTGCGCCGGGTTGGTCGAGCTCATCACCTGCGAGACACCGGCGAGACCGGCCATCGCACCGGCTATCACCATCGCCAGGATCTGCGCGCGGGCCACGCTCATGCCCGCCGTACGCGCCGCGTCCGGGTTGGAGCCCACCGCGCGCAGCTCGAACCCGAGCGTGGAGCGGTTCAGCAGCCACCAGTAGACCCCGGCCGCGAGCAGCGCCAGGATGATGCCGAAGTGGATCCGCAGGTTGTCGCCGAACAGGTTCGGCAGCACCGCGTTCTCGTTCGCGTCCTTGCCGATCGGCTGCGACTGACCGCCCCGGCGGAAGGCGTCGGTGGTCAGCAGCCAGCCGAGCAGCAGCACCGCGATGTGGTTGAGCATGATCGTCACGATCACCTCGTGCGCGCCGTAGCGGGCCTTGAGGAAACCGGCGATGCCCGCGTACAGGCCGCCGCCGATCACGCCGGCGAGGATCACGAAGACCAGGTGGATCACCGGCGGCAGGTCGACGACGAACCCGACCCACGACGCGAACACCGCGCCGGCGATGATCTGGCCCTGCGCACCGATGTTGAACAACCCGGTCCGGAAGGCGATCGAGACCGCGAGACCGCCGAAGATCAGCGGCGTGGCCTGGGTGATCGTCTCGGAGATCGGCCGGAAGATTTCCTCGACCGAACCGTCGGAGAAGGTGTCCGGGTTGACGATCGCACCCTTGAACATCGCCGTGTAGGCGTCCGAGACCAGGGTCCAGGAGCTGGAGAGCGCCTCGCCGGGGGCGGCGAAGAAGTACTTGTACTCGTCGAGCACGTCCTGGTCCGCGAGGATCATCAGGATGCCGCCGACGACCAGCGCGAGCACGATCGCCAGGAAGGTCACCACGGCCGAGTTGCCGGTGATGATCGCGTCGAGCACAGCCCGACCGAGCGAGGGCTTCGGCGGCGCCGACGGGCTCGCCCCGCCCGGCCCGGCCGTCTTCTCGTTCAGGGCCGGCTTCGCCTCGCTCGGCTCGCCGGGCGTGCTCTTGTTGTCCTCGGTCACGCTGGGTCCTCCTCCCCCGGGGTTTCGTCGCTGTCGATGGCGGTCTCGGCCGCGTCCGGCTTCGTGGTCGCCGCGGTGGCGCCGGCCGGTGCACTCGCCTGGGCCCCGTCCCGGTTCGGGATCACGCCGGCCATCAGCAGACCCAGGTCGCCCCGGGACGTGGTGGGCGGCACGATGTCCACGATCCGACCGCGATACATCACCGCGATCCGGTCGGCCAGCGCGACCACCTCGTCCAACTCGGTGGACACGATGATCACCGGGGTGCCGACGTCGCGCTCGGCCACGATCCGCTTGTGGATGAACTCCATCGCCCCCACGTCCACCCCTCGGGTGGGCTGCGAGGCGATGAACAGCCGCAGTGGGCGAGAGAGTTCGCGCGCCACGACGACCTTTTGCTGATTGCCGCCGGACAGCGTGCCGGCCGGCGAGTCGATGGTCTGGGTGCGGATGTCGAACTCCTCGACCCGCTTGCGCGCGTTGTCGCGCACCGCGCCCGGGTTGATCGATCCGCGGCGACCGAACGGCGGCTGGGTGACCATGTCCAACACCAGGTTCTCGGCCACCGTGAATTCGCCGACGATGCCGTCGTGCTGACGGTCCTCGGGCACGAAGCCGACGCCGGAGTTGAGGATCTGCCGCGGGGTGCGGCCCGCGAGGTCGTGTCCGTCCAGGCTGATCTTCCCGGCGGCGGGCGTACGCAGGCCCAGGATGGCCTGGGTCAACTCGCTCTGGCCGTTGCCGTCCACGCCCGCGATGCCCAGGATCTCGCCCTCGCGCAGGCGCAGGTCGACCCGGTCCACCACGGCCTGGCCGTTGCCGTCGAGCACGGTCAGGTCGTCGATCTCCAGCCGAACCGCGCCCGGCTTCGCCTCGGGCTTGTCGACCACCAGCTTGACCGGCCGGCCGACCATCAGCGACGCGAGTTCCTTCTCCGAGGAGGCGGGGTCCGCGGTGCCGACGACCTTGCCGCGCCGGATCACGGTGATCCGGTCGGCGACCGCCTTGACCTCTTTGAGCTTGTGCGTGATGAACACGATGGAGTGGCCGGAGGCACGCAGCGCGCGCATCACCCGGAACAGTTCCTCGGTCTCCTGCGGGGTGAGCACCGCGGTGGGCTCGTCCAGGATGAGCACCTTGGCGTCGCGCACCAGCGCCTTGAGGATCTCCACCCGCTGTTGCAGACCGACGGGGAGGTCCTCGACCAACATGTCCGGGTCGACCTTGAGGCCGTACTCGTCGACGAGGTCGAGCACCTTCTTGCGGGCCCGACGGCGGTCCAGCCAGCCCAGCGGCTTGGTCTCCTCGTGGCCGAGCATGACGTTCTCGGCGACGGTGAAGACCGGGACCAGCATGAAGTGTTGGTGGACCATGCCGATGCCCGCGTCGATCGCGTCGCCGGCGGTCCGGAACTTGCGGGGGGTGCCGTCGACCACGATCTCGCCCTCGGTGGGCTCGTAGAGCCCGTAGAGCACGTTCATCAGGGTCGACTTGCCGGCACCGTTCTCACCGAGAAGGCAGTGGATCTCCCCCGGCTCGACGGTCAGGTCGATGTGGTCGTTGGCGACCAGCGACCCGAACCGTTTCGTGATTCCGCGCAGTTCGAGCTTCAACGCGGAGACCTCCTCGGCTACGCCCCCCGCGAGGGGCCGCTACGGGTTCGACCCGGGTCCCCTCGGGGCCCGGGCGGTACGGACACGGGCGCCGCGGAATCTGCTTCCGCGGCGCCCGATCGTCGAAGTCAGCTCTTCGGCTGGTTCTTCGAGGTGATCTTGATCTTGCCGCTGATGATGTCGGCCTTGACCGTGTCCAGCTCGCTCTTGAGGTCGGCGGGGACCTTCGCGTCGAAGTCGTGGAACGGCGCCAGGCCGACCCCGTTGTTCGCCAGCGTGCCGATCGTGGACTTGGTGGTGAACTGGTTCGTCGCCGCGGCCTTGACCGCGTTGAACACCTGGCCCTTGATGTCCTTGGTCACGGTCGACAGGAACACCGTCTTGTACTGCGAGGCGCTCTCGTAGCCATCCGTGTCGACCCAGATGACGCTCGCCTTGCCGTTGCTCTTCTGCACGGCGGAGGTGGCACCGAGGCCGGTCTGACCGGCGACCGGCATGATCACGTCGGCGCCCTGGGCGATGAAGTCGTTGGCGGTGCGCTCACCGTCGGAGGGCGAGTCGAACTTCTCCGTGAGCGAACCGTCGCCCTTGACCTCGTCCCAACCGATGACCTGGACGTTCTTGCCCTTGGTCTGGTTGTAGTACTTGACGCCCTGGACGTAGCCGTCCATGAACACGGTGACCGGCGGGATCGCCTTCGCGCCGAAGGTGGCGACCTTGCCGGTCTTGGAGTAGCCCGCGGCGAGGTAGCCGCCGAGGAAGCCGGCCTCGGCCGTGTTGAACTGCAGACCCTGCACGTTCGGCTCGATGCTGGACGAGTCGACGATCGCGAACTTCTGGTCCTTGTGCGTCGTCGCAGCGGCCTTGGTCGCATCGGCCATCAGGCCGCCGACCGCGATGATCAGGCCGCACTTGTCGTTCACGAGGCTGTTCAGGTTCGGCACGTAGTCGTTCTCGGTCTTCGAGGTGATGTACTTCACGTCGACGCCGAGCTCCGACTTGGCCTGCTGCAGACCCGCCCACGAGGAGGCGTTGAAGGAGCGGTCGTCGATGCCGCCGGTGTCCGTCACCATGCATGCCTTGAAGTCGATCTTGGTCGCTTGCGTACCACCCGGGGTGGCACTGCTGCCATTCGACTTCTTGTCGTCGTCCTTGGGCTTGCTACCGCACGCGGCGGTGGCAGTAAGGGCGAGAGTGACGCCGACCGCAGCCGCGGTCACCTTGGATACCCGGCGCACGGGTGTCTCCTTCCGATGAGCGCCCCTTCGGGCGCTGCTCCCAGATGCAGACTCTGACGCGCTTGCATCCCTGGTAAACGCGCGTAGACCTGCTAGCCGTCGGAGAGCATACCTAGTAAAAGAATATGAGCGACAAAAACCGTGAATCGCCACCGCAACACGCCCCGTTAGCCCGGCCGAGTAGCCGGAGCGGAAACGGGTCGGCGCGGAACCGGGCAGTCCGCGACGTGACAGACGGAAAAGACCCGGTGCCGCACGTGATCGAACGGCACCGGGTCGGAACATTACAGACTTACGAACGCGGGAGGAACGGGGACCGGGGTCGCGGCGGTTAACAGTTCCGCATACGTCCCTTCTCGGCGCACCCGCCCGCGCGGCGCGCACCGGGTCCGGTCGGGGTCAACGAAAGGGCCGCAACGCCAGCCCGGCGAAGAGTCGCACCCCGACCCCGATCGCCCGCTCGTCGACGTCGAAACTCCCCTGGTGCAGGTCGTATACGGGGTGCCCGGCGGGTCGCACGCCGAGCCGGGTGAGCTCGCCGGGGACCTGGTCCAGGAACCACGAGAAGTCCTCGCCGCCCAGGCTCTGCTCGGTGCTCTCGACCGCGCTCGCGCCCAGCACCCCGGTGGCGACCGTGCGCATCGAGGCGACCGCGTCGGGGTCGTTGACCACCGGCGGCACGCCCCGGTGGTGTTCGAGCTCCCACTTGGCGCCGTAGGTCGAGGCGATCGCGTCCACCAGCTCGTGCATCACGTCCGGAGCCTGCCGCCACGCCTCCAGGTCGAGGCAGCGCAGGGTGCCCTCCAGCTCGCCGTGCTGCGGGATCACGTTCGGCGCGGAGCCGGACTGGATCCGCCCCCACACCAGGCTCGCGCCCGAGCGCGGGTCGATCCGCCGGGAGAACGCCGAGGGCAGCTCCGAGGCGAGCTTGGCCAGCGCGGTGACCAGGTCGGTGGTGCGATGCGGACGGGCGGTGTGGCCGCCCGCGCCGGTGAGGGTGACCACCACCCGGTCGCAGGCCGAGGTGATCGCGCCCGCGCGCAGCCCGACCCGGCCGACCTCGACCTTGGGGTCGCAGTGGATGGCGTGGATCTCGGAGACACCCGCGAGGCCGCCCGCCTTGATCACGTCGAGCGCGCCGCCCGGCAGCTTCTCCTCGGCGGGCTGGAAGATCAGCCGCACCGGTCGGGGCAACAGCCCGTCCCGGGCGAACTCCGCGAGCACCAGGCCCGTGCCGAGCAGGATCGAGGTGTGCACGTCGTGGCCGCACGCGTGCGCGCGGCCGGGCACCGTCGAGCGGTAGGCCACGTCCTTGACGTCGTCCACCGGCAGCGCGTCGATGTCGCCGCGGAAGGCGATCATCCGCTCACTCGCGGTCCGGGTGCCGGGCGAGGCCCGCTGGGGTCTGATGTCGCACACCAGGCCCGTGCCGGGCAATAGCCGCGGGCTCAGGCCCGCGCGTACCAGCCGTTCCCGGATGAGCCCGGTGGTACGGAACTCCTCCCGACCCAGCTCCGGATGCATGTGCAGGTCGCGTCGAAAGGCGACCAGCTCGTCGGCGAAAGCCGCGGCTTTGGCGGCGGCCTGGGCGTGGAGGGATTCGCTCACCCACGCAAGAGTACGTTGCATCGGCCTTCGCGACGTGGTAGAGAGCGAATTACCCCCGTTCGGGTGAGAAAAAAGCCTCCCGCCGGCGCATGCGCTACCGCCGGTAGGGGTATGACTGTCCGTCCGTTTCGTCATTGGCGGGCTTCTGCCCACTCGGCCGCGTATCAACCAAGCGCCCCATTGATCAGGACTGCCCTTGCCGCCCATGGAACGCGTCCAGGATGCGAGACGCGGCAAGCGTCGCGGTGAGATGGCCGTCGCGGACGTCGCGTTCGAGGTCGGGCACGATAGCCCGAACCGAGGGGTGCCCGCGCAGCTCGGCGAGCAGCGAGTCGTGCACCGTCGCCCAGGTCCAGTCGACCTGTTGCCGGCGGCGCAATTCGGCCAATTCGCCGGTTTCCTCCAGCGTGCGCCGATGTTTGAGGATGGTCTCCCAGACCTCGTCCAGACCCTCCCCGGACAGGCCGGAACAGGTCAGCACCGGCGTGGTCCACGACTCCCCCGCGCGCCGCATCAGCCGCAGCGCGCCCGCCAGTTCGCGGGCCGCGCGGCGGGCGGCGAGCGCGTACTCGCCGTCCGCCTTGTTCACCGCGACCACGTCGGCCAGTTCCAGCACGCCCTTCTTGATGCCCTGGAGCTGGTCGCCGGTGCGCGCGAGGGTCAGGAACAGGAAGCAGTCGACCATGTTCGCCACGGTGGTCTCGGACTGGCCCACGCCGACCGTCTCCACCAGCACCACGTCGTGGCCCGCCGCCTCCATCAGCACGATCGACTCGCGGGTGGCCCGCGCGACGCCGCCCAGGGTGCCGGCGGTCGGCGAGGGGCGCACGAACGCGTTGTCGTCCACCGCGAGTCGGCCCATCCGGGTCTTGTCACCCAGGATGCTGCCGCCGTGCCGCGAGGAGGACGGGTCCACCGCGAGCACCGCGACCCGATGCCCCTCGCCGGTCAGCCGGGTGCCCAGCGTCTCGATGAAGGTGGACTTGCCCACCCCCGGCACGCCGGTGATGCCCACCCGGTGGGCACCGCCGGCGTGCGGCAACAACTTGACCAGCAACTCCTGCGCGAGGTCGCGGTGGTCGGCCCGGGTGGACTCGACCAGCGTGACCGCCCGGGCCAGGATCGTCCGGTTGCCCGCGAGCACGCCCTCGGCGTACGCGCCGACGTCGATCACGCGTGCCATCAGTCGACCGGCAGCTCGTGGTCCAACTGCCTGTACAGGCCCCTGAGCAGGTCCACCGCGGCGTCCGCGATCACCGTGCCGGGCGGGAAGACCGCCGTGGCGCCCATGTCCAGCAGCGGCTGTACGTCGGCGGGCGGGATCACCCCGCCGACCACGACCATGATCTCCTCGGCGTCCAGCGCGGCGAGTTCCTGACGCAGCGCCGGCACCAGGGTGAGGTGACCGGCCGCGAGCGAGGACACACCGACCACGTGCACGTCCGCCTCGACCGCCTGTCGGGCCACCTCGCCCGGCGTCTGGAACAGCGCGCCCACGTCCACGTCGAAGCCGAGGTCGGCGAACGCGGTGGCGATCACCTTCTGGCCCCGGTCGTGCCCGTCCTGGCCCATCTTGGCGACCAGTATGCGCGGGCGGCGGCCCTCCAACTCCTCGAACCGGGCGACCAGCGAGCGGGCCGTCTCGACGTTCGGCGACATGCCCACCTCTTCCCGGTACACCCCGGTCAGCGTGCGGATCTGCGCCTGGTGGCGCCCGTAGGCCGACTCCAGCGCGTCGGAGATCTCGCCGACGGTGGCCTTGGCCCGCGCGGCGTCCACCGCGAGCGCGAGCAGGTTGTGTTCGAGGTCGCGCGGCCGGGTGCCCTCGACGTCGGCCTGCGCCGCGCCGGACAGCGCGGCCAGCGCGCGGCGCACCGCGTCCTCGTCGCGCTCCTCGCGCAACCTGCGCAACTTGTCCAACTGGCCCTCGCGGACCGCCTTGTTGTCGATCTTGAGCACGTCGATCGCCTCGTCGCTGGCGACCAGGTACTTGTTCACGCCGATCACCGACTGCCGGCCCGAGTCGATCCGGGCCTGGGTGCGCGCCGCCGCCTCCTCGATCCGCAGCTTGGGCAGGCCCTCGGCGATCGCCGACGCCATGCCGCCCGCCCGCTCGGCCTCGGCGATGTGCTCGCGGGCGCGGACCGCCAGGTCGTGGGTGAGCCGCTCGATGTAGGCCGAGCCGCCCCACGGGTCGATCACGTCGCACGTGCCCGACTCCTGCTGGAGCAACAACTGGGTGTTGCGCGCGATCCGGGCGGAGAAGTCGGTCGGCAGCGCGAGCGCCTCGTCGAGCGCGTTGGTGTGCAGCGACTGGGTGTGCCCCTGGGTCGAGGCCATCGCCTCCAGGCAGGTGCGCACCACGTTGTTGAACACGTCCTGCGCGGTCAGCGACCAGCCCGAGGTCTGCGAGTGCGTGCGCAGCGAAAACGACTTGGGGTTCTTCGCGCCGAACGACTTGACGATGTCGGCCCACAGCAGGCGCGCCGCGCGCAGCTTGGCGACCTCCATGAAGAAGTTCATCCCGATCGCCCAGAAGAACGACAGGCGCGGCGCGAACGCGTCGATGTCCAGGCCCGCCGCGACACCGGCGCGCAGGTACTCGATGCCGTCCGCGAGCGTGTACGCCAACTCCAGGTCGGCGGTGGCCCCGGCCTCCTGGATGTGGTAGCCGGAGATCGAGATCGAGTTGAACTTCGGCATCTTCTGCGATGTGTACGCGAAGATGTCGGAGATGATCGACATCGAGGGCTTGGGCGGATAGATGTAGGTGTTGCGGACCATGAACTCCTTGAGGACGTCGTTCTGGATCGTCCCCGTCAGGTGTTCCGGTGCCACCCCCTGCTCCTCCGCCGCGACGATGTAGAGCGCGAGAACCGGGAGCACCGCGCCGTTCATCGTCATCGACACCGACATCCGGTCCAGCGGGATGCCGTCGAAGAGTTGCCGCATGTCGTAGATCGAGTCGATCGCGACACCCGCCATGCCCACGTCGCCGGTCACCCGCGGGTGGTCCGAGTCGTAGCCGCGGTGGGTGGCCAGGTCGAACGCGATCGACAGGCCCTTCTGGCCCGCCGCCAGGTTGCGCCGGTAGAAGGCGTTGGACTCCTCGGCGGTGGAGAAGCCCGCGTACTGGCGGATCGTCCACGGCTGGTTGACGTACATCGTCGGGTACGGACCGCGCAGGAACGGCGTGATGCCCGGGTAGGTGCCCAGGAAGTCGAGCCCCTCCAGGTCCTCCTCGGTGTACAGCGCCTTGAGCGGGATGCCCTCGGGGGTGTCGTGGGTCAGCGCGTCCGCGTCCTTGCCGGTCTCCTCGCGCACGGCGTCCCGCCACGCGTCGAGGTCACCGGACGCGGGCGCGTCGAGCTCGACCTGGGTGAAGTCGGGAATGCTCATTTCGCCCCCTCCGGGGATTCCGCCAGGGTCTGGTACGTGGCGTGCAGGACCTCGAGCGCGTCGCACCCGGTGTACACGTACCCGTCCGGCTCCGCTCCGTGCGCCTTTTGGCCCGCGATCAGGATCCGGCGGGCGCCGGCCGCGCGCAGCGCCGCGGTCACCGGTGCCGCCAGGGTCGCGTACAGCTTCTCCGAGGAGGCGAGCACGGCGGTCGCCGGGCGGCCGGCCGCCGTCCAGCGCTCGAGGATCTGCTCGACCGCGCCCTCGTCCACCGCGGTGATGCCCGCTTCGACGGCGGCGATGCCACCGGCGGCGAACAGGTTGGTCGCGAAGCCGGCCCGCGCGGTGTACTGCGCGAGCGGGCCCAGGGTGGCCAGGAAGACGCTCGGGCGCTCGCCGGACGCGGCCAGCAGCGCGTCCGAGGCGTCGCGCAGCGACTCGTACGCCTCGGCGTAACGCACCCGGGGCAGCCCGGCGGCGGAGACCGGGACGTCGGGCGCGGGTTCGCGCACGACGGGCGCCTCGGTCAGGTTCGGGAACTCGCTGACGCCGGTGATCGGGTCGGTCCGGTGGGCGATGTCCCGGTCCCGCCGGGTTCGGACCTCGGCCAGGCGCTCGCCGAGCCAGCCCGAGTCGAGCACCGCGACGATCCCGCCGCGTCGTTCGATCTCCTGGAAGAACGCCCAGCCGGTGCGGGCGAGGTCGTCGGTGAGTTGCTCGACGAACCACGAGCCGCCGGCCGGGTCGATCACCTGTGCGAGGTGCGACTCCTCCAGGAGCAGCGCCTGGGTATTGCGGGCGATCCGCCGCGAGAACGGGTCGGACAGGCCGATCGCCGCGTCGAAGGCGCGCACGGTGACCGCGTCCGCGCCGCCGACGCCGGCCGCGAAGGAGGCGACCGTGGTGCGCAGCATGTTGACCCAGGGGTCGCGCCGGGTGGTCATCGCCCACGAGGTGAGCGCGTGTTGGCGCTGCGCGCCGGCCGCCGGGGAGGCACCGGACGCCTGCGCGACCCGGGCCCACAACCGGCGGGCCGCGCGCAG
This sequence comes from Embleya sp. NPDC050154, assembly GCF_044460165.1. Lineage (NCBI taxonomy): Bacteria > Bacillati > Actinomycetota > Actinomycetes > Kitasatosporales > Streptomycetaceae > Embleya > Embleya sp. NPDC050154. The sequence goes on from NZ_JBITJP010000011.1 coordinate 336,674, forward strand.
CTTGGCGATGGTCGGGAACTGCTCGGCGGTGGCCGCGAAGCGGAACTCGACCAGGCCCAGGGCGGTGTCCACGTCGAGCCCGGCAGCCGTCAGCGCGCGCAGGTACGCGACACCGGCGGCGGTGGCCGCGCCCAGCTCCTGGCCCTCCGAGCCACCCGCCTCGTGGTACGGCTGCCCGTCCACGGCGATCGCCTGAAGGCCGGGGAACTCGGCGTGCGCGCGGGCCGCCAGGTCCGCGGCGGCCACCAGGTCGGCGCCCGCCCCGGTGCGCGCGTGGTGCGAGATCGGGTCGGCGCCCAGGTTGCCGCGCGGCTCGCCCGGCGCGATGCCGCTCGCGCGGAACACCGCGAGCAACGCGTCGCCGGCCGCGACGAAGTCGGCACCGGTGGCCAGGGCCACCGGTGCCAGGTCGAGCAGCACGCCGTCGAGCGCGCGGGCCAGGTCCGCCGGCGCCAGCGCGCCGTCGCCCACCTGCAGGAAGACGGACGTGACCCCGTTCTCCAGATCGGCGAGCACACTCTCGTTGGCGCGGGCCGGATCGGAGTCGGCGTGCGATTGGCGCACGTCCCAACCGTCGGCGGCGTGTCCGGCCGCGCGCGAGCCCCGGACGAACGGACTCAGCCCGGGCACGCCCGGCCGGGCGGCCGCCTCCGTGTACAGCGGGGACAGCTTGATGCCGTCGTAGGTAGTGGTCGCCAGCAGGTCTTCGGGGTGCTCGGGCGCGTCGTTCTCGCCCAGCACCTTCGATTTGCGGAGCACGCCGGCCACGAGGCGCTGCCATTGTTCCCGCGTGGGCTGCGGGAATTGGCTCGCGAAGGTGGACCCGGTAGACGTGCCGCCATCGACAGTAGCCTCCGTCATGGGTCGCATCGTATGGACCGACGGGGCCGATGAATACGCACTGCCGATGTGATGCCGGCCCTACCCGCCGGTCACATCTTCGACCTGCGGCGCAGCGCTTGCCTCGATCTTTCGTCCGCACCCGTGCGGCTTCACCCGTACGGGTGCTGACGGGGCGTCAGCGAATCGTGACCCTCGACGTCCGGGTCACCCGGATGGTTCCACTCCGTCATGCGGAATGGATCACATCGCGCGCCCTGGCACAAGAGGCTCCCTCATCGGTGGCTACCATGGCCGGGGCCGGGCGACCGATACCCGGCCGGGCCGACCGACAACCAGAGGGTCCGACACGGAATGCGGACACCCTCCCAGCCGGCCGCGTCCCCCTTGTACCGCACCCGGAGGGTAGTTTCCGTGCCGGCTGGAACGCTCTACCGCGGCCGGGAAGGCATGTGGTCATGGGTGGCTCATCGAGTCACCGGCGTCCTCATCTTCTTCTTCCTGTTCGCGCACGTCCTCGACACCGCACTCGTTCGCGTATCGCCCGAGGCGTACGACGAGACGATCGAGATCTACAAGAACCCGTTCGTCAACCTGCTCGAGTACGGGCTCGTCGCGGCCATCCTGTTCCACGCACTCAATGGTCTGCGGATCATCGCGGTGGACTTCTGGGAGAAGGGCCCGCGCTACCAGAAGCAGATGCTCTGGACTGTCGTCGGCGTCTGGGTCGTGCTGATGGCCGGGAGTGCCTACCCGATCCTGCAGCACTCGATCAAGACCATCTTCGGGAGCTGAAGTGTCCGCCACCATCGAAAACGCGCCCAAGATCCACGGCGGCGGTCCGTCGATCGAGTCTCCGCGCAGCAAGCGCTCACCGCGTTCGACCAAGACCAACTTCGAGCTCTACGGCTGGCTGTTCATGCGGCTGTCGGGCGTCCTCCTGGTCGTCCTGGTCATCGGCCACCTGATCATTCAGCTCGTCCTGGACGGCGGTGTGTCCAAGATCGGCTTCGCGTTCGTCGCGGGCCGCTGGTCCTCGCCGTTCTGGCAGTCGTGGGACCTCATCATGCTGTGGCTCGCCGAGCTGCACGGTGTCAACGGTCTGCGCACGATCATCAACGACTACGCGGAGCGGGACCAGACCCGGTTCTGGCTCAAGGCGCTGCTCTACACGTCCGCGCTGATCGTGCTTTTCCTGGGGACCTTGGTGATCTTCACCTTCGACCCGAACATCGGCAGCTGACCAGTACCCCGAGGACTGAACGAGCATCATGCAGACCCACAAGTACGACACCGTCATCGTCGGCGCGGGCGGCGCCGGCATGCGCGCGGCCCTGGAGTCGAGCAAGCGCAGCCGTACCGCCGTACTGACCAAGCTGTACCCGACGCGTTCGCACACCGGCGCCGCGCAGGGCGGCATGTGCGCCGCCCTCGCGAACGTCGAGGAGGACAACTGGGAGTGGCACACGTTCGACACGGTCAAGGGTGGTGACTACCTCACCGACCAGGACGCCGCGGAGATCATGTGCAAGGAGGCGATCGACGCCGTCCTGGACCTGGAGAAGATGGGCCTCCCCTTCTCCCGGACCCCCGAGGGCCGGATCGACCAGCGCCGCTTCGGCGGCCACACCCGCGACCACGGCAAGGCGGCCGTGCGCCGCTCGTGCTACGCGGCGGACCGCACCGGCCACATGATCCTGCAGACGCTGTTCCAGAACTGCGTCAAGCAGAACGTCGAGTTCTACAACGAGTTCTACGTGCTCGACCTGCTGCTGGCCGAGGACGAGGCGGGCAACAAGACCACCTCGGGCGTGGTGGCGTACGAGCTGGCCACCGGCGAGATCCACGTCTTCCAGGCCAAGTCGGTGATCTTCGCGACCGGCGGCTTCGGCAAGGTCTTCAAGACCACCTCGAACGCGCACACCCTCACCGGTGACGGCATGGGCATCGCCTGGCGCCGCGGGCTGCCGCTGGAGGACATGGAGTTCTACCAGTTCCACCCGACCGGCCTCGCGGGCCTGGGCATCCTGCTCACCGAGGGCGCGCGCGGCGAGGGCGGCATTCTGCGCAACGCGGACGGCGAGCGCTTCATGGAGCGCTACGCGCCCACCATCAAGGACCTCGCGCCGCGTGACATCGTCGCGCGCTCGATGGTCCTGGAGGTGCTCGAAGGCCGCGGCGCGGGTCCGAACAAGGACTACGTCTACCTCGACCTGACCCACCTGCCGGCGGAGCAGATCGAGGAGAAGCTGCCCGACATCACCGAGTTCGCGCGCACCTACCTGGGCGTCGAGCCGACCACCGAGCTGGTCCCGGTGTACCCCACCGCGCACTACGCGATGGGCGGCATCCCGACCAACGTCGAGGCCGAGGTGCTCTCGGACAACACCACGGTGGTGCCCGGCCTGTACGCGGCCGGCGAGGTCGCCTGCGTATCGGTGCACGGCTCCAACCGTCTGGGCACCAACTCGCTGCTCGACATCAACGTGTTCGGTCGGCGCGCCGGCATCGCCGCCGCCGAATACGCCACGACGCACGACTTCGTCGAGCTGCCGGAGGCCCCCGAGGCCACGGTCGTCGAGCTGATCGAGCGGCTGCGGGACAGCGCGGGCACCGAGCGGGTCGGCGCGATCCGCGCCGAGATGCAGGAGACGATGGACGCCAACGCCGGCGTCTACCGCACCGAGGAGACGCTCAAGCAGGCGCTCGCGGACATCAAGAGCCTGCAGAAGCGCTACCTGGACGTCTCCATCCAGGACAAGGGCAAGCGGTACAACACCGACCTGCTCGAGGCGATCGAGCTGGGCTTCCTGCTCGACCTCGCCGAGGTCCTGGTGGTCGGCGCGCAGAACCGCAAGGAGTCCCGCGGCGGGCACGCGCGCGAGGACTTCCAGGCGCGCGACGACGAGAACTACATGAAGCACACGATGGCGTACCGCGAGGTCGACGCGAAGGGCGAGCACTCGATCCGCCTGGGCTACAAGCCGGTCGTGGTCACCCGCTACCAGCCGATGGAGCGTAAGTACTGATGACTGCCGTAGTGGAAGAGACCGCGCCCGGCAAGGGGCACGGAGCCACGGCCGCCGAGCGTGACCACACCCTGATCACGATCACGCTGCGGATCCGCCGGTTCAACCCGGAGACCGACGCGGAGCCGTACTGGCAGGACTTCAGGGTCGAGGCCGACCCGACCGAGCGCATCCTGACCGCGATGATGAAGATCAAGGCGGAGCAGGACGGATCGCTGACCTTCCGGCGCTCGTGCGCGCACGGCATCTGCGGCTCGGACGCGATGCGGATCAACGGTCGCAACCGGCTGGCCTGCAAGACCCTGGTCAAGGACTTGGACATGTCCAAGCCGATCACGGTCGAGGCGATCAAGGGCCTGAAGCTGGAGAAGGACCTCGTCGTCGACATGGACCCGTTCATGCAGGCGTACAAGGACGTGATGCCGTTCCTGATCACGTCGGGCAACGAGCCGACGCGCGAGCGTCTGCAAAGCCCGGAGGATCGCGAGCGTTTCGACGACACCACCAAGTGCATCCTGTGCGCGGCGTGCACCACGTCGTGCCCGGTGTTCTGGAGCGACGGGCAGTACTTCGGCCCGGCCGCGATCGTCAACGCGCACCGGTTCATCTTCGACTCGCGGGACGAGGGCGCCGAGGAGCGCCTGGAGATCCTCAACGAGAAGGAGGGCGTGTGGCGCTGCCGTACGACCTTCAACTGCACCGAGGCGTGCCCGCGTGGCATCGAGGTCACCAAGGCGATCCAGGAAGTGAAGCGTGCGCTGATCTTCCGCCGCGTGTGATCGATTGACGCGAGGAGGGCCCGGAACCGATCGGTTCCGGGCCCTCGTGCGTTTCTAGCCGCGCTCGACCGCGCGGACCCGGTCGCCGTGGCGCAGGGTCGCGGCGCGCAGTGCGGTCTCGGCGTCGACGCCGTGGCGGGCCGCGAGTTCGGTGACGGCCAGGAGGAGGTCGCCGATCGCCTCGGGGCCGGTGTAGTCGTCGTCCTCGAAGGCCGTCGGCAGCGTGGGTGTGGGCACGGTCAGACCCGATTTGCGGGTGCGGGACAGGAACTTCGCCGCCAGCGCCAGCGCCGGCTGGCTCAGCGCCACCCCGTCCAGTGCCGAGTCCCGGTCGCTCTTCTCCGCCGCCTTGAGCGCGTCCCAGTTGGCCTCGACCGCCTCCGGCGTATCCGCCTCGACGTCCGCGAACACGTGTGGGTGACGGCTGATCAGCTTGTCCACGATGGCGCCGGCCACGTCGTCGATCGAGAACGGGTCGGCCTCGTCCTCCTCGGCCACCCGGGCGTGGAAGAACACCTGCATCAGCACGTCGCCGAGTTCCTCGCGCAGGTGCTCGCGGTCCCCCGAGTCGATCGCGTCGACCAGCTCGTAGGTCTCCTCGACCAGATACCGCGCGAGCGACTCGTGGGTCTGCTTCGCGTCCCACGGGCAACCGCCGGGCGAGCGCAGCCGGTCCATCACCGCGACCAGGTCGAGCAGTCGCGCGCCCGGCAGGTCCCACGCGCCGGGCAACAGCTCGATCTCCGGGATCGGCTCGGTGTCCTCACCGCCCGCCGCGACCTGCGCGAGCGCGGCGCCCAGGCCCGGATCGTCGTCGGTGGCCGCGAGCCACACCACCAGGCCGGTCCGGGCCCGCTCCAGCAGCCGGCGCGCGAGCACCCGCGAGCCCGCGTCCGGGTCGAGGATCTCGACCTCGACCCCCGCCTCGCGCAGATATGGAAGCTGCGGGTGGTCGGCGTCGGCGGACAACACGCGGCCGGTCGGCGTGTCGGTGGCCTCGCGCAGCGTGTGCCACGCGGGCCAGCTCAACAGACCGGGTGCGACCCGGTGGGTCCCGGCGAGCAGGACGAGACGGGCGGGCGGCGCGGAAGCAGGCGAGTCACTCACCCGGCCAGCCTACGGTCCGGGTCAGGCGCCGCCCCCCGCGCCGGGCACGACCTCGGTGAGGCCGGCCCCGGCGGGCTGGGTGCCCGGGGCGAGCCACGAGTACGCCGCGGCGGCCGTGGTCAGCTTCGCCGAGTCCCAGATGCCGTACCTGGGGTTGACCGTGATCTTCATCGAGCTCGCCACGTCGCTCAGGTACGCCTCGAGCCGCTCCTGGGCATCGGCCGAGCCGAGCTGGATCCCGCGTGCCTTGGCGATCTCCGGCTTGAGCGCCTCGGTGCGGACGAAGTCGTCCACCTCGCCGGGCAGCACACCGGTCTGCAACAGCCGGACCTGCAGCGCCTCCGGGCTGGGGAAGCGCGCCTCCAGTGTGCGCCGGGCCGCGAGCACCTGGGTCGCGTTCAGCGTGATGTGGTTGCGCCGGGCCGCCTCGTCGACCACCCGTCGCGAGATGAGCTGCACCAACTCGGCCTGATTGGCCTCCAGTTGGGCGCTCGTGCCGGCCAGCGACAGGTTGTTCCGGGAGAACGCCTGCTCCAGCTTGTCGACCTTGGCGTTCAGGGTGGAGATCTCGATCCGGTCCCCGCCGACCACGGCGGCGGCGCCGGCCTTGGACTCCGAGCAGCCGGTGAGCGCGAAACCGGTGACGAGCACCAGGCCCAGCGCGGCCACCCGGGCCCGGGCCGCGGACCGGCGCCGGCGGTGCGCGGAATCGACAGGGACGGAACGCGACGTGCGACTCACACGAACTCCCGGGGCTCGATGGCGCTGTACGGCGGTGCGACTGTCGGCCACGGCAGGCGTGCGACCCATGACCAACGATCAAAGATACGGGTGGGCACGCTCGAAGTCCGCACTTTGGCCAAGATCATCCGGGCCGGGTCGGCGGACCGGCGACGTCTCGGGCCGGCGGGCCGCACCGGGTCCCGGGCCGGCGGGTCGCGCCGGCCCGGGATTCCTGGTCACTTCTTCGCCGCGCCGATCGGCTCCAGCAGGATCGCGTCCACCAGGTCTCGCGCCCACGCCAGCAGCGCGACGTCGCGCAGTGGTTGACCACCGATCCGCGCGGTCATCGGCTTGGGCACCAGGATCTGGTGGGTCGCCGTCTTGACCAGGGTCTTCGGGTAGAGCCGCTGGAGTCGCAACTGCTGCGACTCGCGCAGGTCGACCGGCCCGAACCGGACGAAGTTGCCCTGGAGGGTGACATCGGCGACGCCCGCGCCGCGCACGTGCGCACGGAACCGGGCCACCTCCAACAGGTTCTCCACCGGCTGCGGCAACGGCCCGTAACGGTCCACCAGTTCGGCCCGCACCGCGTCGATGTCCGCCTCGCAGGTGATCGCCGCGATCCGCCGATACGCCTCCAGCCGCAGTCGCTCGCCGGGCACGTAGTCGTGCGGGACGTGCGCGTCGATGGGCAGCTCGACCCGGATCTCCGGGGTCTCCTCCACGCCCTCGCCGCCCGCCGCGAGCTCCTTGTACTGGTTGACCGCCTCGCCCACCATGCGCACGTACAGGTCGAAGCCCACGCCCGCGATGTGCCCGGACTGCTCGCCGCCGAGCAGGTTGCCCGCGCCGCGGATCTCCAGGTCCTTCATCGCCACGAACATGCCCGCGCCCATCTCGGTGTGCTGGGCGATGGTGGCGAGCCGCTCGTGCGCGGTCTCGGTCAGCGGCTTCTCCGGCGGGTACAGGAAGTACGCGTACGCGCGCTCGCGGCCTCGGCCGACCCGGCCGCGGAGCTGGTGGAGCTGGGACAGGCCGAAGTTGTCGGCCCGCTCCACGATCAGCGTGTTCGCGTTGGAGATGTCGATGCCGGACTCGACGATCGTGGTGCACACCAGGACGTCGAACTCCTTCTCCCAGAAGTCGACGACCACCTGTTCGAGCGCGTTCTCGTGCATCTGGCCGTGCGCGATGGCCACCCGGGCCTCGGGCACCATCTCGCGGATCTTCGCGGCCGTGCGGTCGATCGACTCGACCCGGTTGTGGATGTAGAAGACCTGGCCCTCGCGCAGCAGCTCGCGCCGAATCGCGGCACCGATCTGCTTCTCCTCGTACGGACCGACGAAGGTGAGCACCGGGTGCCGCTCCTCGGGCGGCGTGGTGATCGTGGACATCTCGCGGATGCCGGTGACCGCCATCTCCAGGGTGCGCGGGATCGGCGTCGCGGACATGGTCAGCACATCCACGTTCGCGCGCAGCTTCTTCAGCTGCTCCTTGTGCTCCACGCCGAAGCGCTGCTCCTCGTCGACGATCACCAGGCCCAGGTCCTTGAACTTCGTCTCGGACGAGAACAGCCGGTGGGTGCCGATCACGATGTCGATCGAGCCCTCGCGCAGGCCCTCCAGGGCGGCCTTGGCCTCGGTCTCGGTCTGGAACCGCGACAACGACCTGACCACGACCGGGAACTGCGCGTAGCGCTCGGAGAAGGTGGAGAAGTGCTGCTGGACGAGCAGCGTGGTGGGCACGAGTACTGCCACCTGCTTGCCGTCCTGGACCGCCTTGAACGCCGCGCGCACGGCGATCTCGGTCTTGCCGTAGCCGACGTCGCCGCAGATCAGCCGGTCCATCGGGATCGGCTTCTCCATGTCGCCCTTGACCTCCTCGATCGAGGAGAGCTGGTCGGGCGTCTCGATGTAGGGGAAGGCGTCCTCCAGCTCGCGCTGCCACGGGGTGTCCGGGCCGAACGCGTGTCCGGGTGCGGCCATCCGGGCCGAGTAGAGCTTGATCAGGTCGCCCGCGATCTCCTTGATCGCCTTCTTCGCCTTGGCCTTGGTCTTGGCCCAGTCGGCACCGCCGAGCCGGTGCAGCGACGGGCTCTCGCCGCCGACGTACTTGGTCACCTGCTCGAGCTGGTCGGTGGGCACGAACAGCCGGTCGCCGGGTTGGCCGCGCTTGGCCGGCGCGTACTCCAGGACCAGGTACTCGCGCTGCGCGCCCTGCACGGTGCGCTGGACCATCTCGACGTAGCGCCCCACGCCGTGCGACTCGTGCACCACGAAGTCACCCGCCCGCAGTTGCAGCGGGTCGACCATGTTGCGCCGTCGACTGGGGAGCCGGCGCATGTCCTTGGTGGAGGTGCGCTGGCCGGAGACGTCCTCCTCGGTGAGCACCAGCGTGCGCAGCGGCTCGGAGCTGAAGCCGTGGCCGATGCAGCCCGTGGTCACGTGCACGATGCCGGTGTCGGGCACCTGGGCCAGGTCGCCGTCCAGGCGGGCGGCCACGCCCTCGCCGGACAACGTCTCGACGAAGCGCGCGGCCGGGCCGTGGCCCTCGGTGACCAGCACCACGCGCCAGTCCTCGGCGAGCCGGCCCTTGATCTCGGCCAGCACCCGCTGCGCGTCGCCCCGATAGGCCTCGACCTCGACCGCGCCGATCTCGGTGCCCGCGTCGTCGGCGTCCGCGCTGAACGGGCTCAGCGACCACCACGGCACGCCGATCTCGCGGGCGTGCTCGCGCACGTCCGCCAGGCTCCACAGCGACGCCGCGCCCAGGTCGATCGGGCTCTCCCCGCCGCCCGCCGCGGCGGCCCAGGAGGCGTCCAGGAACTCGCGACTGGTGGCCACCAGGTCCGCCGAACGGGTGCGCACCCGCTCCGGGTCGCAGACCAGCACATGGCTCCCGGCCGGCAGCACGTCCAGGAGCAGCTCCATGTCGTCCACCAGGGCGGGCGCGAGCGACTCCATACCCTCGACCGCGATGCCCTCGGCGATCCGCCCGAGCATCTCGACCAGACCCGGGTGCTCCTCGAGCAACTCGCGGGCCCGCTCGCGGACCTCGTCGGTGAGCAGCAACTCGCGACACGGCGGTGCCCACAGACCGTGTTCGGCGGTCTCCAGGGAGCGCTGGTCGGCGACCTTGAACCAGCGGATCTCCTCCACCTGGTCGCCCCAGAACTCGACCCGGAGCGGATGCTCCTCGGTCGGCGGGAAGACGTCCAGGATGCCGCCGCGCACCGCGAACTCGCCGCGCTTCTCCACCAGGTCGACCCGGGAGTAGGCGGCGGCCGCGAGCTGCTCGACGACGGTGTCCAGGGCGATGTCCAGGCCGGCGGTCAGGGCCACCGGCTCCAGCTCGCCCAGCCCCTTGACCTGGGGCTGGAGCACGCTGCGAATCGGCGCGACGACGACCTTGAGGGCTCCGGTGCCGGAGTCGGCGAGGCCGCCCGAGGACGGGTGCGCGAGTCTGCGCAGCACCGCGAGGCGGCGCCCGACGGTGTCCGAGCGCGGGGAGAGCCGCTCGTGCGGCAGTGTCTCCCACGAGGGGTACTCCACGACGGAGTCCTCGGGCAGCAGCGACCCGAGGGCCGCCACCAGGTCCTCGCACTCGCGGGTGGTGGCGGTGACCGCGAGCACGGGCCGATCCGCGCGGGCCGCGATGGCGGCCACCACGAACGGGCGCAGTGCCGGTGGTCCGACGAGGTCGAGGGCGGTACCGCGGCCCTCGGACGCGGCCCGCACCGCCTCGGCGACGGCGGGGTCCTGGACGACGATGTCTAGCAGACCGGTCAGGCTCATGGGCCGGTTGGATCCTCCGCAACGCGAACGGCCCCGACCTTGGAAAAGGACCGGGGTTCCCCGACAACCCTACGCCCGAAGGGGTCCGTGTGGCCCGCGATGACAATGCGTGACTGTGACCAGCACCGCCTACCCCACCCTCTTGGCAATGCGACTGTTAGGGGGTCCAATGGCCTGCGAACAGGAATCTGACGGGTTGTCGGATTTTCGACGGCGCGTCGGGAGTCCGGGGCAGCGGCTGGACCAGGGGAGACGACGGACACGATGAGCAGCGCGCAGCAGAAGCTCTACATCGGCGGCGAATGGGTCGAGCCGGAGCGTGGTCACTACGAAGTGATCAACCCGGCGACCGAGGAGGTCGTGGGCCTGGCGCCCGAGGCGTCGGTGGAGCAGGCGAACGCGGCCGCGGCGGCGGCGGCCGAGGCGTTCGACACCTGGTCGAGGACCACTCCCGAGGAGCGCGCCGGCATCCTGGACCGGGCCGCGGACCTGTTCCTGAAGATGGGCGCCGAGGTGGTCCCGCTCGCCTCCGCCGAGACCGGCGCCACGCTCGCGGTCGCGGGCATGATGCAGTTGGGCACCACGTACTCGCGCTTCAAGCGCTACGCCAAGGGCGCGCTGGAGCCGACCGAGTTCGCGCTCAACCCGCAGCCGACCCCGGAGACCGCGTTGAGCCGCGCGGGCATCTTCGGCGCGCAGGAGATCCGCCAGCCGGTCGGTGTGGTCACCTGCATCACGTCGTACAACAACCCGCTCGCGAACACCGCGGGCAAGGTCGCGCCCGCGCTGGCGATGGGCAACACGGTCGTGGTCAAGCCCGCGCCGCAGGACCCGCTGGCGGTGTACCGGATGGCCGAGGCACTGGCCGAGGCCGGGCTGCCCGCCGGCGTGCTGAACATCATCACCGGCTCGGGCGTGGACGTCTCCGAGGCGGCGGTGGCCTCCCCGCACGTGGACATGATCAGCTTCACCGGTTCGACGCTGATCGGCTCGCGGATCGCCGAGGTCGCCGGTCGCACGTTCAAGCGTCAGCTCATGGAGCTCGGCGGCAAGGGCGCGTGCGTCGTGCTCGACGACGCGGACCTGGACGCGGCCGTGCACGGCATCGGCACCGTGTGGAGCTTCTACGCGGGCCAGATCTGCACCGCGCCGACCCGGGTGATCGCCCAGCGCGGCATCTACGACCGGCTGGTGGAGCGGCTCGCGGAGCACGCGCGCGGTCTGAAGGTCGGCAGCCCGCTGGACCCGGCGACCCAGGTCACCCCGGTCATCTCGGCGGTGCAGCGCGGCCGGGTGGAGGCGTTGATCGCCAAGGGCCGCGAGGAGGGCGCCCGCCTGGTGGTCGGCGGCGAGCGGCCGGACTTCGAGAAGGGCTTCTACGTCGCGCCCACGCTGTTCGCGGACGCGACCAACGAGATGACCATCGCGCGCGAGGAGTTCTTCGGCCCGGTGGTCACGGTGATCCCGTTCGACGGGGACGAGGAGGAGGCGATCCGGATCGCCAACGACTCGGACTACGGTCTGCTCTCCTACGTGTTCTCCGGCGACAGCACGCGCGCCTATCGCATCGCCCGCCGGCTGCGCTCGGGCGGTGTCGGTGTGAACACCGTCGGGCGCAACATGGAGGCCGCCTTCGGCGGCTTCAAGCAGTCCGGTGTCGGCCGCGACGGCGGCTCGTACGGACTGGCCGCCTACAGCGAGATCCAGAGCATCGTCTGGCCCAGTGCCTGACCGCTCGCGATGACCGCGAACGGCCCCGGGATCCTTCCCCGGGGCCGTTCGCATGTTCGCGTCCGGGCCGTCCCGGGTTCGCCGGTTTCCCGCGTGGGGGTCGGGTTATGGCCATAACCTGAGCTCGGCCCGGGGCGCTCGGTCGCGGGCTCGTCAGGGGGGATCGCGCACGATGTCACCACCGCAACGTCTGGTCCGGGCCTGGTCGGTGCGCGCGGGAGCCGCGCGCACGCAGGTGGAAGCCGGGGCGCGGGCGCGGCGATGGCTGTGGTTCCGCGAGGCGTTCCCGGACATCGAGCGGTTGCGGGTGGTGGACCTGGGCGGCTCGGCCGAGTTCTGGTGGCACGCCCCTGTCCGGCCGGCGCACGTGCGCGTGGTCGACGCCGCGGACAAGTCCGCCGAGCTCGCCTCGTGGTTGGTCCGCGAAGCGGCCGATCCGCTGGAGTGGTCCGGGAGTTGCGACCTGGTGGTATGCGACGGGCTGCTGGATCGGTTGGCCGTGCCGACCGCGCGGGCCCGACTGGCCGACGTCGTGCACGCGAGCGCGGAGCGCTATTGGCTGCGCGCCGCCGCCCGGGAGCACCCGCTGGATCCGCAGACCTCGCTGCCGGCGCTGCATCTGATGCCGGACCGGGTGCGCTCGCGGGTCGTCGGTTCGGCGCCCGCGGTTTTCCCGGCCCGGCGGGGCGAGTTGCTCTCGCGCTTTCCCGGGGCGGTGGTGCGCGGCGAACGCGTGGCCGGGCTCGTGTCGTCCTGGGTGGTGGCCAAGCCGCGTGCCGATCACGTGCCGGGCCGCACCTGACGTTGCGTCACCAGCCGCTCGGGGGTGGGCGGTTGCGCGAGGAGGGGGATTCTCGGATGCGTGTTGTCATCGCCGGTCAGGGGTACGTGGGGCTGCCGCTGGCGGTTCGGGCCGCACAGGTGGGCCACGAGGTGGTCGGCTACGACGTCGACGAGGGGCGGGTCAAGCGACTGGCTGCGGGCGAGTCGTACGTCGAGGACATCCCGTCCGCGCACGTGCGGGCGATCCTGGACGCGGGCAGCTATCGGGCCACCGCCGAGCCGCGCGACCTGGGCGGCTACGACATCGCGGTGATCACCGTGCCCACGCCGCTGCGCGAGGGCGTCCCGGACCTGAGCTACATCGAGGAGTGCGCGCGCACACTGGCCCGCTACCTGCGTCCCGGCGCCTGCGTGGTGCTCGAGTCGACCACCTACCCGGGCACCACCGAGGAGTTGGTCGGCCCGATCCTGGAGGAGGGCTCCGGCCTGACCGCGGGCCGGGACTTCCACCTGGGCTACAGCCCGGAGCGGATCGACCCGGGCAACCCGACCTGGAACCTGGTGAACACCCCGAAGGTGGTCTCCGGGGTGGACGCCGCCTCGCTCGCGGTCGTGGAGGACTTCTACGGGTCGCTGATCGACCGTGTCGTGCCGGTCTCCTCGCCCAAGGAGGCCGAATTGGTCAAGCTGATCGAGAACACCTTCCGGCACGTGAACATCGCGCTCGTCAACGAGGTCGCGATGTTCGCCCACGATCTGGGCATCGACGTGTGGGAGGCGATCGACGCCTGCTCGACCAAGCCGTTCGGGTTCCTGCGCTTCACCCCGGGGCCGGGCGTCGGCGGGCACTGCCTGCCGATCGACCCGTCGTACCTGTCCTGGCGGGTGCAGCGCGCGCTCGGTCAGAGCTTTCGCTTCGTGGAGTTGGCCAACGACGTCAACAACCACATGCCGGACTATGTGATCCGCCGGCTCACCGCCGCGTTCAACACCCGGCGCCGGTCGGTCAACGGCTCGCGGGTGCTGCTGGTGGGACTCGCGTACAAGAAGAACACCGGCGACGCCCGGGAGTCGCCGTCCGCGCACGTGGCCCGGCTGTTGCTGAGCCTGGGCGCGGAGGTCACCGCCGCCGACCCGCACGTGGATCTCGCCCAGGTCGTGGACGCCCGTTTGCGGCGGGTGGAGTTGACCGCGGAGACGGTGGCCGCCGCGGACGCGGTCGTCCTGCTCGTCGATCACGACGACGTCGACCTGGATCTGCTGCGTGCCGCCGACTATGTGCTCGACTGTCGTCGGGTGCTCGGCGCGGGGCCCAACATCGAGGTGTTGTAGGGCCGTTCCGGCCGGGGGGGGGGGGGGGGGGGGGTTGCCCCCCCCCCCCCCCCCCCCCCCCGGGCCCCCCCGGGCCCGCCCCCCCCCCCCCGGGGGGCCCCCCCCCCCCCCCACACACACACACAAAAAGGCTTTT
>NZ_JBITJP010000012.1:0-280455 GCF_044460165.1 Embleya sp. NPDC050154
ACGCCCGGTCTCATTCCGAACCCGGAAGCTAAGCTCTCCAGCGCCGATGGTACTGCACTCGAAGGGGTGTGGGAGAGTAGGACGCCGCCGGAATCTACGTGTGAAAGGCCCGCCCCCTTTTCGGGGGGCGGGCCTTTTGCGTTTTTCGAGTGCGGCGGTATGGTCGTGCGCATGCCTGACAACGAGATGGATCCCGCAGCCAGCACTCAGATGTTCCGGGCTTTCGTCAACGAGGACCGCCCCGCGGCCCCCGGCGAACCGGCCCGACGCAGCACCCCGCCGGTGTTGTTGATCGCCGGTGTCGTGGTCGCGATCATCGTGGTCGCGATTGCCGTGCTCATTGCCGTGAGCTGACATACCGACGGGCGGGCCCCAATTGTTCGGGGTCCCGCCCGAGGTACGCGGTATGCGGTGAATCGATATTCATCGCATTGATGTTCACCGCCCGAAATGGCGCGTCAATGCGTCAAGGGGTCACGCCGAGGGCCAGAGTGCGACGACGCAACCGTCGTCCTCGCGCAGGCGAAGACCCTCGTCCACGTCGCGCAGGTAGTCGAACAGCGATGGCGGAGTACGCCAATCCTCGGCGAGGCGTGGGGCGAGCCCGGCCGTCGGTTGACCGAGAGCTTCGGCGAAGCCGCCGGTCATCATGACCAGGACGTCGGTCGGACGCCAGGTGGTCCGGCAGATGCGCAGCTGATCGTCGCCCGCCTGGTCGGGGATGGCGGCCGGGGCGGTCTCCGCCGTCGTGTCCCGGATTCCCAGCGGCGCGCGCCAGCCCCCCTGGGCCAGGCGGAGCACGGTGCTGTCGCCGAGCACGGCCATGTCGACCCGGTCGTCCTCCAGGGGATCCGCGGCGGTGACCAATATCGCCAGGCGCGTCGCGGGTTCGGAGCGGCCCAGCTCGTGCGCCCGGTCCGCGGTGGCGGCGAGTCGGGTGCGCAGGTCGTCCTCGACCTCGGCCTGCACGCCGGCCCAGTCCCAGTTCTCGTGTCGCTCGCGGGCGACCATCCTGGCGACGGTGCGGTAGGCGCTGCGGACCGCGATCTGGGCGGCGAGTTCGGACGCGTGCGCGTTGTCGACCCCGTCGCAGACGATCGCGATGGTCCAGCGCGCGCTGGGGTCCGGGCCGACCGCGAAGCAGTTCTGCCGCGGCAGGCCCTGTTGCTGGTGCAGTTCGCCGCGGACGCCGGCGGCGCGGACGTTCAACCGGCCGAGCCGGCCACCGTCGACGACCATGCCGCCGCCGTCGGCGAGGGCGGGTGGGGGCAACATGCGCAGCATCCTTCGCGGTACTTCGTCCCCGGCACTCTCGGCCGCCGGCCCGGGGCGGTAGGGGACGCGGGGGGCATCGGGCACCGGGATGAACGAGGTTCCCGGCTCGTCGTCGTCGTCCGATTCCGGTGCGGTCGCGGAGTCGAGCCGTCGAACATCGTCGGCGTCACCGCGGGGCGGCACCTTGTCGAGGGTGGTCGGCCGGTCGGACTCGGCCGCCGGGGCCGGCCTGTGCTTGGGGATCGGCGGGTAGGCCGGGCGGCGTTCGGACGACGGGCTCGGTCCCGGGTCGAGCGGATCGACCGGGTCCATCGGATCCGCGGGGGCGATGTCGTCTTCGGCGTCGGGCTGCCACCGGGGCGTCGGGTCCTCGCGGCGTCCCGGACGGGTGCTTCCGCGTGACGGCGGGAGTACGCCCTGCGGCCCGCGGTGCAGTCGGTCCGGTGGCATCGTGTCGCCGGGAATGGTGTCCGACATCGGCGTGCCGGGTGACGGCGACGAGCCGAGCATCACGTCTTCCCAGTGCGAGGAGCCGGTCCGCCGCCGAGTGCGTCCCGACGTCGGGGGCGGCGCCGAGTCATAGTCGGTGTCGTAGTCCGGGCCCTGGTCGTACACCCCGGCATCGGCCTCGTACGGATCGCGCCGCCCGAAGCCGGGCCGGCGGTCGTACGGATCCGGCTCGTCCTCCTCGGCCGGTGCGCCGAAGCCGAACCAGTTCGCGACCCGCCGCGCGCGGCCGGATCGGCGGCCGGGCTGATCCGGCGCCGAGTCCGGGTAACCGATCGGGCCCTCGGACGAGGCCCCGTTGCGGTCGTACTCCGAGTCGGGGCGGCGGTCGTAGTCCGGGTCGACCCGGCGGTCGTAGTCCGGATCCGGTCGGCGATCGTAGTCGGGATCGGGACGTTCGCGACCGACCGGTGCGGGACGTCGTGGACCCTGTGCTCGCGGGATGGGCTCGGCCGGCGAACCATCGCCGGGGGTGTGGCGCTTGCTGGTACCGTCCGGCACGGCTTCCTCCTTCGCCTCGGGCCGGCCGGCGAGCCGGTCCCGTCGTGTCGCCGGTGGGCGTGCGTCCTCCCACCCGTGCGACAAGTATCAACAGGTATAGCGTGCACGGCCCGTGCCCGTGTGCCCACGCGCGCGCATTGGTCCCCACTTTGCCCCAGGGTCGTCCCGACCACCGTGCGGACGGCGGGCTCCTACCCGGAATCCCGGTGCTCGGTACCTATTTGACGGCGTATCAGGGAAACTCCCGAGCACCGTGTCGGCGTTCCCCGTCCTGGCCGCGGATGTCCCGGATGCGGCGGTTGCGTCGGCCGCGTCACCAAGTGGGCGGGAAATACGGTCGGTTGGAGATCCCCGTGGCCGCCGGCAGCGACGAGCCGGCGGTGCCGGCGATGATGCGTTCGTCTCTCCATACGCCACCGTCTGGAGTGGGTGACCCGTCCTCACTACAGTGGTGCCCGGCGCGCGGTAGCAACGACCGGTTGTTTTCCAGGTGGTTCCCGCGCGCTTACGAGCACTTCCTCTTCGGGAGCACAACCGCATGCGCATACGCACCACCCGCCTCGCGACCATCGCCGTCACGGCGGCTCTCACGCTCGGCGGCTCCGTCGCGGTCACCTCGGCCCAGGCCTCGGCCGGCACGGGCGACAGCGACGCCAACGTCTCGGCCCGAGGCGGCCTCGGCATCGTCACGAGTGCGTCGGCCACGGCCAACGCGGACGGTACGTACACGGTCACCTGGACCGACCGCCGGCCCGGCCCGATGCACGTGTACGCGTCCACCGACGTGGACCGCTTCACCTCGCTCGTCGGGACCACCAACGGCAACTCGTTGACCGTGTCCGGCCTGGACCCGGCCAAGCGCTGGTACTTCAACATCACCCCGACCGGCCCGTTCGTAGGCATGGTCACCGCACCGCGCTCGCTCGGCCTGCAGAGCGCGCCGAACGCCCGCGACATCGGCGGCTACCGCACGAGCCGGGGCCTGACCGTCAAGTACGGCCAGGTCTTCCGCACCGACGCGCTCGGCAAGGCGACCGACGCGGACGTGGCCCGCCTCGCGAGCCTGGGCCTGGACGTGTCCGCGGACTTCCGTACGGACACCGAGATCGCCGCCAACGGCGTGAACAAGCTGCCCGCCGGCACCGTGGTCGAGAACCTGCCGATCGCCGACGGCAACCTGACCAACATCACCAACGCCGCGGTGGGCAGCCGGGATCCGATCAAGCAGCAGGAACTGCTGGGCAACGGCAAGGCCGCGGCCGCGCTGGAGAACATCTATCGGGGCTTCGTCGACGACCCGGCCCAGCGCGCGCAGTTCGCCACCGTGCTCCGGGACATCGCGGACGGAAAGTCGGTGATCTACAACTGCACGGCGGGCAAGGACCGCACCGGCTGGATGACCGCGGTCGTCCTGAAGGCGCTGGGTGTCGACGACGCCACCGTCTACGGCGACTACCTGGCCAGCAACGACAACCTCCGGGCCCGCAACGAGGGTACGAAGGCAGGTCTGAAGGCCGCCGGTCTGATGCAGGACCCGACCCTGATGGACCCGCTCCTGTACGTGCAGAAGTCGTACCTGGACACGGCGTTCGGCCAGGTGCGGAAGAAGTACGGCTCGTTCGACAACTACCTGCGCAAGGGTCTGAACATCGACCCGATCACGGAATACAAGCTCCGGGCCCGGCTCCTCGCCCTCTGAGCGACGCGACGCGACGCCCGGGCGGGTCCGAGCCCCCGGCCTCCGGGCTCGAGCCGGCGCCCGGCAAGGCCGCTGACGGATCGTCAGTGGCCTTGCCGGGCATCGGTCGAGGCGCGGGTCGAGGTCGGGACCGCTCAGGCGGACAGATCGGCGCGCAGGCGCGCCAGCGCGCGGGCCAGCAGGCGGGAGACGTGCATCTGCGAGATGCCGAGCCGCTCGCCGATCTGTGACTGCGTCATGTTGCCGAAGAAGCGCAGCATGATGATCTGCCGGTCGCGCGGACTCATCCGGGCGAGCAGCGGTCGCAGCGCCTCGCGGTACTCGACGCCGTCGAGCGCCTCGTCCTCCTGGCCGAGCCGGGCGATCAGCGCGTTGTCGCGATCGTCGTCGAGGTCGTGTGCGTCCAGCGACGCGGGGGAGTAGGCGTTCGCCGCCTCCATGCCCTCGAGGATCTCCTCGACCGTCAGGTTCAGGTGCTTGGCCAGCTCGACCACCGTCGGGGCACGGTCGTACTTGTGGTTGAACTGCTCGGTGGCCTCGGCCAGGGCCAGGCGCAGCTCCTGGAGCCGGCGGGGCACCCGCACGCTCCACGAGGTGTCCCGGAAGAAGCGCTTGATCTCGCCGATGATGGTCGGCACGGCGTAGGTGGGGAACTCGACGCCGCGATGCGGGTCGAAGCGGTCTATCGCCTTGATCAGCCCGATGGTGCCCACCTGGAGCACGTCCTCGTACTGGTCCGTGCGACTGCGGAAGCGGTTGGCCGCGAAGCGCACCAGGGGCAGGTTCAGCTCGACCAGGGTGCTGCGCACGTAGGCGTGCTCGGCCGATCCCTCGACGACATCGGTGAGGCGGAGCAGGAGGGTTCGGGACAGCGTGCGCGTGTCCTGAGGGGTGTCGGTGCCGGAACCCCTGACCGCGCGGGCGCGGGGGATGCCGGTACGGGGAAGGCGCGCGGGCGCGGCGCGGTCGGCGGTCGAGCCGGCCGTGCCCTCGTGGGAAGCATCTCGCAGCAGCACTGGAGAGCCCACCTCCTCGTCGGTCCTGGAGCGGAACCTGGCCGCTGCCGGCCATGGTGGAACGGCAGCCGTCGTTCGGTAGCCCCTTACCGGCGAGGGGAACCGCCCCAAACCCCTTGCGACATCCCCGATTTGTCAGGTGATGCGGGTGTATCTAGCGGCATGTCGACAGTACGAAAGCCGCGAATCACCGCAAAGAAAATTCGAGGTTTTACCAGCCGTTTCGCGTTACTCGCCGGTTCTGCCGATTAGTCGACACCGGGATCGACGCCGGGACCGAACAGCTGATCGCACACTTTGAGGTAGACCGCGTCGGGTCGGGGGACGAACCCGACCTCCTTGAGAGGTTGATCCTGCCCGGCCGACTCCATCACGAACGTCCCGTGCCCGAGTATTCGGCCGCCCGGTGTGCGCCGGTAGCTCATGTCGGTCACCTTGGTCAGCGGCATCATGTTGACCTTCTTGGCGATCAGCCCGGTGGTCAGGATGATCCGCTTGTCGGTCACGATGAAGTAGTCGTTGCGCCAGGTGAGCACGTGTACCGAGCACCACAGCAGGAGCCCGGCCCCGATCGGCCACACGCCGTAGTGCACGGCCAGGTTCTCGGCCGGGAAGTACACGAGCAGCGCGATGAGCAGGATCAGTCCGAGCGCGGTGGTCGCCAGCGGGCGCAGGATGATCGCCCAGTGCCGGCGCACGGCTATCGCGCAGATCTCGGTCGGCAGCAGGTAGCGACGTATCGCGTGCGGGTCGATGGTGGAGCCGGTGACCGGCCCCGCCCCCACCTCTCGACGTGCGCGCCTCAGCTCGCCCAGCCGCTGATCGTGTCGCCGCACCACTTGGCGGCGGACGACATCGCCTGGAACCACTGCGCGACGAGGTCGGAGGCCTTTTCCGGCGTGGCGATGATCGTGTAGATGACGAAAACGATCAGGAGCAGCGTCAGGATCCTCTTGGTCTGCGCCTGCATGTCCTCGCCTCCCCGATTGAGGTATCGGGGAGAAACAATAGGGGAGAGGGAGCGGCCGCGGGGGGACCGGCCACTCTCTCTCCCCTGTGGGACCCCCGCCGGAGCAAAGGTGGGTCGTACCTTCGCAGCATCGGCAAACAGTCCCGGGGTGCCTGCGGGGCTCCTGCCCAGCCCCGGGCACACCTCCAGCATGCGCCGAGGCATGCCGCCGCGCATCCGGCGTTCGGCCTGACGGGGAAGGGCCTTGCTCCCGTGCGGGAACCGCGAGCGGGATCGACCTCGGACGGCGGTATGCCAGGCCGGTGCCGCTCTAGCCGGCGGTGCCGTACAGCCGGTCGCCGGCGTCGCCGAGGCCCGGCACGATGTAGCCGTGCTCGTTGAGGCGTTCGTCGATCGAGGCGGTCACGACGGTGACGTTGGCCTGCGTGTCCTGGAACGCCTCCTGCATCACCTTGACCCCCTCGGGGGCGGCGAGCAGGCAGATCGCGGTCACGTCGTGCGCGCCGCGCTCCAGGAGGAGCTTGGTGGCCGCGATCAGCGTGCCGCCGGTGGCCAGCATCGGGTCCAGTACGTACGCCTGCCGGCCGCTGAGGTCGTCGGGCATCCGGGTGGCGTAGGTCGACGGTTCGAGGGTGTCCTCGTTGCGGATCATGCCGAGGAAACCGACCTCGGCGGTGGGCAGCAGCCGCACCATGCCGTCGAGCATGCCCAGGCCGGCCCGCAGGATCGGCACCACCAGGGGCCGCGGGTAGGAGAGCTTGACGCCGGTGGTCTCGCTGACCGGCGTGCTGATCGCCACCGGATCGACGCGTACCCCGCGGGTCGCCTCGTAGGCGAGCAGCGTGACCAGTTCGTCGGCGAGCCTCCGGAAGGTCGGCGAGTCGGTGCGCCGGTCGCGCAGGGTGGAGAGCTTGTGGGCCACCAGAGGATGGTCGACGACGTGAATCCGCATGCTGCGACATTAGCCGTTTGGCCTGCCCGGCGGCCCTGCGGGGTTGTCGGATTCGGGCTGTCTTCGGCGGCATTCGTCGGCCGTGCGGACGGTCCGACTCGGGTGCATGCGGGAATGTCGGGCGAATTGTGATTGTTACACCCATTTGTGAATGCCCTTCCGGTGTGGTCTGCCGGAGGGATGACTGAGCCGGCGTGTCCCGGGAACTACAGCCACGTCGGTTTCGGCGGCCTTTCGAGTCCTGGGGCGTGGTGATGGAGAGTCGGGAACCTCGAACGACGGCGGCCCAGCGTCGCGAGGAGGAGGCGGCCCGGCGGCGCCGCCGCACGCTTTTCCTGCGCGAACTGGCCGAGGCGCGCGAGTTGCGAGCCCGCATCCAGCCGCGACGCGCGCGCAACGAGCGGCTACGACAGATGATGCGGATGCGTACGTTCCGTTACTGAATGCGAGCGATCCTCGATCGTCTCGGCGACCTTGTTCGGCAACGTGCGCCAATTCCCGTCGTCGTGGTCCGGTATCTGCCACGATGCGAGGGACAACGCCGAAGCGAACGATCTTGGAGAGTCCCGTGGCGTACTTCGCCGCAGTGCTCGTACGTACAGACGAGCAGTGGGAGGCCCGTGAAGCCGACCTCGACGATGTCGAGGACTCGGCGGGGATGACCGCGCTGGCACGGTCGGCGGCGGTGGACGACGAACCGGTGCTTCTGTTCGTCGAACAGGAGGACACCTGGTTCGCGGTCGTCCGAGTGGACGGTGAGGAGGACCCGCGAATCTACGTCTCCGACGTGGCCGCGGTCTCCCGCAGCGCCTACGCGGACGCGTTGCTGACGGCCGACGTGCTGGACGGCCTGGAGGAGGACGACGAGGCCGTGCTGCCGCCCGGCCCCGCGGGCGACGAGACGGTGCTCGTGGACCTGGGGGTGTCGGCCCAGTTGCTGGCCGACCTCGCGGGCGAGGCGGGTCTGCCGGCGGACGCGATCGCGGTGATAGCGGAACGTCTGGGCTGCGCGGACGAGTTGGAGACGGTCCGCTGAGCACGATGCCCCTGCCGGTGCCCGAGCCCCCGTTCGACCCCGCGCTTCGTCGGTACGAGCCCGCCATGCGGCTGGCCCTGGCCGAGGCGGCCCTGGCGGTCGACACCGGGGATGTGCCGGTGGGGTGCGTGGTGCTCGGCCCGGACGGCGCGGTGCTCGGCCGCGGCCGCAACGAACGCGAGGCGCACGGCGACCCGACGGCGCACGCGGAGATCCTCGCCCTGCGCGAGGCCGCCAAGGCCGTCGGGGAATGGCGCCTGTCCGGCTGCACCCTGGTGGTCACCCTGGAGCCCTGCACGATGTGCGCGGGCGCGATCGTGCTGGCCCGGGTGGACCGGGTGGTCTTCGGCGCCTGGGACCCCAAGGCCGGCGCCGCAGGCTCGCTGTGGGACGTGCTGCGCGACCGGGGCCTGAACCACCACCCCGAGGTGGTCGGCGGCGTCGCGGCGGCGGACTGCACCGCCGTCCTGCGCGACTTCTTCACCCACACCCGCTCCCCGGAATCCGGTGACGAAGCACAGCCCGGCATCCGGTAAGCTCTCTCTCGGTAGCGTGTCCGAGTGGCCTAAGGAGCACGCCTCGAAAGCGTGTGATGGTGCAAGCTATCCGTGGGTTCAAATCCCACCGCTACCGCTCTTGAGCAGGACATACGAAGGACCCGACCGCACGCGGTCGGGTCCTTCGTCGTTCGTGGTCCCGGGTTTGGGCTCGGTTCGTCCTCGTGGGCCTGCGGTCAGGCGGGGACGGACTCCAGGTCGGTGCCGTCGAAGGGTGGGTAGTTCTCGTCGCCCGTTCGCTCGGCCGCGTCGATGTAGGCGGCGAGCGCGTCGCGGGACTGGGCGAGTCGGTCCATCTGATCCTCCAGGCGCCGCAGCCGGGACCGCATCGCGGTCAGCAGTTCCATACACCCGGGCAGCTCCGGGGCCTCGCCGACCGCGCAGGGCAGCAGGTACGCGATGTCCTCGGAGGACAGACCGGCGCCGAGCAGGTGGCGGATCTGCTTCACCCGCAGCAGGGCGTTCTCGTCGTACTCGCGGTAGCCGTTCGCGCGGCGGTCCGCTTCCAGCAGGCCCTGGGCCTCGTAGTAGCGCAACTGATGGGCGTGGACGCCTGTGCGGCGACTCAGTTCTCCGATCCGCATGAACACCTCACTTGACCTTCACACCGGTATCAACGTTGACGATGCTGCCATGAACAACGAAACCGCTGCCCCCGTGACCGTCATCGGACTCGGCCTGATGGGCCGGGCACTCGCCGGCGCGTTCCTGAAGGCCGGCCATCCCACCACCGTGTGGAACCGTACGACCGCCAAGGCCGAGACGTTGGTCGCCGAGGGTGCCCGCCTGGCGCCGACCGTCGGCGACGCGCTCGGGGCGAGCCCCCTGACGATCGTCTGCGTCACCGACTACCCGGCCATGTACGAACTGCTCGGCGCGAACGAGGCCGCGTTGCGCGGCACGATGTTGATCAACCTCACCTCGGGCGACTCGGCCCAGGCCCGGGAGGCCGCCCGGTGGGCCGAGTCGCGTGGCGCCCGATACCTGGACGGCGCCATCATGGCCATCCCGTCGGGGATCGGGACCGCCGAGGCGATGATCTTGCACAGCGGGCCGCAGGCGGACTTCGAGGCGCACGAGACGACGCTCGGGGCGCTCGGCACGGTCACCCACCTGGGCGCGGACCACGGGTTGGCGTCCCTGTACGACGTGGCCGGCCTGGCCATGATGTGGAGTGTCCTGAACGCCTGGCTCCAGGGCACCGCGATGCTCAGGACGGCCGGTGTCGACGCCGCGACGTACGCGCCGTTCGCGCGGCAGATAGCCGCCGGGGTGGCCGAATGGTTGCCCGGGTACGCCGAGCAGATCGACCGCGGCTCCTTCCCGGCCGAGGTGTCGGCCCTGGAGACCGACGCGCGGGCGATGACCCACCTGATCGAGGAGAGCGAGGCGCTGGGCGTCAACGCCGAGCTGCCGAAGTTGTTCAAGGCGATGGCAGACCGCTCGATCGCCGCCGGACACGGCGGGGAGCAGTATCCCGTGCTGATCGAAGAGTTCGGCAAGCCCGGCAACGGCTGACCGACGCCGGCCCCGGCGCGCCGCTGCCGCCCTCGTCGGGTGCGGGGCGGCAGCGGGTGAGGCCCTCGGACGGGGCCTTCGGGTGTCGTCGGGTGGTCAGCAGCCCGGCGGGGCGCTCGCGGGCGGTGGGGGCGGCGGGGCCAGGATCGCGGCGGCCTGCTCCGGGGTGGCCAGGTCGGTCCACCCGTCACCGATCACCAGGTCGACCGAGCCGTCGGTGCGCTGGTCCTCCTTGTCGGTGCTCGCCGCCACCTGGGCCGCGACCACCTTCGCCGGGGTGGCGCCGGGGAAGCCGTGGCGGATCTCGGCGGTCGCGGCGATCGGCTGGTTCAGCGGATCGTTGGTCACCTTGCCGATGGTGAAGCCGCGTACCTTGAGCGCGTCGGAGACGGTCTTGGCCAGGCCCGTGCGCTTGGTCGCGTTGTAGACGTTCACCGTGATCGTCTTGGGCTCGGGCAGCGCCTCGGGCGGGGCGGTCGGCGGGGCCGAAGCCGTCGGGGACGGGCAGGCGGCAGCCTTGGTGTCCTTGTCGTCGGACGTGAAGTGGTACACGCCCCAGCCGGCCGTGGCCAGTACGACCAGCCCGACCACGATCGCGATGACGACGGGCATGCGTCGCCTGCGCCGCGTCATGCGCGGATACAGCTTGCCAGTGATCTTGTACTGGCCTCCCATGCCGCGGGGAGTGAGCATGCTCATCGATGTGCCCCCGTCCTCCTCCTGCACGGCATGGCCGTGATCCCGGTCGCCATGGAGTCGAGGTTAGCGCCGACCTGGCGCCTTGCGTATCGGGGCAGGGCCGTACGCGCGACGACCACCTGATCGGGCCGCCGAGGTTGCGCGCTCAGCCGAGTTCGAGCACGCGCGCGTGCAGCACCTGGCGCTGTTGTAGGGCGGCCCGGACCGCGCGATGGAGTCCGTCCTCCAGGTACAGGTCGCCCTCCCATTTCACGACGTGCGCGAAGAGATCGCCGTAGAAGGTCGAGTCCTCGGCGAGCAGCGTGTCGAGGTCGAGTTGCCGCTTCGTCGTGATGAGTTGGTCCAGACGCACGGGCCGCGGGGCGATGTCGGCCCATTGCCGGGCACCCGACCTCCCGTGGTCCGGGTACGGTTTGCCGTCACCGATCCGCTTGAAGATCACAGGCTCAGCCTACCGGGATCGAGGTCCCCGAACCCCCACCCGGCGCCGATGAGAGGGATGGAGGGTGCGGATCGGGCCGGCTCGGATGGCCGATCGGCAGGGGCAATCGGGATATTTCTTGTCCTATCGGTGTATTCGCCTTCCGCATCTCGGCGAGCGGAGGAGCGGATGAGCGAGCAGGACGACACGATCGCGACCATCGCGGCGGGGTACACCTTCACCGGACCCGCGCTGGAACTGGGCGCGGCCGTCGTCGAGGGCGTCGCGCACGCGCAGGCTCCGGTACGCGTCCCGCTCGCGGTGCTCAATCGGCACGGCCTGGTCGCGGGCGCGACCGGCACCGGCAAGACGAAGACGCTGCAACTGATCGCGGAGCAACTGTCCGCACAGGGCGTGCCGGTCTTCCTCGCCGACATCAAGGGCGACCTCTCCGGCATCTCCGCGCCGGGCGAGCCGAGCGACCGGACCGCCGCGCGCGCGGCCGAGGTCGGCCAGGACTGGCAACCCGCCGGATGCCCGGCCGAGTTCTACGCGCTCGGCGGGATCGGACCGGGAGTGCCGATCCGGGCCACCATCACCGACTTCGGGCCGACCCTGCTGGCCAAGGTGCTGGACCTGAACGAGACGCAGGAGTCCTCGCTCGGCCTGATCTTCCACTTCGCCGATCAGCGGGGGCTGGAACTGGTCGACCTCAAGGACCTGCGCGCGGTGATCCAGTACCTGACGGACGATCAGGGCAAGGCCGAGCTCAAGGCGATCGGTGGGCTGTCCGCCGCCACCGCCGGGGTGATCCTGCGCGCGCTGATCACGTTGGACAACAACGGCGGCGGGGCGTTCTTCGGCGAACCGGACTTCGACACGGCCGATCTGCTGCGCACCACCCCCGACGGGCGCGGTCTGGTCTCGGTGCTCGAACTCGCCGCGGTGCAGGACAAGCCGCAGTTGTTCTCCACGTTCCTGATGTGGCTGCTCGCCGACTTGTTCCACGATCTGCCGGAGGTCGGCGACCCGGATCGGCCGCGCCTGGTGTTCTTCTTCGACGAGGCGCACCTGCTGTTCACCGGTGCCTCGAAGGCGTTCCTGACCGCGATCACCCAGACCGTACGGCTGATCCGGTCCAAGGGGGTGGGCATCTTCTTCGTCACCCAGACGCCGCGGGACGTGCCCGGCGACGTGTTGTCCCAGTTGGGCAACCGGGTACAACACGCGCTGCGCGCGTTCACTCCCGAGGACGCCAAGGCGCTCAAGGCCACCGTGTCCACGTTCCCGCGCTCGGGCTACGACCTGGACGCGGTGCTGACCCAGGCGGGCACCGGCGAGGCCGTGGTCACCGTGCTCGGCGAGAAGGGCGCGCCGACGCCGGTGGCCTGGACCCGGCTGCGGGCCCCGGTGTCCTTGATGGCCCCGATCCCGGCGGAGGCCCTGCGGGCGGTCGTCGACAAATCGCCGCTGTTCGCCAAGTACGGTACGGCGGTCGATCGGGAGTCGGCGTACGAGAAGTTGACGGCAGCTCAGGCGCCGCCGGCCGAACCGGAGTCGGCGGCGGTGCCCGAACGGGCGGCCGAGTCCGAGCCGGAGGGCCGGCGCGGGCGCGGGGAGAAGCCCAAGTCCGGGATGGTCGAGCAGGTGATGGGCAACTCGGTGGTGAAGTCCGTGCTGCGCTCGATGGGCACGCAGATCGGCCGGGAAATCACCCGCAGCCTGTTCGGCACCGCCCGCCGCAAGCGCTGACGGGCGGGCCGGGGCTCGGCCGATCCCGCTTCTCGGGACCGCTTTTCAGGGACCGGATCTCCGAGACCGCTTTTCCCGGGTCTACTTCCTCGGCATCTTCGCGAACGCCTCGATCCAGAACCGCTGCTTGTCCACGGACTGGCCGACCAGGTAGCTCGAGCGCAGCTTGGGCGGCAGGCCGGCCAGCAACTGCGCCACGGTGTCCAGGTGTTCGCGGAGCTGGCTCAACTCGGCGTTGGCCAGTACCTGGTGCACGATGTCGGTGTCGTCGGTGCCCTCGCCCGACTCCTCGTTGGCCGCCTCCAACCGCCGCACCCACTCGGCCAGATTGGCCGAGATGTCACCCAGGCCGGTGGCCGGGTTCTCCGCGAAGCGGGCCTCCAGGGCGTTCAGCGGCACCGGCGCGTACTCGCCGTCGCCGAGGTAGACCTTGGCCATCTCCAACGGCAGATCGCGCTTGTGCAGCTTGATCAACCGCTCCAGGGTGCGCTTGGTGATCCAGTCCCGGCCCTCGTCGTCGATGTCGTTCTTCCACCACTCCAGGACCGTCTCGGCGACCGGACCGTAGGTGCTGATCAACCACTCGTTGGCCGGGATGTCCTCGGGACGGATGGTCAGCGACGCGGTGAACCGGGTCGCCTGCGCGATGTTGTTGCGCGAGACGAGCATCTTGCGGCCGAGGTGGTACGGCGGGTTCTGCAACGCGATCTGGGCGCGCAGGCCGGGGATCGGGCGGCCCGCGATGGACCACTCCTGGGTCACCTCCATCAGCTTGGCGAAGGTCGACTTGTCCTTGGGCCGGTTGTACTCGTCCCAGACGATCACCTTGGCGCCGGGATCGGTGAACTTGGCCGCGAGCAGGTTCTCCAGCGAGCCGTCCGGGGTGGGCACCGGCGCGCACAGGTCCTCGACGTTGGTCACCGGCAGGGAGAAGTAGAGCGGGTCGTGGCCGAGTTCGGCGCGCACCACGTCGCGCACCACCTCGGTCTTGCCGCACCCGGGCGGGCCCTGGATCAGCACCGACCAGCGGCGGTGGATCGCCTCGCGGACGATCCGGCGCACCGCGTCCGGTGTCTGGTCGGGGTTGCGCACGTTCAGGCCCGCGGCGATCCGGTCGAGCACCTCGTCGGTGCGGTCCGGGCCGGGCGAGCCGTCCTTCTTGGTCTCGGTCAGCGCGAGCCGGTCGCCGTTGACCAACGGCAGCCCCCACACCAGCGGGAAGCCGGCCAGCGCGCAGTCGATCACGTGCTCCAGGGTGCGCGGGGACACCAGTTGGCGCAGTGCCGGGGACAGGCTCGTCCAGACCTGGAACACCGGGGTCAGGTCGGTGCCGGCGAAGCGCTCGGCGAGCTTGAACCGCCACGCGGTGTCGGTCGCGGTGATCTTGACCGTGACCATCCGGTCCAGGATGGCCAGGTCGGTGCGCCGGGTCGCGGTCTCGGCCAGCGACTCGTTGTCGGTGAGGAAGACGCCCACGCAGCCCAGTTCGCGCAGGTCGTGTTCGCCGAGCGTCCAGTTGCAGGCTATTTGCATCAGTTGCGACTGGATCGTCTCGCCCGCCTGCAACGCGTCGTCGATCAGCAGCACGAACCGCTTACCGGGCCGCAGTTGACGCATGATCAACTGACGCAGCACCAGTTCCCCGGTGCGCTCGTCCCGGACGGGCGCGTTGATCAGCAGATCGTCGGGGGTCAGGTTGGCGGCGGGTACGAAGACCAGGACCGTGTCGTCGTGCCGGTCGGGGATGTGGCTGAAGAACGTCGCCGTCTTGCCGATTCCGTGCTCGCCGAAGATCTGGCCGGTCTGGCCGAGGTCGATCATCGCGTCGATGAACTCCTCCAGCTTGGACACGCCCTTCCAGCCCTTGGGGCGTTCGGGGTAGGTGGCGGTGGCCTTCCACTTGGGCTCGGCCGCGGGGCGTCCGGCGCGCGTGGTGTCGGCGGTGATCGTCATGGTTCCTTCCGGGTGCTGCGCACGGCGTGCTGCGGAGGGCTCTTCGGCGAGGCGCGTCGGCATCGACGGACCCCGGATCAGTGGTCGCCGGTGACGACGCGATGACAGTCCATGGGCGGGTGGTGCCGCTCCGGCCAGTCGTCCCCGCCCTCGGTGATCAACCAGATCCATTTGTCCGGGTCGGCGGGGGTGATCGGCGGCGCGTAACCGTCGGTGAGCATCACCACCGCGTCGACCGATTCCTCGAAGCGGCCCGATCCCTCGATCGCCAGTCGGCCCTCGACGTAGTCGGCCACGTTCTGGAAGTTGGTGCCGCCGCCGCCCAGCACCCGCTCGCCCGGCTTGAACGGCATCACCGTGCCGTCGAAGCTGAGCCAGTGCGTCTCGACGCCTTCGGCCTTGCCGACCAGCTCGGTCAGCCAGCTCACCACCTGGTCGGGCATCGAACCCGAGGTGTCGTAGGCGATCACCACGACCTTGGTGCGCTCCAGGCCGCGCCGGGCGAGCATCGGGTCGTGGCCGAGGGCGGCGAGCAGGGCGCCGCGCTTCTTCGGATAGACCAGGCGCTCGCCCTCACGCAGCTTGGACGCCAGTACGTCCACCAGCCACTGCTGCCACCACTCGACCCGGCGAGTGCGCTGGGTCTCGCCGCGCAGGAAGCCCGCGCCCAAATCGCCCCACAGCTTGGAGGCCCGGTCGGTGGCGCCGTCGGTGCGCGCGAGCAGGTCGAGCAACTCCTGTCGGGCCAGCCGCTCGCCTCGACGGGCGGCGAGCAGGACGCTGCGCAGCACCTCCGAGGCCACCCGGCCGACCGTCTCGCCGTCCATGCCGTCGCCGTTTCCGGTGCCCTCGCCCAGGATCACGTGCACACACAGCGGGGGCGGCACCGGCGGGTGCTTCATCCGCTTGAGCTCGGCGTAGACCGTCGCGTCGGTGTCCACGAAGTCGTCGTAGGACAGCGCCTCCAGGCCCTGGTCGGTGAGGTCCTCGACGTACGAGCGGTGGACCTTGCGCGGGTCGACGCCGGTGGGGTCCTCGATCGAGGCGCCGGTGTCCGGGTCGGTCCGGCGCAGGATCGGCAGCGTGCTGCGGCCCAGACGGGTCATCGCGACGTGGTTGATGGTCACCTCGGCCGCGAGCGTGAACACCGGGTCGGCACGCAGCTCGGACTCGGCGAACAGGTGTCGCTGGATCAGGTGCCGGGCCTCGTGGAAGAGCACGAACTTCACGCCGTCCAGGCCCAGATCGCAGAAGAACTGGGGGTTGTACAGGAGCAGGCAGGTGCCGTCGCCGGAGGCCATCACGGCCGCGGTGTCGATCGCGGTGGTCGGGATGTGGTGGTGGCACTTGGTGTACAACCACGAGGCGATGACCGACAGTTCCATGCCGAAGTCGAGCAGCGCCTCTTCCTTGAGCTTGCGGGCCCGCGCGATCACCTCGTCGTCGGCCGGTCGCCAGGCCTCCAGCGCCCGGCGGTCGGTCAGGCTCACGATCGGCGCCTGCGGGGCGCGTTCGCCGTACGCCACGTTCGTCACCTCCCCTCGGTGTCGTTCGATGATCCCAGTGCCGACCGACAGTCGCTCGGCCGGTCCGGGGCGCCGCCGGCGGCCGCAGACGAGGTCGCGGCCAGTTCGATCAGGGTCGGCTCCACGTCGCCCCGGGCCAAATGTGCGGCCACCACCCACGCCCGGGTGTCGGTGCCCAGGTGTTCGCGCAGGTGCCTGGCCACCACCCGGGCCAGCCGCGGCCAACCGGGCGCGGCGTCGAGCACCTCGACGGCGGGTGTCTCGGCGAGCAGGCGCTCGACGGTCAGCGCGCCGCTGTCGAGTAGTGCGATCACGTGCGGCCGGTACGGGTGGGTCCGACCGGGCGCGCCGGCGGGCACGTCGTGGTGTGGCGAAAGGTGACGTCCGGTCGGGTCCCGCTCGGCCACGGCCCGGGCGAACGGCTCGCTCACGTCGGGGCGTCGGCCGAGCGCCCCGCGGATCCACGCGCACAACCGGCCGGCCCGCACGGCTTCGGTCAAGGCCGGCCAGTCCGGGGCCGGATCGATCAGGGCGGCGGTGAGCTCCGACTTGGGCAGCCGGCTGTGCTGTTCCCACTCCCGGACCGACTCCAGCGCGCGCAGGCTCGTCTGGGCCGACTCGGCGAGCGCGGCGCGCAGCGGATCCGTGCGTCCGGTGCGCAACGCGTCGGTGATCTCCGGATTCTCGGGCAGCGACGCGAGCGCCGGCACGCCCGAGGTCTCGGCCAGGCGCAGCGCCGCGTGCAGGCGCAGCACCCGGCCGGCGAGCGTGCGCGCGTCCTGGGTGCGGATGTTCGTGCGGTCGAGGGGTGGGTCGTCGCGCAGCGCGAGCGCGCGCAACAGCCCCGGATCGTGAGCCGCGAGCAGGGTGCGCAGCAGGACCGGATCGTCGGTGGACAGCAGTTCCCGACGCAGTGTCGGGTCCAACTCCGGCGCGGCGAGCACGAGTCGGCGCTGCGCGTCGGTCGCGCGTGAGTTGCGGTACACGGCGGCCGTGATCGCCGGGTCGGCGTGGCCGGCGAGTCGGTCCAGGATGGCGCGCGGGGTGTGCGGGTTGCCCGCGAGCACGCGCAGGGTGATCGGGCCGCCGATCCCGGCGAGCCGCTCGGCGAGGAACGCGGGCAGCGTCCCGGTGCCGGCGAGCGGGGCGAGGTGGGCGTCGTCGAGGAAGGCGGTGGCGTCGTCGGCGGTGCCGGCCAGGTCGATCAGGACGGTGTAGGCCCAGGCGGCTTGGCGTCCGGGGCGGGGGAGGGGCGTGGGGGTGGGTGCGGCGGCTGCCGTTGCTGCCTTTCGTGTTTTCGCTTCTGCTTTCGTCTCCGCCGTCGCCGTCGCTGTTGCTTCGGCTTCGGCGAACAGCTCGTGGATCGGCGCGTTCAGGGTGGGCAGTGCGGTGTACAGGGCAGGCCACAGCGCCGGTCCGGTGCGGTCCAGGTGCGCGCGCAGCGTCCGGCCGAGCACGTACGCGAGTTCGGCCTGGGTCGCGACGGCCGACACCGGGCCCTGGTCGAGCGCGGTGAGCAACAGCCGGGCCGGGCGTACCGCGAGCAGTTCGCCGAGGTCGGCGGTGCTCGTCGCGAGCCGGCGCAGCAGCACGGTCTTGGTCCGGCTGTCACTGCCCTCGGCGACGCACGCGGCCAGCAGTTCGGCCGGCGGCACCGGGATCACCTCGATCGTCTGCGGGTACTTCCCGGTGAACTCCATGAGCAGTTCCGGGGGGCAGCGCGGGTGCTCGGCGAACACGGCCACGGCGTGCCACGGCAGCGGTTCGGCCCGATGCGCGGCGGCGACCGCGGACCAGTCCGGGACCGGCACGCCGGCCACCACGCTCCGGGCCCGACCGACGGTGGTGGTGCCGCGTGCCCGGCGTACCAGCGTTTCGGGGGAGAGTTGCTTCGCCAGGTACTTCGGGAGGTCCCGGAGCATGTGCGCGCCGCCGAGTTCGCGCCGCAGCGCGGGAGACAGGTCTGCCGGCAGCGGGTGTCGGGTCAGTCGGGACACGGTGCGCAGCCGGGCGGTCTGGCCGGCCTTCAGGAGGGTGATCCTGGCCGCGAGCGCGGCGAGCGGTTCGGGGTTCGGGTGGGCGAGCAGGGCCCACAGGGCGAGGTCGGGGTCGCGCGCCCACAGGGCGGGTTCGAGGTGGGCGTAGTGGGTGGTGGTGGTCAGCTCGGTACGCAGCGTGGGATCCAGCGGGACCAGCGCGTCGGCGGGGGCGCCGGGGCGGTGCGCCCGTTGGCTCAGGATCGCGCGGCGCAGGCCGGCCCACTCGCTCTCCCGGTACAGGGTCGCGTTGAGCTCGGGATCGTCGCGTTCGAGCAGCCGCAGCAGCAGTTCGGGGTTGCCGGGTCGACGGCCCTTCCCGTGTCGTCCGACCAGGCCGGCCGCGACGCCGTGGCGCAGCCGGTACGCGATCAGCGGCGGAGGTGTCGCACCTTGGGCCCGAGGCCCGGTGTCGGGTGAGTCGGGCGCCGGGGCCCCGAGCCGGTCGATCAGCTCGGCGCCGACCTCGGGACCGGTATGCCACAGCAGATCGTGCACCGCGTCGCCCATGTCGTCACCCCCGTCGCCCGGTCGGTCCGGGTTTCACATTGTGGGTCGCGACAGGCTGCGGGGTCTGCGGGTTTTCCCGCGATCGGCCCGGCGACGAGGCGTTCGCGGGTGGATCGGGTCGGCGCCCGGCCGCGCGGGTGGCCCCGACCGGGTGGTCGACCGAAGCGGACCACCCGGCTCGGCGGGAGCGGACTCGGATGCCGCGCGGAGCGGGCTCGAATACCTCACCGGGCGGGCTCGGACGCCTCACCGGGCGGGCCCGGACGCCTCACGCGGCGGAGACGAAGTCGCGCACGTGCGCGACGAACTCCTCCTGCTTCTCGAACATCACCACGTGCCCCGAGTCGATCTCGACGTAGGCGCTGTGCGCGATCGCGGTGTGCAGCGTGCGGCTGTGCTCCACCGGCACGGCGAGGGTGTGATCAGCGGGCCAGCAGCGCGTTCAGGTCGCCGTAGGGGATCGTGTCGGTGAGCGAGCTGTACGTGCCGGTCTCGAACAGTTCGCGGGCCGAGCGGCGGACCACGGCGTAGGCGGCCTCGGCGATGGCCGAGCCGAGGCTGACCCGGGCCACGCCGAGTTTGCCGAGTTCGGCCACGGAGGGTGCGCCGGGGCCGACCAGCACGTTCAGCGGGGCGGGCAGGGTCTCGGCGAGGGTGGCCACGGTGGCCGGGTCGGTGACGCCGGGGACGAAGATGCCGTCGGCGCCGGCCGCGAGATAGGCGGTCGCCCGATCGAGCGTCTCGCGCAGTCGCTCGGCCGGGCCGTCGCCGACGCCGCGGAGGTAGGTGTCCAGCCGGGCATTGATGAACAGTGGTACGCCCGCCGCGTCCGCGGCGGCCCGCGCGGCGGCGATCCGCTCGGCCTGGTCGACCGGCGTCCGCAGCGGTACGGAACCGGTGTGCAGCGCGTCCTCCAGGTTGACCCCGACGGCGCCCGCGGCCAGCACCCCGCGAATGGTCTCGGCGACGCCTTCCGGGTCCTCGCCGAAGCCGCTCTCGATGTCGGCGGTGACCGGGACGTCGACCGCGGCCACCACGCGTGCGATCAGTTCGAGGGCCCGTTCGCGGCCGAGCCGATCGCCGTCGGCCGCGCCCAGGCCCCAGGCGACCCCGGCGCTGGTGGTGGCGACCGCGCTCGCTCCGGCGTCGGCCACGAGTCGGGCGCCGGCCGCGTCCCAGACGTTGGCGAGGGCAAGGGGCGCGGCACTGGTGTGCAGAGCGCGGAAGGTCAAGGCGGTGTCACGCAGACTCGTCATGGCCCTACTCCATCACCCGCCCACCGATCGGGCCGGCGGTTTTGCGCCGGCATCACCGGCCGATCGGCGACGGCCCCGGCGCGGTGCGAAATTGCGCCGCCGTGCGCTCGGCGAGAGGCTGGATGGGTAAGCCCTGCGGCGTTCGGCCGGCCTGCAGGCCACAGCGACGCCGGGGTAGTGGCGCACGATTGCTTACCGAGGGTCGGCCAGGGCAAGGCCGGGCGGGTTTGCGGTCCGCGTCCCGTCAGGGAGATGCTCATGGACGGCAACACCCTCGAAGACATGCGCGGCGCGCTGCGCGGCCCGGTCATCGATCCACAGGACCCCGACTACGACCCGGCACGCCGGATCTACAACGCGATGATCGATCGGCGCCCGGCCGCCATCGTGCGGTGCGCGGACGCGGGGGATGTGATGGCCGCGGTCGACTTCGTCCGCGAGCACGACCTCGAACTCGCGGTCCGCGGCGGCGGGCACAGCGGTGGTGGCCTGTGCGTGGTCGACGACGCGGTGACCCTGGATCTGACGCCGATGCGCTGGGTACGTGTGGACCCCGTGGCCCGGACGGCCCGGGTCGGCGGCGGCAGTCTGCTCGCCGACCTCGACCACGCCACGCACGCCTTCGGATTGGGCATACCCGCCGGAATCATGTCCACGACCGGCGTCGGGGGCCTGACCCTCGGCGGCGGGCACGGCCACCTCACCCGCAAGTACGGCTTGACGATGGACAGTCTGGTGGCCGCGGACGTGGTGCTGGCGGACGGCAGCTTCCTGACCGCGAGCGAGTCCGAGCACCCGGACCTGTTCTGGGCCCTGCGCGGCGGTGGCGGCAACTTCGGCGTCGTCACCTCGTTCCGCTTCCGCCTGCACCCGGTGGACACCGTGGTCGTCGGGGTCACCCTGTGGCCGGTCGAGCGCACAGGCGAAGTGCTGCGCTGGTACCGCGAGTTCCTGCCACAGGCGGCCGATGACCTGAACGGGTTCTTCGCGGCGCTCACGGTCCCGCCGGGTCCTCCGTTCCCGGAGGAGATCCACGGCCGCAAGATGTGCGGCGTCGTGTGGTGCTGGACCGGGGATCCGGAGGCCGCCGAGAAGGCCCTCGCACCGGTCCACGAACCGGGCCCGCCCGCCTTCCACTTCACCGCGCCGATGCCCTACCCCGCGTTGCAGAGCATGTTCGACGAACTGATGCCCGCCGGTCTGCAGTGGTACTGGCGCGGCGACTTCTTCGACGCGATCTCGGACGACGCGATCGACGTACACGCCAAGCACGCGGAGAACCTGCCCACCGCGCTGTCCACGATGCACCTCTACCCGGTCGACGGGGCCGCCCATCGGGTCGACGCCGAGGACACCGCGTGGGGTTACCGGGACGCCCGGTGGTCCGGCGTGATCGCCGGCATCGATCCGGACCCGGCCAACGCCGAGACCGTCCGGCGGTGGTGCGTCGACTACTGGCAGGACCTGCACCCGCACTCGATGGGCGGTGCGTACGTCAACTTCATCGGCGCGGACGAGAGCCGTGACCGGGTGGAGGCGACGTATCGCGACCACTACGAGCGGCTGGGCGGGATCAAGCACAGGTACGACCCGCACAACCTGTTCCACGCCAACCAGAACATCAAGCCGGCGGGCTGAGGCGACGAGCCGACCGGCCGAGGTATCGAGCCGGCTCGTCGAGCCACACCGTTCGGAGGCCGGTCCCGCGCCTCGTGCGTCGGCGTGGCCGGTCGCGTGTGGGGGTGTGCCCTACCCTCGGCGTCGGGAATACCGGGTGGGCGCGGTCGTCCGGGGTGGGCAGGATGGGCTCATGATCGAGTCGACCGCATCCTTCGAGCCGACGGCCACTCCGGCGGTGGCCGGCCGCGGTGCCGGGCGGTTCGGCCGGCAACTGGGCTTTGTACTCTCCGGGTTGCCGATCGGACTGGCGGCGTTCGTCGTCCTACTGGCCGGATTCGCGGCGGGAGCGGTGACCTTCGTGGTCCTGCTCGGCGTACCGATCCTGGTCGCGACGCTCGCGGCGGCACGGCACTTCGCCGAGATCGAGCGCCGGCGGGTGGCGGCGGTCACCGGCCGGGTGTTGCCGCCGCACGCATACCGGGAACCGGCGGGCGAGGGGTTCAAGGCCGGACTGCGCGCGCTGCGCGACCCGCAGTCCTGGCGGGACCTGGCACACGCACTGGTGTCGTTCCCGCTGCGCGTGGTGAGTTTCTGTCTCGCGGTGACCTGGACGGTGGGCGGCCTCGGCGAACTGCTCTACGTCGTGTGGTCGTGGTCGATTCCGCGCGACCCGGACACCACGGGACTCCTGGATCTGATGTTCGGCATCTCCTCGCGGGCGGCCGACATCGCCTTCAACACCGGGATCGGCGTGTTGTTGCTCGCCTCGGCGGTGCCGCTGGTGCGCGCGCTCGTGGCGGTCCAGGCCGGGCTCGCGCGCGGGCTGTTGACCGACGAGACGGCCGCCTTGCAGGTTCGGACCGAACAACTCGCGCTCGGACGCCGCAGCGCGGTCGCGGCCGAGGCACAGACGCTGCGCCGGCTGGAGCGGGACCTACACGACGGCCCGCAGCAGCGCCTGGTGCGGCTCACCATGGACCTGGAGACGGTGGCGCGTCGGCTGGACGACGATCCGGATCGGGCCAGGCCGTTGGTGGCCGAGATGATCTCGCAGAGCCACGAGGCGTTGTCCGAACTGCGTGCCCTCTCCCGCGGGATCGCGCCGCCGATCCTGGCCGACCGGGGCCTGGCCCCGGCGCTGACCGCGGCGGCGGCGCGTTGTCCGGTGCCGGTCGAGCTGACCACCGAGTTGCCCCGGGGACGACGGTTCGCCGCGGCGGTGGAGAACACCGCGTACTTCGTGGTCACCGAGGCCCTGACCAACGTCGCCAAGCACGCCCGGGCCGACCGCTGTGAGGTGACGGTGACGGTGGACGAACGAGCCCTGTTCATCAGCGTCCGCGACGACGGGTGTGGCGGGGCACACCCCGGCAAGGGGCACGGCCTGGCCGGCCTGATCGACCGGCTGGCCGCGGTCGAGGGCCGACTGGACGTACACAGCCCGCCGGGCGGACCGACCACGCTCACCGCCGAGGTCCCCCTGAGCGGAGTCGGGGAACACTGACCGGGGAGCCTCGACACGAGTGGTCGCGACCGGGGATCGGGCGGTCGGGCCGGTTGATCCTCGGCACGGCCGGGGCCTTGTCGAGTGGAGTCCGGGAACGTTGATCAGGGAGCATCGGCGCGAGTGGTCGCGACCGATGATCGGGCGGTCGGGCGGGTCGACCCCGGCACAACCGGGGTCTTGGCGAGTGGAGCGGGGGAGTATTGATGCGGGTGGTGTTGGCCGAGGACTCGATGTTGTTGCGGGAGGGCCTGGTCCGGCTGCTCGAGGAGATCGGCGCCGAGGTGGTCGCGGCGGTCGGCGACGGTCCCGCGCTGGTCGAGGCGGTCACCGCGCATCGCCCGGATGTCGCCGTGGTCGACGTGCGGATGCCGCCGACCTTCACCGACGAGGGCCTGCGCGCGGCCCTGCGGATCCGCCGCGAAGTACCCGGCACCGCCATCCTGGTCCTGTCCCAGTACGTCGAGGAGTCCTACGCCGAAGACCTGCTCGCCGACGGCGGCGGTGTCGGCTATCTGCTCAAGGACCGCGTCTCCCGCCTCGACGATCTCTCCGACGCCCTGACCCGCGTCGCGGCCGGCGGCACCGTCCTCGACTCCGAGGTCGTCTCCGCCCTCTTCACCCGCCGCCACCGCCGCGACCCGCTGGCCGCCCTCACCCCCCGCGAACGCGAAGTCCTCGCCCTCATGGCCGAAGGCCATCGCAACAGCGCCATCGGGCAAACCCTGTCCCTCACCCCCGGCACCGTCGAGAAACACATCACCGCCATCTTCGACAAGCTCGGCCTCCCCCCATCCCCCACCAACCACCGCCGAGTCCTGGCAGTCCTGACCTGGCTCCGTACGACGAACACCTGAGCCACGCAGGCGGGTACGACGGACCGAGTGAGGGGATCCCGGCGGACCGTGGGGGTGCGGTGCGATGAAATGATCGCCTGCCGGGGGTGCTTCGGTTTCCTTGGAGCCCTGGATCCCCTGGCAGACTGCGCGCGTCGCCGACGGGCGGGAACGCTGAAGCCTATGGGGGAACGGGCATGTGGGGTTCGGGCACGGTGCTGGGCGGCCGGTACGCACTCGCCGAGTTGCTGGGCGGCGGGGCCATGGGCGAGGTGTGGCGGGCCGAGGACCGCGTGCTCGAACGGTCGGTCGCGGTGAAGATCCTGCTGCCCTCGCTGTTGGCCGATGCCAAGTTCGCCGAGCGGTTTCGGCGTGAGGCGAAGGTTCTGGCCGCGCTCGACCACCCCGGCATCGTCGATGTGCACGACTATGGGGAGAGCGGGTCGGATCCGCGCGTCGCGTACATCGTCATGGAACTCGTCGGTGGTCGCCCGTTGGACGTGGTCCTGGCCGACAGCGATGCCGAGGAGATGCCCG
This sequence comes from Embleya sp. NPDC050154, assembly GCF_044460165.1. Taxonomy (NCBI): domain Bacteria; kingdom Bacillati; phylum Actinomycetota; class Actinomycetes; order Kitasatosporales; family Streptomycetaceae; genus Embleya; species Embleya sp. NPDC050154. The sequence continues at coordinate 24,682 of NZ_JBITJP010000012.1, forward strand.
TCGATCGGGTGCTCGGCATCGCCGCCCAAGCCTTGGACGCACTGCACGCGGCACATCTGCGCGACATCGTGCACCGGGACGTCAAGCCGTCCAACCTGATGATCGGCGCCGACGACCGGGTGACCGTCACCGATTTCGGGATCGCGCAGTCCACGGCCGACACCAGGCTCACCGCGTCGCACTCGGTGCTCGGCACGGCTCGGTACATAGCTCCCGAGCAGGCCCGGGGGAGCGGCGCGGTGCCGGCGTCCGACCAGTATGCGATCGGCGTCGTCTGCTATGAACTCATAGCCGGGAAAGCGCTGTTCACCGGGGACGCGGTCTTCGAAGTGGTGCTCAAGCACATCAGGGACCCGGCGCCGGAGTTGTCGGAGGAGTTCCCCGAGGCGGTCCGCGCTTTCGTCGCGAAGGCGTTGGCCAAGGATCCGCAGGATCGATACGCCGACGCGGCGGCGATGGCGGTGGCGGCTCGCGCGGCGATGACGGGTGGGTCGGCTGCCGCGGTGGTGGCCGCCGGTGCCGCGGCGGTCAGTGGGGCGGCTGGGAGCGGGGCGGCTGGGAGCGGAGCGGTCGGCGGTGGAAGTGCCGGTGCCGCGAGCAAGGCTCTCGAGGTCGACCCGACTCGGAGTGACGAGGCGACCGACGAGGCGACCGACGAGGGGGACGCGGAGAGCAGTTCGGCGGAGCAGGTCACGCCGGTGAAACAGGTCCCGCCCACGGCCGAGCCCTCGACACCCGACGCGGTTCCCGACGCCGTTCCGGAGACCGCTCCCGACGCCGTTCGCGACGCGGTTCCCGATGCCGTCGCCATCGACGCGAATCCTCCGACACCCCCGCCGTCGGCCACCGACACCCCCGACGCGACAGCGACCCCCGCGAACGGCGGGTCCTGGAAGCGGCACGGTATAGCCGCCGCGCTCCTGGTCCTGGGTGTCATAGCCGGCGTCGTCGCCACCGTCCTGTACGTCAAGCCCTTCGGCGGCGGGTCCGACCCGAGCTACGACACCCCGAACGCGAAACCGGTCGTATCCGGAGTCCAGGTCCCGGCCGGAGCGCAGGGCGATCCGGGCGCAACGTCGGTGCCGCCCACAGGCGCCGCCACCGGCACCCCGAGTACGAACACCGCCGGCACCCAGGCGCCGGGCACCGCACAGGGCGGGACCGGCGCATCCCAGGGCACCGCCGGCCCGGGCGGCGCCGTGCCGCCCCCCGGGCCCGGCAACGGCGGCGCCAACGGCTCCGCGTCCGGTGGCGCCGGATCGCCCGGCGGCGGAGGCAACAGCGGCGGCAACCAACAGAAGCCGCCCGCGTCCACTCCGCCCCCGGCCCAGAGCGTCCCCCAGGGTTGCGGTGGCGAACGCTGGGGCGCCATCACCAGCGTCGCCGACGGCCAACGGATCGGCCTCGTCGCCGACGGCCCGGGCGGCGGCAAGGAGGTGGTCATGGGCGGCCACCCGCAGTACGGCTGGGTGCACACGGTCTCCACCTGGGACACCTTCAGCACCTGCAACCTCGACGGCCCCGCCCTCGGCCAGCCGTACGGCAACGCCGAACGTCCCGAACTCGCCGTCGGCTTTGGCTACTCCACCAACTGGCGCCTCGCCGGGGCCCCCACCGCGGGCGCGGTCTACATCAAGGACTACATGGGCCAGAACTGCCTGACCAACAACGGCGCGGGCAAGGCCCTCTCGGTCGTCGCCTGCACTCCCGGCAACAAATACCAACAGTGGCGAATCCCGTAACGAGCCCGGTCCACCGCGCAATACGTCAAACCGTCGGCACCACCAGAGGCGTCCCCGTCACGGGATCCGGCACGACAAGGCTGGGCAGGCCGAACACGTCCGCCATCAGGGCGGCGTCCACGATGTCGGCGGGCGACCCCTCGGCGCGGACCCGGCCGTCCTTCATCGCCACGATGTGATCCGCGAACCGGCAGGCCTGGTTGATGTCGTGGAGCACCGCGACGATGGTTCGGCCGTCGTCGCGGAGCGCGGCCAGCAGGCGGAGCAACTGGTACTGGTGGGCCAGGTCGAGGAAGGTCGTCGGTTCGTCCAGGAGCACGTAGGGCGTCTGTTGCGCGAGCACCATCGCGACCCAGACCCGTTGGCGCTGTCCGCCGGAGAGCCGTGCGACCTGCCGGTCCGCGAGGTCGCCCACGCCGGCGGCGGCCATCGCCTCCTCGACCGCCCGCGTGTCGGCCGCGGTGCGCACCGAGAGCAGCGAGCGGTGCGGGAAGCGTCCGCGGTCCACCAGTTGGCGGACCATGATGTTCTCCGGGGCGGCCAAATCCTGTGGCAGAAAAGCGATTTCCTGCGCGATGTCCCTGGGGCGGTAGCCGTGGACGTCGCGTCCGTCGAGCAGGACCGTTCCGGCGGACGGCCGCAACAGCCGCACGAACGCCCGCAATAGCGTCGACTTCCCCGAGGCGTTGGCGCCGATGATCGCGGTGAAGGCACCGTCGGGTATGTCGAGGCTGAGGTTCGCCGACACCGTGCGGTCGCCGTACGTGAGGGTGATGTCCTGCGCGGTCAGGCGTGCGGTCACGGTCGTTTGACTTCCTTGAGGAGCAACAGCAGGAGATACGCGCCGCCGATCGCCGTGGTCACCACGCCGACCGGTAGCGTCACCGGCGCGAGCAGGCTCTGCGCGATCAGGTCGGCGCTCAGGAGCAGTACGGAGCCGGTGAGCGCGGCGGGGACGAAGTGGATGCCCGGGGACCGGGTGGCCGCACGGCCCAGGTGCGGAGCGGCGAGCGCGACGAACGCGATCGGTCCCGTGATCGCGGTGACCGTGGCCGTGCAGCCGGCTCCGGCCACGACCGCCAGCAGACGGTGTTGCCGCAGACGGACGCCCGACGTCACGGCGATCGCGTCACCGAGCGCGGCCTGCTGTGTCGCCCGCGAATTCAGGACGAGCAACACCGCGAGTATCGCGGCGGCGACGAACGCCACGTTCAGGTCGGCCCAGTCCACGCCGTTGAGCGAACCGACGTTCCACATCTCGGCGGCGATCGCCACGTCCAGGTCGGCACGCAGGATGATCCACGAATTGACCGCGGTGAGCATCGCGTTCACGGCGATGCCGATGACGATGAGCCGATGGCCGCCGAATCCGGATCGGGTGGAGAGGGTGAGTACCACCACGGCGGTCAGCAGCCCGCCGACGACGGATCCGAGGGCGGTGGGGGTGGTCGTTCCGCCGATGACGACCATCACGATGAGCGCGCCGGTGTACGAACCGACATCGAGGCCGATCACGTCCGGGCTGCCCAGTTCGTTGCGGGTCAGGTTCTGGAACACCGCGCCGGCGCAACCCAGCAGCGCACCGAACAGGACTGCCGCGACGACGCGCGGCAGGCGCCACTCGCGTACGACGACGGAGAGATCGCCGTGGCCGGTGAGGCCGTCGGCCGCCGCCTGTGGGCTGCTCCAGGTGTCGCCCCGGCACAGGCCCGCCCCCGCGAACAGCAGAAGCAGCAGGAGCAGTACGGCGTTGCCGGCCACGGCACGCGGCTCCAGGCCGAGAGCACGACGGGTCCGGTCAAGGGCATGACAGGCGCGGCCGAAGGCGGTTCGCCGGGACGACGGCTCCGCTCTCGGCGCCGACGGGACGGTGCCGGTGGTCGGCGGGCGGGTCCTCGTCGTCTCGGACACGAGGTGGTCCCCTGTCACCGGGCTGCCCCCGTCACCGGACCGGCCCCCGTCACAACGTGATCCATCGTCACAACGTGGTCCCTTCGTAGCGCCGCACGGCCCAGATGAGCACCGGCGCACCGAAGAAGGCGGTGACGACCGCCACCGGGACCTCGCCGGTGGGCAGCAGCAGTCGACCCGTGATGTCGGAGGCCAGCAGCAGGATCGGCCCCAGCAGCGCGCTGTACGCCAGGAGCCAAGGCACCGAACCGCCCGCCGCGCGCCGCACGATGTGCGGAACCATCAGGCCCAGAAAGGCGATCGGTCCCGCGACGGCGGTTGCGGTGCCGGCCAGCAGCGTGACGACGGCCAGCACCGCGACGCGGGTTCGGTTCACCCGGGCGCCGAGGCCGTGCGCCACGTCCTCCCCCAGGGCCAGCGTGTTCAGCGCTCCGGTCAGCGCCGACGCGCCGACCAGGGCAAGCAGGATCAGCAGCACCGGCAGCAGGAGCGGGGCCTGTTCGCGGCCCGCGAGGGAGCCGACGCTCCAGAACCGGTAGTGGTCGAACGCGTCCGGATCCAGGATGCGCAGCGACATGGACACACCCGTGAGCACGGAGGCCAGCGCGACACCGGCCAACACCAGGCGCAGGGGCGACGTACGGCCGACCGCGTACACCAGGACGCCGGCGATCAGCGCGCCGACGAGGGCGAGGGACACCTGTACGCCCTGGTTTCCGGTCAGCCCGGTCGTGGTGCCCACGGTGACGGCGAACCCGGCGCCCGACGTGATCCCCAGCAGGCCCGGTTCGGCCAATGGGTTGCGGGTCAGCGTCTGGGTCAGCGCGCCGGCCGTCGCGAGCGCCGCACCCACGCAGATCGCCAGGATCGTGCGGGGGACCCGGATCTCTCGGATCGTCAGGTCGGTATCGGCGCCGGAGGGGTCGGTGAGGGCCCGCCAGACGTCGCCGGGTGGGATCGCCCTGGCCCCGAGGGCCAGGCTCAGGCCGCAGACCAGGGCGAGCAGGGCGACCGCCCCGACGAGCAGCAGGACCTGGGGCGCGGCAGGCTTCGAGACCGGAGACTCGGTCTTCGAGACCGGCGACTCAGTCTTCGAGACCGGCGACACCGCGCCTCCAGTAACCGGTGAACAGGGCGTCGAGGCGACCTTTGGCCCACGCGCGGAGCGGCTTGATGTCGTCGGCCTCGCCGGCGGCGAACAGGAAGGTCCGTCCGGCGGGAAGCGGCAAGGCGCGTACGGTCTCGGCGAGCCGGGACGCACCACCCCCCTGCGCCAGCCACGTCACCCGTACGCCGTCGCGCGCGGCGAGCGGATAGCGGTGCTCGTCGGCGTGCGCCGTTTCGACGACCAGGTGCGCCGAGACGTCCCGCGGCGACTCCTCCAGCCAGCGCGCCGCCGCCGGCAGCGCGGTCGTGTCGACCGCGAAGACGTAGTGGTCGTAGTTGTGCGGGAACGACTTCGCCCCGGGTGGCCCGGCGATCACGACATCCGCGCCCGGTGCGGCGGCGACCGCCCAGTCCGAGGCCACGCCACCCGGGTGGATGACCAGGTCGATGTCGAGTTCGCGCGCCTGGGCGTCGTAGCGTCGCGCGGTGTAGCGGCGGCTGGTCGGCGACGGGCGCGGCCAGGTCAGCGACTGTTCGTCGTCGGGGACGGGCAGCCGCATCGTGCCGTCGGCGTCCGGGAAGACGATCTTGAAGTGGTCGTCGGCCTGGTAGGTGTGGAAGCCGTCCAGGCCCGGGCCGCCGACCGTCAGGCGCAGCACCGACGTGGTCACGTAGTGCTTGCGCAGCAGCGTGACGGTGCGGATGGCGATCGGGTAGCCGATCTTGGCGATGCCTTCGCCGTTCGCGTGGTGGGCGGCGACGCGCGGGGCGGGGTTGTCTCGTTCGATGCGCACGGGGTTCCGATCACTGGGCCGGGAGGGACGCGGGGGTTCCGATCACCGGGCCGAGGGGGTTTTCGATCACCGGTCCACGAGGGGCGAGGGTTCCGTCACCGGGCCAGGAGCGGGGCGAGCGCCTGGTCGACGGCGTCGAGTGTGCGCTGGGCCTGTGCGTACGTCACCGCCGCCGTGTAGCGGATCGGGAAGGCCTTCCCGGCCTTGACCGCGGGCAGGTTCTTCCACAGGGGCGAGTCGAGGACGTACTGCACGCCCGCGCTCGGGGTGCCGTCGTCCTGGACGGTGTAGGTGATCACGTCGGCCTCGCCCAGGCTCGCCGGCAGTTCCTCGATGGACGGCGTCTCCGAGACGTCGGAGGAGCCGCCGCTCTTCTTCTTGACCGTGCCGTAGTAGTCGAGGCCGATGTCCTGCGCGATGTTCGTGCCCCACGAGCCGGCGAATTCGCGCTGGAAGGTGCCCTGGGAGTTCTCGTTGTACGCGCCGAGGTGGCCGACCCTGAGGCCGCCGACGGCAGCCGCGTACTTGGCCTTCAGCTCGTCGGCCCGCTTCCGGTACGTGTTCCGGGTCTCCTCGGTGTGGCCCGCACGGCCCGCGGCGTCGGCCTGGCGTGCCGACAACTCGCGCCACGCGGATGGCAGGCTGGGGCCGATGGCGACCACGGGCGCGATCGATCCCAGCCGCTTGAGGTCCAACTCGCCGAGCACCGGCCTGGGTACGCCGATGATGATGATGTCGGGCTTCGCGGCGGCGATGGCCTCGTAGTTGGTCTCCTTGGCGGTCGCGCCGCCGATCTTGTGCAGCTTGTCGTACGTCGTGCGCTCGGGCCCGGTCATCAGGCCCAGACCGCGCGGCCAGGTGGATATGCCGACCAGGGGAGCGTTCGCCTCGATCAGCACCGGCACCGCGTAACCGGTCGCGACGACGCGCTTGGGGCTCACGGGGACGGTGATCTGTCCGTTGTCGGCGGCGATCACCCTCGTGGCGCCGCTCTTTCCACCCGTGCCGCTGTCGGAATCGGAGCCGCAGCCCGCCAGGAGGGCGGTCGCGGTCACGGCCGCCAGGCCGGCCGAGACGAGGCGGAGTAGCGGACGAACGGACATAAGCATTCCTTCGGGTCGAACAGGTCTTGGCGCCCCAATCGGTCGGCGCGGCGAACTTAGGCTAGCCTCACCTGAGTCTTGATGGTTGTCCGGAAAGGTCACCCGATGTCGATCAGAGGACAGGATGTGGGCGGAGACCCGATCGCCTGCGACGCGTTCGGGTATGGGCTCGGGCAACCCGCGGGCATCCTCGTCCTGCACTACCGCACGGCCGGTCCCCTGGGGTTCGGGGCCGTCCGCAACGACCTCGTGCACCAGCTCTACTGGTCACCGGACGGCATGCTCTCGGCCGTACACGGGGGCCGGTCCTGGTTCACGGCGCCCGGCGAGGGCTTCTGGGCCGAACAGGCGGTGAGCCACGAGGTACGCGCCGCCGACCGGCAGACCGTCTACCGGATCTGCCTGCGCGAAGTGCCCGAATCCCTGGCCGGGTTGCGCACCGGCCACGTCGCGATCGGCCCGGAGGCGGAGCGCCTCGTCCAGGAGATCGCCACTCCCGGCTACGACGAGCGCCGAGCGTTGGAGGCCCGCACCCGCATCCTGCGCGACCTGGCCCCGCTCGCCGCGGACATCGCCGACGAGTGCGCGAACGGCAAGGGCTTCGCCCGGGCCGTCGCCCGCGCGATGTCCCACAACCCCGCGGACCCGACGCGCCTCGACGAGTGGGCGGCACGCCTGCACATCAGCCCCAAGACCCTCCAGCGGGACTTCGTACGCGAGTTCGGCATGTCCTTCACCCGACGCCGCACGCTGCTCCGTCTCGGCGTCGCCCGCGCCCTGCTCGTCGCCGAACCGGTCTCCGTGGTGGCCCGCCGGGTCGGCTACTCCAGCGTCTCCGCCTTCGTCCTCGCCTTCGCCAAGGAATACGGCTGCCCACCCGGCCAATACGCCCGCACCCGGTTGGCCACGCTTGCCTGACCGACCCCGTCGTGCTCCGGGCGGACGCGGCCGTACGGTGATGCCGGCCACGCGCGGCTGCGCGATTGTGGCGAGGCACCTCGCCGGAGGGGAGCCGGCTCCGCCGTCGAGCGAGACCGCGACCCGATCGGTGAGGCTCCGCCGGTCGCCGGTCGCCGGTCGCCGGTCGCCGGTCGTCGGCCTGCCGGACGGCACACGATCGGCGCGGTGCCGGCATACCGTCCGGGCGCGGGTCAGGCGTCCGGATCGGGTGTGGGGGTGCCGCGGGGGCGACGACGTCGGATGAGCAGAGCCGCGGCCACCAGTAGTGCTCCGACCACGCCCACCACGATGGGCAGGATGGTACCGACGAGCATGATGGCGTCGTGGCCGTCATCGGCGTCGTCCGCGGCGTCCTTCACGGACTCGGGGGTTTGCTGGTAGAAGACGTCGGAGACCGGCAGCAGCGGGAGGAAGGCGCCGTTGCTCGGGGCGATGACGCCGGCCACGCGCTGCTGGGACCGCCGCGTATCGATCACACTGCCGGTCTCGGGTTCGATCCAGAACGTGTCGGCGCTCGCCAGCGTGTAGGAGAGCGGCACCGGGTCGCTCAACGTCGGTAGCAGTGCGGCGAGTTGCTCCTTGGCCGCGGCAGAGAGAGTACCGAGTTGGGCGACCAGCGCCAGGGTCGTCCGCGGGACGGCCGGCGGCAGACCGGCGAGCACCTGGGGGTCGGTGATCCGGGTGGGCGGCAGGTTCGCTTCGTACACGTATGTACTGAGGCTTGACCTGTTCTCCGTACGCGCGTACGTCAGCGGCGTCGTGGTCCCGGTCTCCGGCCGCCAGCCGGTGTACGTCTTCTTCTTCGCGCCGAGCGGCCAACTGACCGTCAGGCCCTGGGCGTCGACCACCGTCCAGCCGGCGGGATGGCTGCCGGACGGCTCGAGCGTCTTGCGGTTGACGGCGTACTTCCAGTCCGTCTTCTCGACCGGGTTGCCCGCGGCGGTCGTCGTCCGGCTGTCGCTGACCAGGGCCGTGTTGCCCGAGGTCTCCTCGACCTTCACGGTCCGTTCGACGGCGAGGGGTACGTTCCGCTTGACGGCCGTCGCAAGGCTGCCCTTCGCCACCTCCTGGGCGTCGAGCAGGGTCCTGAAGGTACCGGTATAGGAGCGCTTGGCATCGGTGTCGTCGGGCAGCCGGACCACATAGTTCGGCGTGATGACGTACGCGAGCACGAACGCGCAGGCGATCAGGACCAGACCCACCACGACGCCGACGCTGCGGAGCACCATGTTCGTCCGCATGATCCGCTCTCCCACTGAACTAGACCCGAGATCACGCTCCGTCTGAGCCAAGTGTTCCCGAGACACCCCGCCACCGCGCCCGCCGACGACCATCCGTGTGACGACACCCCATCCCAGACAGGGTTCGAGCAATCCGGCCCTGCCGCGGCACGTCACACGCCGCCGCGCCCCGGATCCACGGTCGACACCCGCAGGCCACCATCACCTCCCGGCCGACACCTGGACATGGGTCGGGTCTCGGGCCCACCAGGACTGCCCCCGGACAGACCAGGGGATCCGCGCAATCCGGGGCCGTGACGGGTCGCCCGACTCCGGAAGGCCGGCCGGAGGACGCATGACGGTGGGGACGCACATCGGCACGAACGCTTGAGACGGAACACTTGAAGTGCTTCCACGAGGTGCAGGGTTGGGACAGCAGGTCCGGGACCGCCCACGAGCGCGCCGCACGATTCGGCCCACGCTTAGGCGAAGCAGTCCGGCGCTCAGCCCCCTGTCGGGTGTCGAAGTCCCACGGGAGACGGACGACGACGAACGCCCCGACCGCATGGCGATCGGGGCGTTCGTTTGCCTGTTCAGGCTGGCGGAGGATACGAGATTCGAATTCGTGAGGGTGTGAACCCAACACGCTTTCCAAGGGGTCATCCGCTGATCCGGCGACGCTCGCCAACGTCCTGACGTGCGGTGGAGTACGCGGCCGTCAGCCTTGCGAATCGGTGTACGCCGGTGAATGCAACCAGAACTGCAACCAGGGTGGTGGCTCTTGATTGCAGTTGATCAGGCTGACAACCTCTCCTGCGCCCTTGGGGTTCTCGGGCCCGCGCCTTACGACTCGGTGGTGCTGCGGGCGGTCTGTGGCAGCTCTGGGATGAAGGCGTGTACAGCGCCACTGCCGGCGGGTGAAAACGGCCGCCCCGCCCAGCGGCTCGAGTCTCCCCATCCCCGTCGCGGACAACCCCACACCGGTACACGTGAGAGCGCATCCGGCTCGATCACGTCGCCTGGGCGAGTCGGACGGCGTCGGGGCCGGCCGGGAAGCGCAGTTGGCCGGTCGTGTCGTGGGCGGCGCGCCAGACCGTCTCGGCGACGTCGCTCTCCTGGGTGAACAGATCCTGGCCGGTGAAGTCGGCCATGGCCTTCCTTGCGAACGGCGCGTAGGGCGGCGGGACCAGTTCGTCCAGCGGCCCGCCGTCCATGGCCTTGCCAGCGAAGTTCGTCGTCAGACAGGCGCCCGGCTGGACCGTCTTGGCCCGTACGCCGAAGGGCGCGAGTTCGAGCGCGAGGGACGAGGTGAACCCCTCGACGGCCGCCTTGCTCGCCTTGTAAACGGCCGAGAGGGGCATGGGGCCCAGCACCACGCTGGAGGTCACGTTGACCACCACGCCGGATCCGCGATCGCGGAACTGGGGCAGCACCGCCTGCGTTGTGGCCATCACGCCGAACGTATTGGTCTCGAAGACCTCCCGCACGCGGGCCATCGGGGTGCCCTCGAACACGCTGATCGAGGGGACACCCGCGTTGTTGACCAGGGCGTCGATCGGACCGGCGAGCTCGAGCGCGGCGGTGATCGTGTCGGGCTTGGTCACGTCCAGTTCGACGATGCGCAGCCGGTCCGACTCGGGCAGGACATCCGGGCGCCGGCCGCGCATGGTCGCGATGACGTTCCACCCCTGCGCGTGGAAGTGGAGGGCGGTCGCGCGGCCGTAGCCGGACGAGGTCCCGGTGATCAGAACGGTGTTCATGCTGTGCCCCTTGCGATGTGGTGGGATCCGCGGACTGGAATGTTCATTCCTGCTCGGCGGTGGTTTCAGTGATCCCATTGAATCGCTCTGAACTGGGAAAACAGTAGAACTATCCTCGCCCTTCCTTGCACGATTCTCCCTTTCTATCCGACCGTGCTTACAGTGTGATGCTTGCCGGGGTGCGGGCGGCGTCCCGCAGGCGGACCGCGTCCCGGCCCGGGGGCGCGCCGAACCGGCGGCGGTACTCGCGGCTGAACTGCGACGGGTTGTCGTAGCCGACGCGCCGGCCGACCCCGGCGACGTCGCCCGGGTGGGTGGCCAGCAGCAGTCGTGCCTCCTGGAGCCGGATCTGCTTCTGGAACTGGATGGGGCTCATCGCGGTCACCGCCTGGAAGTTGCGGTAGAACGCGGAGGCGCTCATGCCGGAGAGGCGGGCCACGTTCTCGACCCGGAAGGGCTCGGCGTAATGCTCACGGATCCAGCGTGCGGCACGTGAGACATGACTGAGACCGCTGTCGGCGATGCCCAGTTGGCGCACCGTCGCACCCTGCTCGCCGGTGATCACGCGCCACAGGATCTCGCGTTTGACCAGCGGGGCCAGTACGGCGCGGTCGCGGGGTTCGTCGAGCAGGCGCAGCAGCCGGACCACCGCGTCCAGGAGGGCGGGCGGGGCGTTGCTGACGGCGATCCCCGACGGCGGGCCTCCGCCGGTGCGGGGCATGTCTCCGGGGCCGGCCTGCAGCAGGAGCTCGGCAACGGCGGACGGTTCGAGAATGAGCCCGAAGCCCAGTGCAGGGCGGCCCGGGTCGGCCTGGGTGAACTGTCCGGTGACCGGCAGGTCGACGGAGGCGACCAGGTACTGCCCCGGTCCGTACTCGTAGACCCGATCGCCCAGCGCGAGCCGTTTGGCGCCCTGGGCGATGACCGCCAGGATCGTGCCGGACATGGAGGGCGCGGGCGGGTCGGGCCGGTCGACCTTCGAGATCAGGACGCCGTCGACGGCGGTGGTCCAGTCGGGGCGGGCGTGCCGGGCCAGGAGGTCGCGGAACTCATCGAGGGACATGCGCCCATTTCAGCAGCAATGCGCGAAAGCACTCCCGGGTTCGCGAGGATCGTGCAAGAACGAGAGAGAATCGTTCTTACGTTTCCGCAGGTCAGGGGCATTGAATGGAGGCAGTCCACTCCACCGAAACGAAGAAGGCTCCCCATGATTGCCAACTACGGATTCAACGCCACTCTGACCGCCGCTCCCGGGATGGGCGGCAGGCTGATCGATCTGCTGTGACCGGCCTGGACGAGGGCAGCCCCGGCGCGAGCGAGCACTGCGTCGTCTACCTGGTCTCGCGTTCCGCCTCCGACCCCGACGTCGTCCACGTCACCGAGGGATGGACCAGCGAGGAAGACCACCACCGGACGTTCGCCGGCGAGGCCGCCCAGGCGATCGTGGCGCGGATCGGCGAACTGCTGGCCAAGGAGGCGGAGAACACCGACTACGTCCCGGTCTGCGGCAAGGCCGCCTTCTAGGCCCTGGGGAGGCCGCCCCCGGCGCCTGCCGAGGCGGCCCTCGCTCCACCCGGAATCCCGCCGAACGCCCCCGCACCATCCCGCGAAAGGCCGACGACCATGACCACAGCGCGCCCCGCCCTGGACCCCGAACTTCGCGTCCTCCTCTCCGACATGCCGCTGATGTCCGAGCTCAACCCGGAATTGCTCGCACAACTGCGGCAGTACCCCTCGACGCCGGTCGAGTCCCTGCTCGCCGACCGGTGGGTCGACCGGCGCGAGGTCACCGTGCCCGCCAAGGACGGCACTGCGATACCCCTGTCGGTCTTCACCCCCGGGGGCGCCGACCGCACCACCGCCGCGCCTTGCGTGTACTGGATCCACGGCGGCGGAATGGTGATGGGCGACCGTTTCTCGCAGATCGACATCCCGCTGGAGTGGCTCGACGAGTTCGGCGCGGTCGTGGTGTCCGTGGACTACCGGCTGGCGCCCGAGGCCACCGGCACCGTCCCCGTCGACGACTGCTACCAGGGACTGCTCTGGGTCGCCGAACACGCCGAGGAACTGGGCGTCGATCCCGCCCGGATCATCGTCGCGGGAGCCAGCGCGGGCGGTGGCCTGGCGGCCGGCGTCACCCTGCTGGCCCGCGACCTCGGCACTCCGGCGATCGCCGCGCAGATACTGACCTGCCCCATGCTCGACCACCGCAACACCAGCACCTCCAGCCGCCAGTACTCCGGCGGGCCCGGCGTCTGGACCCGCGCGATGAACGACTTCGGCTGGCGCTGCGTTCTCGGCGACCTCACCGATGACGACGTACCCGCGTACGTCTCACCCTCGCTGGCCGACGATCTCTCGAACCTGCCGACCACCTACATCGACACCGGCTCCGCCGAAGTGTTCCGCGACGAGGACACCGACTACGCCACCCGGATCTGGGCGGCCGGCGGACAGGCCGAACTCCACGTCTGGGCAGGCGGTTTCCACGGCTTCGACGCCCTGTACCCGCAGGCGCACATCTCGGCCACGGCCCGCCGCACCCGCACCGACTGGCTCGCCCGGCTCCTACACGCCGCATGACGCCGCAACCCGCGGTGCCGCCGGCACGCCCGGCGCCGGCTCGGCACACGAAGGCCGGGGACGGGAGCGAGGGGCTGATGCGCTGCAACCGAGACCAGAACTGAGACCGACAACGACGTTGCCCCCGGCCGCGATGCGACCGGGGGCAACGTTTTGCCTGTTCAGGCTGGCGGAGGATACGAGATTCGAACTCGTGAGGGTGTGAACCCAACACGCTTTCCAAGCGTGCGCCCTAGGCCACTAGGCGAATCCTCCGTGCGGAAGCTTACAGGAGGTCGGTGGGTGCTCGCGCACCCCTATTCGAAGGGGGCGGAGGGGTGGGGCCAGGGGGGTGGGGGAAACTGTGAACCCCCCGTGCACCCGGTAGAGCCTCCCTATCCTTGCTGCCTTCCGGCCCTGGGGAGGTTCAGGAGGATACCGCCGCACGGGGGGTCCGGGGCCTACAGTACCCGACCGTGGTCGGTGATCGGGCACCCGGTGGGTGATGAGGGTCCGCGTCTGTCGTTCGGCCCGGCTATCGTCGGGGGCGTGTCGCTCGCCCTCTACCGTCGCTACCGCCCCGAGACCTACGCAGAGGTCATCGGGCAGGAGCACGTGACGGAACCCCTCATGCAGGCCCTGCGGAACAACCGCGTCAATCACGCCTACCTGTTCAGTGGGCCGCGAGGGTGTGGCAAGACCACCAGCGCGCGCATTCTCGCCCGGTGTCTCAACTGTGAGCAGGGGCCCACGCCCACGCCGTGCGGCGAGTGTCAGTCGTGTCGGGACCTCGGTCTCGGCGGGCCCGGCAGCATCGACGTGATCGAGATCGATGCCGCGTCGCACGGTGGTGTGGACGACGCGCGCGATCTGCGGGAGAAGGCGCACTTCTCGCCGGTGAGTTCGCGCTACAAGATCTACATCATCGACGAGGCCCACATGGTCACGTCGGCGGGCTTCAACGCGTTGCTCAAGGTGGTCGAGGAGCCGCCGGAGCACCTGAAGTTCATCTTCGCGACGACCGAGCCGGAGAAGGTGATCGGGACCATCCGGTCCCGCACGCACCACTACCCGTTCCGGCTGGTGCCGCCCGGCGTGCTGCGCGACCACCTCGCGTCGGTGTGCGAGACCGAGGGCATCAAGGTCGAGCCGGCCGTGCTGCCGCTGGTCGTACGGGCCGGAGCCGGGTCGGTGCGGGACTCGATGTCGGTGATGGACCAGTTGCTCGCGGGCGCCACCGACGACGGTGTCACCTATGCGATGGCCACCTCGCTGCTCGGGTTCACCGACCGGTCGCTGCTGGACGACGTCGTCGAGGCGTTCGTCGCGCAGGACGGCGCGGCCACCTTCGAGTTGGTCGACCGGGTGATCGAGGGGGGCTACGACCCGCGTCGGTTCGTGGCCGACCTGCTGGAGCGGCTGCGCGACCTGGTGATCCTGGCCGCCGTGCCGGACGCGGCCGACAAGGGCCTGATCGACGTGCCGGCCGATCAGTTGGAGCGCATGGTCCGGCACGCCGCCGAGTTCGGCCGGGCCGGGCTCACCCGCGCCGCGGACATCGTCAACACCGGCCTCACCGAGATGCGTGGCGCCACCGCGCCCCGGCTCCAGTTGGAGCTGATCTGCGCGCGGGTACTGCTGCCCGCCGTCGACTCCGGTGAGCAGGGTTTGCAGACTCGGCTGGAACGGCTGGAGCGCCGGGTGTCCGTCGGCGGCCTCCCCGCCGGGCCCGCCGCACCGGACCACGCCCGCGCCGACGCGCCGCCCCCCGCGGCGACCCGGCCGCAGCAGGCCGCCCCGGCCCAGGTCCAAGCCCCGGTTGCGGCGCCGACTCAGGCTCCCGTACCGCCTCCCACGGCACCGCAGCCGCAGCAACACCGGCAGCCCCAGACCCAGCAGCCCCCCGCGCCGGCCCCCGGTGCCTGGCCCCAGGCCCGCACCGCCGGCTCCGGCCCGCCCCCGTCCGCCGCACCACAACACCAGGCCCAACAGGCCCAACCAGGCCGACAGGCCCAACAGCAGCACGCCCAGGCAACACCCTCGCCCGCCGCCACCCCCGCCCAAGGCACCGGCGACCTCACCCGCGTGCACGAGATGTGGCCGCAGATCCTGGACGCCGTCCGCGGCCGCAACCGGGTGGCCTGGATGATGCTCCAGACCGTGACCGTGGCCGGATTCGACGGCGCCACGCTGACCCTCGCGTTCGAGCAGGCCGGCGCCCGCGAGGGCTTCCGCAGCAGCGGCCGGGACGAGATCGTGCGTCAGGCCGTCCAGGACGCGTTCGGCTTCGACTGGCGGATCGATTGCGTCGTCGCCGGCGAGGGCGCCGCGGCGCCCGCCCGCCGCCCCGCCACGCCGGCTCCGGTCCCGGTCCCGACCACGACGCCCCAGACCGGCAGCCCCGTCACGCACCCCACACCCGCCGCCGCCCCGCCCCCCGGCGCGTGGCCCGGCGCTCCGACGCCCCCTGCGGCCACGCCCCCGCCGGCCCCCGCCCAACCCCGCCCCGCCACCGGCGCCCCGCCGCAGGCAGCGCCGCCCGCCCGACCGCAACCGCAGCAGGCACCGCCCCCGCCGCCGCCCGAGCCGGACTACGACATCCCCGAGGACATCGGCCGGTACGACGACGAGGACCTCGCGGACGACGGCGGCCTGTCCACCCACGAACTGCTCGCCCGCGAGCTGGGCGCCACGATCATCGACGAGTCGCCCACCACCTGACCCACCCACCACCCGCCCCACCACCGGACCCGCCGATGCGTGCCGCCGCCGCGCATCGGCCCCGCCCGGAGCCGTAGGCTCGACCGCAGGACGGCCGCCGAGCAGGGCCGCCCCGAGGCGGTGCGAAGCCGCGTCCGAGCGACGAAGGGTGTCCAGGTGTTTCCCGGTGGTGGCCAGCCCGACATGCAGCAGTTGCTGCAGCAGGCGCAGAAGATGCAGCAGGACCTCATGGCGGCGCAGGACGAACTCGCCCGCACCCAGGTGACCGGGAGCGCCGGCGGCGGCCTGGTGACCGCGACCGTCTCCGGTGCCGGCGAACTGCTGGCTCTGGAGATCTCGCCGTCCGCGGTGGATCCTGAGGACACGGAGACCCTCGGCGACCTCATCGTCGCCGCGGTGCGCGACGCCAACCGCGCGGCCTTGGAGATGCAGTCCCGGTTGATGGGCCCGCTGGCCCAGGGCATGGGCGGTGGCGGCCCACTGGGGTTGCCCGGCATGTGAGCCGGGTCCACACGACCGAAAGCCGAGCCCACCCGGAAGCCGACAAGGCCGAAGCCCAAGGCTGAAGCGCAAGGCCCAAGACCCCAGGCCAAGCGCCACCGACAAAGCCCAAGCCCAGCCACGAGCCCACCGACCACCAACCACCGACCACCGACCACCAACCCCACCAATAAGCCCACGAAGAACCAGAGCGAGCAGGGAGACGGTAGGTGTACGAAGGCGTCGTACAGGACCTCATCGACGAGCTGGGCCGACTGCCCGGTGTAGGGCCGAAGAGCGCGCAACGCATCGCCTTCCACCTCCTGGCGGCCGACCCGGCCGACGTCCGGCGCCTCGTGCACGCGCTCACCGAGGTCAAGGACAAGGTGCGCTTCTGCGCCACATGCGGCAACGTGGCGGAGTCGGAGCAGTGCCGCATCTGCCTCGATCCGCGACGCGACGTCGCGGTGATCTGCGTGGTCGAGGAGTCCAAGGATGTCGTGGCGATCGAGAAGACCCGCGAGTTCCGAGGCCGCTACCACGTGCTCGGCGGCGCGATCAGCCCGATCGAGGGCGTGGGACCCGACGACCTGCGGATCCGTGAACTGATGACCCGGCTCGCGGACGGTGTGGTGACCGAGTTGATCCTGGCCACCGATCCGAACCTGGAAGGAGAGGCGACCGCGACGTATCTGGCTCGCCTGTGCAAGCCGATGGGTCTGCGAGTGACCCGGTTGGCCAGCGGGCTGCCGGTGGGGGGCGACCTGGAGTACGCCGACGAGGTCACGCTCGGGCGTGCCTTCGAGGGGAGACGACTGCTCGATGTCTGACGACCTGAACGAATTCACCGGAGAGATCGCCGACCAGATCGACAGCTTCGTCCTGGCCGTCACCGAGGTGGCCAAGGGCGAGGAGCCGGAGCAGGCGGTGTCGATGCTGCTCCTGGAGGTCTCGCAGTTGATGCTCGCGGGCGGCCGGCTCGGCGCGATCGCCGACATCGTGCCCGACGACCGCTTCGAGCCCGACTCGGGCCCCGATCCGGATGTCGACGCGCTGCGTTCGGCGCTGTCCCGGCTGCTGGAGCCGATCGACGTCTACTACGAGGTCTTCGACCCGTACGTGCCCAAGTCCAAGCCGGTCGCCGCGCGGCTGTCGGACGACGTCGCCGACGTGGTCGCCGACCTCGCGCACGGGCTGGCCCACCATCGGGCCGGACGCAGCCGCGAGGCGCTGTGGTGGTGGCAGTTCTCGTACCTGTCCAACTGGGGCGCGACCGCCAGCGCCGTGCTGCGCGCGCTGCAGTCGGTGGTGTCGCACGCCCGCCTGGACGATCCGATCATGGAGAGTCTGGACCCGGCCGGCCAGGCACTGGCCGACGAGTTGGTCGACGAGCTCGCCGAGCAGCTCGACGAGGCCGTGGTACTGGGCGGCCCGCACACCTGAGTCGTCGCCCGATCCCACCGGGATTCGGTATCAACGGAATTCGGGCGAAAGGCGAGCGGGGTACGGACCCGGTACGGCCCCGGTGCGGCCCGTCCCGGCGCCGACATGGGCGTTCGGTTCCGACTGCCCGCTTAGTGATACGTACGTCTCACAATGTGAATAAAGCTTTGACCACTGTACGGCCTAGTTAGACTGTGCCGACCGCACAGATATCAAGCGAGGAGCGCACGTGGGCCTTGTCGTGCAGAAGTACGGCGGCTCCTCCGTCGCCGATGCCGAAGGCATCAAGCGCGTGGCCAAGCGAATCGTCGACACCAAGAAGCAGGGCCACGAAGTGGTCGTGGTGGTGTCCGCGATGGGCGACACGACGGACGAGCTGATCGATCTGGCGCAGCAGGTGAGTCCCATCCCTTCCGGGCGCGAGCTCGACATGCTGCTCACCGCGGGTGAGCGGATGTCGATGGCGCTGTTGGCGATGGCGATCAAAAACCTGGGCGTCGACGCACGGTCGTTCACCGGCAGCCAAGCCGGTGTGATCACCGACGCGGTCCACAACAAAGCGCGCATCATCGATGTGACGCCGGGTCGGATCCGCTCCGCGCTCGACGAGGGCGCGATCGCGATCGTGGCCGGTTTCCAGGGTGTGTCCCAGGACACGAAGGACATCACCACGCTCGGCCGCGGCGGCTCGGACACCACCGCCGTCGCGCTGGCCGCCGCGCTCAGCGCCGAGGTCTGCGAGATCTACACGGACGTGGACGGCATCTTCACCGCCGACCCCCGTGTGGTGAAGAAGGCCCGGAAGATCTCCCGGATCAGCTACCAGGAGATGCTGGAGCTGGCCGCGAGCGGATCCAAGGTGCTGCACCTGCGGTGCGTCGAGTACGCCCGCCGCTACGACATGCCCGTGCACGTGCGGTCGTCCTTCTCGGGACTCGTCGGCACTTGGGTGACGGATGAACCCGAAGGGGACGACATGGAGCACGCGATCATCTCCGGGGTCGCCCACGACACCAGCGAAGCGAAGATCACGGTGGTCGGGGTCCCGGACAAGCCGGGCGAGGCGGCCAAGATCTTCCGCCTGGTGGCGGACAACGAGATCAACATCGACATGATCGTGCAGAACGTCTCCGCGGCCTCCACGGGCCGTACCGACATCTCCTTCACGCTGCCGATGTCCGACGGGCAGAGCGCGATGACCGCGCTGACCAAGGCCCAGGCCGAGATCGGCTTCGAGTCGCTGCGCTACGACGACCAGATCGGCAAGATCTCGCTGGTCGGCGCCGGCATGCGCTCGCACCCCGGCGTGACCGCCAAGTTCTTCGAATCCCTCACCGGCGCGGGGGTGAACATCGAGCTGATCTCGACATCCGAGATCCGGATCTCGGTGGTCTGTCGCGCCGACGGCGTTCCGGCCGCCGTACAGGCCGTGCACACCGCGTTCGGCCTGGACGACCAGTCCGGCGAAGCCGTCGTCTACGGAGGTACCGGCCGATGACCCGCAAGGACAAGCCCACCCTGGCCGTGGTCGGCGCCACCGGCGCGGTCGGCACGGTGATGCTCGAACTGCTCTCCACCCGCCAGGACGTGTGGGGCGAGATCCGGCTGATCGCCTCGGCGCGCTCCGCGGGCAAGAAGCTCGTCGTACGCGGCGAGGAGGTCGAGGTCATCGCGCTGAGCGAGGAGTGCTTCGAGGGCGTGGACGTCGCGATGTTCGACGTGCCCGACGAGGTCTCCGCGCACTGGGCGCCGATCGCCGCGAGCAAGGGCGCGATCGCGGTGGACAACTCCGGCGCGTTCCGGATGGACCCCGAGGTCCCGCTCGTGGTGCCCGAGGTCAACGCCGCCGCGGCGCGGGTGCGTCCGCGCGGCATCATCGCCAACCCCAACTGCACGACGCTGACCATGGTCGTCGCGCTGGGCGCGCTGCACGCCGAGCTCGGGCTCAAGGAGCTCGTCGTCGCGTCGTACCAGGCCGCCTCCGGTGCCGGTCAGCCCGGCGTCGACGCGCTGCGCGAGCAGATCGGCAAGGTCGCGGGCAGCCAGACACTGGGCACCCAGCCCGGCGATGTGCGCCGCGCGGTGGGCGACTTCGGGCCGTTCCCGGCCCCGCTGGCGCTCAACGTGGTGCCGTGGGCCGGCTCGCTCAAGGACGACGGCTGGTCGTCCGAGGAGCTCAAGGTTCGCAACGAGTCCCGCAAGATCCTCGGACTGCCGGACCTGAAGGTGCACACGACCTGTGTGCGCGTCCCGGTGATCACCACGCACTCGCTCGCGGTGCACGCCGTGTTCGAGAACGAGGTCTCGGTCGCCCGGGCACACGAGATCCTCGACGGTGCCCCCGGCGTCGTGCTGTGCGACGATCCGGAGAACGGCGAGTTCCCGACGCCGGCCGACGTGGTCGGCACCGACCCGACCTGGGTCGGCCGGGTGCGCCGCTCGATCGACGACCCGTTCGCGCTCGACATGTTCATGTGCGGGGACAACCTGCGCAAGGGCGCGGCGCTGAACACGGCCCAGATCGCCGAAGTCGTCGCCGCCGAGCTGACCGAGCGCGACTAGGCCCCGACCGGCCCGCCCGGCCGCCCCGGACAGGGTCCGGACCCGGGCCGCGAACCGTCGCGGCAGCCGGTGTTCCCCAGGTGGGGACACCGGCTGCCGCGCGTGCGCGGCCGTTTCCCGGCCCCGAGTGGCTGACTGCACGTCACCCTGCCCACTACGGTGGGCGCACGTGTGTCTGAGCCGACGACCGTCCCCGGATCGCAGGCGTATACAACCTTCCCGGGGGGTCGGGTGTCCAACAGTCGTGGCAGAAATGGTCGTGAGGGCGGAACCGGCGCTGCGCCCGGTCCGAATGCCCGTGGTCGGCGCGCTGGATCTGGGCGTTTCGGGAGTTTCCGTGTCCTCTGACGCGGGCGTCTCCATCGACGTCCTCACCGAGACCTACCGCGCGCACTATGGTTCGTTGTTGCGCTTGGCTTCCCTGTTGCTCGACGACACCGATTCGTGTGAGGACGTGGTGCAGGAGTCGTTCGTACGGGTGCACACCGCCCGGCACCGATTGCGCGAGGCCGACAAGACCCTCGCCTACCTGCGGCAGACCGTGGTCAACCTGTCCCGGTCGACACTGCGCCGTCGGATCATGGGCATGCGACTACTGTCGAAACCCGAGCCGGAATCGACGAGTACCGAGGACGGTTCGCGCCACGTGGCGGAACGCGACGTGTTGGTAAGGGCGTTGCGCGAATTGCAACGGCGGCAGCGAGAAGTGATCGTGCTGCGCTATTACGCTGATCTGACAGAGGCTCAGGTGGCCGATCTGCTCGGACTGTCGGTCGGCTCGGTGAAGGCGTACGCCTCACGCGGACTGGAAGCCCTCCGGGCCCGGATGGAGACGCCGTGACGAACACCCCGGGGACTCTCGGTCCCGACCCCGACGACCTCGAGGCAGAGGTGCGCCGGCGGCTGCACGCGGCGGTCGCCGACGTGCTGCCCGCGTCGGACGCGCTGGATCGGCTGCGCGTCGCCGTGCCGGCCCGGCGCCGGCAGCGGCGGGTGGCCACACTCGGGGCCGCCGGGCTGGCGGCCGCGCTGCTGATCGGCACACCGGTGCTGCGCACCGTGGTGGACGGCGGCGACGGCTCGAAGTCGAACGTCGGCGGCGTCCGGTCCTCGTCCTCAGCGGTCAACGCCACCGAGCCGTTGCCGGGGCCGAGCGAGGGGATGAGCGCCGGTATCCCGGGCGGGGCCGGCCAGTCGCACCCGGCGACCCGCGGCGGCACGCCCACCAGTGGGTCCGGCGCCTCGATCGCGCCCACCAGCGGGCAGAGCGCGGGCGTGGGCCAGACCGTGCCGCCCGCCACCAGCGCGCCGCCGAGCGGGAGCACGCCACCGGCCAAGCCGACGCCGGCGTGCGCGACCACCGACCTGTCCGGGGAGGACGCCCGTCTGGGACCGATCGGCGCCGACGGCCTGGCGTACGGCGTGCTCCAGGTGCGCAGCAACGCGGCCAAGGACTGCCAGGTGACCGGGCCCGGCGTGGTCTCGGTGGTCTCGCCGCCGGGGAACCCGATCGTGCAGGTGACCGTGCTCCAGCACAAGGCCGGCGACGACGCGGCCGCGCTGCCGGTGCTGCCCGAGACCTCGGGCACGGTCGTCGTGCTCCGGCCGGGCCAGGAGTACGAGTTCCAGTTCGCGTGGAAGCCGCAGGCGCCGGGCGCGGACGGCACCTGCGCCGCCGACTCGCCCAAGGCGCCGGTGCCCGCGCTCGGTTACGCGCTGATCGCCAACGACTTCAACGTGGCCAAGGTGACCCTGACGCCCACGTGCGGCGGCACGGTGTACCGCACCGACATCTATCGGACGGGGGCGTACCCGCGGGTGGGGTGACACCCGCGCTCGGGCGCCGTCGGTCGACGGTTACCGTTGGGGGGTGTACCGGTTCCTGCTCCAGCCGCGCTGGCTGGTCTTCCACATGATCGTGCTCGTCGCGGTCCCGGTGTGCGCGGCGCTGGGGTTGTGGCAGTTCCATCGCTACGGCGAGCACAAGGGGGGCGGGAGCACCGGGGAGAAGGTGTCCTCGGCCCCCGCGGTGCCGATCGGTGAACTCGTGCCGCTCGGCGGCCGGGTGGAGGGATCCGACCGCGGCCGCTCGGTCACCGTCACCGGCAGCTATGACGCGGCGCGGCAACTGGTGGTGCCCGGGCGCCGACTCGACGGACGCACGGGGTCGTACGTGGTCACCCCGCTGCTGGTCGACGGCGCCCCGGCGGTCGTGGTCAACCGGGGCTGGGTCGAGGGTACGAGCGTGCCGGCGCCGCCCGCCGGACCGGTCACCGTCACCGGTCGGCTGGAGTGGTCGGAGGCCGAGCACACCTCGAACGCGGACCGGGCCACCGACCTGCGAGCCGGTCAGCTCTCGATGATCAGCACACCCGAACTGGTCAACGTGCTGCCCTATCCGCTCACCGACGGTTTCGTCGCGCTGACCGCGCAGACCCCGGCCGCCGACTCGGCCGCGCTCGCGCCGATGCCGCCGAGCAAGGAGTCCGCGAGCGGCGGCATTTCCGGGCGCGCGTGGCAGAACCTCGGCTATACCGCACAGTGGTTCGTCTTCGCGGGCGCCGCGGTGTTCGTCTGGTGGCGGGTGGTCCGCCGGGAGGCGGATGACCGGGCCGAGGAGCGGGAAGCGGAGTTGCTGGCGGAGTTGGGCGTCAAGACCTGAGGTCGGCGGGGCGGGGTGTTCGGGTCCGGCGCTCGCGGAGCCGGGCGTCGAGGATGCGACGCCCGGGCCCGCGGTCCGACACGCCGGCCCCGTCCTCCACTACGCCGGGTTCGGGATCGGCAGGCCGATCACGCTGTCCACGAAGGCGAACTCCTTGCGCATCTGCCGGATGCGCTCCTCGACCACCAGCGAGCCGTGGCCCGCGTCGTAGCGGTAGACCTCGTGCGGCTTGCCGAGCTGCTCCAGACGCTCGACGTAGTTCTCGATCTGCTTGATCGGGCAGCGCGGGTCGTTCTCGCCGGCGCTGATGTACACCGGCACCCGCA
The DNA here is from genome assembly GCF_044460165.1 of Embleya sp. NPDC050154. NCBI lineage: Bacteria > Bacillati > Actinomycetota > Actinomycetes > Kitasatosporales > Streptomycetaceae > Embleya > Embleya sp. NPDC050154. The sequence goes on from NZ_JBITJP010000012.1 coordinate 48,035, forward strand.
CCTGTTCGACGTAGGTCAGCGGCGAGGAGGCGGCCCAGCGCTCGGGAACCTCCTCGGGTGTACCGCCCAGCAGTGTGCGGTCCATCGCCTTGAGTACGTCCATCTCGTCGTGGTACGCCGTGACGTAGTCCGCGACCGGCACCGCGGCCAGACCCAGCGCCCACGCCTGGGGCTGCACACCCAGGCCGAGCAGGGTCAGGTAGCCGCCCCACGAACCGCCGGAGAGCACGATCCGCTCGGGGTCGGCCAGGCCCGATTCGACCGCCCACGCCCGGACCGCGCCGATGTCCTCGAGCTCGATCAGGCCGATTCGCACCCGCAGCGCGTCGGTCCAGTCCTTGCCGTAGCCGGTCGAGCCCCGGTAGTTGACCCGGACCACCGCGAAGCCGTGGTCGACCCAGGCCGCGACGTCCGCCGCGAAGTGGTCGCCGTCGTGCGCGGTGGGTCCGCCGTGGATGTTGAACACGGTCGGGAACGGACCCTCGCCGGCGGGCTTGGACACCAGCGCGTGCACCTTGCCGCCCGGTCCTTCGACCCACGCGTCGGAGACCGGGACCGAGCCGGGCGGCCGCTCGCCGGGCGGGGTCAGCAGCACGTCGCCGGCGGTCGAGCGCAGTTCGGCCGGGGTCGCGCCGTTGGACCAGTGGTACTCGACGCTGCCGTCGGGCCGCGCACCGGCGGCGCCGATGGTGCCGGGCGGGGTGTCGATCCGGGTGAGCTCCCCGCTCGCCAGGTCGTAGCGGTAGAGCTCGGAGCGCCCGTGCTGCTCGTGGTCGATCAGCAGCGCCCGGCCGTCCGGGTACCAGTCGGCGGACAGGTCGCCGGGCAGGCCGAGGTCGAGTTCGGTCTCGACGCCGGTCAGCGGCTCCCACAGCAGCGGCTCGTCCCGGCCGCGGCGCTGGTGGATCACCAGCATGCGCTGGTCGCCGGCGACCGGGGAGAAGCCCATCGCGGACAGGTCCGAGTCCGGTTGGCCGCCCTCGGGGCCGTCGTGCAGGTCGGCCACCGGCGTGCCGTCCAGGCGCAGGACGCGCAACGACGAGTGCATCGCGTCGCCGTGCTCGTTGTGCGCGATGGCCAGGTAGGTGCCGTCCTCGGACAGCGCGGACAACCACGCCGACTCGGTGTGGCGGTACACGGTCACCGGCTCGGCGCCCGGGCGCGCGACGTGGATCGTGGAGCCCTCGTCGTCGGTCATCCGGCCGACCACCACGGTGCCGTCGTTCGCCAGGCCGAGGCCGCCGGGGTAGGACGGTTCGAGGCCGGGAACCGCGACCTCGTCCGGGCCGCCGTCGAACGGCTGGCGCATCCACACGCCCAGCTCGTCGCCGTCGGTGTCCGCGAACCACCAGATCCAGCGCCCGTCCGGGCTGATCCGGGAGGACGCGGTGCCGTTGGGCCGATCGGTCACCTGGCGTTGTGCGCCGCTGACCCGGTCCCACGCGTACACCTCGAAGGTGCCGGAGGCATTGGAGACGAAGACGGACTTGGCCGGCGCGTGGTCGGCCCAGCGCGGCAGGCCGATCCGAGCCGCCCGATAGCGGCGTTCCCACGCCGGGACAGCGGGCGGGGGCGAGCCGGCCGGGGATGGGTCCCCGGTGGTCGCGGCGGTGTCCAGGGCGGCGTTGCGGGTCGGATCCGGGGCGGCGTTCGGGGTGCTGTTCTCGCGAGCGGGCATGTCGCAATTCAACTACGGGAGGGGCTGCTTCTGTTCCGTCCTCGGACGGCACCGCTTGATTCCGAACAGACGTGCGTATCGCGGGCGGGCGGCGAATTGCGCGTACGACCAGATCGCGGGCCGGCCGATCTCTTGGCACAGGTGCAGGACCCGATCCGGGCCCAGGTGTACCCCGATGTGCGCCGCGTAGCCCGGATCCCGGTCCGGGCGCGGTCCTGCGTCGAACAGGAGCAGGTCCAGCGGCTCGGGTTCGCCCACCACCCGGACGGTCGCGGTGTCGTCGGCCCACAGGTCGGACGAGTGCAACGGCGGCACGCGCAGGCCGTGGTGGGCGAGGAAGGCGTAGGCGTAGAGCTGACAGTTGGCCCCCGCGGCCAGGTTGCCGGGCGCGACGGCCTGCGGGTGTCGGGCGTAGACGTACGGGACGTCCCGAAAGCGTGCGGGCAGGACGGACAGTGACGGGTCGTCGCGAGCGTCGGTCGTCGCCGGCGAGTCGTCGGTGGGGTGGGTTCGCGGTGACAGCGCGTCAGGGGTGTCGGGCATGCTTGGGATTCAATCCGAGGCAGACCACGAGTTCCACCAGCGTCATCGCGAACAGCACGCCGAACACCGCCGTGTACTCGCCGGTCGCGTCGTGGATCGTGCCGAAGACGATCTGCAACGCGGCGGCGATCGGGTAGCCGATCAGGAACGTCATCGCGGACAGCCGACCGGCCGCCGCCGGGCTCGGCGCGAAGCGCACGAGCATCACCAGCATCAACGGGAACGCGCCGCCGAGGGTGAGGCCGAGCAGCGCGATGGTGGGCCACGGTGCCAGATCCGGCGCGAACGCGAGCAGCCCCATGCCGGCCACCGCACCCGCGACGGTGACCGCGAACAGCGGCCTGGGGTCGGTGAAGCGGTCCGCGAGCAGCGGGATCACCAGGCCGGAGACGATGCCGGTGAGGCCGAACACGGACAGCAACAGGCCCGCGCGCTCGGCACTCCAGCCCTGCTCCTCGTAGGCGGCGGGGACCCAGCCGACCACGCCGTAGTAGGCGGTGGTCTGCATGACGAGGAAGACGGCGAGGATCCAGGCTACGGGGCGACGCCACGGCGAGGCGTCCGCGACCGGTCGGGTGGCGGGTCCACCACTCGGGGCGACCGCCACCGGCTTCGCGTCGCCCCGCGGGTCCGCCGCGGGCGCCTTCCTCACCGGCGCGGTCCGCCGGATCACCGGGTACCACGCGAGCAGCCCGAGCACCGCCGGGATCGCGACCACGCCGAGGGAGAGCCGCCAGGACCCGAACGCCTCCGACAGCGGTACGGCCAGTGCGCTCGCACCCGCCGCGCCGACCCCTACCGCCGCGCTGTACAGCCCGGTGACCGCCCCCGCGCGCTCGGCGAAGTGCGTCTTGACCACACCCGGCAGCGCCGCGCCCAGGACCGCGATCCCGGCACCGGCCACCAACGTGCCCAGGAAGAGCAACACGACAGAGGCCCCACCCAGCCGGATCAGCACCCCCACGAGCAGCACGACCACCGACGCGGCCACGGTGCGCTCGTACCCGTACCGAGCGGCCCCACGGTGCGCGAGCGGCGCGAACACCCCCATCGACACCACCGGGATAGCCGTCAACACCCCGGCCGCGGCCCCCGACAGTCCGAGGTCCTCCCGAATCGAGGTAAGCAGCGGCGGCACATCGGTGATCGCCCCACGCAGATTGATCGCCACCAGGAACAGCGCGACCAACGTCAGGACGGCCCCGGGCGCCCGCTCGGCTCGCCCACTCGGCACAGACTCGGCGACAAGATCACGACGCACCTGCGCACGGGCTGACGGCATGGCTGTACTACCTCGTTCGTAAAGACGACAACGGCCGCGCTCGCCGACACCCGGCGGAGCGAACCGAAGCGGACCAACCGACCAACCATAGACATGGGCCGCTTGATTCCCGCCGGCCGGAGCCCGTGCACGGCTCGGACCTCGACCGCGGCTCCACCGGGCGTTACACGGCGTGCGCCAACCGTGCCCACCTACGCAGATGCGCCATCGCCTAACGCCGTACGTTGAAGAACGTCAAGCCCTGCTGATCCGAGTCCTGCGCCTGGCCGCTCGCCGCCACGATCGCGAGTTGGACGCCGACTTTCCTGATCCAATCGTCGTCCGGGATGACGACCTTTCCGGAGAACGAGCCATCCGCGGCCGCGCGGAACTCGCCGAGCTGCGGATTCATCGGATCCTGGCAGATCACCTGAACGATTTTGCCCGGCTGGAACCCGGTGCCCGAGATCCGGATGGGCGTCCCCGGAGGACCCGAACTCGGCTCGATGGTGATCTCGGTATTGGCAGAGGTCGCGGCCGGCGTTTTGCCGTTGTCCTCGGTCACGCGCCCGACGAGCCACGCCACGGCGACGATCGCGGCCACGGCGACCGTGACCAGCATGACCAGCGTGAGGGGCCCCAACTGCTTGACGATGCTCTTGTTGTTTTGGGTGCGTGAACTGTTGTCCACGGTCATGTCGTGGCCGGCCTGGTACGCCGAGGCGTGATCGTTCACCGAAGAGTGCATGTCCGACCGACTGGGGTGCTCGCCCGGGGACGGCGGCGGTGGCTGCGTCATGACGAGGTCTTCTTGACCGTCATGTCGCGACCGGCCAGATAGGCCTTTCCGTGGCCGGAGACGTTGGCGCTCATCCGGATGTTGGTGATGCCGGCGCGAGCGGCGTCGGGCAGCAACGGAGTCAGCTCTTCATCGAGGACACGCTGCAACTCGGCCCGCAGCGAAGGGTCCTCGGACAGGAGCCGCCTGAGCTTGCGCTGCCAGTCGCCGATCAGGGCCTCTTCGACGGAACCGTCTCCGACCGCCCGTGCCTCGGTTACCTCGGTGCGGCAGTGCGCCAGTTCCGCCTCGATGGCCGGGACCTCCTCGGCCCGGCGTTGCCGCCAGAACGCCACCACGGCCTGGCGTGCCTGCTCCCAGGTCTGCGTCGCCATAGCCCCAACCACTGCGGATGCCGCAGCAAGTGTCAACGGATCCACGCGATTTCCCCCTCGCGTCCGAAATGCCACCCTCAACGGTAGCCGGCAGAGAGGCACTCCGCGCGTGTTCGCGACTATTCCGCGCCAGGAGTTCGGTTTGTTGACGAATCGCTCGACCTATCGCGGTCGCGGAGGAATCGGCGTCGTGGGATCGTCCGCCGCGCGAGCTTCGCGAGACAACGGGCATCGGGCGCGGAGCCGTTGCGCCCGGCGGCCTCGCCTCGACGGTGGCCGACTGCCTGGCCACCGTCGCGGTACTCAGCCCCGGTTGCCTGCCGTGTGCGCGGTGAAGCGGGACCACGCGGTGGGCGAGACGACGAGGGCCTGGGTGCGTACGTCCTTGGAGTCTCGGACATGGATCATCTCGGGGAGCACGGCGACCTCGACGCAGTTGTCGCCGGAGCTGCCGCTGTAGCTGCTTTTGGACCATGTCGACTCTGGGGTACTCATAGCGCTCCTCGCATCTCCTCCAACAGGCTCACCGTGGCATCGTGGCCGAGGGCCTGCGAGCGCAGCCTGCCATAGCGTTGGAGCATTGCGCTTACGTCTTTCGGACTTGTGATCAGAACGCTGGATTGTTGGCCCTCGGAGTATCCGACCCAGTTGTGCTCGGTGGTCTCGGCCAGATAAATGAGACCATCAATGCCCGCGTGGTCCTCCTTACGCAAAGGCATGACCTGAATCTCCACGTTGCGCAGCTTGGTGTGTGCAAGGAGGTGGTCCAGCAGGGCACGAGTGACTCCCGTGCCTCCCAAGCGCCTTTCAAGCAGGGCTTGTTCGATGATGAAGCTGAATGCCGTGTTCGGTCGTTCGATCAGTAGGCGCTGTCGTTCGAGTCGAGCGACCACCTGCTGTTCGATTTGGTCTTCGGACAGCGGAGGCAGCCTACGCTCGAAGATGGTTCGGACATACGTCTCTGGTTGCAGTAGTCCGGGAACCGCCCGGCACTCGTATGTGCACAGCGATACCGCGTCCTCCTCGATCCCCGCCCACTGCCGGAACCACGACGCCAATCCCGCCTTGCGCGACAAGCTCTGCGCCGCCGCCTTCAGCACGCGCCCCGCGGTCGGGCCGAGCGCCGCTTCGGAGCGTGTCACCAGGTCCTTGGGCGGGAAGCGTTTGCCCTGTTCGATCTTGGCGACGTAGTGCCCCGAGTAGCCCACGAGTGGCGCGAACTCTTCTTGCGTCAGCCCGGCTTCGTCTCGAAGAGCCTTGAGCACCACGCCGAACGTCTTGAGACTGTCCGACAACTCGGGCTCACCGCACCTGCCAACATTCTCCGCCGTCATCCCTGCCACCCTCCGTTCCCGAGCCCCGGCAACGTGGTTCATTGTCACGGTGGGTTACTCACCCAGTCCATATGGTCAACCAGTACAGATCCGGTTGTACTGGCACAATCCCTGTTCTCGACCCCGTCGAGCTGCGAACTCTGGGGGATGACCTTTCCACTGATGCAAGTCGGCGCCACCGCACGCGTGTTCACCCGGTGCTTCGCGGCGACCGGGAGCGGTGCGCGCCAGGCACGTCGTTTCGCCACGTACCAGCTGGCGACCTGGGGCATCCCGTACGGCAGCAGGGCATCCGAAACGGTGGCCCTGGTGGTCGGAGAACTCGCCGCGAATGCCGTGCTGCACGGACGTGTTCCGGACACCGACTTCGTGCTACGACTCGCCTACGACAGCGCGACCGGCGTTGTGCGAGTCGAGGTCGCCGACGCCCACCCCGCCCGACCCGTGTGTGCGCCTGCCACGCTCGGAGACGCCGAAAGCGGTCGCGGCCTGCTCATCATCCACTCCGTCGCGACCTGTTGGGGAGTAGCCGAGCAACCAGGACCGGGCAAGATCGTCTTCGCGGAAATGAACACTCACGAAGCGGAAGCCCCCGGGCCCGGATGAGTCGACGGCCCGGCGACCTCGCAAGCGGTCGTCAGCCCGGGTTGCCGCCGACTTCGCTGCAAGCCGATCCCCTCGGTCATGGTGAAGGCGTCCCATGCGCCCGACCTCACCGTCGGCGCCGGGATCCGACCTTGGTCGCGGACCTGCGCAGCCGCTTGGCCAGCGCCTTGTCCCGAGTCCTCAGGTGTCGCCCCGCCGCATCCAGGACGGCGCCGGTGGCCGGGTGGTCGCAGCGCCACAGGTCGTCGGCGATCTCATCGAGGAGGGGCAGCAGCGAGTCCCCCTCCTGGTCCAGGAATGTGGCCAGTGCCTCGTCGGCGACGCCGAGTGGACCCCACAGATGGTCCACGAGCCACCAGAGTTGGAGTTCCGTGCCGTGTCCTTCGGGAAGCTCGCCGCGACCGGCCAGCGTGATCGCCGCGATCTGGGCGCAGCCGGGGACCTGGGAGGCCGCGGCTTTGCGTAGGACCCTGAGCGCTGTGGGCTCGTCGAGCTGCGCAAGCACCGCTGTCGCGCTCAGCCGGCGCAGGGCCGCGTCGGCGTCCAGTCCGGCGCAGGAGTCGATGAGTTGGACCGCGGCCGGGCCCTGACCCCGGTGGCTGATCCAGCCGGCGATCTCGGCGCGCGCGGCGTCCTCGTCGTAGTCGAGCAGGCCGTTCAACAGGGTCGGGGCGTCCGCGGTGGCCAGTTCGCCGATCAGCGGAGCGGGGACTCCCTCGGTGAGCAGGTACTCGCGCAGGCCGTGGCGTCCCAGCGGGGTCAGCCTGAGCCGGATCCCGGGCAGGGCGAGGTCGATGCCGCCGGCGGTGACTCCTTGGAGGCCGGGCACGTGCAAGCGGATGTGATCGAGCTCCCCATCCGTCTTCTCCTCCACCTCTGCCGCCCGGTACTCGGCGAGGACCACGGCCGCTTGGTCGAGGATCCGCCGGAGGAGCAGTTCGACCAATCCGGCTTCCTGTTCGGAGAGGCCGTCGTCAAGAGCGCTGTCGCGAAGAGCCTCGGCGAGCAGCGCGGTGTCCAGCCATTCGCCGTCGGAAACCTCGTACAGCGCCCGCAGCACCACGGCCGCCAGGCCGGAGCCGTAGCCGTCCTTGTCCTCGTGCTCCAGGCCGAGCGCGACCGACAACATCGGGGGCAGGCCGAGGCTTTCGAGGTCGTCGAGGATGTCGAGTTCGCCGTCGAGCGACCGGCTCCAGAACTCCACGACTCCTTCGTCCTCCGCCGTGGCGGCCAGATCGGGGCCGGGACGTGCGGTGCCTGCGCCGATCCGCAGCAGACCCGTGTACAGGGCAAGCTGCCAGGGGTCGTCCAGGCAGGGCAGGTCGCCGGAGCTGCGCAGGCGCCCGAGCCGCTTGTCGCGCTCCGCCGGCTGGAGTGCGCCCAGTTCGTCGTCCAGTGACCACAGTTCGAGTTCCTGGACGGCCCGGCGGCCGAGTGCGGGTTTGAGCACGTCCCGGGACGTGACGGCTCGTCCGCCCTCGCACCAGTGGGCAAGGCGGAGCGCGGCGTCGATCAGCGGCACCTGCCGTGCGGCGTCGGCGAGGTCCGCGAGCGGCGCCAGGGAGACCGGGCGCACCGGGGCGAACTCCACGTCGAGGTCCTCGTCGTCGTGGATCTCTCCGCAGGAGCAGCGCCGCCCGTCGGGGGTGTCCTTGGCCGACCCGGATGCCGGGGTGGCCTTGGGCCGCCTCGGCTCCAGGGCGGCCAGTTGCCGGTCCAGGGCCGTGCGGTCGAAGGCAGCGGGGTCGAATCCCTCCTCGCGCAGGGATTCGACCCGGTCCGTCCACGGCTCGGGAGTCGGTGCCGGGCGGTTCTCGACGGCGTCGAGTACGCCCTGTAGCGCCCAGGCGCCGCCGGTGTCCTCGGCGGAGGGCATGGCGCGGCGTCCACCGGTGCAGTGGACGCGCCGGCTGCCGGAGGACGCGGGGAGGATCTTCTCCAGGGTGATCAGGTGCCGCCAGTTGTCACCGAAGTCGTAGGTGTACTCCAACCGCCTGCCCACGAAGGGCAGGAGTTCGGCCACGGACGCGGATTCCTCGTCGAAGTCGCGGCTCGGGTCGCGGTCCAACGGTGCGTCGAAGTCGACGAAACCGACGTCTGTGTCGGGTTCGGCGAAGCAGTGCAGGTGGGAGTCGTCCCAGCCGAAGCAGACCTGGACGATGTCGTGCAGGGAGCCGAGCGAGGTGTCGGCGGGCAAGGTGATCCGGCGCCAGATCGGCGGACTGGTGTTTCGCAGTGCGATCTTGAGCTGGTAGGTGGGCACGGGCTCGGCGGTCACGGCGAAGGTTCCCTCGAAGCGGAGGCGGAGGCGGATTCCGGCACCGGAGTGGGGGCTGCGTCGAAAATGCACAGCAGCCGCAAGGCGATGCTGACGGCGTCATCTTCTCGCATTGCGCCGAGTGGGCGTAGTCGCATTTGACACATGCTGTCCACCTGTGTGGATAGCCTTGACCTGCCGAGGGTTCGCGCGGGTTCCGCGCCTAGCTGTGGAGTGGGTGTGGTGGCGAAGATCTACCCGTCGGCGGAGTCCGCGAGCGTACGCACGGCCGAGTCCGGAGGGTCGGCCGCGTCCGGGGCGGCCCCTGCGGACCGGGAGCGACTGCTCGCTCTGCTGTCCGAACTCGCCGCGGGCGAGGCGGTGTTTCTTCCCGCGGACCCGCCCCGGTCGGGCCGGGTGGCCTTCTGGACATCCGGCGGCCGGCCGCCGGATCTCGGGGTGGAAGCCGAGCAACTCACCGTGGTGCGCCCGCGCGGCTCGTCCGTGAGCCGAGCCCGGGTGGGCGCCGTGCTGCTGCCGGTGGAGCAGGCGCTGCCGCTGCTGACCCGCTGCCGGGCGCTCGGTGTGGACGGCGGCGGGCGGGTGTCGGCCGGCACCGCGTTCTGGGGCGCGGCGGCCCTGCACGGTCTGGACCTGGTGGCCCGGGGCCGGGTGCTGCCCGGGGTGTCACCGGAGGGCTTCGACGCGTGGCGGGTCGGCCCGCTGGACGTCGACGACCACGAGCGGCTGGGTGCCCTGGCCGCGGCCATGCCTCCCGAGGCCCGCGCGGTCGCGGTCCCCGGGCTTTCCCCGCTTGCCCTGCCGCCCGCCGAGCCGCTGCTACGGGCCTTCCTGGATGCGGTGGCCGATTCCCTCACGCGGCCTCCCGCTGCCCGCCAGGTGGCCGGCGGAACGGCGTTCGCGGTTCGAGCGCCGCAGTCCGTACCCGGGCAGCGCGCTTGGGCGGCGGAGGTCGCCGCCGGCCGCGACGCCGGTCTGGCGGTGTCGTTGCGGCTGGAACTGGGCCGTGCGGACTCCTTCCGAGCCGTGGTCCAACTACGCAGCCTGAGCGATCCCACCGTGCTCGCCGACGCCGCGGACCTGTGGTCCGGCCGGGCCTTCGCCCCGGAACTGTTCGGCCCACGGGCTCGGGTGGACACCTTGCTGACGCTGCGCCGGGCCGCGCGCGCCTGGCCCCCGGCCGCGCGGCTGCTGGAGGCGGCCGCCCCGACCGGCCTGGAGCTGTCCGACGAGGAGGCCAGGGCCTTGCTCAGTGACGCGGCCGAGAGCCTTGCCGCGGCCGGGGTCGCCGTGCACTGGCCCAAGGAGCTGGTCCGCGAGTTGACCGCCGCCGGGGTCCTGGAACCCGCTCGCCGCAAGGGGACACGGTCCTCGGCCGAGTCTTTCCTGTCCTCCGGCGGGCTGTCGGAGTTCCGCTGGCGGGTGGCGCTCGGCGACCGGGAACTCACCGAGGAGGAGCTGGAACGGCTGGTCCAGGCACACCGGCCGATCGTGCGGCTGCGCGACCAGTGGGTGGTCGTGGACCCGGAGTTGGTCCGCCGCCTGCGCCGGGCCGCGCAGTCCGGGGCACCGTCGCTGACCGCGATCGACGCGCTGGGCGCCGCGCTGACCGGCGACGTCGAGGTGGACGGCGAACGGGTGGCGGTCACCGCGAGCGGTGCGCTGGAGGAGCTGCGGTCCCGGATCGCCGACCCCGAGGCCCGCGCCGCGCGCGAGCCTCAAGGGCCCCCGAAGGCTCTGCTCGCGACCCTGCGTGACTACCAACTGCGCGGCCTGAACTGGCTGCACCGGATGACCTCACTCGGGCTCGGCGGCTGCCTCGCCGACGACATGGGCCTGGGCAAGACCGTCACCCTCATCGCACTCCACCTGCGGCGCCAGGAACGAAAGGCCACCGCAGGCCCCACCCTCGTGGTGTGTCCCGCCTCCCTGCTCGGCAACTGGGAGCGCGAGATCCTCCGCTTCGCACCGGCCACCCCGGTACGCCGCTTCCACGGCCCCGGCCGCGACCTGGACGGGCTTGAGAGGGGAGCCGAGGGCGGCTTCGTCCTGACCACCTACGGCACCATGCGCCGCGACGCCGAACGCCTCGCGGACCACCCCTGGGGTCTGCTCGTCGCCGACGAGGCCCAGCATGTCAAGAACCCGTACGCGCACACCGCTCGAGCGCTGCGCGAGATCCCCTCGCGGGGTCGGGTCGCGCTGACCGGCACCCCGGTGGAGAACAACCTGTCCGAGCTGTGGGCACTGCTCGACTGGACCACCCCCGGCCTGCTCGGCACGCTCACCTCCTTCCGCGAGCGCTATGCCAAGGCCGTCGAGGGCGACCGCGACGAGCAGGCCGCCCGGCGGCTGGCCGCGCTCGTTCGCCCCTTCCTGCTGCGCCGGCGCAAAGCCGACCCGGGCATCGCGCCCGAACTACCACCCAAGACCGAGACCGATCAGCCGGTGTCGCTGACGAAGGAACAGGTCTCGCTGTACGAGGCACTGGTACGCGAGCTCATGGCCGAGATCGAGGGGAAACAGGGCATCACCCGACGCGGTCTGGTGCTGAAACTGCTCACCGGCCTCAAGCAGGTCTGCAACCACCCGGCGCAGTTCCTGAAGGAGCCGGCCGGCGCGAAGCTGCCGGGCCGCTCCGGGAAACTGGAACTCCTGGACGAACTCCTGGACACCGTCCTGGCGGAGGAGGGATCGGCCCTGGTTTTCACCCAGTACGTGGCCATGGGCAGGCTGATCGAGCGTCACCTGGCCGAGCGCGGTGTGGACACGCTCTTCCTGCACGGAGGCACCACGGTCAAGCGCCGTGAGGAGATGGTCGACGCCTTTCAGGCCGGCGAGAAAAAGGTGTTCCTGCTGTCCCTCAAAGCCGCCGGGACCGGCCTGAACCTGACTCGGGCCGGACACGTCATCCACTACGACCGCTGGTGGAACCCGGCGGTGGAGGACCAAGCCACCGACCGCGCCTATCGGATCGGACAGACCCAGCCGGTGCAGGTGCACAAACTGATCGCCGAGGGGACCGTGGAGGACCGGGTCGCGGAGATGCTGCGGCAGAAGCGCGAACTGGCCGACTCGGTGCTGGACTCGGGCGAGGCGGCCTTCAGCGAACTCGGCGACGACGAACTGGCCGAACTGGTCGCGCTGCGAAGGACGGGACGATGACCAGGCGTGCCGGGTCGGACCGGGGAACCAAGCCCGTGACGCCGCGAAGGACGGGACGATGACCAGGCGCACCCCGTCGGACCAGGAAGCCGTCCGCACCTTCGAGGCGTTCCCGTCCACCAAGGGCAGTCGAGCGCCGTTCGCCGAGTCCTGGTGGGGCCGCGAATGGCTGCGCGCGCTGGAGGAGTCCTCCCTGGACTCCGGGCGCCTCCAGCGCGGCCGGACCTATGCGCGCGGCGGTGCGGTGGGCCGGGTCACCATCAGCCGCGGTACGGCCGCCGCCCCGGTGCACGGTAGCCGCCGCACCCCGTATCGCTCCACGATCCGGGTCGAGCGGCTGACGGACCGACAGTGGGACCGACTGCTCGACATGATCGCCGAGCGGGCCGCCAACATCGCCGCTCTCCTCGACGGCGAGATGCCCGCCGGACTCGCCGACGACGCCGTGGCCGCCGGCGTCCCGCTGCTGCCCGGTCCCCGCGACCTCGACCCAGAGTGCAGTTGCCCCGACTGGGGTTACCCCTGCAAACACGCCGCCGCGCTGTGCTACCAGGTCGCCCGACTGCTGGACCGCGACCCCTTCGTGCTGCTGCTCCTGCGGGGGCGCGGCGAGCGGGAACTGATGGACGAACTCGGCCGTCGCAACACCGCGCGAGCGGCGGCCGAAGCCGCGGCGGACGCGGTGGGCGCGGGCCCGGCCGTACCTCCGGCCCGGGCCGGCGACCCGGCCGGTCTCGCCTTCGCCGCCCGAACCGAACTGCCGCCCCTGCCCGCGCCGCCTGCATTGCCCGAACGGCCCGGTCGAGGCCCCGCACTGGTGGACTCGGCGGTCCCGGAGCCCGGTGTGGACCCCGCCGCGCTCGAACTGCTCGCCGCCGACGCCGCGACGCGCGCCCATCACCTGCTGGCCGCAGCCCTCGGCGAGCGGCACGCCGACACGGCCCCACCCCTCCCGCTCACCGAATGGCAGGACGCCGTCCGCCTGGCGGCCGCCCACCCAACGCCGGAGGTCCTCACCCGGATCTCCTCGAACTGCGGCCGTACCCCCGGCGAACTCGCCCTCGCCACCCGCGCGTGGCGGCACGGCGGCACGGCATCCCTGGAAGTGCTGGAAAACCACTGGACGCCACCCGCCACCCGCCTGGAACGCGACCGCGAGGCGCTGCGGGCGAACTGGCCCGACGGCAAACCACCCCGACTCCGCTCCTGGCGCAACCGCTGGACCGTCGAGGGCCGAGCCGCCCAACTCCGCCTGGGCCGGGACGGCCTGTGGTACCCGTACACCAAGGACCGAGGCACCTGGTGCCCCGCCGGCCCACCCGACGCCGACCCCGCCATCGTCCTGACCACCCTCCTCGACCCCTGACGCCGCCCTCGGGCCGCTCAGGGGTCCTGGTCACGGCGGAGTTGCCCGGCGTGCGCGGTCATGCGTCCGGGGCGCCCGGCCGAGGGTGTCGCCCGGAGACTTGCCGCCCCACCAAAGGCGACGTACAGTTTCTTGTACTTAAGGAGGGTGGGCCATGAAGACCATGACGTACTCCGAGTCTCGCGCGCGCTATGCCGAGGTGCTCAACTCCGTCAACGACGACCGCGAAGAGGTTGTCATCACCCGAGCCGGACACGACCCGGTCGTGATCGTCTCCCTGGAGGACTACGAGTCCTTGAAGGAGACCGCCTACCTGTTGCGAAGCCCTGCGAACGCCCGGCGTCTGCTCGCCTCCATCGACGAGTTGGAAAACGGCGGCGGCACCGTACGCGAACTGACGGCCGACGAGTGAGGGTCGGCGGCGTATGAAGATCACGTTCTCTTCCCGCGCCTGGGAGGACTACCTGTGGTGGCAGCTTCAGGACCGGAAGGTCCTGAAGCGCATCAATACGCTCATCGCGGATATCTCCCGAACGGGCAACGAGGGGATCGGCAAACCCGAACCGCTCAAGCACGGGTTCCAGGGCTACTGGTCGCGCCGCATCAACGACGAGCACCGACTGATCTACAAGGCCACCGAGGACACGGTTCTGATCGCGCAGTGCCGCTACCACTACGAGAGCTGACCCGACCCGAGCGGATCAAGCTCATGGACGGCGTACGCGTCCAGGGGTCGTTGCTCGGTGACGACTCGGGGCGAGCTGTTTCGTGTGGTGGGTACGTGCGCGGCCCCGCACTTGGTGTGCGGGGCCGCGGGGGAGTCGGAGGGGCGGGTCAGCGGGCGTCCGGGATCCAGGAGCCGTGGATCATCGCGGGGACCCGGCGGGGGAGGTGGACGGTGGCGACCGGGGGCGCGGTCAGGTCGCGGGCATCGAGGACCAGGAGCCGGGAGCTGTCGGTGTTGAGGTCGCCGACGACGCTGAGGAGGTATCCGTGGTCCTCGGCGGCGGCGTGCGCGGCGGGGACGAAGACGGCCTCGCTGGGGAGTTGGCCGACGCCGATGGGGCGCAGCTGCCGGGCGCCGGTGGCGCGGTCGTACTTGACGAAGGTGTGGTTGCCGACGCCGTCGTCGTCCGGGAAGGCCAGTGCGTACTGGTAGCGGTGCGGGCGGCCGAGCAGGGTCTCGTTGATGGTCGGGAACTCGACGATCAGGTCGTCGGTCTGCTCCTCGCGTGCCACGCCCGCGGCCAGGTCGATCGTCCACCGGCGGCTACGGGAACCGGAGGTGGGCTCGGCACCACGACCCGGTGCGCCGACCCACCAGTTCCAGGAGCGCTGCCAGCCGGTGCGGTCCACGGTCGCGCCCTCGACGATGATGCGGCCCAGTGCGTCCTGGTACGCGTTGGCGAAGTGCATACCGAACCCGGCGCCGACGTCGAACCAGCGGATGTTCGCCGCGCCGCCGGGACCCATCGGCATGACGCCGACGCGGCAGGGCTGCGCGTCGCTCCAGCTGTACGGGATGCCGGAGGCCTCGGTGTGGTCGAAGGTGACCGATCCTTCGAGGAACACGACATGGTGCTCGGTGATCGCGAAATCGTGCTTGAGCGCGGCAGATGCGCCGGGGACGTCCTGGCTGAGCGTCAGGTCGCCCTGCGGGGAGACCACGTAGTGGGTGAGGAACGGCGGGAACGGCGACGATGCGAAGAAGTGCAGTTCGCCGGTGGCCGGGTCCTCCTTGGGGTGCGCGGTCATGAAGGACTTCAGCTTGCCGCCGAAGTCGTAGGCGCCGACGGTGTCCAGCTCGGGGGTGAGCTCGTACGGCAGCGCCGACTCGCACAGGGCGAGCAGCCGGCCGCCGTGCTCGATGACGTGGGTTCCGGCGGTGCTGACGGTGAAGTCCGGGCCGTGCTCGGTCATGTACGGCGCGCCGTCCAGGGCCGGCGTGCGCACCCAGCGGTTGCGGTACCACTCGGCGCGGCCGTCGCGGAGCCGAATGCCGTGGACCATGCCGCTGCCCTTGAACCAGTGGCTGGGGATGACGCCGGGCTTGGGGTTGTGGCCGGCGCGGAGCAGGCTGCCGGTGAGTTCGGGCGGGAGGGTGCCTTCGACGGTCAGGTCGGTGGCGGTGATCTCGTCGGCGACGGGGGCGTAGTGGCCGGTGAGGTAGGGCTTGCGGGCGGCGGGCCGGCCTGCGGCGGTGGTGTTCATGTCGGGTTCCTTCCGGTCTGCGGCTCTCGGGTTTGGGGCTCTCGGCTCTGCGGTTCTCGGGTCTGCGGGTCGGGCGAGGTGCGGGGGCGTGCTTCGGTTGCGGCGGAGTTCAGGGGGTCGGCGTGGTTCGCCGGGTGAGCAGGGGAGTCAGCAGGGCGCCGACGGCGGCGATGCCCGCGGAGACCAGGAAGGCGGTGCGGTAGCCGTCGGTGAGCGCGACCTCGTGGGGGACCGCCGATCCGGCGGCATCGGTGCGCGCGGTGGCGAGGGTGCCGAGTACGGCCAGCCCCAGCGCACCGCCGATCTGCCGTGTGGTGTTGACCAGTCCGCCGGCCGACCCCGCGTCGGCGGTCGGGACTCCGGCGACGGCCGCGCCGGTGAGTTGGACGAAGGCGGCGCCGAGGCCGAGGCCGACGACGACGGTCGGGCCGAGGAGGTCGCCGAGGAAGCCGCCGTCCGCCGATATCCGGGAGAGCCACAGGAAGCCGCCGGCGATGGTGGCCATACCGGCCGCGAGCACGGAGCCCGCTCCGAACCGCCGGGCGAGCCGTGGTGCGACGGCCGCGCCGAGCATGTTGGCCACGGCAAGCGGGAGTTGTGTGAGCCCGGCCCGCAAGGCGGTGTATCCGAGGGCTTGTTGCTGGTAGAGCGGGAGGAAGAAGAACAGGCCCACCCACACGCCGCCCAGCAGCGTCATCACGAGGTTCGCCGGAGCGACCGCGCCGGACCTGAGCAGGCGCGGCGGCAACAGCGGTGCGCTGTGGCGCCGTTCCAGCACCGCGAACAGGCCGAGCAGGGGTACGGCTACGGAGATCGCGGTCAGGACCCGGGGGTCGGTCCAGCCGTTGCGGCCCGCGGTGGTCAGGCCGTAGACGAGGGCGACCAGTCCGAGTGTCACCGTCGCGGTGCCGCCGAGGTCGAAGGAGCGGGTGCCGTGGTCCCCGGCCGGCCGTGTGCCCGGCAGCAGCCGGGAGGAGGCGGCCAGCACGGCGCCGCCGAGCACCGCGACCGCCACGAACACCGCACGCCAGCCGAAGGCTTCGGTGAGCACGCCGCCCAAGAGGACGCCCGCTGCGCCGCCCGCCCCCGATACCGCGCCCCACACGCCGAGCGCCTTGCCGCGCGCCGGTCCCGGTGCGAAGGTCCGCATGACGAGCGCCAGCGCGGCCGGTGCGATCGCGGCGGCGCCCAGCCCTTGGGTGGCCCGGGCCGCGATCAGCAACCACGGTGCGGTGGACGATGCCGCCGCGACCGACGCGGCGGTGAAGACGGCGAGTCCCGCGAGCAGGACTCGGCGCTGTCCCAGCAGATCGGCGAGCCGCCCGCCGGGCAACAGCAGCGCGCCGAAGGCGAGGCCGTACGCGTTGACCACCCACGCCATCCCGTCACCCGACAGGCCGATCCCGTCGCGGACCTGCGGCAGGGCGACGTTCACGATCGACGTGCTCAGCACCACCGCGAACTGCGCTGCCGCGAGGACGGCCAGCACCCGACCGGCCGGGCCGGCGGCCGGGTCCGCTGCGGTGGAGGGCGGGTCCGCCGGTTGGGCGAGGGGTGCCGAGGACATGGGGGACTCCTGTTCCGAGGTCGTCTCGATGTGGCGTCAGTGTGTGATTGATCAATCATTCTTTGCCGTAAAAAAGAACGCCCCGGAGGGCCGCGCACGAGCGCGCGTCAGTCGCAGCGTTCCGCGCGCTGCTTGAGGTTGTTCAGCCAATGGCCGAGCGAGCCGTCGAGCGCCTGCTGCAGGAACTCCTTGTTCGCCTCGACGGGTTCGCCGGTCCAGGACTCCTCGGTGTGGACGCGCACACCTTCCTTGGTCTTGGTGAACGTCCACACGTGGACCGCCGTGATGCCCTGGGCCGGCCCGCCCCACACGATGCGCCGCTTCGGGTCGACCTGCTTGACCGTGGACGTGATGTCCTCCAAGCCCTCGGTCGACCAGACCCACGACGATCCCGGACGCAGCGGCCCCGGCGTCTGCTTGACCACCGAGCTCACGCCGGGCTGCCAGGCGGGCCATGCCTCGACGTCGGTCTGGATCCGCCACACCCGGTCCAGTGGCGCGTGGATGGTGATGTGGTCGCGGGTGATGACCGGGGCGTTTTCGTCGATGCCGATCGAGCCGTGTCCGCCGGGCGAGAAGGCGAGCGGGAGGGCGGTGGCGATGGCGATGGCGGCGGCGAACATGGGGGACTCCTCGGGGGTGGGGTGGATTGAGGTGCGGCGAGGTCGTGACTTGAATGAGTGATCAACCACTCACTATGAGGTCCGGCGAAAGGCGCTCCCGGGCGGTGGTGTGGTGCGACGTGGGGATGTGGCTCGGACGGGTCAGTAGTGCCGGATGCCGGTCGCGAGTGTGCGCGTCCACGGCGCGTCCACCTCGGCGGCGCCGATCGCCGACACCAGGTGGCACAACATCCCGCGGGCGAAGAACTGCTGGACCTGCGCGTCGTCGCCCCCGGAGGCGCCGCGCACGTACTCGACGAGTCGGGCGTACCCGGTGCGCACCACATCGCGCACGGCGGGCTCGGAAGCCGCCGCGGCCTGGGCGTGGATCTGCACCAGGAGCAGGTCGTTGTCGGTGATCAGGCGGGCGTACGCCTCACCCATCGCGGACAGCACCGCCTCGGGCGAACTGCCCTCGGCCGCCGCCGCGCCGCGCTCCAGGCTCTCCCGGACGCGGAGGAAGCAGTACTCGACCACGGCGACGAACAGGCTCTCCTTGTTCGGGAAGAGCCGGAACACGTAGGCCTGCGAGATGCCCGCGGCCTTGCCCACCTCGGTGGTCGTCGTGCCGTAGTACCCCTTCGCCGCGAACGCCCCGATGGCGGTGCGCAGCACCGTCTCGCGGCGTTCGTCGGCGGTGGAGAGTGTTCGGCGTGGTTCCGTATTCATGTGAGTACTCAATCACTCACACCCTGCGGCGTCAACCCCGGCGTGCTGGTTCAGTCGATGACAGCGATCGCCTCGACCTCGACCAGGTGCTCGGGGACGTCCAGCGCCGCGACGCCCAGCAGAGTGCCCGGCGCTACCGGCGTGACGCCCAGCTTCCCGGCCGCCCGCGACAGCCCGTCCAGGAACAGGGGCATCTTGTCGGGCGTCCAGTCGACGACGTAGACGGTCAGCTTCGCCACGTCGTCGAAGGACGCGCCCGCCCCGGCCAGGGCGGTGGCGACGTTGAGGTAGCACTGTTCGACCTGCGCGGCGAGATCGCCCGGGGCGGCCGTGACGCCGTCGGCGTCCCAGGCGACCTGCCCGGCAACGAAGACCAGCTTCGACCCGGTCGCGATCGACACCTGCCGGTACACGTCGATCTCCGGCAGTCCGCCGGGGTTCACCAGGGTGATGGCCATGCTGTTCGCCTCCTCGTCCTGCGGGCCGCAGCCCGTTCCCACCGAATCGAGGCGATCGCTCTCTTTCGGTTACTCGGAAACCGTAGGAGAGTCTGCGCTGACGTGGAAGAACGCACTTTTCGGTGAGAGGGGAACCAGATGGTGACCATGCAGTTCACGGCCCATCGACGAGCCGGATCCGATGTCGCCAACAAATGGGCTCTCCGCCATTGACACAAAGGAGTACCCGGCGGCCGAACCGACCTGGGTCGGGTCCGCGACCCCGGGCGCGAAGAGCAGGAAGTCCGGTTTCTCGAAGAAGAACAGAAAGCCCCGCGACCGCGTCGGCAAGGCGGCGGCCTACTCGGGCCTCGGCGTGCTGGTCCTGGTGGAGCCGTGGCCGCCGCTACGCAAAAAAGAGACCCTTCCGGAATTTCCGGAAGGGTCTCCAATCCGAGTCGGGGTGGCGGGATTTGAACCCACGGCCTCTTCGTCCCGAACGAAGCGCGCTACCAAGCTGCGCCACACCCCGATGCTGCGCGTTCAGCTTAGCGGGTCGGGGGCCTGAGGCGAAATCCGGTTTAGCGGGGGGCCGGGGGGAGGGAGCCGGCGGTGGATTGACGGGGTGTCAGGGTGAGGAGGGTGGCCTCGGGGGGGCAGGCGAAGCGGAAGCGGGCGTAGCGGGAGGTGCCGCAGCCGGCGGAGACGTGGAGGTAGGCCTCGCGGTCGGCGGAGGTGTGTTTGGACAGGCCCTTGGCGCGCTTGCGGTCGAGGTCGCAGTTCGTGGTGAGCGCGCCGTAGAAGGGGACGCAGACCTGGCCGCCGTGGGTGTGGCCGGCGATCACGAGGGGGTAGCCCTCGGCGGTGAAGGCGTCCAGGGCGCGCAGGTACGGGGCGTGCACGACGGCGAGCGAGATGTCCGCTGCCGGGTCGGGGCCGCCGGCCACCTGTTCGTAGCGGTCCCGGTCTATGTGCGGGTCGTCCAGGCCGACCAACTCGATCTCCAGGCCGTCCACCTTGACGCGGCCGCGCGCGTTGTTGAGGTTCTCCCAGCCCGCCGCGTCGAAGCCGTCGCGCAGGTCGGTCCACGGGTTTTCGCGGCCGAGCCGGCGGGTGCCGTCGTCGCGGCGCAGGTAGCCGGTGGGGTCCTTGGGGCGCGGGCCGTAGTAGTCGTTGGAGCCGAATACGTACGCTCCCGGCCGGCCGAGCAGCGGGCCGAGCGCGTCGAGCGTCTCGGGCACCGCGTCCGGGTCGGACAGGTTGTCGCCGGTGTTCAGCACGAAGTCGGGGTGCAGCGCGTCGAGCCGGCGCAGCCACTCCTGCTTGCGGCGCTGGCCGGAGACCATGTGGATGTCGGACACCTGCAGGATCCGTACCGGCCGCGCCCCGCGTGGCAACACCGGCACCTCGACCCGGCGCAGACGGAACGAACGGGCCTCGTAGGCCGCCGCATAGGTGAGGCAGGCGGCCCCGGTGACGGCAACGGCTAGGGGGAAGGCTGAACGCGGTCGCATCCCTCCATGCTGGCAGAGCCGGCCGGTCGTCGGCAGTCTCGATGGCGTTGTGCCGCTCCGCCGACCACAACGCGGCAGGTCGGCACGACGCCCTCGACAGGTCCGCCTCGGGCCGCACCCGGGTAATTGGGTGGGGCACCCACGCCCACGGCTGCGACACTTGACCCCATGAGCCCCTTCAAGAGCCGTTTGCAGAGCGACCTCACCGAGGCCATCCGGTCCCGTGACGAACTGGTCTCCTCGACGCTGCGCCTCACCCTGACCGCGATCACCAACGAGGAGGTCGCGGGCAAGACGGCCCGCGAGCTGTCCGACGACGAGGTCCTCAAGGTCATCGTGCGCGAGGCGAAGAAGCGTCGCGAGGCCGCCGAGGCCTTCGAGAACGGTGGCCGGACCGAGTCCGCCGCCCGCGAGCGCGCCGAGGGCGAGGTCCTCGCGGCCTACCTGCCGGCGCAACTGTCCGACGACGAGCTCAAGGTGATCGTCGCCGACGCCATCGCGGAGACCGGGGCGAGTGGTCCGCAGGCGATGGGTCAGGTCATGAAGGTGGTCCGTCCCAAGGTCGGCGACAAGGCCGAGGGCGGCCGGATCGCCGCCGAGATCAAGAGCCAGCTCGGCACCACCTGACCCGACGCGGCCCCGGCCCACACCGGCCCACCCGGGCCCGATTCCGGCCGACCGCACCCGACACGACGACGATGGCGGTGCCCCCCCAGAAACAGGGGAGCACCGCCATCGTCGTTCACGTGGAGCCGAGGGAGCCGACGGAGCCGAGAGAGCCGACGTGGCCGCGGAGCCCACGGGCCCGCAGAGCCCCGGAGTCACGAACCCGCAGACTCACGAATCCGCAGAGTCACGAACTCAAAGACTCACGAACCCACGGACCCCGCCCGACACCGGATTCACCAAGGAGCCCGGCCGACACCGGCCCCCTCGGTCGTCACCCGTCGGCGCCCCTCACCCGTCGTCACCAAACCCGCCACCCCCGGGCCCGCCCCCGATCGGCGGCCACGAGTGCCCCGGCGGTCGCGTCGACTCCGGCGGCTTGGTGTTGCCGCCTCCGCCACCACTGTTGCCCCCGTTACCCCCGCCGGGCGGCGTGGTGTTGGTCGGCGTGGTCGGCGGAGTCCACGGCGGCCGCGTGTTCGTACCGCCCGTCGGCGGCCGGTTCTGATCCCGCGGCTTGCCGTCGGTCGGCTTCTTGTTCGGGTCCGGCTTCGCCGGGATCGTCCCCGAGGGGGGATCGACGAAGCCGGGCGCTTCCACGCCCTTGAGCGCACCGGACATCGCGGACTTCCAGATCGGTCCGGGGACCTGTCCGCCGTAGACCTTGTCGTGGCGGACGCCGGCGATGGTGATGTCGACCATCTCGACGTCGTCCTTGGCGCCACCGATCCAGACCGCGGTGGACAGGTTCGGCGTGTAGCCGACGAACCAGGCCGCCTTGCGCTCGTTGGTGGTACCGGTCTTGCCCGCGTTGTCCCGGTCCTTCAGGCCGGCCTGGGTGCCGGTGCCGTCCTCGACCACGCCCTTGAGCAGCGCGTTGATCGTGTCCGCCGTCGACTGCTTCATCACCTGCTTGCAACCCGCCTGGGGGACGGGCAGCTTGGTGCCGTCGAGCTTGGCCACCTCGGTGACCGCGATCGGCGAGCAGTAGACCCCACGGCTGGCGAACGCGGCGTACGCGGCGGCCATGTTCATCGGCGCGACCGTGTTGGCGCCCAGCGTCATGCTCGGCACCTGCTCCAGCGCCTTGCCGTTGCCCTGGTGCACACCGAGCTGGTCGGAGAGCGTCGCGATCGGACACAGCCCCACGTCCTTGGACAACAGGACGAAGTACGTGTTGATCGACTTCTCCAGCGCGGTCTGCATGTTCCAGGTGCCGGTCTCGCTGCGGCTCTCGTTCTGCGGCTGGTACTGCGGGTCCCGGGCCGCGTCACCGCAGGTGCGGAACTTCTCTTTCCGCATGTCGATGTCGTAGCCCGTGGAGTACTCCTGGTCGACCTTCATCCCGCTCTCCAGCGCCGCCGCGGCGGTGATCGGCTTGAACGTCGAGCCGGTCTGGAAGCCGTACGTCGAGCCGCCCATGGAGTGGTCGACCGAGTAGTTGAGCGTGGTCTCGTAGTCGCCGAACCCGTACGGCCGACTCTGCGCCATCGCCTTGATTTTGCCGCTGCCCGGCTCGACCATGACGACCGCGTCGGCGACCGGGTCCTTTTGGAGTACGCCCTTGGTTGCGGCGGTGTAGGCCGACTTCTGGGCCTTTCGGTCCAACGTGGTGGTGATCCGCAGACCGCCCTCGCGCCACAACCGGTCGCGGTCGCCCTTGTTCGCGCCGAACGCCGGGTCGTTCTTGACCACCCGTTCGACGTAGTCGCAGAAGAACGCGGCACCGTCGATCTGGTCGGCGGTGATGCAGCCGTTGGGCAGCGGCTGGGTCTTCAGGTTCAGTTCGGTGGCCTTGGCCGCGTCGGCCTCGACCTGCGAGATGACCTTCACCTCGGCCATGCGCTGCAACACTATGTTGCGTCGTTCCCGGGCGGCGTTCGGGTAGCCGATCGGGTCGTACGCCGAGGGCGCCTGCACCACGCCGGCCAGGGTGGCCGCCTCGGTCAGGGTCAGGTCCTTGGCGTGCTTGCTGAAGTAGCGCTGCGACGCGGCCTCGACGCCGTACGCCTGGCGGCCGAAGAAGGTGATGTTGAGATACCTGGTGAGGATCTCGTCCTTGGACAGCCGTTGTTCCAGGCCGATCGCGTACTTCAGTTCCTTGACCTTGCGGGAGACCTCCTGGGCCTGAGCCTTGGCCACCTTGGCCGGGTCGTTGCCGGCCTCCTCCACGAAGATGTTCTTCACGTACTGCTGGGTGAGACTGGAACCGCCCTGCTTGGATCCCGTGCCACCCGACTGCTGATTGCGCATCAGGGCGCGCAGGGTGCCCTTGAGGTCGATCGGACCGTGCTCGTAGAAGCGCGAGTCCTCGATCGCCACGATCGCCTGACGCATGATCGGTGAGATCTGGTCGAAGTTCACCAGGATGCGATACCGGTCGTAGACCATCGCGAGCTGGTTGCCCTCGGAGTCGAGGATGTACGACGGCTGCGACAGGAACGGTTGATCCAGATCACTGGGCAGATCGTCGAAGTTTTCCGACGCCGCCTTCGCGGTCAGGCCGAAGCCTCCCACGAAGGGCAGCGCGATTCCCGCGACCAGGGCGCCGGCGAGGATGCTCGCACCCACGAAGGCGGCGAACCGTCCCACGAAGCCCAACGGGGATCGTGAGCGGGACGAGCCGCGTTTCGGGCGGGCCGAGCCGGAGGAAGTTCGGGCCATGGGCGACAGCCTACGTGTCGAAACACCCTACGCGGTGAAGGGACTTCGCCTAAGCTGGCGGAGCAGCCGGGGGATCCGTGTCAGTAGCCATTTCACTCTTTAGAGTGAATGCGGCCGGATGTCGGATCTCGCTGCCGTGCTCTGTGCCGCGGACGTGCCTCCTTCTGAGTGAAGCCGTGACCGGAAACGCAAGAGCATTCACCCGGACGGGTGGGTCCATATTTGCGCATAGTCCTTCCGGGCCATCGATGACTGCCCGCACAGGGGCTGTTGCGCGTGCCCAGGGTTTCGTACCGTCCTGCTTGGCGTCGGGAATTCCCTTCGCCGCCGTTGGGGGAGCCTCGAAAATCGGGAGAGGACGGCACCAGCATGAGCTGGGTTACCGACTGGAGCACGCAGGCCGCCTGCCGGAGTACCGATCCGGATGAGCTGTTCGTGCAGGGGGCGGCGCAGAACCGCGCCAAGGCAGTGTGCACCGGGTGTCCGGTCCGCACCGAGTGCCTGGCGGACGCGCTGGACAATCGAGTGGAGTTCGGCGTCTGGGGTGGCATGACCGAGCGGGAGCGGCGCGCGCTGCTGCGCCGCCGGCCGATGATCACCTCGTGGCGTCGGCTGCTGGAGACCGCGCGCGAGGAGTACGAGCGCGACATCCACGGAGACGAGGAGTTTCGGGTCGCCGGCTGAGCACGTGTCGACGGCCGAACGCCACCTCGTTCGCACGTGAGAACCCGCCGGGGCCGGGAGTCAGGCCCGGGTCCCGGCGGGTACGGACGAACCCCGTGGCACGGTGGGTCGATACGGACGACAGCCGCGGCGTGGCGCGCGGGTGCGGATGAAACCGGGTGAAACCGATCGACAGCGATCGCGGGTCGCCGAGCGGATTCGGGCTGCCGGCGGACCCGGGCTCAGCCCGTGCCCAGGCTCTCGCCGATCACCCGCAGCCCGTCCAGGTCGTGCACGTCACCGGGCAGCGCCGGAACCTCGGCCACCCGCACCTCGGGGTGGATCGAGGTGAAGCGCGTGCGCATGCGCTCCTCCCGGTCGATCACCCGCAACCGCTCGGCGTGCAGCGTCAGCAGTCCCGCGACCAGGCGCAGGTCGGCGGGCCGCGACGGGTGCTCACCGTCGAGCGGTTCGACCTCCTCGACCTCCTCGGCCTGCGCGAGCTGTTCGGCCTGCTCCGCCTGCTCGGTCAGCGCCTCGGCCGCGGCCACGCTGCGTTCCGCGGACAGCCGACCGGCGCGCGTGGCGTGCACGCGGTTGAGCACGAGGCCGGCCAGCGGCATGCGCTCGGTGCCCAGCCGGTCGACGAAGTACGCGGCCTCGCGCAGCGCGTCCTTCTCCGGCGCGGCGACCACCAGGAACGAGGTGCCGCGCGCCTGGAGCAGTTTGTAGGTCGCGTCGGCCCGCTTGCGGAAGCCGCCGAAGGTGGTGTCCAGCGCGGCCACGAAGGTCTGGATGTCGGTCAGCAGGTGGGTGCCGACCACCTTGCTGAGCGCGCCGGTCATCAGGCCCATGCCCGCGGACAGGAACTTGAGCGCGCCGCGCCCGCCGACCTTGGCGGGAGCGGAGAGTATCCGGATCAGCCGGCCGTCCAGGAACGAGCCCAGGCGCTGGGGGGCGTCGAGGAAGTCGAGCGCGGACCGGCTCGGCGGGGTGTCCACCACGATCAGGTCCCACTCGCCGGTCGCGTGCAACTGGCCCAGCTTCTCCATCGCCATGTACTCCTGCGTACCGGCGAAGCTGGAGGACAACGATTGGTAGAACGGGTTGTCCAGGATCTGCTGCGCGCGCTCGGGGTCGGCGTGTTGTTCGACGATCTCGTCGAACGTGCGCTTCATGTCGAGCATCATCGCGTGCAGGCTGCCGCCCTTGGTCTCGTCGACGTCGACGACCCGGCGCGGCGTGTTGTCCAACTCGGTCAGGCCCATCGACTGGGCGAGCCGGCGTGCGGGGTCGATGGTCAGCACCACCACGTCCCGACCGCGTTCGGCCGCGCGCAGCCCGAGCGCCGCGGCGGTGGTGGTCTTGCCGACGCCGCCGGAGCCGCAGCACACCAGGATGCGGGTGCCCGGGTCGTCGATCAGCTCGTCGATCTCCAGCCTGTTCATGCCATCCCCTGCTCGCGCAGCGCTTCGGCGAGGCGGTACAGACCGCCCAGGTCCATTCCGTCGGCCAGCAGCGGCAGTTCGTACACCGGCAGGTCCAGCCCGCGGACCAGGGCGCGGCCGGTGCTCTCCAACTCGATCCGGCTCGCGTGCTCGTCGGCCTCGGCCAGCAGCGAGGTGACCAGCGGCCGGGTGGGCTTGATGCCGCCCGCGACCAGGCCGGCCTCGAGCAGCTCGGCGGTGAGCCGCTGTCCGGTGTCGCTCTCGTCCTCGGCCTGGAGCGGCGGCCGGGCCATGTTGATCACCACGCCGCCGGTGGGCAGGCCCGAGTCGCGCAGTTCGGTGACGCCGTCCACGGTCTCCTGGACCGGCATCTCCTCCAGCAGGGTGACCAGGTGGACCGCGGTCTGCGGTGAGCGGATCACCCCCATCACCGCCTCGGCCTGGGTGTGGATCGGGCCGAATCTGGCCAGCCCCGCGACCTCGGTGTTGACGTTGAGGAAGCGTGCGATCCGGCCGGTGGGCGGCGCGTCCATGACCACCGCGTCGTAGGCGAACTTCCCCTGCGTGCGGCGCCGGGCCGACTCGCACGCCTTGCCGGTCAGCAGCACGTCGCGCAGCCCCGGCGCGATGGTGGTCGCGAAGTCGATCGCCCCGAGCTTCTTCAGGCCCTTACCGGCCCGACCCAGGTGGTAGAACATGTCGAGATATTCGAGCAGCGCCTCTTCCGGGTCGATCGCGAGCGCGTACACCTCGCCGCCACCCGGGGCGACCGCGATCTTGCGGTCCTCGTAGGGCAGATGCGGGCAGTCGAAGAGCTGCGCGATGCCCTGTCGCCCCTCCACCTCGACCAGCAGCGTGCGCCGCCCGCCCGAGGCCAGCGCCAGTGCCAGCGCGGCGGCCACGGTGGTCTTGCCGGTGCCGCCCTTGCCGCTGACCACGTGCAGGCGCACGCCCTCCCAGTCGGCGTTGCCGTCGGTCGTGCGTGCGCCCGCCGTCGAGGTGCTCACGGCGTCCGTCCAGCGGGTACGGCCGGGGCGGCCGGCGCGACGGTCGTCTCGGGTACGTGGCATGCCCGGATCCCTGCCCTCGAAGGCTTGCGCCATTCGGCCGCAGCCGAGGCGTTACCGGACCCGTGTGACCGCGCACCCAAACTCACGAGTCGAGCCTAACCACCCCGTCCCCGCCCGGTCGGAGGTGATCCCCCTGTGGTGACCCGCGTCACGTCACCGTCGCCCGAACGGCGTAGCGCGCGTCCTTGTACGCCCCCGTCTCCAGGATGTCCCCGAGGACGCGCGCGGCCTCGACCACGTCGGCGTGGCCGATGTAGAGCGGGTTGAACCCGAAGCGCAGCACATCCGGCGGCCGGACGTCGCCGATCACGCCCCGGTCGATCAGCGCCGCCATCACCGCGTGCGGTTCCGGGTGGCGCACCGCGACCTGGCTGCCGCGCCGCGCGTGCTCGAGCGGGGTCAGCGTCTCCAGGCCCAGATCGGTGACGCAGGCGATGAACAGGTCGGTCAGCGCCAGGCCCTTGGCCCGCACGGCCGTCATGGACACGTCGTCGTAGGCGCCGAGCGCGGCTTCGAGCGCGAGCATCGACAACAGCGGCGGGGTGCCTATCCGGGCCCGCTCGATGCCCGGCGCGGGCGCGTATCCCGGCTCCATGCCGAACGGGTTCGCGTGCCCGTGCCAGCCGGTCAGGGCGGGCGCGAAGTCCGCGATGTGCCGCTCGGCCACGTAGACGAACGCCGGCGCGCCGGGGCCGCCGGACAGGTACTTGTAGCCGCAGCCGACGGCGAGGTCGACGTCGTGCGCGTCCAGGTCGATCGGGAACGCGCCGGCGGAGTGGCACAGGTCCCACAGCGCCAACGCGCCGACCGCGTGCGCCGCGGCGGTCAATCCGGGCAGGTCGCGCAGTTCGCCGCTGCGGTAGTCGACGTGGTTGTAGGCGATCACCGCGACCGTGTCGCCGTCCGCGCGCAGCACCTCGGCGAGTTCGCCGACCGGGACCCGGCGCACCTGGGCGCCGAGCAGGCCGGCCATCGAGTCGGCCAGGTAGAGGTCGGTGGGGAAGCTGTCCGGGTCGGCCAGCACCACGGTGCGTCCCGGGCGCAGCCGCAGGGCACCGGCGATCGCGTTGAAGATCTGCACCGACGTCGAGTCGCCGCACACCACCCGACCGGGCGCGGCGCCGATCAGCGCGCCGATCCGGTCGCCGATCCGCGCGGGCGCCCCCCACCAGTCGTTGGCGTTCCAGGAGCGGATCAGGTCGGTGCCCCACTGGCGGTGCACCGCGTCGTTCAGCGCCTCGGGCACCGCGGCGGGCAGCGCGCCCAGCGAGTTGCCGTCGAGGTAGATCACGCCTGCCGGCAGCAGGAACCGCTCGCGCACGTGCGCCAGCGGGTCGGCCGCGTCCAGTTCGGCGGCTTCGGCCACCCGTCCGGCCGCTAGGCGACCGTTGGAGAGTCGGACCGACGCGTCGTCGGCGGCCGTGTTCGGCAAGGAATCGGACATGCTTCACCCATCTTTCGATGAATCAGACCTTCGATGGTTCGACCAAGGTGCGCATGGTCCACAATTCGGGAAAAACGCGCACACGTACGGTCTGCTCCAACCAAGACGCTCCGGCCGAGCCACCCGTGCCCGGCCGGTTTCCCAGCGCTCGCAGTGTGGCGGCCAGATGTCGCTCGCGCCAGCGGGTCCAGCGCTCGGAGATGTCGGTGAGCACCTCGCCGAGCTCGACCAAGTCGACCACGCCGTCCGTGTACACGCCCGCCCACGCGCGTTCGACGTCCTGGGACGGCTCGTACGGCCGACTCGGATCCGCGCCGGGAGTCGGGGTGTGTCGACCCCGGCGGGCGAGCAGGGCGAGCGCGTGGTCGTACAGGCTCGGCGCGCGCAACGAGCGCTCCAGCTCGGCGTGCACCTCCGGACTGCCCGTGTAGGGCCGCAGCACGCCCGCGCGTTTGACGCCGAGCAGGAATTCGAGATGCCGGTACAGGTGCGACTGGAAGCCGGACGCGTCGCCGAGCGCGTCCCGGAAGCCGCCGAACTCGCCGGGGGTGAGCGTCGCGAGCAGGTCCCACGTGGACACCAGCACGTCCAGCTCGCGGATGCTGCGCCGCAGCGTGCCGATCGCGCCGGGCACGTCGTGTGCGTCGAGCCGTTCGCCCGCGATCGTCCATTCGTGCCGCAGCAGCGCGAACAGCAGCTCCATCACCTGGGAGGAGATCAGGAACGACAGCTCGGCGGGCACGTCGGTGCGGGTGCGCTGGAGGGAGAGCAGCCGGTCGAGTTGCACGTAGTCCGCGTACGGCGGCGCCGCGGCGTCCGCGGGGCCTCGACGCGGGCCCGCCATCGGACACGTCGCGCTCGCCGGATCGGCCGGTGGGGTCCGTTCGTCGAACGTCATCGCAGGTCACCTCTCCGGCCGGTCCCGCCGGTGCGCCGGAAGGGCCGGTCGGGGAGTGCCCATATGGAATCGTGCGACCATTCGGTTGGGAATGGGTGTCGAGCATCGGAAGCCCCGGTTCGGTTTACGCTCGCAAAGTGTCGAAGGACATGTGCTCACGATCGTGAACGGAGGGTGCGCATGGACGCGATCGACCGCAGATTGCTCGCCGAATTGCAGCGCGACGCCCGGGTCTCGCTCAACGAGTTGTCCCGGCGGATCAACCTCTCCGCGCCCGCGGTGGCCACCCGGGTGCGCCGGCTCGAACACACCGGCGTGATCACCGGTTATCACGCGCATGTGGATCCGGCCGCGGCCGGCCGCGGTGTGGTGGCGCTGGTCCGGATGAATTGCTACGGCCCCGGCTGCCTGCTGCGCCGGGACGCGGACACCGTGCGCGAGTGGCCCGAGGTGCTCCAGGTGCACCGGGTCACCGGTGACGCGTGCTGCCTGCTCATGGTCGCGGTCGCATCGATGTCCGACTTCCAGATTCTGATCGACCGGCTCGCCGAGCACGGCAAACCCTCCAGCACGATGGTGTTGTCCTCGCCGGTGGCGTGGCGCCCCGTCGAACCGCCCGACGTGTCCGTCTAAAGTCTGCACACATGACGAAGTGGGAATACGTGACGGTCCCCCTGCTGGTGCACGCGACCAAGCAGATCCTGGACAACTGGGGCGACGACGGCTGGGAGCTCGTGCAGGTCGTGCCCGGCCCCAACCCGGAGAGCCTGGTGGCCTACATGAAGCGTGCGAAGCAGGAGGCGGCCAAGTGAGCGAGGTACACCCCGAGCAGCGCCTGACCGAGCTGGGGCTGACCCTGCCCGGCGTGGTGCCGCCGGTGGCCGCGTACGTTCCGGCGATCCGCACCGGCAATTACATCTACACCTCGGGCCAGTTGCCTATGGTCGAGGGCAAGCTGCCCTCGACCGGCAAGGTCGGCGCCGAGGTCACCGCCGAGGAGGCGAAGGAACTCGCCCGCCAGTGCGCGCTCAACGCGCTCGCGGCGGTCAAGGCCGAGCTCGGCGACCTGTCGCTGGTGCGTCGGGTGGTCAAGGTGGTCGGTTTCGTGGCCAGCGCCCCGGACTTCACCGGCCAGCCCGGCGTGATCAACGGCGCCAGCGAACTGCTCGGCGAGGTGTTCGGCGAGTCCGGGCGGCACGCCCGCAGCGCGGTCGGGGTGGCCGTGCTGCCGCTGGACGCCCCGGTCGAGGTGGAGATCCTCGTCGAGGTGGTCTGAGCGGATCGCCCGCTGCGCCATCGTGATGATCGGACCTGGCCCTTTCGGGTCGGGTCCGATCGTTTTCGGGGGCGAGGGATGGAACTTGACTCGGTCAGGCGTACGATCCGGCGCATGGCCGAATCAGGGAGTACGCGAGCCGGGAAGGCCCAGCCGGGCATGCCCGCGTCCTGGGCCGAGCGGGCCCGCGCGATCATCGCCGGCGAGGCGGAACCGGTGGCTCCGCGCCGTGCGGCGACCGTGGTGCTGCTGCGCGAGCGGCCGCACGGCGCCGAGGCGTATCTGCTGCGCCGGCACACCACGATGAAGTTCGCGGCCGGGATGTACGCCTTCCCCGGCGGCGGCGTCGACCCCCGGGACGCGGACCACTCGGTGGCCTGGGCCGGCCCCGAACCCGCCGAGTGGGCCAAGCGGCTGGGCACTGGCGTCGCCGAGGCCCGCGCGATCGTCTGCGCCGCCGTGCGCGAGACCTTCGAGGAATCCGGTGTGCTGCTCGCCGGGCCCGACCCGAGCACCGTCGTCTCGGACACCACCGGCGCGGACTGGGAGGCGGACCGCGCCGCGCTGGTGGCGCGCGAGCAGACGCTGACCGAGTTCCTGGAGCGGCGCGAACTGGTGCTGCGCTCCGACCTGCTGGGCGCGTGGGGGCGCTGGATCACCCCCGAGTTCGAGGACCGCCGCTACGACACGTGGTTCTTCGTCGCCGCCCTGCCCGCCGGCCAGCGCACCCGGGACGTCTCCGGCGAGGCCGACCGGGTCACCTGGGCCCGGCCCGGCGACGCGCTGGCACAACACCGGGCGCAGGAGATGGCGATGTTGCCGCCCACCATCGACACGCTGCACCACCTGGCGGAGCTGGCCGACCCGGCGGCTGCCCTGGCCGCCGCGGCCGACCGGGAGATCACCCCGATCATGGCCCAGGGCCGTTTCGACGGGGATCGCCTCGTGCTCGAATGGCCGGGGGTCGCGGACCCGTTCGGTCTGCGCTGAGGCCCCACCGACGACCCGGAGCCGGTCCGAGGGCATCCACCGGATCGGTCCGGGCCACCGAGGTACAGGATGACCACCATGAACGCACAGCCCCTGCCCGGCAACCCGCGCCCGACCATCGGCGGACCCGCGAGCTCCCGGGTGACCTGTCTGCTCGCACCGAACCCCAGCGCGATGTCGCTGGACGGCACCAACACGTGGATCGTGGCCGAGCCGGGCGCGGACACCGCCGTGGTGATCGACCCCGGCCCCGACGACGAAGGCCATCTGCGCGCGATCGTGGCCGCGGTGGAGGCCGAGGGCCGCCGCGTGGGCCGGATCCTGCTCACCCACGGCCACCCCGACCACTCGGCCGGCGTGGCCGGCCTCAAGGCGCTCACCAACGCCGTCGTGCACTCGGTCGACCCGCAGTGGCGCTACGGCGGCGAGGGCCTGGTGGACGGCCAGGTGATCGACGACGGCGGCCTGGACCTGCGGGTACTGGCCACTCCCGGCCATTCCGGCGACTCGGTGTGCTTCGTGGTGGCCGCGGACCGCTTCGTGATCACCGGCGACACCGTGCTGGGTCGTGGCACCACGGTGGTCGCGCACCCCGACGGCCGACTCGGCGACTACCTGGACTCGCTGCGCCGGCTGCGCGCCCTCGCCGCCGCCGGCGAGGTCACCGCGGTGCTGCCCGCGCACGGCCCGATCCTGGACGACGCGGTCGGCGTGCTCGACTTCTACCTGGCCCACCGGGCGGCCCGGCTGGCCCAGGTGGAGGCCGCGGTCGCGGCGGGCGACAAGACCGCCCAGGACGTCGTCGAACGGGTCTACGCGGACGTGGACCGCGGCCTGTGGTGGGCCGCCGAGATGTCGGTCCGCGCCCAGCTCGAATACCTGACCGAGCGCGCGGACGCCTGAACGCCGCGTGGGGGCCCGCCGACGGCGGACCCCCACGTGTTCGGTGCGCGACGTGCTAGCGCGAGCGGCGCGACAACCGCTCGACGTCCATCAGGACCACCGCACGCGCCTCCAGTCGCAGCCAACCCCGGCTGGCGAAGTCGGCGAGCGCCTTGTTGACCGTCTCCCGCGAGGCGCCGACCAACTGGGCCAGCTCCTCCTGGGTGAGGTCGTGCGCGACGTGGATGCCTTCGTCGGCGGGCACGCCGAACCGGCGGGACAGGTCGAGCAGGGCCTTGGCCACCCGTCCCGGGACGTCGGAGAAGACCAGGTCGCCCAGGCTCTCGTTGGTCCGCCGTAGCCGACGCGCTATCGCCCGCAGCAGTGCCGCGGCGACCTTGGGCCGACCGGTCAGCCAGGGCTGCAGGTCGGAGTGGCCCAGGCCGAGCAGGCGCACGTCGGTGAGCGCGGTCGCGGTCGCCGTACGCGGTCCGGGGTCGAACAGCGACAGCTCGCCGAACATCTCGCCCGGGCCGAGCACCGCGAGCATGTTCTCGCGGCCGTCGTTGGAGCTGCGGTGCAGCTTGATCTTGCCCTCGATCACCACGTACAGGCGGTCACCCGGGTCACCCTCGTGGAAGAGCGAGTCCCCGCGCTCGAGCGCGACCTCCGTCATGGAGGCCCGCAGCTCGGCGGCGTCCTCATCTTCGAGCGCCGCGAACAGCGGAGCCCGCTGCAAAACGTCGTCCACGAGGTTCCTCCTAGGCCGGCCTGGTCGACACCAATGAAAGCCGAGCGGTCAAACAGTGCGATCGGTCACAGTCTGACGCACCGGTACCCGCAATCATCACGCGGGGTGGCCTGGATCACGAACGGGCGGATCCACAGTAACCGGACATGTCGCTCCTGTGATCAAGCATGTGCGGACTGCTCGACCGTACGCCCCGTCCATCTGCGTACTCTGGCCGGGTGTCGAGCAACGTGACGGAGCCCGCGCCGCGCAGGTCGCGGGCGGCCGCGAAGGTCGTGAAAACCGAGTCCCATCTCGCTCTGGTGCGCCGCGCGCGCCGGATCAATCGCGAATTGGGCGAGATATACCCGGGTGCGCACTGCGAACTCGACTACGGCGACGCGTTCCAGCTCCTGGTCGCGGTGGTGTTGTCCGCGCAGACCACCGACCGACGGGTCAACACGGTCACCCCGGCACTGTTCGCCCGCTTTCCCGACGCCGCCGCGGTGGCCGCCGCGGAACCGGCCGAACTGGAGGCGATCATTCAGCCGACCGGGTTCTTCCGGGCCAAGACGCGCTCGGTGCAGGGCCTGGCCCAGGCGCTCCTGGAACGCTACGACGGCGAGGTGCCGGGCAAGCTCGCCGAACTGGTCACGCTGCCCGGCGTGGGTCGCAAGACCGCCAACGTGGTGCTCGGCGAGGTCTTCGACGTGCCCGGCATCACCGTCGACACCCACTTCGGCCGGCTGGCCCGGCGCTTCGGGTGGACCAAGGACGATGATCCGGTCAAGGTCGAGCAGGAGGTCGGCGCGCTGTTTCCGCGCAAGGACCTGACCCTGCTGTCGCACCGGGTGATCTTCCACGGCCGCCGGGTCTGCCACGCCCGCCGCCCGGCGTGCGGGGCGTGCGCCATCGCGCCGCTGTGTCCGGCGTACGGCGAGGGCGAGACGGATCCGATCAAGGCCAGGGCGCTGCTCAAGTACGAGATGGCCGGGCAACCCGGCCAACGGCTCAAGCCGCCGGCCAAGCCGGTGCTCGCCGTGCCGGGCGACGCATCCGAAGACGTATCCGAGACGAAGGCCGCACCGGCCGAGGCCGCACGAACGAAGGCCACCCGAGCGAGGGCCGCACGAGCGAAGGCCGCACCGCGAGACGAGGGGGACGCCGGGTGACCCAGACCGGAACCGGGATCCAGACCTGGGCCGAAGCGGATCTGCCGGAATGGCTGCGTCCGGTCGCGCGCGCCGCCCGGGAGATCCGCCCCGAGCAACTGAGCCGTTTCCTGCCACCGGCCGAGGGCGGTCGGCGCTCCGCCGTGCTGGTGTTGTTCGGCGAGGGGCCCGACGGTCCGGACCTGCTGCTGCTGCAACGCGCCGCGACGCTGCGCTCGCACGCGGGCCAGCCCGCGTTTCCGGGCGGTTCCGTGGACCCGGGCGACGACGGCCCGGAGGGCACCGCGCTGCGCGAGGCGCAGGAGGAGGTCGGGCTCGACCCCTCCGGTGTGCGGGTCTTCGGCCGGCTGCCGGACCTGTACATCCCGGTGAGCGACTTCGTGGTCACGCCCGTGCTCGCGTGGTGGCACCGGGAGAGTGAAGTCGCCCCGGGGGCACCCGAGGAGGTCGCGCGCGTGTTGCGGGTGTCGATCGCCGAGCTCGCCGAACCGGCGAACCGGGCCCGACTGCGCCACCCCGGCGGTCACCTGGGCCCGGCGTTCCTGGTGCACGACCTGGTGGTCTGGGGCTTCACCGCGGGGCTGATCGACCGGGTCCTGCACCACACCGGCTGGGAACGGCCGTGGGACAGCCGCCGCGAGGTCGCCCTCTCGGAGACCGAGAGCCGGTTGGCCCGGCGCGGGTTCGACCGCTACGAGGAGACCGCCTCCGAGCCCGAGGTCCGCGACTGACCGCCGGCCCGCCCGCCGCACCCGGTGCGGGGCGGGCTGACGGTACGTCAACACCGGTCCTGTACGGCTGTGTCACCGGTGTTCGACGAACCGGCACGGCGGCGGACAGCGCGGGCTCGCACATGAGAACGTGAGCCCGTGAATGTCCTGGACCTGTTGCTGCTCGCCGCCGCGGTGGCCTTCGCCATCTCCGGATACCGGCAGGGCTTCATCGTCGGCGTGCTCTCGTTCCTGGGCTTCATCGGCGGCGGTGTGTTCGGCATGTGGCTGGTGCCGTCGCTGCTCAACCGGTTCGAGCCGGGGCTGGGTCCCTCGATCGCGGCGATCTGCGTCGTGCTCGTGCTGGCCACCGCGCTCCAGGCGCTGACCACCGCGGCCGGCAACCGGCTGCGCCGGCAACTCACCTGGCGTCCGGCGCGACTGGTGGACGCGGCCGGGGGCTCGATCGTGAGCGTGTGCGCGCTGCTGATCGTGGTCTGGCTGATCGGCTCCTCGGTCGCGGGCGCCTCGATGCCCACCATCTCGCGCGAGGTGCGTTCCTCGCAGGTGCTCGGCGGCGTGCAGAAGGTGTTGCCGCAGGGCGCCGACACGTGGTTCTCCTCGTTCGGCAACCTGCTCGACCGCAACGGCTTCCCGCAGGTCTTCAGCCCATTCGTTCGCGAGGACATCCCGCAGGTCCCGCCGCCGGACCCGAGGTTGTTGTCGATGCCGGCGGTCCAGGAGACCCGGGACAGCATCGTCAAGATCGTCGGCACCGCGAAGAGTTGCGGCAAGGTGATCGAGGGCTCCGGCTTCGTCTACGCCCCGCAGCGCGTGATGACCAACGCCCACGTAGTAGGTGGCGTCAAGAAGCCGACCGTGCAGATCGGCGGCGAGGGCCGCGAATACCCGGCCGAGGTCGTGCTCTACGACTGGAAGCGCGACATCGCGGTGCTCAAGGTGCCCGGACTCAAGGCCACCCCGCTGCAGTTCGAACCCAAGGTGGAGAGCGGCGCGGACGCGATCGTGGTGGGCTTCCCGGAGAACGGCGCCTTCCACGTCGAACCCGCCCGGGTCCGGGCCCGGATCCAGGCCGGCGGCCCGGACATCTACAAACGCGGCACGGTCAGTCGCGACGTCTACTCGCTGTACGCGAAGGTGCGCCAGGGCAACTCCGGCGGCCCGCTGATCTCACCGAACGGCAAGGTCGCCGGGGTGATCTTCGCCAAGTCGCTCGACGACGAGTCCACCGGGTACGCGCTCACCGTCGAGGAGGTGCGCGCGGACGCCGAGGCGGGCGCGGTCGGCGACCGTCCCGTGGACACCCAGAGTTGCGCCATGTGACGCATGTCCGCCGGGTTCTCGGGCAGACGTTCGGGCACAGCCGCGACGAGCGGCGAGGGCGGGGCGAGGCGGGGTGGGGTGGGGGAATGCTCGGGCATTCGCACGCGGTCAGCGGGGCACTGGTGTTCGCGGCGACGGCACCGACGCTGCCCCAACACCTGTGGCACAACCACCTGTCCCCGTCCGAGATCGTGATCGGTACGTTCCTGACCGCCGGCGCGGCGCTGCTGCCCGACCTCGATCACCACAACGGCACGATCGCCAACTTCCTGGGACCGCTCTCGCGGGCGCTGTGCGCGGGCGTGGCCAAAGTGTCCGGCGGGCACCGACACGCGACCCACTCGATCGCCTTCGTCGTCCTGGCCGGACTGCTGACCTGGCAGGGGGTCGAGCACTTGGGGCGGCCGTTCACCCTCACCATGGTCTTCCTGCTGCTCGCGCTCGCGCTGCGCGCGCTGAACCTGTGTCCGCCGGGCAAGGGCGTCGCCTCCTGGATCACCATCGTCGCGCTCGCCGGCGGCGGCACGGCGGTGGTCGACCACTGGATGCCGGCGGCCCCCGACTGGTTGCCGATGGTGATCGTGCTGGG
The DNA here is from genome assembly GCF_044460165.1 of Embleya sp. NPDC050154. Taxonomy (NCBI): domain Bacteria; kingdom Bacillati; phylum Actinomycetota; class Actinomycetes; order Kitasatosporales; family Streptomycetaceae; genus Embleya; species Embleya sp. NPDC050154. The sequence goes on from NZ_JBITJP010000012.1 coordinate 85,045, forward strand.
CTGTATCGCGCACCTGCTCGGCGACTTCCTCACCAAGCAGGGGATACCGCTGTTCTGGCCGCTGGGCACCCGCTTCGAGGTGGCCGTGGTCAGCCGGACCGGAAATCGCGTGGAGACGCTCGTCCTGGTGCCGGTGATGATGCTCGCCACCGTCGCGCTCTTGTGGTTCAGCACGTTCGCCTGAGCGGCGAAAAGCGGCATCGAGCGCTGCGCGGAGCCCGTGCGCGAAGCGGAACCCGTACGCGAGACAGGGGATGATGCGACGCGACCCGGTCCCGGGTCGCGTCGACACGTCAACGCAGGAAGCGCAGGCGCAGACTCAACCAACGCGCTCGTCGGCGCAATATCCCCATCAGCCCCGGCAAATGATCCCCCCGGTCGGCAACCGCGCCGGCCGGCGCCCCTCGCGTGTGCTCGAACCCGTGAGTGCCAGTGGTGCCGATCTCAACCATGAGGGTCTCTGCCGTCTCCGACCGGGTGTCCCCGGCCCCCGCCGCCATGCTCGGAGCGTTGTACGTCCGGCTCATACGGTGGCGCCTACCCGGGTCACCGACGGCGTAATCGCGCCGCCTCGGCGGTCCGAAAATCATTTCCGGACACGTCGGAGGCGATCTGTACGGAAGTGTCGGATATCCCCGTCAAGATCGTACAAGAAAGGCCCGGAAGCGCTGTCGGAACTTCAGCGCTCGGGTTCCGGGTCCTTCAACCAACCCAGGAGTTCCTCGGTGAACACGGACGGTTGTTCCTCGTGCGGGAAGTGCCCCACGCCCTCGATCAGTCGCCAGCGGTAGGGCGCCTCCACGTAGCGCCCGGAGCCGGCCGCCGTGCGCGGCAGGATCACCGGGTCGAGCGCGCCGTGCAGATGCAGCGTGGGCACCTCGACGGGGGACTTCATCCGGGCCGAGTACTGGATGCCGTCCGGGCGCGGGATGGACCGGATCAGCCAGCGGTAGTGTTCCGCCGCGCAGTGCGCCGTGCCGGGCACCAACATCGCCTGGCGGTAGCGCGCGATCGACTCGTCGGCCGGCCGGCCCGGCGCCGACCACGCGCTCAACATGTCGCCCACCATCGCCGCGCCGTCGCGGACCAACTGCCGCTCGGGCACCCACGGTCGCTGGAAGCCGAAGATGTGCGAACTCGCGGCCATCTGGTGCCGGTCGGTCAACAGCGCGCCGCGCAGTTGCCGGGGATGCGGCATGGACACCGCGACCAACCGGCGCACCACCTTGGGCCGCAACACGGCCGCGGTCCAGCCCAGGTAGGCGCCCAGGTCGTGGCCGACCACGATCGCGTCCGGCTCGCCGAGCGAGCGGATCACCCCGGTCACGTCCAGGGCCAGGGTGATCGGGTCGTAGCCGCGCGGGGTGCGGTCACTGCCGCCGTACCCGCGCAGGTCCATCGCGACCGCGCGGTAGCCGGCCCGGGCCAGCACCGGCATCTGATGCCGCCAGGCCCACCAGAACTCCGGGAAACCGTGCAGCAACAGCACGACCGGCCCCTCGCCCATCTCGGCGATGTGGAACCGCGCGCCGTTGGCGGCGATGTCGCGGTGTGTCCAGGGCCCGTCCACGTTGACCACGGTGCTCTCGGGAACCGTCATGCGGAGCAGCGTCGCACACTCGCCATCGCACCCCGGTTTCCGCCGCCGGTTTGGCCGGCCCGGGCGCGTTGCCGGATCAACCGACGTTCTTGAGCGTGGTGACCGTGTCCCGGGTGGTGGTGATCGTGCGCTCCGGCGCGCGGACGTTCTTGAACGACTTGATGCCGTAGAACGCGAGCCCGCCCGCGAGCAGGAGGTAGAAGCCGCCGACGATCAGGAAGCTCCACGCCACGCCGAGACCGAGGGCGTGGATTCCGTACACGATCGCGAAGCTCAGGAAGATGAACGCGAACACGCCGATGAAGGCAGCCGCGCCGAACGCGCCGCCGCCCTTCGCGACGTTGACCACGCTGACCTTGACCTCGCTCTTGGCGAGCGCGATCTCGCTGCGCACCAGCGTGGACATGTCGCGGCTGGCCGACGAGAACAGCTCGCCGAGGGATCGCTGTGCGTCGACGGGCACGTCCTGGGCCGGGGACCTGTCGGTGCCTGCCATGGTCACTCCTTGTACCTGTATGGATAATCCGACCCCGATCATGCCCTGCTGCGGCGATACGTATCCAGCGGGGCGCGTCGTACGAGTGTTTCGGATGGGAAACGAAGTATTCAGGAGTAGCCGAGCTTCTCGTCGCGGAGTCGATCCGCGTCCGCTTGATAGACGTCCGGAATGCCGTCGCCGTCGTCGTCGCGATTCTCCTCGGCGCACAACCGGGCGTAGGTGTTGTTCCTTATCCGCAGCACCACCGACGCCGCGACGGCCGCGAGCACCGAACCCACCAGCACCGCGGCCTTGGCCTGTTCGGTCAGCGTCGGGTCGTCGGTGAAGGCCAGTTCGCTGATCAACAGGGACACCGTGAAGCCGATGCCGGCGAGCATGGACATGCCGAACACGTCCGACCACGCGAGGTCGTCGCTGAGTTGGGCCCGGGTGAACCGGGCGACCAGCCAGGTGCCCGCGAAGATCCCGACCACCTTGCCCGCGACCAGGCCGATCATGATGCCGAGCGTGGGCCGCTGGGTGAACACGTCGCCGAGCACCGAACCGGAGACCGCGACGCCCGCGGACAGCAGCGCGAAGATCGGCACCGCCACGCCCGCGGAGACCGGCCGCACCAGGTGCTCGACGTGCTCGGCCGGCGAGGTTCGCTCGTCCGGGTCCGGGACCACGCGCATCAACAGGCCCATCGCGACACCCGCGACCGTGGCGTGTACGCCGCTCTCGTGCATCAGCGCCCAGGTCACCAGGGCGAGGGGTACGTACCACCACCAGCCGCGCACCCGGAAGCGCTGGAGCAGCGCGAACACCACGAGCAGGGCGAAGGCCCCGGCCAGCGCGAGGAAGTCGACCGAGTCGGTGAAGAAGATCGCGATGATCAGGATCGCGCCGAGGTCGTCGACCACCGCGAGGGTGAGCAGGAACGAACGCAGCGCGGAGGGCAGGCTGGTGCCGATCACCGCGAGTACGGCCAGCGCGAACGCGATGTCGGTCGCGGTGGGGATGGCCCAGCCGTCGGGCGATCCGCCGCCCGCGTTGACCGCGAAGTAGAACAGCGCGGGAGTGAGCATCCCGCACGCGGCGGCCACCACCGGCAGCACGGCCTGGGCCGGATTGCGCAGGTCGCCGACCACCAGTTCGCGCTTGAGTTCGATGCCCGCCACGAAGAAGAACACCGCGAGCAGGCCGTCCGCGGCCCACGTGCCCAGCGACAGGTCCAGGTTGAGCGCGCTCGGACCGATGCGGAAATCGCGCAGATCGTGGTAGGCCCCGCTCCACCCGGTGTTCGCCCAGATCACCGCGATCACCGCCGCGATCAGCAACAGCGCGCCGCCGACGGTCTCGGTGCGTAGCGCGTCCGCGATGAAGTTCCGTTCGGCCAACGTGGACGGACGCCGAAAGAACTTGGTGCGTGGTGCGGACTCGGCAGCCACGGGACCTCCAGGTCGGCTGTGGTTCGCAGGCGCATACCGCCCTGCGAAAACGACAAAACAGCGCCGACCAGACTTCCCGGCATGCCTCCAAGAGGAGACCCCTGACGCGGGACGGCGGAACCCGAACCGACCCGATCCCCGTCAGTGTATCGACAAGATGCGCACCACGAGGGAACCGAACCGCGCACGGCCGCGTCGGCGCCCCTCGGCTCGCCGATGCCCCCGTCGACCCGCGCCGCCCACGCAAAGGCCCCGTACCGAAGGGGATTTCGATACGGGGCCGGAGCCGGACGCGGATTCGGCCGGTCGCTCAGTCCTGGCGACGAGGCAGCACCGCGGAGTCCGAGGCGGCGAGCGGGCGAAGCGCGGCGGGCTTGTTCTGGCCCCCGGCGGAGGCGGTGATGATCGTGCTCCAGTCGGTCACGTTCTGGCCGACGCCCAGACCCTGCAGCTTGGTGATCACCGCGGGGTCCTGGCCTTCGAGCCAGTCGGTCAACTGACGGAAGGTCACACAGCGCACGTCGGACTTGGTGCAGATCGACTTCACCGTGTCCCGGACGGCATTCATATAGATGCCGCCGTTCCAGTCCTCGAAGTGGTTGCCGATGAACAAAGGCGCGCGATTGGTGGTATAGGCGCGCTGGAATCCGTTCATGTAGAACTCGTGGGCCTCTTTCTCCCACGCGTCCTTCTTGGACGGGTCGTACTTACCGTGCAGCGCTTCCTGCTCGTACATGATGTTGTAGTCCATGGAGAGCTGCGACTTGCTCGGGTTCCCCGGCCACGGCAGCGACTGGAGCGGGAAGTCCCAGATGCCGGTCTCCTTGCCGCGCTTGGGCCACACCTGAAGACCACCGGCGGAACTCGCGTCGTAGCGGAAGCCCATTTCCTTGCCGGCCCGCATCAGATTCGTCTGGCCCTCCAGGCACGGTGCCCGGCCGCCGATGAGTTCCTTGCCGAGCGAGTAGTCGAACGGCAGCGGCGGCAGATCGGCGAACCCGGTGTTCGTCTTCCAGTTCTGGACGAACTTGACCGCCTGTTCGGTCTCGTTCTTCCAGTCCGCCGGGGCCCAGGACTTGCCACTCGTGGAACTGTTGCAGAAGTGGCCGTTGAAGTGCGTGCCGATCTCGTTGCCCTTGAGCCAGACCTCGCGCATCTGGACGATCGTGTTGCGGATCGTCTCGTCGGACATGAACGCGATGTCCGATGCGCCGGCCGCGTGCTTCGGTCCGGTGTACATGGCCCGCTTCGCCTTCGGGAGCATGTAGATGCCGCTCAGGAAGTACGTCATCTGCGCCTTGTTCGCCTCGGACAGCTTCAAGAATTCCGAGACCAGCTTGTTGCCGTCCTCGGCCGCGCCGTCCCAGGAGAACACGACGAACTGCGGCGGTTTCTCACCCGGCTTGAGCTTTTCCACCTTCGGCTGGTTCGGCTGCGGACCGGTGTCGGCGGTCGAGCCGTCGCCGATCGGCCGGACCGGACCTCTCGGTTTGTCCGATTCCTTGCCCGGAGCGCTCGGATTTCCGTTGCCAGAGGTCTTTGCAGAGGAGTTGCCGGAATCTTTCCCGTCCTTTGCGAAAACCACGAAACCGATAGCGGCCAGGACTGCGACAACGACGAGCACCGCAGCGCCGCGGACAGTTCGCACAGTTCACCTCTTCCCATGGACATGCCGGACCGAGCTGTATTCCCTATCGATACATACGCACGCCGGGGTCACCCGGTTGCGTGCGTGCCCGGACCGCTTTCCCCGCGTACCCGAGTCGGGACGCGTCGGATCGCACGGGGCGCGTGAGTGCGGACACATCACCGTACGGGGCGGAAGGGCCCCAAAGCGATCCGCCGTCACCCGGGACGGTCAGGGGTCGGCCCGGAACTCGATCCGTCCGCTGTACATGCCCATCGAGCAGGTCCAGGTGAGGGTGCCGGCGTGCGGCGTGCCCAGGTCGATCCCGGTCTCGCCGGACGTCGGCAGGACGCGCTGCACGTTGCGGGCGGGCAGGACGAAGCCCCGGGTGCAGCCGGTGGTGCGGTCGGTACGCAGCACCAACACGGTGCGTACGCCGGCCCGGGCGAGCGCGCGGGCCGGGTGGTAGCCCTCGTTCCCGACCCGCACGGTGACCCGCTGCACGCCATCGGCCCCGGTGCTCGCCGCCGCGTGGTCCACCGTGCCCACCGCGGCCGGCGTCCACCAGCCGCCCAGGCGCAGTCCGGAGGCGATCGTCCAGGCGGCCACCGCGAGCACCAACAGGCCCACGGCGGCCGTCGGTCGGCCGCGCAGGAGCCGTCCCGACGCGCCGACCAGCAGGCCGAGCGCGGCGAACAGCGGGAAGGTGCCGAGCACGAAGCCGGTCAGCACGGCGGCCCCGCCGAGGGCGTTCCCGGCGGTCACGGCGACCAGTTCGACGCTCAGCGTCACTCCGCACGGGACCAGCACCGTGGCCGCGCCCAAGAGCAGCGGACCGCGACCGGCGCCGCGCGGCGAGGGGCGCGGCAGCAGTCGGCCGACGCCGGGCACGCCGAGCATGGACAACCCGAAGAGCACCATCAGCGCGCCCGCCAGGAGCAGCAGAATCGCACGGGTGCCCGGCGCCGGTTGCACCGCGCCGCCGAGCAGGCCGAGCAGTGCGCCGAGGATGGTGTGCGCGAGCAGCTTCGCGCCGAGGAACGCGGTCAGTGCGCGGGGGAGCAGGCCGCGCGGCGGCGTGCTCGCGCAGTCGCCGGCCGGGTTCTCGCACGGGCGCACGGCCCCGGCCAGCAGGCCGCCCTGGACCGCCGCGCAGGACGCGCCACCCGCGACGATCCCCGCACCGAGCCCGGTCGCGAACAGCGTGAGCACCTGCACGGCACCACCCCCACTCCGGGGAGATTACGTGCCATCACGCACAGTGTGGAAGATCTCCGGCGCGAAACACTCGTTTCACCCATGCGGGTGCATATTTTACGTTCCGAAAAGGATAGCCTTACTGTGACGATGTAAACACTTAGAGTTAACTTGGCCTACCGGGCCCGGAACTCTCTCGTTCGACCCGCGCGCCGCCATCCCTGCGGCAGCCATGCCCGCCATGACATGACTGACATGACTGACCCGGAGGACACGGACATGCCCGTTGCCCCTACCACCACACCCGCGCCGGTCTCCCGGACCGCCACGCTGCGCGCGGACCTCGGCGCCTCACTCGTGGTTTTCCTCGTCGCCGTACCGCTCTCGCTCGGTATCGCGCTCGCCGCCGGCGCCCCCCTCGGCGCCGGCATCATCTCCGCCGTGATCGGCGGCATCGTGGTCGGCCTGCTCGGAGGCGCGCCCCTCCAGGTGAGCGGCCCCACCGCCGGCGTCATGGTGATCGTGGCCGGTCTCGTGCAGACCTACGGCTGGCGGGTCACCTGTCTCGTCACCGTCGGCGCCGGCCTGGTGCAGATCCTGCTCGGCCTGCTCCGGGTGGCCAGGGCCACCCTCGCGCTGTCGCCGGCCGTCGTGCACGGCGTCGTCGCGGGCATCGGCGTGGTGATCGCGCTGGCCCAGTTGCACGTGGTCCTGGGCGGCGCGCCACAGCGCTCGGCCTGGGAGAACCTGCGCGAACTGCCCACCCAGGTCGGCAATCTGCGCGCCCCCGCGGTCGCGGTGGGAGTGATCACCGTGGTCCTGCTGCTCGGTTGGCCGCTGTTGTCCCGGCTGCCCGGGCGGTGGGCGGCGCCGGCCAAGGTGCCCGCGCCGCTGATCGCGGTCTCGCTCGCCACGGCGGTCGCGAGCGTGACCCACCTGAACGTGGCCAGGGTGGACCTGTCCTCGGTCACCTTCACCACCCCGGTGTTGCCGCCGTCGGGCGCCTGGAGCGCGATCGCGGTCGGCGTGGTCAGCGTGGCCCTGGTCTCCGGCATGGAGTCGCTGCTGTCGGCCGCCGCGGTCGACCGGCTGCACAACGGGCCCCGGGCCAACCTCGATCGCGAACTGATCGGCCAAGGCGTGGGCAACGTGGCCTCCGGCGCGATCGGCGGCTATCCGGTCACCGGTGTCGCGATCCGCTCGGTGACCAACGTGCGCGCGGGCGCGGTCTCTCGGTTCTCGACCATCCTGCACGGCGTGTGGGTGATGGTGTTCGTGGTCCTGCTCGGCGCGCTCGTCGAGCGCATCCCGCTCGCGGTGCTGGCCGCGCTGGTGATGGTGGTCGGCATCCAGATGGTCAGCCTCGCGCACATCCGACACGTGCACCGGCACCGCGAGTTCCCCGCCTACGCGGCGACGATCGCGGGGGTGGTCCTGGCCGGTGTGCTCCAGGGCGTGCTGCTGGGCGTGGTGGTCGCGGTGCTCACCGCGCTGTACCGGCTCAGCCGCAGCACCGTGCGGGTCCAGCCCGACGACGGTGTGCTGCACGTCGAGGTGCACGGGTCGCTGACCTTCCTGTCGGTGCCGCGGCTGTCCCGAGTGCTGGGCAAGTTGCCGCCGGGCGAGCACGTCGTGCTGGACATGACGGTGGACTACCTCGACCAGGCCGCGTTCGAGGCGGTGCACTCGTGGCGGGCGGGCTACCTCGCGCGTGGCGGGCGGGTGGACATCGAGGAGATCCACGACGGGTGCTACGAGCGGGCCGCGGGCGGTTCCCCGGGGCCCAGGCGCTCGCGGCTGACCCCGTCGCCGCGCTGGTTCGCGCCGTGGTGGCACTGGCAGCGCGCGTGCCCGCGCGAGGACGGCACCGCGTCCCAGGCGCTGGTGGCCGGCGCGCGCGAGTTCCAGCAGCGCACCGCGCCGCTCGTGCAGCCGTTCCTGGAGCGGCTAGCGTTGGAGGGGCAAAAGCCCGCGCAACTGTTCATCACCTGCGCCGACTCGCGGATCGTGCCGAACCTGATCACCGCGAGCGGCCCCGGCGACCTGTTCACCGTGCGCAACGTGGGCAACCTGGTGCCGTGCGGCGAAGCCGGGCACGCCGACCCGAACACGGCCGACGCTTCGGTGGGCGCGGCGATCGAGTACGCGGTGGCCGTGCTCGGTGTGCGCAGCATCACGGTGTGCGGGCACTCCGGGTGCGGCGCGATGAACGCGCTGCTGGACAAGGTCGGCGACGCGGCCGAGGCCGGGTCGGGGCACGGCACCACGCCGCATCTGGATCGCTGGTTGCGCAACGGCGACGCGTCGCTGGCGCGCTTCACGGCCGGCCCCGCGCCGACCCTGACCGGCCACCTGGTGCCGCCGGTGGAGCAACTGTGCCTGACCAACGTGGTCCAGCAATTGGACAACCTGCTCGACCACGCGGTGGTCGCCCGGGCCGTGTCCGAGGGCCGACTGCGGCTGTTCGGGCTGTACTTCGACATCGCCTCCGCGCAGATGTATCTCTACGACGGCGTGCGCGGCGACTTCGGCCCGGTGGACGCGGAGCGGGCCGAATCCGGGGTGCTCCCGGAGGGTGTCACCCTGGGCGCCGAAGATCACACTTTTCCGGTGCTCAACGCGGGGTAGCCACCCCGTACGATCGCGCGGTCGGCCACGATGCGCCGTGAGCCGACAAGTGGTCTAAACCAATCGTGGTCCTCCTCTTGCCGGCTCGGGCCGGTCCCTGATGAGCTACGGCCAAAGGAACCGACCGCAGCGGCACGGAGGAGTACGCGTGAGCAACGCAGACCGGAACACCGGGGACAAGGCCGGAGAGGCACTGTCGAACCTGCTGCGCGAGGAGCGACGCTTCGCGCCCCCGCCGGCGCTCGCGGCAGACGCCAACGTCAAGGCCGAGGCGTACGAGCGCGCGGCCGCGGACCGGCTCGGCTTCTGGGCCGAGCAGGCCCGGCGGCTGGACTGGGCGGTGGAGCCGCAGGAGACGCTGGACTGGTCGACGCCGCCGTTCGCCAAGTGGTTCGCCGACGGCAAGCTCAACGTCGCCTACAACTGCGTCGACCGGCACGTCGAGGCGGGCAACGGCGACCGGGTGGCGATCCACTTCGAGGGCGAGCCGGGCGACACCCGCACGCTGACCTACGCCGACCTCAAGCGCGAGGTGTCCAAGGCGGCCAACGCGCTGACCTCGCTGGGCGTGGAGGCGGGCGACCGGGTCGCGATCTACCTGCCGATGATCCCCGAGGCGGTGATCTCGATGCTCGCGTGTGCGCGCATCGGCGCCCCGCACTCGGTCGTCTTCGGCGGCTTCTCGGCGGACGCGGTGTCCTCACGTGTCAACGACAACGACGCGCGCGTCGTGATCACCGCCGACGGCGGCTACCGGCGCGGCAAGCCCTCCGCGCTCAAGCCGGCCATCGACGAGGCGCTGCAGTCCTGCCCGGACGTGCGCAACGTGCTGGTGGTGCGCCGTACCGGCGGCGACGTCGCCTGGACCGAGGGCCGCGACCTCTGGTGGCACGACCTGGTCGACGCGCAGTCCGAGGAGCACGAGCCGCAGGCGTTCGACGCCGAGCACCCGCTGTTCATCCTGTACACGTCCGGCACCACGGGGAAGCCGAAGGGCATCCTGCACACCTCCGGCGGCTACCTGACCCAGGCGAGCTACACGCACAACGCGGTGTTCGACCTCAAGCCCGAGACCGACGTGTACTGGTGCACGGCCGACATCGGCTGGGTCACCGGGCACTCGTACATCACCTACGGCCCGCTCTCCAACGGCACCACCCAGGTCATGTACGAGGGCACGCCGGACTCGCCGCACCAGGGCCGCTGGTGGGAGATCGTGCAGAAGTACGGGGTCACCATCCTGTACACCGCGCCCACCGCGATCCGCACCTGCATGAAGTGGGGCGACGACATCCCGGCCCGGTTCGACCTGTCCTCGCTGCGCATCCTGGGCAGTGTCGGCGAGCCGATCAACCCCGAGGCGTGGATCTGGTACCGCGAGCACATCGGCGCCGGGAAGACCCCGATCGTCGACACGTGGTGGCAGACCGAGACCGGCGCGATCATGATCAGCCCGCTGCCGGGCGTGACCGAGACCAAGCCGGGTTCCGCGCAGCGCGCGCTGCCGGGCATCTCGGCCAAGGTGGTCGACGACACCGCGACCGAGGTCGGCAACGGCGGCGGGGGCTACCTGGTCCTGGACCAGCCGTGGCCGTCGATGCTGCGCACCATCTGGGGTGACGACCAGCGGTTCAAGGACACTTACTGGTCCCGCTTCGATGGGCTGTACTTTGCCGGCGACGGTGCCAAGAAGGACGAGGACGGCGACGTCTGGCTGCTCGGCCGGGTGGACGACGTGATGCTCGTGTCCGGCCACAACATCTCCACCACCGAGGTCGAGTCGGCGCTGGTCTCGCACCCCAAGGTCGCCGAGTCGGCCGTGGTCGGCGCGACCGACGCGACCACCGGGCAGTCGATCGTGGCGTTCGTGATCCTGCGCGGCAGCGCGTCCGAGTCCGAGGACCTCGTCGGCGAACTGCGCGAGCACGTCGGCAAGGTGCTCGGCCCGATCGCCAAGCCCAAGCGCATCCTGCCGGTCGCCGAACTGCCCAAGACGCGCTCCGGCAAGATCATGCGCCGCCTGCTGCGCGACATCGCGGAGGGCCGCACGCTCGGCGATGTGACCACGCTGACCGACGCGTCGGTGATGGACCTGATCACGTCGCAGTTGCCCTCGGCGGCGGCCGAGGACTGACCCCGGGGCCGGCCGCCGGCCGGGACTTGATCGAGGCGGGGCGGCCCGTTCCTTCGGGAGCGGGCCGCCCCGCCGCGTTCACACCGCGGCGGAGATCGCCTGCGGGCCGAGCACGAACGCCGAGTCGACCTGCTCGGCGAGGTCGGCGCCGGTCTTCGCGTTCGCCCAGCTCCGCGCGTTCCTGAGGTGGAACTCGACCATCTGCGCGGTGTATCGCTCCCAGTCGCGGCGCTCGAACGCGGCGTCGCAGGCGCGGGTCAACTCCTCCAGCGCGGCGCGATTGGCCGGCTCCAGGGTCTCGAAGCCGGGCGCGCGGCCCTTCTCCAGGGCGCGCACGAAGTCGGACTGCACGGTCCAGGTGAGCAGGTCCGCGCCGACGTGCTCGCGCAGGAACTCGACGTCCTCGGGCCCCTGGACCTTGTTGCCGACCACCGCGAGCGAGACGCCCCAGTCGCGCGCGTAGTCGCGGTACTGCCGGTAGACGCCGACACCCCGGCGGGTCGGTTCGGCGACCAGGAAGGTGATGTCGAAGCGGGTGAACAGCCCGGAGGCGAACGAGTCGGATCCGGCGGTCATGTCCACCACCAGGTATTCGTCGGCGTCGTCGACGAGGTGGTTGAGGTAGAGCTCGACCGCGCCGACCTTCGAGTGGTAGCACGCGACGCCCAGGTCGGACTCCTCGAACGGCCCGGTCGCCATCAGCCGCAGCCCGGGTAGGCCCGGCACCTCGCGCGCGCACGCCGCGTGGATCGGGTTGTCGTCGGCGAGCCGGATCAGCCGCGAACCGCGGCCCGGTGGCGTGGTCTTGACCATCTCGGCGACCGATGCGATCCGCGGGTTGTCCCCGCGCAGCCATTCCTTGATCGCGGGCAGTTCGGCGCCCATCGCGGGCAGCGTCGCGGCGGCCTGTTCGTCCAGGCCCAGGGCCACGCCCAGGTGCTGGTTGATGTCCGCGTCCACCGCGACGACCGGCCGGCCGGTCGTCGCGAGGTGTCGGATGAACAGGGACGACAACGTGGTCTTGCCGCTGCCGCCCTTGCCGACGAAGGCGATCTTCACGGATGGGCCCTCCGATGATGGGTTCGACCGATGGAACCGATCGACGGGTTCGACCCGACGACGGGGTCGGTCCGGGTGGTTCGACGATCCGGGTTCGACGACCTGGGTTCGACGATCTGGGTTTGACAATCGTTTTCGAATACGATCATCCGTCGCTCACCGTGTCCGCGTCAAGTCGCTCGGTGATCGTGTGGTGGTGGGCGTGCGGCCGTCGCGTGTCGTGCGGACCGGGGTCGCGGGTGGTTTCCCGTGCGGCGTAATCTCGCCCGGGTGAGCACCGCAACCGATCCCCTCGCCGCCCTGGCCGCGCTGCCCGGCGTCCCGGAGGCCGTCGAGGACACCCGCAAGGCCGTCGACCGGCTGCTCGGCCACCGCACGATGCGCCGCCGCAGCATGGACATCAGCGCCGAGTCCGCGCTTCGAGGCGCGCGCGCGAGTGCCGCGCTCGAAGGGGTCGACTGGTCGCTCGAGGAGATCCGCCGCCGTACCGACTTCTCGTCCTCGCTCGACGACGGCGGCGCGGTGATCGCCGGCGCGTTGCGGCTGTCCGCCGAGATCGGCTCGTTGCTGGGCACGTGGGGGCACAGTCCGCTCCAGGTGCTGGCGCGCCTGCACGTGGTCGCCGCCGCCGACGCGGTGCCCGCGGAGGCGCTCGGCCGACCGCGCCGCGACGGCGAACTGCCCGGCCCGCTGCCCTCCGCGGAGGAGGTGGCCGCCCGCCTGGACGGACTGTCCCGGCTGCTGCTCGCGCCCTCCTCGGCGCCCGCGGTCGTGGTCGCCGCCGTCACCCACGCGGAGATCCTCACCCTCGCGCCGTTCACCTGGGGCAACGGCCTGGTCGCGCGGGCCGCGCAGCGGATCGTGCTGGTCACCCGCGGCCTGGACCCCAAGGGCGCGGCGGTGCCCGAGGTCGGCCACCTGGAACTGGGCGTGGACGCCTACGCGGCGGCGCTGCGCGCGTACGAGAGCGGCACCGCCGAAGGTGTGTCGACCTGGATCCGGCACTGCGCGGAGGCGATGACGCTGGGCGCGCGGGAGAGCGTGGCGGTCTGCGAAGCGGTGATGCGCGGGATCTGACCGCGATCCCGCGGGCGGTCGTGGCGCCTGCCGCGATCGGGCCGCGCCGTGCGTGCTCGGCGCGGTTTCCGACCGTGGACGCACGAGACGGCGGCGCCCGCGAGGACGCCGCCGTTTTGTCACTCCCACCGGGGTACCAAGCGTGTACCCGTTATGACGATCGGCCCCGGCATGCGCATCCACGGGGGGAAGAACATGCAGGTCATCCGACGCGTTCGGCCCCTACGAGGGTCGGTCGCACGTGGGTTCCCGGCGGTCGTGCTCGGCCTGCTCGGGCCGTCCGCCGAAGCGGGGGCCGTACGGGCCGTTGGTCCCTTTTCTAGTGGGTTGCCGGGGGGAGTGGAACCCCTGGGCCAAGATCTTTACTTTTGGCCTTTGTCGGATTTGCTCCCCGATCGTCGTGCTCCCGGCCCGCTTCGCCCGTGCCGGCGATCCGGGTTTCGGCCGGTCGCCCGGGGTCAGCGGCGCTTCCTGGCCAGGTACCACACGAAGCCGGCCGCCGTGGCGCCCGCGCCGATCGCGGTCGCGGCGAGTACGGGGCGCGAGGGCACCGAGAGGGTGGGCACCCGCTGGCGCAGTGCGACGGGTCGGCTGAAGACCAGCACGGGCCATCCCCGACCGGTCGCCTCGCGGCGCAGGCCACGATCGGGATTGACCGCGTACGGGTGGCCGACCTCCAGGAGCATCGGCAGGTCGGTGATCGAATCGCTGTACGCGTAGCAGGAGGTCAGGTCGTAGCCCTCGGTTCGGGCCAACTCCTTGACCGCCGCGGCCTTGTTGGGCCCATACGCGTAGAAGTCGATCTCGCCGGAGTAGCGGCCGTCCTCGACCACCATGCGCGTGGCCACCACCCGGTCCGCGCCCAGCATGTCGCCGATCGGCTCGACCACTTCGGCTCCGGAGGAGCTGACGATGACCACGTCGCGGCCCGCGGCGTGGTGTTCCTCGATCAGGGACGCGGCCTCGTCGTAGATGATCGGGTCGATCATGTCGTGCAAAGTCTCCGCGACGATCTCGCGTACCTGCTGGACGTCCCAGCCGCGGCAGAGGGCGGAGAGATATTCGCGCATGCGCTCCATCTGGTCGTGATCCGCGCCGCCGACGAGGAACACGAACTGCGCGTAGGCACTCTTGAGGACGGAGCGGCGATTGATGAGACCGCCGTGGTAGAAGGATCTGCTGAACGCCAGCGCACTGGACCTGGCGATGATGGTCTTGTCGAGGTCGAAGAAGGCTGCTGTCCGCTTCGGAGCCTGGGTTTCCACAGTTCACGAGGATAAGGGCAGCCATTCGGCGTAAACTCCACGTCGTGGGTTTGCTAGAGAACCCCCTCGGGTACATCCTGGAAGTCACGGATCGTTCGCGACCGTGCTAACCCGGTCCGACTCCTCCCCCCCCGAGTCGGCCGTGGAGACGACCCCCGCTCTCCCCCCCGGCGGGGGTCGTCGCTTGTCCGGGGGGCTTTTTTGCGCCCATACGAGGGTGTGGGTCGGGCTTTGTCCGACTAACCGCCGAGGTGCGCGATTGTCGGTGTGCCGTCGGGTCGGCGGGCGGGATTGTCGACGCGGTGCCCGGCGGCCCGGCTCGGATTGAATCCGCGATTCCGCGTCGATCGGTGTCGGTCTGCGTCGATCTTGCCCCGGTGTGGGGCGCGGACTTTTTCGGAACTGCCGTTCTCCGCTGTTTCGGGGGGATTCCCGGTCGATTTTTCGGTGGTCTACGCGCGATCAGACACGGAAGACATGTCCGGAACGGCTGAAGCGTCCCTCTCCCGAGTGAATCCGCAATCCACAACCACGGGCTTGTCCACAGGTACGAACCACCCGCTCGGCCGAGCGCGCGCCGGCGGCGACGGTGGGGTCAGTTCTCGGGAGGCTCGGTTCGGACGGACCTCCCCGACCCCTGGAGGTTCCGTGGCAGCGCTCTCCCCGCCTCGGCCGGCCCGCCCGCTCCTGGTGACCGGCGATCCCGTCCTGCTCGACGAACTGTTGCGGCTGTGTGCCGCGGCCGGGATCGAACCGGAGGTACAACCGGACGCGGGCGCGGCGCGGGCCGCGTGGCGGGGCGCGCCGCTGGTGATCGTCGGCGACGACGTGACCCCGGGTCTGGCCCGGTGCGGATACCCGCGCCGGGAGGACGTGGTGCTGATCGGCGCCGACCTGGACGACGGCGACGTGTGGCGGCGGGCCCTGGACGCGGGCGCGGACCACGTGGTGTTCCTGCCCGACGCCGAGGCCTGGATCGTCGATCGATTGGGCGACGTGGCCGAGGGCACCGGACCGGACGCGTACACGATCGCGGTGCTCGGTGGTTGCGGCGGCAGCGGGGCCAGCACGCTGGCCTGCGCGCTCGCGGTGACCGCGGTGCGTACGGGGCTGACCACCGCGCTGGTGGACGTGGACCCGCTGGGCGGCGGTCTGGACGTGCTGCTCGGCGGCGAGGACGAGCGCGGCCTGCGCTGGCCGGATCTGGCGAGCGCGCGCGGGCGGATCGACGGCGGCGCGTTGTCCGACGCACTGGTGCACCTGCACGGACTGACCGTGCTCTCGTGGGATCGCGACCGACCACCGGGAATCCTGCCGGACACGATGCGCTCGGTGGTGCGGGCGGTGCGCAGACGCCACGACGTCGCCGTGCTCGACGTGCCGCGGCACACCGACTCGATGGGGGCGGAGGCGCTGCGCCAGTGCGACACCGGGCTGTTGGTGGTGCCGGCCGAGGTGCGCGCGCTGGCCGCGGCGGCGCAGGTGTCCACGCGGGTCGGGCCGATGGTGCGCGATCTGCGTGCGGTGGTGCGGCAGCCGAGCGCGTCGGGGCTGACCTCGGAGGCGGTCGCGCGCGGCCTCGGCCTGCCGCTCGCGGGCGAGTTGCGGCCGGAGGCGGGGCTTTCGGCGGCGGCCGAGCGAGGCGATCCGCCGGGCCTGCGGGCGCGCGGACCGCTGGCCAGGTTCTGTCGCGACTACCTCGCGGGCGACCCGGCCGGCCTGATGCGCGGGGAGGCGGCGTGAGCGCGCGCGAGGTGCCGCCGATGCCGCCGTTCCCGCCGCCGACGCCGCTTCCGGGGCCGCAGGGCACCGGGCGGGCGAGGCCGGCGGCTCGGGTGCCGCAACCGCCGCCGTGGCCGGTGCCGACTCCGGCGGGCGGCGGGACCGGGGTGTTCTCGGCGCCGCAGTTGCGGGCGGTGCCGCCGCCGGCACCGCCCGCCGCGGTGGGGACACCGCCGTCGGCGGCGACGGTGGTCGCGGTGCCGCCGCCGGAGCCGGAGTTGGTGGAGGCGGTGCGGTCGCGGTTGGCCGCCGGCGGGCACGAGCCGACCCCCGGGGCGGTGGCCGCGGCACTTCGTGCCGAGGGGCGGGTGCTGGGCGAGGCGGCGTTGCCGGAGTTGGTCCGGGCGCTGCGGTCGGAGATCGCCGGTGCCGGACCGCTGGACGCGCTGTTGCGCGATCCCGAGGTGACCGACGTGTTGGTCAACGCGCCCGACGAGGTGTGGATCGACCGGGGGGCGGGGCCGCAGCGCACGGCGGTGACCTTTGCCGACGACGCGGCGGTGCGGCGGCTCGCGCAGCGGTTGGCGAGCGGTGCCGGGCGGCGGTTGGACGACGCCTCGCCCTATGTGGACGCGACGTTGGCCGACGGGATCCGGCTGCACGCGGTGCTGCGTCCGGTCGCCGTGCGCGGGACGTGTTTGTCGCTGCGGGTGCCGCGGCGGACCTCGCTCGGCCTGGCCGACCTGGTGCGGGCCGGTTCGTTGTCGCCGGCGGCGGCCGAACTGTTGTGCGCGGTGGTCTCGGCGCGGGCCGCGTTCCTGGTCTCCGGCGGCACCGGGTCGGGCAAGACCACGCTGCTCGGGGCGCTGCTCGGGTGCGCGCATCCGGCCGAACGGCTGTTGCTCGCCGAGGACTCGGCCGAGCTGACGCCGCGTCATCCACATGTCGTGCGGCTCCAGTCGCGGCCGGCCAACGTCGAGGGCGCGGGCGAGGTGACGCTGCGGGACCTGGTCCGCCAGGCACTGCGGATGCGACCGGACCGGCTCGTGGTCGGAGAGGTGCGCGGCGCCGAGGTGGTCGAACTGCTCGCGGCGCTGAACACGGGCCACGAGGGCGGCTGCGGCACGGTGCACGCGAACTCGGCGGCGGACGTGCCCGCGCGGCTGGAGGCACTCGGGGCGCTGGCCGGCCTGGGCCGGGAAGCGTTGCACAGCCAACTGGCCGCCGCGCTCGACCTGGTGGTGCATGTGGTGCGCGAGCGCGACGGTCTGCGCCGGGTGGCCGAGATCCACGTCCTCGAACGGGACGCGGCGGGATGGGTCCGCCCGATCCCGGCAGCCTGCTTCGAACGCGGCGGAGGCCACCGAGCCGGCCCGGGCCACCAGCGCTTGACCGCACTGCTGACGGGGTGGTGGCGGGGATGAGGGCGGCGGGGGCGGTTCGGGGGGCGGGCAGCCGGCGATCGGCTGCGTTGCCGGGGGTGGTGGCGGCGAGGGGGCGCGGTTCTTGGCGGGTGGTGCGGGTCGGTCGCGGGGCGGGCCGCGGACGATTGGTGCGCCGCCGGCTGGATGCGGTGGCGGCGAGGGGCGGGCGCGGCAAGGCCGGGGCGGGGCTCTTGACGGGGCGGCGGGGCGGTGGGGCTCGGTTCGGGTCGGGGCGGCTTGCCGACGAGTGGCGCTGGTGGGCGGTGGGTGACGGCGGCGTCGGGTCCGGGGTCGGCCGGCGGGCGGTGGGGCTTGAATCGGGTTGGCCCGGGCCACCAACGGTTGGTTCCGGCGGCGGGCCCGGGGCCGGTCGGTTCGGAGGTGGTGGGGCTCCGTTCGGGGTGGCTCGCCGGTCGTTGACTCCGGCGGTTGGTGGGTGATGGGCCTTGGAATGCGGGGGATCGGGCTCGGTGGTGGTTCTGAAGCCGGCCGGCCCGGTGGGTGCTCTCGGTTCGGGGCGGCTTGCCGACGGGTGGCCTGGGTGGGCGGTTCGGCCGTGGTGGTGAGGGCGGGCCGGCTGGGGGTGGTGGGGCTTGGTGGGTCGGTTTGCGGGCGCTTGGTGGTCGGCGGGTTCGGGGTGCGTCGGGTGAGCGGGTTCCGGTTCGGCGGCGGGCTTGGTGGCGGGTCTGAGGCCGGCCGACCCGGCGGTGGGTCTCGGTTTGGGGCGGCTTGCCGACGGGTGGCTCCGGGGGGTGGTAGGTGATGGCGGCCGTTGGGTGTGGTGCGTGGGTTCGGGCTCGGTGCGGCGTTTTGAGGGGGTGGGGTGCGGCGGGGGCGGTGTGGGCGCTTGGCGGGGCGGGTGTCGGAGGGCGAGATGGGTCGGTGGTGGGTGGCCGCCGGGCCGGCTGTGTGTGGGGGTGGAGTGAGTGATTGCGGCGGTGTTGGCCGTGTTCGGGGTTGCGGGGCTGGTGTGGTTGTCGATGACTCGGGCGGGGCCGGGTCGGTTGCGCGCGGTGCTGGGGTCGCTCGACGGCGAGCGGGTGGGGCGGTCGGTGGGCGGCACGGTGGTGGCCCGGCGGCATCGGGTGCCGTTGGCGGTACTCGCGGGCGGGAGCGGTGCGGCTTTGGCGCTGGGATCGCCGGTGCCCGCGCTGCTGGCCCTGCCGGGTGCGTGGGTGCTGCGCCGGCGGCGGGCGCGGGCCGTGGCGGACCGGGAGGCGGCTGCGGTGCGCGGCGGGGTCGTCGGGCTGTGCGCGGCGCTCGCGGGGGAGTTGCGGGCGGGACGCACACCTACAGAGGCGTTGGCGGCGGCCGCGCACGCGGTGGACGGGCCGGTCCTGGCGGTGGTGGGCGAGGCGATCGGGTCGGCCCGGGTCGGTGGCGACGTGCCGGACGCGTTGGACCGGGCGTCGGTCCGACCCGGGGCGGCCGGATTACGACGGATCGCCGCGTGCTGGCGGATCGCGATCGGTCGGGGCGCCGGGTTCGCCCCGGCGCTGGAGCGGATCGCGGCCACGCTGCGGGCCGAGGAGGACGCGCACGAGGAACTGATCGCCGAACTCGCCGGGGCCCGCTCGACCGCGCACGTGCTGGCCGCGTTGCCGGTTTTCGGCCTCTTCCTGGGCAGCGGTCTGGGCGCCCGGCCACTGGACGTGCTGCTCCGCACGCCGACCGGAGTCGGGTGCCTGTGCGGGGGCTTGGCCCTGGTGGCCGCCGGCTTGGAGTGGACGGACCGCCTGGTGACCGGGGCGATGCCGAGGTCGGCATGACCGACGTCGGGCCCGTACGGGATGTCGAGGCCGCTCGGATGTGGCCGCTGCGAGAGGTGGATGGATGCCGGGGCGCCGGGAGTGGCGTGGCGGCGGTGCGGGATGGCGCGGGTTTTCGCGGTTCCTGACGTGGGGCCGGAGCCGGCCGGCTCCGGGTAGCCGCTGCGCGGGTGGGGTGGCCGCCGGGGTGGGTGGGCGGGCGTGGTGGTGGTTCGGGATGCCGCGAGTGCCTGTTGCGGCGGTCCGGAGGCGGGTGGCTTTGAGGGCTCGCTGCCGGGCAGGGCGGTGCCGGGGTTGGCGTGACCGGCGTGGTGAGGGTGTGGGACGGCGCGAGGGAGTCGTGGGTGCGTGTCGCGGTGGCTCGGAAGTGGGCTTTGGGGTGGTGGGTGTGGTGAGGGATGGCAGCTCCCTGGAGGTGAGCTCAGGGAGCAGGTGGTGGGCGGGTGCTGGTGGCGTCGTAGGGGCCGGTGGCTGCTGTGGGGGTGGGGTGTGTGCGGGAGGTCGAGGGGCCTTTCGGGGGCGGGCTCGGGGGTGATTGGAGGTTGGAGCGGTGGGTGGGGACCTGAGTGGGGTGGCCGTGGTGGTGGCGGTGTTCGCGGCGGCGGGTGGGGCCGGGGGTGCCGTGCGAGGGAGGGGGGTTCGGGGGCGGCGGCCGTATGGGTGGGGGAGCGAATCGGCGCGACGGCGGGTGGCGGCGTTGCTGGGTGGGGCGGCCGTCTTCGTGGTGTTCGGGGGGTGGGTCGGGGGTGGTGTGGGCGTCGTCGTGGCCGTGCTGCTCGATCGGCGATTGGGGCGGCTGGAGTCGCGGTCCGGGCGAGTGCTGCGGGAGCGGCTGCGAGCCGATCTGCCGTCCGCCGCCGACTTGTTCGCGGCGTGTCTGGTGGCCGGGAGTTCGCCGGTGGAGGCCGCCGAGGCGGTCGCGCACGCGGTCGGTGGGCCGCTCGCCGGCCGATTGCGGCCGATCGTTGCTTCGTTGCGGTTGGGCGGCGAGCCGAGTCGGTGCTGGCTCGGGTTGACCGACGATCCCGTGCTCGCGCCGCTGGGACGGACTCTCGCGCGCGCCGCGACAGGTGGCGCACCGGCCGCGGCCCTGGTGGCTCGGATGGCCGACGAGCAACGCGCCGAGCACCGGCGTGCCGCCAGTGCGGCCGCTCGCCGGGTGGGGGTGCGGGCCACCGTTCCGCTCGGGCTGTGCTTTCTGCCGGCTTTTCTGCTGATCGGGGTGGTCCCGATCGTGATCGGGCTGACGACAACGTTGCTGCGGCCGTTCTGATCGATCGATTTATTCATTCATATACGCATCAATAAGGGGGAATGTCATGCGAATTCTTATGCCGATTCTCGGTCCGGCCGCGCGTCGGATGTGGCTGCGGTTGCGCGACGACGCCGGGATGACCACGGCCGAGTACGCGGTGGGCACGGTCGCCGCGGTGGCCTTCGGGGCCGTGTTGTTCAAGATCGTGACCAGCCCCGGGGTCGCTACGGCGCTCACCGGCGTGATCACCAAGGCGCTCGATGTCTCGTTCTGACGCGGGGTCGCGGGTCGCCGTCGCCGTTCGCCGAGTGCGCGAGGAGGACGGCTTCGTGACCGCGGAGACCGCCGTCGTGCTGCCGGTGCTGGTGCTGCTGACGGCCGTGCTGGTGTCCGGACTCGGTGCCGCCGCCGCGCAGATCCGCTGTGTGGACGCGGCGCAGGCGGGGGCGAGGGCACTGGCCCGAGGCGAGCCGATGGCGGTCGCGCAAACCCGGGCTCGGGCTGCCGGGCCGGCTGGGGCACGGACGGAGGTGTCCGGCGGGGAGGGGCTGGTGCGATTCCGGGTGGCGGCCGAGGTCGGCGTGCCGGGGGCTGCCTGGGCCGGGGTGAGGTTCCACGTGGAACATGTGGCGGTGGCGGCTGCGGAGGACGAGGTGCCGCCGTGAGCCCACGCGCGTCGACGCAGGAGGGCTCGGCGACGCTGTGGGTGATCGCGCTCGCGCTGGTGCCGATGTGTGTGGCCGCGTTCGTGTTCGTCTTCGCCGGAGCGGTCGCGGCCCGACATCGCGCGGGCGCCGCGGCCGACCTGGCCGCCCTCGCGGCGGCCGGTCGAGCCGCGGCCGGCGCCGATGCCGACGAGGCGTGCGCGCTGGCCCGCCGAGTGGCCCGCGCCCAGCACACCGAACTGACCCGCTGTCGGCTCACCGCCGGGTTCGCGGAGGTCGACGTGACGGCCCCCGCCCCGGCGGCACGCACAGCCCGAGCAACCGCCCGCGCGGGCCCCTCGGACCAGCCCGACACCCACGCACACCGCTGACGCGGCCCGACCCGATCCCCGATTGCAGCCATCCGCCCGGCTCACATCGTCCGTACCGATCGCGCGTCCACGCCATCCGACCCGTCAGCCCGCTCACCCATCCCACATCGCTCACGCCCGCCACCCCACCCGAACCCGCCGCGCCGTCTGCGGGTCCGTACCCGTTGCGGCCGCCGGCCGGTCGCGCCGTGCGTGCCTCCACCGGGCCGTCCGCGTCATTCGTCCGGACTACCCGCGCCTGCCGGGCCGCCCTCGTCGCCCGCGCAGGTCGCGCCCCTTCGTGGCGGCTCAGCTGCTTGCGCCTTGCGCGAACGCCG
This sequence comes from Embleya sp. NPDC050154, assembly GCF_044460165.1. Lineage (NCBI taxonomy): Bacteria > Bacillati > Actinomycetota > Actinomycetes > Kitasatosporales > Streptomycetaceae > Embleya > Embleya sp. NPDC050154. Next base: position 107,084 of record NZ_JBITJP010000012.1, read on the forward strand.
GGCCGTCGACCCCATCCGCGCAAGCCGCGCTCGTTCGTGGCGGCCGAGCCGTTTGCGCCGCGGCCGCCGAGCGCGCGCCGTCCGCGCCGTCCGGGCAGGTCGCGCCCATCGCGACAGCAAGGCCGCCGCTTGCGTTGTGCGCGCCCGCCGGGCCGCCCATGTCACCCGTGCGGGCTGCCCGTTCCCGCCGGCCGTCGGCGCCACCGCGCGGGTCGTGTCTGTCGCGGCAGCCGGGCCGTCGGCCGGCACCGGGCTGTCTGCGCAGGTCACCCTGCCCACGTCACCCGGGCAAGCCGCCCGACTCCGCCGCGCCGTCCGCGGCCGTCCGCGCAGGTCGTGCTCGTCGTTCCGCCCATGTCACCCGTGCGGGCTGCCCGTTCCCGCCGGCCGTCGGCGCACCGCGCGGGTCGTGCCTGTCGCCGGGCCGTCGGCCGGCACCGCGCTGCCCGCGCAGGCCACCCTGCCCACGTCACCCGGGCAAGCCGCCCGACCCCGCCGCGCCGCCCACGGCCGTCCGCGCAGGTCCTGCTCGTCGTCCCGTCCATGCCACCCGCGCGGGTCGCCTGAACCCGGCGGGTTGCCCTCGCCGGTCGCGTAGGTCGCGTCCGTCGCCCTGTCCGTGCCATCCGAGCCTGTGCCCTACCTGTGCCGCCTCAGCCGGCTGCCCCGTCTGCGTCTTCCGAGCCGCCCGGCCCGCCCGAGCTTCCCGAGCCCGCCGCACCGCCCGCGCCCGCCACCCCGTTGGTTCCCAGTAGGGCGTCCAACAGGGCGACTGCGCCCGGCTTGTCCAACGGCTGGTTGCCGTTGCCGCATTTGGGGGATTGCACGCAGCTTGGGCAGCCGTGGTCGCATTCGCAGGACGCGATCGCCTCGCGGGTCGCGGTCAGCCATGCGGTGGCGGTCACATACGCGCGTTCGGCGAAGCCCGCGCCGCCGGGGTGGCCGTCGTAGACGAATACGGTCGGCAGCCGTGTGTCGGGGTGCAGCGAGGTGGACACGCCGCCGATGTCCCAACGGTCGCAGGTGGCGAACAGCGGCAGCAGACCGATCGAGGCGTGTTCGGCCGCGTGTGCCGCGCCGGGCAGGTCGTTCGGGTCGATGCCCGCCGCGGCGACCTGCTCGGGCGTGACCGTCCACCACACCGCGCGGGTGCGCAGGCTGCGTTCGGGCAGGTCCAGCTTGTGCTCGCCCAGCACCTCGCCGGTGATGATCCGCTTGCGCTGGAAGGAGACCACCCGGCCGGTGACCTCGACCGAGCCGAAGTGCAGCCGGGCCGCGCCCCACTCCTGGCTGCGCGCGGTCTCCAGGATCCGGATCTCGGTGACCTCGCGCGCGCTGGTGGTCCAGTCCGGATTCGCCGCGCGCACCAGCGCCACGCCCTCGCCCAGGTCGAGTTCGCGGACCAGGAAGGTGTCGCCCTGATGCAGGTGCACCGCGCCGGGGTGGACGGCCGAATGCGCCGCCGGCGCGTCGACCGTGCCGAGCAGTCGGCCGGTGTCCTGTTCGACCACCCGCACCGCCGGCCCGCCCGCGCCGCGGATGTCGGTCAGATCCGTGGCCCGCTCCCGGCTCGTCCAGTACCACCCGGTGGACCGCCGGCGCAGCAGCCCGCGCCGCTCCAGGCCCGGGAGCAGCTCGGCGGCCACCGGCCCGAACAGCTCCAGGTCCTCCTCGGTCAGCGCGAACTCTGCCGCGGCCGCGCACAAGTGCGGGGCCAGCACGTACGGGTTGTCCGGATCCAGCACGGTCGCCTCGACCGGCCGGTCGAACAGGGCCTCGGGGTGGTGCACCAGGAAGGTGTCCAGCGGATCGTCGCGCGCGACCAGGACGGCCAGCGCCTCCCGCCCGGCCCGCCCCGCCCGACCGGCCTGCTGCCACAGCGAGGCCCGGGTGCCGGGGTAGCCCGCGATCAGCACCGCGTCCAGACCGGAGATGTCCACGCCCAGTTCGAGCGCCGTGGTCGCGGCCACCCCCAGCAGGCTGCCGTCGTGCAACGCGCGCTCGATCGCTCGGCGCTCCTGCGGCAGGTAGCCGGCGCGATAGGTGGCCACCCGATCCGCCAGCGCCTCGTCGACCCGGGCGAGGTGGTCGCGCGCGATCACCCGCACCACCTCGGCGCCGCGCCGCGAGCGCACGAAGGCGACCGTGCGCACGCCGTCGAGCACCAGGTCGGTGAGCAACTCGGCGGTCTCCGCGGTCGCGGTACGCCGGACGGGTGCACCGTGTTCCCCCTCGTGGCCGGTCAGTGGCGGCTCCCACAGGGCGAACACCAGTTCACCGTGCGGCGAGCCGTCCTCGGTCACCTCGACCACGGGCGCGCCGATCAGCCGTTCGGCGGCGTGCGCCGGATCGGACACGGTCGCCGACGCCAGGATGAACACGGGGTCCGAGCCGTACCGGCGACACACCCGGCGCAACCGGCGGATCAATTGGGCCACGTGCGAGCCGAAGACGCCGCGATACGTGTGGCATTCGTCGATCACCACATAGCGCAACGAGCGCAGGAAGGCGGCCCACGAACGGTGTCCGGGCAGCAACGCACGGTGCAACATGTCCGGATTCGTCAGGACGTACGACGCGTGCGCACGGACCCACTGGCGGATCTCCACGGGGGTGTCGCCGTCGTAGGTGGCGACCCGGACACGCCCGAGCGCGGGGTTCGCGGCGCGCAACTCCTCGACCGCGCGCGCCTGATCCGAGGCCAGCGCCTTGGTCGGGGAGAGGTAGAGTGCGGTCGCACCGCGCCCGCTGGGCGCGTCCGCGCCCTCGACCAGGGTCGTGAGGACCGGCAACAGATAGGCGAGGGACTTGCCCGAGGCGGTGCCGGTGGCGATCACGACCGAGCGGCCCTGTGCCGCAACAGAGGCGGCGCGGGCCTGATGCTCCCACGGCAGTTCGATACCCGCCGCGCGAAACGCGTCGCCCACTTCCGGCCGAACCCAGTCGGGCCAGGCCGAGGTAACGCCTTCGCGAGCGGGTATGCGCCGGACGTGCGTCACTCGATCGGGTCGATCCCGACTCGCCAAAAGGCGGCCGAGAAGACCTTCCGGGGGGCGTGTACTGGGCTGCATCGGGCACCAGTGTTACATCCAATGTCGCGGGATTCATCGTCCCCTAGTGCCCATAAGTGGTTGAATGCCTTGGCGGCTGCCGATCCATGGGGGGCGACCGCTCAAGAGCAAGGTGCTGGAGGATCCGTGGACTTGTCCCTGTCGACCCGAACCGAGGGCGGTCGTACGATCGTCGAGGTGGGCGGCGAGATCGATGTATACACCGCACCCAAGCTGCGCGAGCAACTGGTGGAACTCGTCAACGAAGGCCAGTTCCACCTGATCGTCGACATGGAAGCCGTCGACTTCCTGGACTCGACCGGGCTCGGTGTGCTGGTGGGTGGCCTGAAGCGGGTGCGTGCCCACGAAGGGTCGCTGCAGTTGGTGTGCACTCAGGAGCGCATCCTGAAGATCTTCCGCATCACCGGCCTGACCAAGGTCTTCCCGATTCATCCGTCGGTGGCCGTGGCCATCGCCTCGTCCGACTGACCGACGTGCGTCCTGACCGGACGCACACCGCACCCGCGCCGGCCCGGGCGGGTGCTCGCACGGCTGGGGGAACCATGGCCATCGTCGAGCTGCGCTTCAGCGCGCTGCCCGAACACGTCCGCACGGCGCGGCTCGTCGCCGCCGCCGTGGCGCGGCGCGCGGGGGTTGCTGAGACGGTGCTCGACGAGGTGCGCCTCGCCGTCGGCGAGGCGTGTTCCCGCGCCGTCGGGATGCACCAGGACCGGGTGGACGACGACCGCCCGGTCACGGTCACCCTGGACGACGGCGACGGCCGCTTCTGTATCGAGGTCAACGACGGCGTGCCACAGCTGGCGTTGACCGAGGCGGGCCTCGCGGAGGGTGCCGGGCTGATGCCCGACCTGTCCACGAACGGCCGCGGTCTCGATCTGATCGAGAACGAGATGGGCCTCGCCGTGATCCTCGGCCTGGTCGACGATCTCGACGTGCGGACCGGCGCCGAGGGCGGCGTGATCCGCATGTCGTGGCCCTCCGGCGCGAAGTCCGCCGAGACCGTGGGCTGACCGAGAGCCCCACCCCGCACCACCTCATCGCCCCCGGGACGCCCGGGGGCGATTTCGGCGTTCTCGTGTATCCCCTTTTCCGGGTCGTAAAACCTGATTCCGGATCGATAGGCCATTTTTGGGAATCGCGCCCGGATTTCATCGGTAATTTGATCTGATCATGGCGATTCCCATGGTCTGATCTTGATCATTTGCATACACTCCTTTCGCATTGAGAAGTCCCGATCTGAAAGTGCTCCTAGCCAAGGAGGACGAATGTCCGGGATCCACCCCTCCGAACTCACCGTCGCCGCGGACGTCTCCGTCACCGGCGGCAACCTCACCTACGTCGTCATCGTCGCGGTGATCGCCCTCGGTGCCCTGGGCGTCGCCGCCGGACTCGTGCGTCAAGTGCTCGCGGCAGACGAGGGCACCGAATCCATGCGCCGGATCGCCGGTGCCATCCAAGAGGGCGCGGCCGCCTACCTGGCCCGTCAGTTCCGCACGCTCGCGGTGTTCGCGGTGGGCGTTTTCTTCCTGCTCATGCTGTTGCCCGCGGACGACTGGAACGAGCGGATCGGCCGCTCGATCTTCTTCCTGGTGGGCGCGGTCTTCTCGGCCGTCACCGGGTACGTGGGCATGTGGCTCGCCGTGCGCAGCAACGTGCGGGTTGCCGCCGCCGCCCGCTCCGGCAACGCCGGCCGGGACGCCGCGACGCGGATCGCCTTCCGCACCGGCGGCGTCGCGGGCATGTTCACGGTCGGCCTGGGCCTGTTCGGGGCGGCCCTCGTGGTGATCCTCTACCGCGAGAACGCCCCCAAGGTGCTCGAGGGCTTCGGCTTCGGCGCCGCGCTGCTCGCGATGTTCATGCGCGTGGGCGGCGGCATCTTCACCAAGGCCGCCGACGTCGGCGCGGACCTGGTCGGCAAGGTCGAACAGGGCATCCCCGAGGACGACCCGCGCAACGCCGCGACGATCGCCGACAACGTCGGGGACAACGTGGGCGACTGCGCGGGCATGGCCGCGGACCTGTTCGAGTCGTACGCGGTCACCCTGGTCGCCGCGCTGATCCTGGGCAAGGCCGCCTTCGGCGACGCGGGCCTGGTCTTCCCGTTGATCGTGCCCGCGATCGGCGTGCTGACCGCGATCGTGGGCATCTACACGGTCGCGCCGCGGCAGGGCGACCGCAGCGGCATGACCGCGATCAACCGGGGCTTCTTCGTCTCGGCGGTCATCTCGCTGATCCTGGTCGCGGGCGCGGCGTTCCTGTACCTGCCGAGCAAGTTCTCGGACCTGGACGGGCTCACCGATCAGGAGATCCTCGCGCACGACGCCGACCCGCGCGTGTTCGCGCTGGTGGCGGTGCTGATCGGGATCGTGCTCGCGGCGGTCATCCAACAGTTGACCGGCTACTTCACCGAGACCAGCCGGCGACCGGTGCGCGACGTCACCAAGACCTCGCTGACCGGCCCGGCCACGGTGATCCTGTCCGGCATCGCGCTGGGCCTGGAGTCCGCGGTGTACGCCGCGGTGCTGATCTCGGTGGCGGTGCTGGGCGCGTACCTGCTCGGCGCCGGGATCATCATGCTCGCGCTGTTCGCGGTCGCGCTCGCGGGTACCGGGCTGTTGACCACGGTCGGCGTGATCGTGGCCATGGACACCTTCGGACCGGTTTCCGACAACGCGCAGGGCATCGCCGAGATGTCCGGCGACGTCGAGGGCGAGGGCGCCCAGGTGCTCACCGAGCTCGACGCGGTGGGCAACACGACCAAGGCGATCACCAAGGGCATCGCCATCGCGACCGCCGTGCTCGCGGCGACCGCGCTGTACGGGTCCTATCGCGACGCCGTGCGCACGGCCGTGGACGAGGCGGGCGGACTGGCCGACGCCTCCAAGCTCACCTCGTTCTCGTTCGCCACCGACATCACCCAGCCGAACAACCTGGTCGGGCTGATCCTGGGCGCGGCCGTGGTGTTCCTGTTCAGCGGCCTGGCGATCAACGCGGTCTCCCGGGCGGCGGGCGCGGTGGTGTTCGAGGTGCGCAACCAGTTCCGCACCCGGCCCGGGATCATGGACGGCACCGAACTGCCCGAATACGGCCGGGTGGTGGACATCTGCACCCGCGACTCGCTGCGCGAGTTGGCCACTCCCGGGCTGCTCGCGGTGATGGCTCCGATCGCGGTCGGCTTCACCCTGGGCATCGGCCCGCTCGCGGCGTTCCTCGCCGGTGCGATCGGCACCGGCACGCTGATGGCGGTGTTCCTGGCCAACTCCGGCGGCGCGTGGGACAACGCCAAGAAGATGGTCGAGGACGGCAGTTACGGCGGCAAGGGCTCGGCCGCGCACGAGGCCACGATCATCGGCGACACGGTCGGCGACCCGTTCAAGGACACCGCCGGACCGGCGATCAACCCGCTGCTCAAGGTGATGAACCTGGTGTCGCTGCTGATCGCGCCGGCCGTGGTCAAGCTGAGCATCGGCGCGGACGAGAACGGCGCGCTGCGGGCCCTCGCGGCGGCCTTCTCGGTCGTGGTGATCGTGGGCGCGGTCTGGTACAGCAAGCGCAAGTCGGTGGTCGTCGGCGAGGACGAGGACGACCACGAGGAGCGGACGACCAAGGCGGCCGCCTGATCCGATCCGAGGTGAGCACGGGCGCGGAACCGGGGGAATCCGGTACCGCGCCCGTGCCGCGTCCGAGGTGCGCGTTTGGCCGAACACCTTTGCGCTGTGCGAGTCTGCGTCCGGCTCCGAGCAAAGGTGGAAAGCGTGTCGAGGAAGTTCCTGGTGGTCTCCGCGCTGGTCCTGGCATCGGCCTTGACCGCGTGTGGTGGCGGCGACGACGACAAGAACGACGAGAAAAAGAAGAAGCAGGCCGAACTGCGGGCGTGGGCCGCGAAGGTCTGCGCGGTGGAGGTGACGGCGCGCATCGACGAGGCGCGGGTGGCGCTGGCCGACGTGGGCAAGGTGATCCCCAACGAGCAGCCCGCGACCCTGCGCACCCGGCTGGCCGCCGACATCTCCCGACTCGCCGACGCGGACAACGCGCTGGCCGACGCGATCGACCGGGCGGGCATACCCGCCGTCGCGGACGGCGCCACGCTGCGCACGTCGGTGGTCGCGGAACTGCGCAACGCGGCCAAGGGCTGGGCCGGGATCCAGGCCAAGATGGAGAGCCTGGCCACCGACAAGCAGAACGTGTTCGCCGACGGACTGCGCTCGCTGAATCCGGAGATCGAGGGGCTGCGCGCGTCCGCGCACACGGCGCTGGACAAGCTGCACCGCGGCGAGCCGGGCAAGGCGCTCGCGGCGGTGCCCGGATGCGCGGCGGGCAAGCCGGACGCGCTCCCCACCGCGCCGGTCACCTCGGCGCCGACGAGCGCCGCGCCGGGCGGTACTCCGAGTGCCGGTGCCTCGGGCGCCGCGCCGAGCGCGTCCGGGTCGCCGAGCGCCTCCGCGAGCGCGTCCACCACGTCGAGCGGCCCGCCGCCGAGCGGCGGCACGTCGTCCTCCTCGGCGCCGCCGACCGGCACGGCGCCCACCGGCTGACCCGCCAGGGGGCGCGCACGAGGCAGGATGGTGCGCGTGACCATGAACGACACCTCCCAGGTGGCCCGACTTCGCGAGGCCCTGATCGCGGCCGGCTACACCGTCGACGGCTGCCTCGACGCCCTCGGTCCGCAGGCGTACGCGGCGCTGTCGCGCGGTGAGACCGTGCCGGCGCTGCGTGCCCTGCGGGCGGACGCGGCGAGCCCGCTGGCCGTGCTGATCCGGCTGTTCCTGCTGCAGACCTCGGCGCCCGAGGCGCACGTGCGACGGGCCCTGCCGCTGGCCGAGGCGCTGGCCGGCGGGCTGCTGGAGCAGGACGGCGAGGACGTGCGCCCGCTCGTGGACATCCGGCCCTACGGCGAGGCGGACACCGACTGGTGGGTGGTGTCCGACCTGGGCGCGGGCATCGGCGGCGTCAACGGCCCGGTCCGGGCGGACCACGTGCTCGGCATCGGCGGGGCGTCCACCACGCTCGCCGGGATCACCGTGCGTGAGCGGGTGGGCCGCGCGCTGGACCTGGGCACCGGATGCGGCGTGCAGGCGCTGCACGCGTCGCGACACGCCGACTCGGTGCTGGCGACCGACGTCAACAAGCGGGCGCTGGACCTGACCCGGCTGACCATGGCGCTGTCCGGGGTGGGCAACGTCGGCTTGGCCGAGGGCAGCCTGTTCGAGCCGGTCGAGGGCGAGCGGTTCGACCTGATCGTGTCCAACCCGCCGTTCGTGATCACTCCGGTGGGTGAACGGTTCACCTACCGCGACGCGGGCCTGCCCGGCGACGAGGTGTGCCGACTCCTGGTGGCGCAGGCGCCGCGCTTCCTGAACGACGGCGGCTACTGCCAGCTACTGGCCAATTGGCAGCACCTGCGCGGGCAGGACTGGCAGGACCGGCTGGCCGCCTGGCTCGCGCCCACCGGCTGCGACGCGTGGGTGGTCCAGCGCGACGTGCAGGACCCGGCGCAGTACGCCGAGCTGTGGTTGCGCGATTCGGGTGACCATCGCGGGGCCGCCTACGCCGAACGCTACGACGCGTGGCTGGCCGCGTTCGAGCGGGACGGCGTGGAGGGGATCGGGTTCGGCTGGATCACGCTGCGCGCGTCGGGCGCCGACACGCCGAACGTGCACATCGAGGACTGGCCGCACGCGATCGAACAACCGCTCGGTTCGGAGGTGCACGCGTGGTTCGGCCGGCAGGACCGGCTGGCCGGGACGGACGACGACGGCCTGCTCGACGTCCCCTTCCGGCTCGCCGACCACGTGGTCCAGGAACAGACCGGCGCTCCGGGCGCGGAGGATCCCGAGGCGGTCGTCCTGCGGCAGCGGCGCGGCATGTGCCGCGCGGATCGGGTGGACACCGTCGGCGCGGCCCTGGCCGGGGCCAGCGACGGTCGGCTTCCGGCCGGCGTCATCGTGGACGCGATCGCCGAGCTGCTCGAGGAGGAGCCGGCCCGGTTGCGCGACGCCGTACCCGGCGAACTGCGCGGTTTGGTCGCCGACGGATTCCTGCTGTTCCCCGAGGTCGGGGAGGCTCTCCCGGCGGAGTCCGACACCACCGACTGAGCGCGGCTTGGGCCGGTGCACCGTGATCCGGGGCGACACGCCTGTACAGTCGCAGGTGTTGTCCCCACCGGATACTCCTTGCCGTTGCCAAGAAAATGTGTTGTATGGAGGCGGCGGCTTCCCGTTCGGCCACGAACCAACGGGGTCGGGAGGCGGGAACCGCGATGCGCGCGTTACCGTTCGAGGGGCATGGGCCCGGCCGTCGGAGCATTCGCCGGATCCGGGGGACGGTCCGGCCGGACAGCGGCGCCGGGACGACTCCGTGACGCAAGCCGAGCAGAACCGGTTTGACACACGGGGCCGACCCCCGGTCACGCTCCGCCACCCGGCAACCGCAATGTGAATACGAACCCCCGAGTACGGCCTTGCCCAACTGGGCACGGCCGCTGCCGACGACGATGGAGAGAGAAGCGAAGGTGTCCCCGAGCAGCGAGACCGCGCGCGACGGCCTGAGACTCGTCATTGTCGAGTCCCCGGCCAAGGCGAAAACGATCAAGGGCTATCTCGGCCCCGGTTACGTGGTCGAGGCGAGCGTGGGACACATCCGCGACCTGCCCAACGGCGCCGCCGAGGTCCCGGCCGAGTACGCCGGCAAGCCGTGGGCCCGTCTCGGGGTCGACGTCGACGCCGACTTCGAGCCGATCTACGTGGTCAACGCGGACAAGAAATCCCAGGTCGCCAAGCTCAAGAAGCTCCTCAAGGACGCCGACGAACTCTTCCTCGCGACCGACGAGGACCGCGAGGGCGAGGCCATCGCGTGGCACCTGCTCGAAGTGCTCAAGCCCAAGGTGCCGGTGCACCGGATGGTGTTCCACGAGATCACCAAGGACGCGATCCGCACCGCGGTGAACAACCCGCGTGAGCTCAACCAGCGACTGGTCGACGCGCAGGAGACCCGCCGCATCCTCGACCGCCTCTACGGCTACGAGGTCTCGCCGGTCCTGTGGAAGAAGGTCGGTCCGCGCCTGTCGGCCGGCCGTGTGCAGTCGGTGGCCACCCGCCTGGTGGTCGAGCGCGAGCGGGAGCGCCGCGCGTTCACCTCGGCCTCCTATTGGGACCTGCTCGGCGTCTTCGGCACCGGGCGGGCGGGCGACCCCACCGACCCGAGCACGATGAACGCGCGCCTGGTCTCGTTGGACGGCAAGCGGGTCGCCTCCGGTCGCGACTTCGGCCAGGACGGCAAGCTCAAGAACGCCGGTGTGCTCCAGTTGGAGGAGGCCGGTGCGCGCGCGCTGAGCGCCGCGCTGGAGTCCGCGTCGTTCACGGTGCGCGCCGTCGAGCGCAAGCCCTACCGTCGCTCCCCGTACGCCCCGTTCCGCACCACCACCCTCCAGCAGGAGGCCTCGCGCAAGCTCGGCTACGGCGCCAAGCGCACGATGCAGATCGCGCAGAAGCTGTACGAGAACGGCTTCATCACCTATATGCGTACGGACTCCACCACGCTGTCCGAGACGGCCGTCACGGCCGCCCGGGCGCAGGTGCGCGAGCTGTACGGCGCCGAGTACGTGCCGGACGCGCCGCGGGTGTACGCGGGCAAGGTGAAGAACGCGCAGGAGGCGCACGAGGCGATCCGGCCCTCGGGCGAGAGCTTCCGCACGCCGGCCGAGACCGGATTGGCCGGCGACGAGTTCCGGCTGTACGAGCTGATCTGGATGCGTACCGTCGCGTCGCAGATGAAGGACGCGGTCGGCCAGTCGGTGACCGTGCGCATCGGCGGCGTCGCCCAGGGCGCGGACCTGCCCGGGCGCGACGCCGAGTTCACCGCGAGCGGCAAGATCATCACCTTCCACGGCTTCCTCAAGGCCTACGTGGAGGGCTCGGACGACCCCGACGCGGAGCTGGACGACCGCGAGCGACGGCTGCCGATGGTCACCGAGGGCGACGCGCTCAGCGCCGACGAGCTCACCCCGGAGGGCCACGCGACCAAGCCGCCGGCCCGCTACACCGAGGCGTCGCTGATCAAGGAGCTGGAGGACCGGGAGATCGGTCGGCCCTCGACGTTCGCGTCGATCGTCGGCACCATCCTGGACCGCGGCTACACGTTCAAGAAGGGCACCGCGCTGGTGCCGTCCTTCCTCGCGTTCGCCGTGGTCGGGCTGCTCGAGGGCCACTTCGCCACGCTGGTCGACTACGACTTCACCGCGAAGATGGAGGACGACCTCGACCGGATCGCGCGCGGCGAGACCGCGGCCGTGCCGTGGCTGCGCAAGTTCTACTTCGGCGACGAGAGCCGGCCCGACGAGGACCACCTCGGCGGCCTCAAGGCCCTGGTCACCGACCTCAGCTCGATCGACGCCCGTGAGGTCAACTCGTTCCCGGTCGGCGAGGGCATCGTGCTGCGCGTGGGCCGGTACGGTCCCTACGTCGAGCGCGGGGAGCGACGCGCGGACGTGCCGGACGACCTGCCGCCGGACGAGCTGACCGTGGCCAAGGCCGAGGAACTGCTCGACAAGCCCAGCGGCGACCACGAGCTGGGCATCGACCCGGTCAGCGGGCACATGATCGTGGCCAAGGACGGCCGCTACGGCCCGTACGTGACCGAGGTGCTGCCGGAGCCCGAGGCGCCCGCCGCCCCGGCCGCGGACGGCGCCAAGCCGGCCAAGAAGACCGCGAAGAAGGCCGCCGCGAAGAACGGCCCCAAGCCGCGCACCGCGTCGCTGTTCAAGTCGATGGCGCTGGACACGGTGACTCTGGAGGACGCGCTCAAGCTGTTCACGCTGCCGCGCGTGGTGGGCAAGCACCCGGAGACGGGTACCGAGATCACCGCGCAGAACGGCCGCTACGGCCCGTACCTCAAGATGGACACCGACTCGCGCTCGCTGGAGACCGAGGACCAGTTGTTCACGGTGACCCTCGACGAGGCGCTGGCGATCTACGCCCAGCCCAAGGCGCGCGGCCGGGCCGCGGCCAAGCCGCCGCTGAAGGAGCTGGGCACCGACCCGGTCAGCGGCAAGGCGGTCACGGTCAAGGACGGCCGGTTCGGGCCGTACGTGACCGACGGCGAGACCAACGCGACGCTGCGCGCGGACGACTCGGTGGAGACGATCACCCCCGAGCGCGGCTACGAGTTGCTCGCGGACAAGCGGGCCAAGGGCCCGGCGAAGAAGACGACCAAGAAGGCGGCGGCCAAGAAGGCCCCGGCGAAGAAGACGACGGCCACGAAGACCGCCGCGAAGAAGACGGCGGCGAAGAAGCCCGCGGCCGACGGCAAGACCACCAAGTCGGCGGCGGCGAAGGCGACGGCGAACGCCGGCGCGAAGAACGCGGCCGACGAGGCGTGAGGCGACAGGACCGAGGTAGGGATATCTCGGTGTCGAGGTAGGGATATCTCGGTACGTTTCGATCAGGCGGCGCCGGCGGGATCCGGCGCCGCCTCGGTCGGTTCCGGCGACGACATCGGGCCCTGTGCTACGGTCCGCCGCCGGAGCACGGGGGATCGGTCGAGGTTGCCGTTTCCCGTCAGGTGACGACGTTAGGGTTCTCCGTATGACGCACGCGGAGCAGCAAGCGCCGGATTCGGCGATACCGCCCCGTCAGGTCGAACCGGCAGAGGGCATCGGGGGCGTGCTGAGCATCCGCCCCTTCCGCCGCTTCTGGTTCGCGGTCGCGGCCTCCGCGCTGGGCGATTGGCTCGCGCTGCTCGCCTTGACCTCCGCCGCGCTGTGGACGGTCGAGGGCGACTACCGCGAGCATGCCACGGCGGTCGCGGTGGTGTTCGCGTTGCGGATGCTGCCGGCCGCCCTGGTCGCCTCGGTGGCGGGCGCGATCGTGGACCACCTCGACCGGCGCTGGACGCTGGTGACGTGCGACGTGATCCGGGCCCTGGTGCTCGTGTCCGTGCCGTTCGTGGACGAGATGTGGTGGGTCTGGGGCGCGACCGCGGCGGTCGGCGTGGTCGGCGCGCTCGCCGGGCCCGCCCGGGACGCCACCGTGCCGAACCTGGTGCCGCGGCAACGGCTGGGCACCGCCAACCAGTTCAACCTCGTGACCTCCTACGGCGCGGCCCCGGCGGCGGCGCTGTTGTTCATCCTCGGCGCGCTGATCGGCACCGCCTTCTCGCGCGATGTGTCGATGTTCGTCGAGCACCCCTCGAACCTGGCCTGCTACACCGCGGGCGCGGTGTTCCTGGGCGCCTCGGTGTTCGCCTTCCTGATCCGGATGCCCACGCGAGGACGTTCGGTCAGCACCCGGCGGCCCAACCCGTTCAAGGTGCTCGCCGACGGGCGCAAGGTGTTCGGCCACGGCCGGACCGCGCGCGGCCTGATCGTCGGGATGATCGCGCTGTTCCTGGCGGGCGGCGCGCTGGTGGCCACCGCGCCGCTGCTGGTGGTCGGTCTGCACGCGGGCAACGCGGCGTACGGCACGGTGTTCCTGATGCTCATCGCCGGCGTCAGCGCGGGCATGTTGTGGGGTCCGCGGGTGGTGCCGGCGTTCAGCCGGCGGCGGCTGTACGGCGTTGCGGTGATGTTCGCCGGACTGACCCTGCTGATCCTGGCCGCGGTCGCCAACGTGGTGGTGGCCGCCGTACTCGCCGCCGTGCTCGGCGTGTTCGCGGGCGTCGCGTGGGTCACCGGATACACGATGTACGGCCTCGACTTCGGTGAGGACCTGCGGGCCCGGGCCTTCGCGTTCGCCCAACTGACAGTGCGGATCGTGCTGTTCGTGGCGCTGGTCGCCGCACCGATCGGCGCGGGCTACGTGGGTGTGCGCTCGTGGGTGATCGCGGACCGGTTCACCTTCGACTACAGCGGTGCCGCGCTGGTCCTGGCCGGCACCGGCGCGTTCGTGGTGATCCTGGGCTGGATCGCGCTGCTGAGCGTGGACGACCGGCGCGGCGTGCCGATCCTGCGCGACCTGGCCGCCGCGACCCGCAACGAGGACCACATCACCGGCCGACCGGCCGGGGCCACCGGCTTCTTCATCGCCCTGGAGGGCGGCGAGGGAGCGGGCAAGTCGACCCAGGCCAACGCGATCGCGGCCTGGATCCGGGCCAAGGGCCACGAGGTCGTGGTCACCCGCGAGCCCGGCGCGACCGAGGTCGGCAAGCGGCTGCGCGCGATGCTGCTCGACCTGGACGGCGCTCCGGTCGACCCGCGCACCGAGGCGCTGCTGTACGCGGCGGACCGGGCCGAGCACGTGCAGACCGTGATCCTGCCCGCGCTGCGGCGCGGCGCGATCGTGATCAGCGACCGCTACATCGACTCCTCGATCGCCTACCAGGGTGCCGGGCGCGGCCTGGGCGCGCGCGAGATCGGCCGGGTCTCGCGCTGGGCCAGTGACGGGCTGCTGCCCGACCTGACCATCCTGCTCGACCTGGACCCCGCGGTGGGTCACGGCCGCTTCACCGAGGCGCCGGACCGCCTGGAGTCCGAGCCGCGCGAGTTCCACCTGCGAGTGCGGCACGCGTTCCTGGACCTGGCCGCGCACGACCCCGACCGCTACCTGGTCGTGGACGCCGACCAGGAGCCGGACGCGGTCACCACGCCGATCCGGCACCGGCTCGACCGCGAACTGCCGCTGTCCGAGCAGGAGAAGCGCCAAGCGCTGGAGTTGGCCAAGCGCATGCGCGAGGAGGACGCCCGGCGCAAGGCCGAGCAGGCCGCGCGGGACGCCGAGAAGGCTGCGCTGATCGCCCGGCTGCGGGCGGAGAGCGAGGAGCGCCAGCGTCAGGCCGAACAGGCCCGGCTCGAGGAGGAGTCGGCCCGGCTGGCCGAGGAGGAGCAGCGCTACGCCGAGGAGGAGGCCCGTCGGATCGCCGCCGAGGCGGACGAGCGGGCCCGCACCGCGGCCGACGCGGCGGAGGAGGCCCGGCTGCACGCCGAGGCCGAGCGCCGCCGGCTCGCCGCCGAGGCCGAGCGCCGGGCCGAGGAGCAGCAGCGGGTCGCCGAGGAGGCCAAGGCCAGGGCCGAGGAGGCCCGGGTGCGCGCCGAGGAGGAGGCCGAGCGCCGCGACGAGCAGCGCCGCCGGCTCGAGGAGGCGTCCGCGCTCCAGGCCGAGCAGGCCCGGGCCAGTGCCGAGGAGGAGCGCGAGGCGGCTCTGGAGCGGCAGCGGTCGGCCGAGGAAGAGCGCGACCGGTTGCAGGCCGAGGCGGCCCGCGACGTCGAGCGCATGCGCGCCGAGGAGGCGATCCGGGTCGCCGACGAGCGCCGGGCCGCCGAGGAGCGCCGCCGGGCGGAGGACGCGCTGCGCCGGGCCGAGGCCGATCGTCGCCGGGCCGAGCGGGAGGCCTCGCGCGCGGCGGAGGCCGCGGCGTCCGCGCGGGCACGCGCCGCGCAGGAGGCCGCCGCACTCGCCGCGGAGGCGGGGCCCTCGACCGACACCGACATGCTCGAGACCCCGGTGCACGGGATCCGGCGGCCGGACCCGTCGCTGGGGGAGACACCCGTACACGGCATTCCCAAGGTGTCCGCGGACGACGCCGACACCACCGAGTTGCGGCAGATAAAGCTGCGCGAGGCGGCCGAGGACACCCGGGAGATCCCGACGCTGAACCTGGACGAGACGCACGCGCTGCCGGTGCTGCCGCCGCCGGCCGCGCCGGGCGACCAGTCGCTGGCCGACGACCTGCTCGGGCCGTGGACGGGTGATCCGGCCGCGGACGAGGCGGGGGCGGACGCGGACGCGGACGACGAGCCGGCCGAGCCGGAGCGCAAGCGGCGGTGGCGGCGCAACAAGTCCTGACGCCGGGCCGCACCGGGCATACCCGGCCGCGGGGTGACGTGGCCTCGATTGTCACGTCACCCCGGTACGGTCGTACTCGGGGCACACCGGAACGAGGAGACAAGAGCGCGTGACCGTCTGGGACGACCTCGTCGGGCAGGATCGCGTCGCCGAGCAGTTGCGCACCGCGGCCGGCGCCGCCCGTGCGGTCCTCGCGGGCGAGGGCGTCGGCGGGATGACCCACGCGTGGCTGTTCACCGGCCCGCCCGGTGTCGGCACCGCGACCGCCGCGCGGGCGTTCGCGGCGGCGCTGCAGTGCGTCAGCCCGGATCTGGCGCTGGGCGCCGAGCCCGGCTGCGGACACTGCGACGGTTGCCACACCGCGCTCACCGGGACGCACGCCGACGTCGACGTGGTCGCCACCGAGCTGCTCTCGATCGGCGTCAAGGAGACCCGTGACCTGGTCCGGCGCGCGGCCATGACGCCGGCGGGCGGGCGCTGGCAGGTGATCGTCCTGGAGGACGCGGGCCGGCTCACCGAGGGCGCGGGCAACGTACTGCTCAAGGCGATCGAGGAACCCGCGGACCGCACCGTGTGGCTGCTGTGCGCGCCCTCCCTGGAGGACGCGCTGCCCACGATCCGCTCGCGTTGTCGCAACGTGGCGCTGCGCACGCCGCCCGCCGGGGCGGTCGCCGATCTGTTGATGCGCCGGGACGGGATCGAACCGGCGATGGCCGCCTTCGCCGCGGCCGCCTCCGGCGGCGACATCAACAGCGCGCGCCGGCTGGCTCTGGACGAGCAGGCGCGCGGGCGCCGCTCGGACGTGTTGCGGATCCCGATGGTGGTCGGCGACATCGGCCTGGCGATGGCTGCCGCACAGCGCCTGGTGGACGCGGCGGCCGAGGACGCGAAGCAGGTCGCGGCGGATCTGGACGGCCGCGAGACCGAGGATCTGCGGGCCGCGCTGGGCGCGGTCGGCGGCGGTCGCATGCCCAGCGGCACGGCCGGCGTGATGAAGGAGCTGGAGAACAAGCAGAAGAAGCGGGCCACCCGCACCCAGCGGGACTGTCTGGACCGCGCACTGGTGGATCTGACCGCGTTCTATCGGGACGTGCTGGCGCTGCAACTGCGCGCCGCCGTGCCGTTGGCCAACGACGTGTTGCGCGCGGACCTGGACACGGTGGCCCGTACCTCCACGCCGGAGGCGACGCTGCGCCGGATCGAGGCGATCCTGGCCTGTCGGCGGGCGATCGACGCGAACGTCGCGCCGCTGCTCGCGGTCGAGGCGATGGTGCTGACGCTGCGGACCGGCTGAGCGTCGGGCACGGCGGGGATCGCGGCCGGCGGGCCCGTTCGCGGGGCGGTTCCGCCGAGGTTCGCGCGCGGGTGTGTGGCCGTCGCGGCGTTTGCGCGGGTGCCGGGGCGAGTTTTCGATGCCTGGTCGGAGCCCGACGGGGGATCGAAGGCCCGCCCTGGGTCGACTCCTTCACTCCTTGGGGCGGAGGTGCCCGTCGAGCGGAACCCGGAGCCCCCACCCGGACGTCATCGTGGGAGAGTTCGCGGGAACATTGTGGCTGGTGAGGTTCGGAAGGACGGTGCGGGGTTGCGTTCCGTGACCAGGACGCTCAAAGGTCTGCTGATCGCGGTGACCCTCGGGGCGGTTGTCGTTCTTGTGCTGAGGGCGCGCACATCGCGCGCGGCCGATGCGGCCGAGGCCGGCTCGTCGGCCGACCCGGAGGCCGAACCCGGATCGGAGGCCGAACCCGGGCCCGGTGCGGCCGAGTTGCCGGCGGCGGTGTCGGTGCAGGCCCGGGAGCAGGCGCGGACGCCGGCGCGGGCCGGTGGGCCGGGGCACACCGAGCCGGCCGAGCGGATCGGCGCGGCGGGTTCGAAGAGTGCGACGGGTTCGACGGGCGGGTCGACGTCGACCGGACCTGCGCGATCGTCCGGCACGTCGCGGTCGGCGCCCGCGCGAGCCGAGGCGCCGATGCCGTTCGCGCCGGTCGAGGCCGCCTCCGCGGTGCCCGCCGGGCCGGCCGGGCCCGAGCCGGTGCGCGTCGTCGAGCCCGTGGTGATCGGGGCCGATCCGGCGCCCGTTCGCCGCAGGCGCGGTGTGCGCTCGCCGCTGGGCGTCGGCCTGCTCGCGCTGGCCGTGGTCGCGGCCGGCGTCGGCGGCACCTTCGCCTACAAGGGGATGGCCGACGACGACAAGCAGAACGTCGCCTCCGCCACCGAGGTCGAACCGTCCGCCGAGCCGGTCGCGACGTCGGGCCAACCCAAGCCCGCACCACAGAAGTTCACCAAGGTCGGCACCAAGTCCGGTGGCACGCTGACCAAGACGACCGTCGCGGGCCGCCGCTCCGGGGTCACCGCCGACGTGTGGGTGTGGCTGCCGCCGGGCTACGACACCGCCGCCAACCAGGCCCGCAACTACCCCGTCCTGGTCGCCCAGTCGGCGTTGCCGGGCGTCGAGTCGAACAGCTTCGTGGACGACTCGGTGGCGTTCCTGCCCAAGCTCGCGGCGGCCATCGAGGCCGGCACCGTCCCGCCGTACATCGTGGTCGCGCCCGAACTGCTGCCGTACTCGAAGCAGGAGGCGGACGCCGGTCAGACGGCGGCCAAGGACACCGAGTGCAGCGACGTCCCGAACCGGCCGAAGATGGCCACCTTCCACAACGACGACGTGCGCGAGGCGGTGCTGTCCACCTACCGCGCCACCGCCGACCGCGCCTCGTGGGCGCTGATCGGGGACGGCTCGGGCGGCCTGTGCGCGGTCAAGTACGCGTTGCAGTACCCGCAGTACTACGCCGCCGCGGTCAGCCTGTCCGGCCGCACCACGCTCAAGTCCCCGCTGTGGGACGCCGATGCGGCGACGAAGGCGGCGAGGACGGCGAACGACCCGGTCAAGCTGCTCGACGCGAAGCCCGACGTACAGATTCTGCTGTCCGGCCACACCGGCAGCACGGGCGGTGAATTCGCCGCGAAGGCGAAGGCGCCGACCACGGTCAAGGCGATCGCGGGCGCGGGCGGGGCCTCGGGTGACATCGCGCGTCAGGTGCCCGAGGCGCTCGCCTTCCTGGGCAGGAACACCAGGAACCCGGCGGCGTGACCCGGCGCGGCCCGGCGGTGCGCGGAGGGGGCGTATCGGTCCGACCGCAGCGCGTACCGCCCGTGCGCCGGGATGCGTTCGGATGGTAGGCAGTACGCGTGAAACGAATATCCAGGGTGGGACTCCTCGGCCGTGCGATCCCGGTCGTGCTCGCCGTCGCGGCAGTCGCGGGCTGTACGGTCGCGTCCGATCTCGGCGACGCGGCGGGCGGCGGGCGAACGGCCGCGGCCCCGCCCACGTCGGCCGGTGCCGGGGCGCCGGGCCCGCCCGGGGACCCCAATCCCGCGCTGGCGCGCTTCTACACCCAGCGGCCGACCTGGAAGGACTGCGAGACCGAGGACGCCGACCAGCGCAGCCAGGCCAAGGCGTTCCGCTGCGCGAGCTTCACCGTGCCGCTCGACTACTCCCAACCGACCGGGAAGACCATCGACATCGCGGTGACCCGCAAGAGCGCGGGCAAGCCCGGACAGCGGCTCGGCTCGCTGCTGCTCAACCCCGGCGGCCCGGGCGGCTCCGGGGTCGAGGCGGCGTGGTGGATGGCCGAGGACAACATCGGCAAGCCGCTCCAGGACGCCTACGACCTGGTCGGCTTCGACCCGCGCGGGGTCGATCGCAGCGCGCCGGTGCGATGCATGACCGACGCCGAGCGGGACGCGTACGTGGCCGAGGACCTGCCCGACGACCCGGTACAGGCGGAGGCCCGGTCCAAGGAGCGGGACAGGACGTACGCGGCGGAGTGCCAGAGCCGATCCGGCGAACTGCTGCCCTTCGTCGGCACCGACAACGCCGCGCGCGACATGGACATCCTGCGCGCGGCCCTGGGCGACGCGAAGCTCAACTACATCGGCTTCTCGTACGGCACCTACCTGGGCGCCACCTACGCGGAACGTTTCCCGGCCCGTACCGGTCGGCTCGTCCTGGACGGCGCGGTGGACCCGGCCGCGGACAACCTGAGCGCGTCGGTCGAGCAGCAGGTGGGCTTCGAGCGGTCGCTGCGCCGGTTCGCCGAGGACTGCGCGGGCCGCGCCGGCTGCCCGCTGGGCAACGACCCGAAGACCGCGGCGACCAGGGCCGCCGACTTCCTGGACGGGCTCCAGGACCAGCCGCTCGTCGGCCGGAGCGGGCGCAAGCTCACCTCCAGCCTGGGTTGGATCGGCGTGATCAGCCTGCTGTACGGCGACAAGGACACCGCCTGGAAGTACCTGCGCGACGCGCTCACCGACGCGATGGTGCGGCGGTCGCCGGAGGGGCTGCTGTTCTATGCCGACAACTACAACGGGCGGGACGAGCAGGGGCGGTACGACAACAGCTCGGACGCGTTCGTCGCGATCGGCTGCGCGGACGGGAGCGGCGACGCGCCGACGCCGCAGCAGGTGCAGACGGCGCTGGCCCGGCTCAGGGCCGAGGCCCCGCTGTTGTCGCGCGACGTCACAACCGAGGACCTGACCGGGCAGAGCTGTGAGGACTGGCCGTTCAAGTCGCCGACCAAGCCGCACGCGATCCGGGCGCCGGGGAGCGCGCCGATCCTGGTGGTCGGTACGACGGGCGACCCGGCGACGCCGTACGCCTCGGCCGAGAAGCTGGCGAGCCAGTTGGCCGACGCGACGTTGTTGACCTTCGAGGGTGAGGGGCACACCGCGTACGGCGGCAACAGCACGTGCGTGGACGGGGCGGTGGAGGGCTACCTGCTGCGCGGGACGATGCCGGCGAAGGGGAAGCGGTGCAGTTGATCGGCGGCCGGTGACCCGTGGTCGGCGGTCCCCGGCCGGTGGTCGGGGACCGCGCGGTTGCGTGGCCTCGCGGCCGCGTCGTTGGGGAGTATCGCTCGGCTGCGTGGTTACCCTCCCCAGGAGGCGCACGGTCGTACCGGGCCGACGGTTGTACCGGTCTAGCGGAGGAGCGGGTCGCATGCTGCGGGGTTCGTGCGCGAGGATCGCCGCGGCGGCGGTCGGCCTGTTGTTGGTGGCCGGATGCGATTCGGGCTCGTCGTCGAAGTCGCCGGACAAGATCGTGGACACGAGCCGGGCTCCGGTGACCGGTGACTCGGACGGCAGGGTCGGCGAGAAGGCGCCGCCGACCGCGGCGGCCGAGCCGATCGGGTGGACGGCGTGTGCCGGCGGCTTCCAGTGCGGCACGCTCCAGGTGCCGCTGGACCATGCCAAGCCCGACGGCCCGAAGATCAAGCTCGCGGTGATGCGGAAGCCCGCCACCGGCCCGAATCGGATCGGTTCGCTGGTCCTGAACCCGGGCGGCCCGGGCGGCTCGGGCCTGGACTTCGCGCAGTACGCGGCCATGCGGTATCCGGCCGACCTGCGCAAGCGCTTCGACATCGTCGGCTTCGATCCGCGCGGGGTGGGCCGCAGCACCGCGATCGGATGCCTGACCGACAACGCGATGGACGCGTTCACCCAGCTCGACGCGACACCGGACACTCCCGCCGAGGAACAGGCGTGGGTGGACGGCACCCGTTCCTACGCGCAGGCCTGCGCCGACAAGTCGGCCGATCTGCTCGGCCACGTGAGCACCGTCGACGCGGCGCGCGACCTGGACCTGCTCCGCGCGTCGCTGGGCGACGCCAAGCTCCACTACCTGGGCGCGTCCTACGGGACGTTCCTCGGCGCGACCTACGCCGAGCTGTACCCGAACCGGGTCGGCCGGCTGGTCCTGGACGGCGCGATGGACCCCAGCCAGTCGCCGACGGCCGCCAACAAGGTGCAGGGCGGCGGCTTCGAGACCGCGCTGGCGGCGTTCCTGGACAACTGCGTCGACGGCGGTTCGTGCTCGCTGGGCGCGACCCGCGAGGCCGGGCTGACCAGGATCCGGGGCCTGCTGCAACAGCTCGACGCACGCCCGCTGCCGGGCGACGCGACCCGCAAGGTCACCGAGTCGATCGCGACCACCGGCATCCTGTCGCCGCTGTACTCCAAGGAACAGTGGCCGGCCCTGCGCCAGGCGCTGGACGCGGCACAGCGCGGCGACGGGGAGCCGCTGCTCGAACTCAACGACCAGTACTACGAGCGCGGCCAGGACGGAAAGTACAGCAACCTGATGTCCGCCAACGCGGCGGTGAACTGCCTGGACGCCCCACCCGCGGCCACGTCCCGCGAGGACGTCGAACGCGACCTGCCCGGCTACCTCGCCGACTCCCCGACCTTCGGCCGCAACCTCGCCTGGGCGGGCCTGACCTGCGCCTCCTGGCCGGTCCCGCCGACCGGCAAGCCACATCCGATCAAGGCCGAGGGCGCCGCCCCGATCCTGGTGGTGGGCACTACCCGCGACCCGGCCACCCCGTACGTGTGGTCCCAGTCCCTGGCCGCCCAACTGGCCTCCGGCAACCTGCTGACCTACGACGGCGACGGCCACACCGCCTTCGGCCGAGGCAGCGACTGCGTCGACCGCACGGTCGTCGACTACCTCACCCAGGGCACCGTCCCCACCAAGCCCAAGACCTGCCGCTGACCCCCGACAAACGCGCGTGTGGACCACCCCGACGGGTGTGTACACTCATTCCCTGTCGCCACCTTCAAGGTGGGCGGACAAGCCGCCTTAGCTCAGTCGGCTAGAGCGACGCACTCGTAATGCGTAGGTCAAGGGTTCGACTCCCTTAGGCGGCTCCATCACAAAGGCCCGGGTCACTTCATGGTGACCTGGGCCTTTGTCATGTTCGGAGGTGGCTCGCGGTGGCGGGGTCGTCGCGTCGATGGGGCTGCCCGGGTGGTGGTGGGAGCCGGCTTCCGAACGCGCCCTCGCTCCGTCAGGCCTGGGCCGCCGTGACCGGGTTCGTGCGCAGGGCGTTCCAGGTGGGCAGGAGGGTGGCCGCGAAGGTGAGTGTGGCCGCTGTGGCGACCACGGTCGCGTAGATGGTGATCGGGCCGGTCGGCAGCCACGAGTCGGTGAGGGACAGGCTGAACGGGATCACCGCCGCGGCCGCCGCGGCCGTGCCCAGGATCACGCCGATCAGCGTGGTGAGCGTGGCCTCGACCGCGGCCATGTGCATGATCTGGCCGCGGGTCGCGCCGTTCAGGCGTTGCAGGCCGAACTCGCGGCGCCGGTTGTGCGTGGCCAGGATCAGCGAGTTGATCAGGGCCAGTGTGGTGTAGAGGGTCAGCATGCCGATGATCAGGTAGTTGGCCCAGGCCTGGGTCTTGGACTCCTCGGCGTGCGTCTCCAGCAGCGCGTCCCGGGAGGCGGCCCGAACGCCCTGATGCTCCTTGGCCCATGCCCCGAGCGAGGCGACCAGCCGGTCGGGGTCGGTGCCCTCGGCCGCGCGCACCAGGATCTGCGCGGGCAGCCCGTTCGTGGTGTGCGGCGCGAGCAGGGACACCGGCAGCAGCAGCGAGTCGTAGCCCGGCCGGCTCTCGAACAGCGCGACCACGCGCACGTCCACCGAAGCGCCGTCGCCCAGCCGCACGCGGACCGTGTCACCGGGCCCGCGATGGATCGACCGGGCCAGACCCCGAGGGATCGCCACGGTATTGCCGCGCAACTCGGACAACGACCCGGAGGTGGCCGTCACAGCCGTGGCGGAAAGGCCGAACTCAGCATCCACACCCTGGAGTTGCAGGCCGTGCCGACCGTCCGGCGCGGTCCGCGGCTGCTCGATGAAGCCTTCGCTCGCGGCGTACGCGCTCGCGCTCGCGACGCCCGGAATGCTCCGTACCCGCTCGGCCAGAGCCGGGTCGAGACCGCCGCCCGCACCGGTCAGCACGGCGTCGGCGCGCAGGCTTTCCGTGTACACCCGCTCGGCGTGCGTGGTCGTGGTGGTCTGCAGGTACAACTGGCCGGTGCTGATCGCCACCGCGAGCATGATCGGCGTCACCACGGCGGCCGTCCGCACCGAGGTGATCCGTGAGCCGAGCATCGCGATCCGGCCGGACTCGCCGGTCAGCGCGCCGAGCGGAAGGGACAACACCCAGGTGAGCAGCTTGGTCAGGCCGGGGGCGAGCAGGGCCAGGCCGATCGCGGCGCAGATCACCGCCGGGCCCGCCGTACTCCCGGCGATCGGGCCCTCCAGGACGAGCACGGTGACCAGGCCCAGTGCGGTGGCGCCGGCCAGCGCGATCAGCGCGAGCACGAATCGGAACCAGTTGAACCAGCGCTGCTGGAGCGCGGATTCGGCGAGCGCTTCGGTCGGCTTCGCGGTCACCGTGCGCCGCGCGCCGATGAAGCCGCCGACCAGTGCGGTCAGCAGCACCGCGCCCGCCGCCGCGACCGCCGGGATCCAGCCCTGCTCGAACCGCACCGTCTCGGCGACCATGCCGGACGCCACCAGTCGGTCGAAGAGCACCCGACCGGCGGCGGGTCCGGTGAACCACGCGACGCCCGCCGCGAGCACGGTCACCAGGAACGTCTCGCCGAGCAACATCCTGCGCAGCTGACGCGGTGTCGCGCCGATCGCGCGCATCAACGCGAACTCGCGGCGGCGCTGCTGTACGGACAGCCCGATCGTGCCGGCCACCACGAACACCGCGACCGCGACGGCCAGCCCGCCGAAGACGCCCGCCAGCGAGATCAGGTCGGACTTGTCCGCCAAAATCTCGGGGTACTCGACCGCGCCGCGATCGTCGCCGGCGAGGATTCTGGCCCGGTCCTCGTTCAACGCGCCGGCGACCCGCTTGCGCAGCGCGCCGAGATCGGCGCCCGGGTCGGCCACGATCGCGATGTCGGCGATGGTGCCGGCGGGTGCCGCGAGCCGCTCGGCCTCGGCCGCCGCGAAGAACATGGTGGCCCGCGGGACGGTACGCGCCGGCTGCGCGATGCCGGTGACCCGGTACGCGGCCGAGCCGCCGTGTGCGGCGATCTCGACCCGATCGCCCACGGCGACGCCCGCGCGGCGCGCGAGCGCGGCATCCAGGACCACCTCGTCCGGCCCGATCGGCGCGGCCCCTCGGGTGAGCGCGTACGGCGTCAGCGCCGCCGACTCCCAGGCGTGCCCCTGTGCCTTGCGACTGCCGCCGGCGCCGGTCAGCGCGGTCTCGAAGGTGCGTTCGCCGACCGCCGCGCGCACACCCTCCAGGCCCCGCACCCGATCCACGAGCCGCGCGTCCAACGGCACCCGCTCGGCCAGGGCGAAGTCCCGCTCCCGGTCCCCGGATCCGTCGCGTGGGCCGGTGAAGGTGGGATCACCGATCACCAACAGCGAGGCTTGGGCCAGGCGTTGCGGTGGCGCGTTGTTGCGTACGCCGGTCTCGAGCAGCCCGCCGCAGGCCATCACCACGGTCGCGCCGAGGCACAGCGCGACGAAGGTGGCGACGAAGCCACCGGCCCGGAAGCGCAACGTGCGCAGCGCGAGCCCCCACATCAGCGGATCCCGCCGAACGTCGGCCGCCCACCCGGGAGCGGGGCTTTCGCGAACGCGCCCAGGTGGGTCATGCGTTCGGCGATCGCGTCCACGATCGGCGCGTCCAGCCGGTCGGCGATCCGGCCGTCGGCGAGGAAGACCACGTGGTCGGCGAAGGACGCGGCGATCGGATCGTGCGTGACCATCACGATGGTCTGGCCGTCGGTTCGCACGGACTCCCGAAGCAGACCCAGCACCTCGGCCGCCGTCCGGGTGTCCAACGCCCCCGTCGGCTCGTCCGCGAACAGCACGGCGGGGCGTACGGCCAGCGCGCGGGCGATCGCCACTCGTTGTTGTTGGCCGCCGGACAACTCGTGCGGCCGGTGCCGGGCGCGGTCGGTCAGGCCGACGCGCGCGATCACCTCGGCGATCCGCCGACGGTCGGCGCGCTTGCCCGCGAACCGCAGCGGCAGCGTGATGTTCTGCTCCACCGTGAGGGTGGGCAGCAGGTTGAACGCCTGGAAGACGAAACCGATCCGCTCCCGACGGAGCCTGGTCAGCGCGTTCTCGTTCAGCTCGGCGAGGTCTCGGCCGGCCACCGCGACCGTGCCCGACGTGGGTCGGTCCAGGCCGGCCGCACAGTGCAGGAAGGTGCTCTTGCCGGAGCCGGACGGACCCATCACGGCGGTGAACGACCCGTGTTCGAAGGCGAGGGTGACCCCGTCGAGGGCGGCGACCTGGGCCGAGCCCTTGCCGTACACCTTGCGCACCGCGTCGAGCCGGACGGCCGGTGCCTCGGCACCCTCCCGCTCGTCCCCGATCGTGTGTCGTGGCCGTGTCGGTCGCCCGCTCACGTTCGTCCCTCCGCCGTTCCGGCCGCTCCCCGTTCACGGCACCGGATCCACGCTAGGAGCGTGAATCGGGCGTGCCCATGGGGCTGGCCGCCCTCCGGGGGTGGGGCCCGCCCCCATTCCCGGAGGCCCCGACGAACCCACCGGCCGCGGCGAACCCGGACAGGGCCTAGGCCGAAGTGTGTACGCCGGTTCGTTCCCGCGGAGGGCGTGCCGGGCCGGGGCCCGGACCTAGCCTCATAGCCGTACCCGCAGGTCGAGTGGAGGAGGAAGACCGTGGCGAAGGCACGCGGCTCGTTGACGGCCGGCCTGTTGAGCGCGGTGGTGGGCGGAGCCCTGAAGCTGTTCGCGGACGACGTGGACACACCGGTGGTCGCGCTCGGGAAGATCGGTGTCGTGTTGCTGATCGTCGGCATCGCCGAGCTGCTGTACGGGCTCTACCAGCTCACCCAGGAGGCCCGGAAGGGCTGACCGGGGCGACACCGGCCGGACCGAGGAGGCCCGGAGGGGCCGATCGGGGTGACGAGCCTGGGAAGGGCCATCAGACCGAAGAACCCCGGAGCAGCCGATCGGGGGAAGAGCCCCGGAAGGGCGATCAGACCGAAGAACCCCGGAACAGCCGCCGATCCGGGCACGGAACCCCGAACGGTTGATCGAAGCGACCCGGGTCCGCTCAGCCGGGCCGCCGCCGGCCCGGCCGCCGGTGGGCGACGAAGGCCAGGACACCCGCCCCGAGCAGGGCCGAGCCGAGGAAGGCCACGAGCAGCGACCCGCCGCCCGGATCGATCCCGGCGCGCGGACGCGCCGCCGACGCGGCGGAGGGCGCGCGGAGTTCGTCGACGCCGCGATGGACGCCGAGCTTGCCCGCCCGGGTCTCGACCGGCCGGCCGGACGCACCGGGGCCGGCCGCCACGTCGATCCGCACGCTCGCGGTGGCCTCGCGGCCGAGCCGGTCGACGATCGTGTAGCGAAAGTTGTCGCGTCCGGTGAAGCCCGGCCCCGGCGTGTACCGCAGCACCGAATTCGCGTCGCCCCGCTCGTCCGGCTGGAGCACCAGGCCGTGTTCGGGATTGGTGTACGACAGCACGACCAGCCCTTCGCCGGAGTCGCCGGCCAGGACCGGGACGTCCACCGACTGCCCGGCGCGAGTGCCCACCCGATCGGCGACGGCACGCGGGACGGGTGGCAGGTTCGGCTCGGGCTGGTCCCTGGACCGCACCCGGTCGCCGGACCCGACGGGGCGCCCGGCGCCGGCGCTCAACAGCGATGCGGATGGGGTGGGGCCTGCCGTCCCCGCGCCGAGGGGTCCGGCGGGCGGGGCGGTATGTCCCGACCCGGCGTCGAAGTCCGCAGCGGAAGGAGTCGGTCGCGCCGAGCCGGCATCGAAGAGCGGTACGGAGGAGGCGAGATGCATCCCCTCGGGGCCGAACCACCCCGCACAGGCGGCTGGATGCCCCGACCCGGCTCCGAACAGCGACACACAACACGCCAGGAGCACGCCCGCTCGACGTACCCGACATGCCCGACCCACCCGACGCGTCGGACCGGCTGGTTCAGGTGTTCCGGACACCGTGGACACGCATACCTCCGGCACTGATTTCCCGGCACGGCCGGATCGCGGATCGACTCACCGGCACCCTCCGGCGCCCGTCGGCACCCTTCGGCGCCGATACCGCCGGGCCGACGCCGGCCGAGGGAGCCGCTCTCGGAATCCGATCCTGGGCTTTACCCGCGCCGGTCCGGGGCTCGGCGCGCGGACCGGCGGCAAGCTTCACCCGCACGCGTGGTCCGGATCCGACGGTGGACCGGGCCCGTCGCGCGTGTCATGGTGGGAGGCGCAAGGCGACGGCGGTACGAGGAAGCCGGTGTGAATCCGGCGCGGTCCCGCCACTGTGATCGGGGAGCGACTCCCGAACCGGCCACGGCCCCGAGACGGGTCGGAAGGCCGGGAGGAGCGATGATCCGAGAGCCAGGAGACTCACGTCGTCGCCACCTCACCAACCGGGGCGGATTTCCCCGAGAGAGGCCGGTGCCGACCATGTCCTTGGTTTTGAGCCGGATCTACACCCGTACCGGCGATGCCGGCACGACCGCGCTGGGCGACAACTCCCGTACGCGCAAGACCGATCCGAGGTTGGCGGCGTACGCCGACACGGACGAGACCAACGCGGCGATCGGGGTCGTGCTCGCGCTCGGCGACCCGCAACCGCAGACGCGCGCGGTACTGGCGCAACTGCAGCACGACCTGTTCGACGTCGGCGCCGACCTGTGCGCGCCGATCGCCGAGGGGGACACCCGGCTGCGGATCACCGAGGCGGACGTGGCCCGGCTGGAGGAGCACTGCGACGCGTTCAACGCGGAACTGGCCGCGCTGCGTTCCTTCGTACTGCCCGGCGGCAGCCCGGCCGCGGCCCTGCTGCACGTGGCCCGCACCTCGGCCCGACGTGCCGAGCGCTCGACCTGGGCGTTGATCGAGGCGGACGAGCGGGCGACGGCAGGCGGTGCCGCGACCGTCAACCCGCTCACCGCGCGCTACCTCAACCGGTTGTCCGACCTGCTGTTCGTCCTCGCCCGGCGGGCCAACGCCGACGGTGCGGGTGATGTGTTGTGGCGTCCGGGCGACAGCCGCTGACCGGCGGGCGGTCGCGGTCCCACGGCGGCGGGCCGCTGCGCCGGCTCGCCGACGTGGGGCCCTACTTCGAGCTGCGGACCGGACCGATCACCGACGGCGCGGGCTTTCGGCCGTTGGCCGAGCTGTACGACCCGGCCGCGCCCGCCGCGTGGGCGGCCCGGGTGGAGCACGTACGGGCCCGGCTGCGGACCGAGGAACCGCGTGTCGCCGCGTCGATCCTGTATCTGGGCGTGGCCTCGCGGCTGTGGTCGGTGGCACTGGGTGCGGCGGTGCTCGGCCGGGTGGTGCCCGACCTGGATCCGGCCCGGACGTACTGGCGCTTCCCGGACGCCGGGCCGGTCGAGTTGTGGGCGCCCGATCCGGCGCCGGCGCCGGTGCCGGACGATCGCTCGGGGATCGAGCAGCTGCACGACGCGGTGCTGGTCGGGCATCTGGTGCCGCTCGCCGGGGCGACCCGAGCGGTGGTGCCGGTCGCCGAGCGGCTGCTGTGGGGCAACGCCGCGTCGGCCCTGGTCGGCGCGGCCCGCGTGTTGCACCGGCACCTGGCTCCGACCGAGCCGGAACTCGTGGCGACCACACGCGTGTTCGCCGACGGCCTGTTGGCCGCAGGCCGGTTGCGTGGAACCGGCCTGCACGGTGCGCTCGGCGCGTTCCGCCGCACCACGTGCTGCCTGTACTACCGGATCCCCGGGGGCGGTACGTGCGGCGACTGTGTCTTCCACGACAAGCCGCCGCGGCCGGCCCGGACCCGGATCGGGTCGTCGGCATCGGGTTTTCGGGGGAACGCGGGCTGAGCACCGTCGGCCTGCCCGTTCGGTTCGCTCGGGGCACCGGGAACCGTGTGTCGGGTCCCGCGCGGAGCGGCCGATCGGGTGAATCGGTCGGACACGCCGAGCCGCGCATCCGGGTGACATTCCCGGATCCTCGGCCCGGTTGTTTCTAGCCTCGGCCACGAGACACCGAATCCGGCATCGACGAATGCGAACGCCGGGGCCGTGTCCTCGGTCCTGCCGGGTCTGCGCCCCCGGCAGGATCGGGGAGACGGCCCCGGCCGTCGAAGGCCCGCCGAGGACGAATGACCGGGCGCCCCCGGGGCAGGCGCCAGGCGCGGTCCTCGGCGGTGACGCGAGGACATCGAGACCGTGAAGAGGAGTACGCACCGATGAGTACCCCAGGCCGAGACTCCGGCGGCAGGTCCGCGTCGCGCGATCCCGACGAGGTCGCCGCGTTCCCGACCGTCCTTCCCCCCGCCGTCGAATCACCCACGCAGAGCGCACTCCCGCAGCAGGAGCCGACGCTGAGCCGCAAACGTGAGCAATTGGATCACGCGGTGGAGGAGTTGACCCAGGCCGAGCCGCCCGAGACGGTGCACCGCAAGGTGGGTGAGGCCGCGGAGCAGGTCGGCCGAGGAAGCGACCGTGCCGCGGGGCGGGCCCGACGCCGGGCCGAACGGCTCGAAGCGGCGGCCGGCGAAGCCGTCGAACAGGCCGCGGGCACCGTCCGCGACCGGGCCGGGGAGGCCAAGGACGCCGCCCGTGACCGGGCCGGGCAAGCGAAGGACGCCGCGCGGGAGGGGGCCGGGCAGGCCAGGAAGGCCGCCCGCGACCGGGCCGAGCAGGCCAAGGATGCCGTCCAGGACCGAACCGAGCACGCCAAGGACGCCGCGCGGCAGCGGGTCGAGCAGGCCAAGGAGACGGCCCGACACAAGACCGCGAAGGCCAAGGAGGCGGTCGGCCACCGCGCCGAAGAGCTCATCGAAGCGGCCGGACACCGCGCCGAGCAGGCCAAGGAAGCCGTCGAGCACCGGGCCGGAGAGCTCAAGGAAGCGGCCGGACACCGCGCCGAGGAACTCAAGCAATCGGCCGGACACCGCGCCGAGGAGCTCAAGGACGCGGCCGTGCACAAGGCCGGTCAGGCCCGCGAGCTGGCCGGTGACCGGGTCGGACACGCCAAGGACCGCACCGTCGAGGTCGGACACACCGCCGGCAACCAAATCTTCGACCACACCCCGGACCCGCTCCGGCACGCGACCCTCACCGGCTCGGCGGAGATCCGCCGGCGCCCGGTGCCGGCCGCCGCCGCCGCAGTTGCGACCGTGCTCGTCCTGATCTGGGCGATCCGCAGGTCGCGCCGCTGAATCGACCGCACCGACCGCCCGGCCGCACCCGCCGCCCCGGCCGCCCCGACCCTCGGGCCGGTGCGCCGGGCGCGGCAGGGAACCCGGATCAACGGCCCACCGCGTCCTCGGTCCACTTCCGCAACATCCGCCGGGTCGCCGCGTCCGCACCGGGTCCGTACTTCGCGGGCGCCGTCGCCGCGATCGCGATCCGCACGTCCGCCTCGGCCCGTTCCGCGCCCCGCGCGTACTCGGCCGGCAGCGTGGCGTCCAGGGTCGCGGCCAGCTCGGGATCGGCCGCGTGCGCCAGGATCAACCCGGTCAGGTCCTCACCCGGCAGCCCATAGCCCGCGTGCGACCAGTCGAGCAGTACGACGTCCTCGTCGCGCGCGATCAGGTCCACCGGCCGCAGGTTCAGATGGCAAGGCACGTACGGCAGTTCGAGGGTCCGGGCGGCCAGTGGTCCGACCGGCGGCGGGCGCTCGAACAGCCAGGAGGGCCCGGCCGGTCGGGGGACGGCCTGCGCGGCGCCGAGTCGCCGGGCGAAATCGGCCCACCGGGTGACGTTCCACGTGGTTCCGGACCGCCCGCGCACGAAGTCCAGCCACAGCGCGACCGACCCGTCCTCGCGCGGATCCGCGCGCAGTCGCCGAGGCGCGGTCAGCCCGAAGTCGGCGTAGACGCTGTGCGCGAAGCCGCTCTCGTACGCCTCGACCTCCCGGGCCCAGTAGCGCGGATTGGCCGCCGCGGTGCCGTCCGGTGTCGCGAGCTTGAGGACCGCGTCCGTACGGCTGCCCAACACGTGCCACACGTCGGCGTGTGTGGACAGCGGTGTGGCGCCCAGCGGGGAGCCCAGTTCGGGCGGTACGGACTCGATGCGCACCGGCGGCGGCACGGCGGACTCACTCAGGGTCGGCTCCGGGACGGGGGACCGGCGGTCAGCGGAAGACCGGGGCTCGGGGCGGGCGCCGGCGGCCGATGTGATGCCGGTAGGCGAGCAGCGAGGTCGAGCGACGGGCGTGCCGCGGTCGACCCGATCGCACGGTGTGCCCGGCCGGCCGGGGCACGGTGGGCAGCGGGGTCGGGATGGCGGCCGCGGCCACCGCGGCGGGTTCGACCGCCGGTCGCGCGGTGGACGGCACGGGCACGGGCAACGGGGTCGGCGGCGGCGGGGTCAGCGAGCCCAACATGCGGTCCTCGAGCCAGGAGAGCCCGGGTATCAGCAAGAACATCACGATCGGTGCAAGCAGAGCGAGGACCAAGTACATGATTGCCGCCTGGGGGTGAGCGCGTCCGGGCCGTAGTGAGCACCTAGCCGGTGACGATCAGCGCAAACGTGACAGTTAGGCAACGAGGGCCGTTGACCCAGGTCCGAAGATGATCGATTTCGATCAATAGCTGAGCCATGTGGGTGATCGATCAACCCGACGTGATCATGAGCCGGGAAGACCTCGACGCTCCGCCGCCGTTCCTGACAGCCTGTTCGGATGGCGAACGACGGCACCACGCTCGACTGTGACGCGATCCTGTTCGATCTCGACGGAGTGTTGGTGGACTCCCACCCGCTGATCGAACGCATCCTGCGGGCGTGGGCGGCCGATCGCGGCGTGGACCCGGACGCGGCGGTCGCGGCGTCGTACGGCCGCCGCGACATCGACCTGGTGCGCGTGGTCGCCCCCACGCTGGACGCCGAGGTCGAGGCCGGGTGGATCGTCGAGCGCGAGGAGCGCGAATTCACCGGCATCATTCCGATCCCCGGTGCGGCCGGGCTGCTCGCCGCACTGCCCGCGGCGCGTTGGGCCATCGTCACGTCGGGCACCCGCAAGGTGGCGAGCGGGCGACTGCGCGCGGCGGAACTGCCCGAACCGGTGTACATGGTCACCGCGGAGGACGTTCGCGAGGGCAAGCCGGCCCCGGAGGGCTACCTGCGTGCGGCCGGTCTGCTCGGCGTACGACCGGACCGCTGCCTGGTGGTGGAGGACGCGGAGAGCGGTGTGCGGGCGGCGGAGGCGGCCGGGATGCGTTGCCTGGGCATCGGTGCGGCCCTGGCCGGGGGCGAGATCGGCGCCGCGTTGGACGCGTGGGCCGCGGACCTGCGTCCGGTCGATCCCGAAGTGGTCACGGCAGGACATGTCCGGCTGAACATTCACCCGAATGGGTCAAACTAGGGACGCAACCTCTGGGGCCCCATCCGCGTCTACAAGGGAGCACGACTCGGGGAACACTCCACATTTGGGTTTGGGTCGGGAGAGGCACCACTCGATGAAGAAGACTCGTATATCCCTCGCGGTCACCGTGACGGCGATCCTGGCCTTGTCGGCCTGCAACTCCGGCTCGTCGAGCGATTCGACCGCGAAGGCCGGTGCGCAGTCGCCGCTGCCCGTGACCTCCTCCTCCGCACCGGTGACGCCGGCGCCCGAGAGCACCGCCCCGACCTCGGCCCCGCCCACGAGCAGCGCGCCGAGCAGCGCCACGCCGTCGGCGAGCCAGAGCACGGCCAAGCCCGCCACCAGCAGCAAGCCGCCGACCACCAAGCCGCCGACGAGCAAGCCGCCGACCACCAAGCCCGCCCCGCCCAAGCCGCAGGCCGGACTGGACGATCGGTGCCTGACCGGCCGGGCGATCTGCATCGACAAGCGCACCGACCGCCTCACCTGGGTGATCGACGGCAAGGCCCAGTACTCGACCGACGTACGCTTCGGCTCGGCCGAGACGCCGACCCGCGAGGGCGCGTTCAGCATCAACTTCAAGAGCCGCGACCACGTTTCGACGCTGTACCACACGCCGATGCCGTTCGCGATGTTCTTCTCCGGCGGCCAGGCCGTGCACTACTCGGCCGACTTCGCCGCCCGCGGCTACAACGGGGCCTCGCACGGCTGCGTGAACGTGCGGGACAAGGGTCTCGTGCAGCGGTTGTTCAACGAGACGCGCGTCGGCGACAAGGTGATCGTCTACCGCTCGGCCAAGTAGGCCGCACACCGCCGTACCACCGGCCGGAGCCCGATGCCCGGTCGGTGCCCGGCCGGTCCGGCTACCGCTCGGCCACGACGACCGAGCGGTAGCGACCCACCGGGTGAGGGATCAGCGCTCGCGCGGCGAGCGCACCGTCTTGAACTCCGCCGGACCCGCGCCCATTTCGAAGGTGCCGTCCGCGTAGAGCATCGGGCGACGCTCCTGCATCAGCTTGGAGTACTTCTCCACGTGCTGGATCGACACGCCGTCGGGGTCGGTGAAGTCGACCAGCGCGATGGCCACCCAGAACACCGCGCGCTTGTTGTTGAACAGCGGCACGTTCACCGTCGAACCCTGGCCGTCGGTGACCTCGGCGTGCGCGCCGTAGGACTTGAAGCTGCCGAAGCCGTTCTCGACCGCGCTGTACGCGCAGATGAGCACGTAGCCCTGCTCGTCCGGCCGGGTGATCCGGACCGTCTCGCGGCCGGGGACGCGCGAGTCGCCGTCCAGTTGGATGTACGGCGCCGAGGTCAGGCTGCCGAGCTCGCGGTAGTAGATCACCCCGTCGCCGCCCTTCTTGGCGCCCACCTTCGACCTGGGCACGAACAGCGCGTACAGGTCCAGGTCGGCGCCCGTCTTGCGGCGCGCGTCGTTGCCGCCGTCCCAGACCAGGGACGCGGTGACGGTGACCGAGCGGTCGCCCTTGTCCATGCTGATCGTCGCGCGGCCGCCCTTGGCCAGGTCGACCCGGCCGAGCGGCTCCTTGGCCATCGAGATCGGCGCGGGCGCGGCCGGCGCGGGAGCCGCGGCGGGCTCCTTGACCATCACGTGGGCCGGCGCGGCGGGCGCGGGGGCCGGCTCGGGCTCCGGCTCGTCCTCGACCGAGATGCCGAAGTCGGTCGCCAGCCCGGCGAGTCCGCTCGCGTAGCCCTGACCCACCGCGCGCACCTTCCACGCGTCGCCGCGGCGGTACAACTCGACCAGGACCGCGACCGTCTCGCCACCGGCGAAGGCGTCCGGCGTGTAGGCGATCCGCGCGTCCCCGGACACGGTGGTCGCGCCCAGGCCCGGCACCTGGCCCAGGGTCGCCCCGGGGCGGTCCGCGTCCGAGCTGACCACGACCACCACCCGGGCGATCTCTGCGGGCAGCTTGGCCAATTCGACGCTGACGTGGGTGGTGCCCGAGGGCCCGGGCGCGGTGCGCACCGCCCCGTCGCCGCCGACCGGATTGTTGAAGAAGACCAGGTCCTCGTCGGTGCGCACCTTGTGCGCGTCGGTCAGGAGCACGGCGGACACGTCCACGACGTCGGCCGAGCCCCACCCGATCGAGACCTCGGCGCGGTCGCCGGTCAGGGGCGCGTTGGCCCCGGTGGGCAGCGTGACGTCGGACATGGAGGGCCCTCCCGCGTTGGACAAAGGCGCCGTATCGCGCCCTGACCAGGGCAACGACCCTCCCGCCGACGACGTTCCGCAAACCTCGAACTTTCCCCAAGCCGGGGTAAAGCCCCCAGGTGGCCGGCCGCGTCCGCGGGCGGCTCAGCGCCCGGACACCACCTTGTCGAACAGCTCCCTGGCCTCGGCGAAGAACGCGGGCGCGCCCTCGGGCCCGGTACAGAACACCTGGATGGGCAGGTGCACGGCGGTCGCGCCGGCGGCGATCACCTCGGCCGCACCGGCCATCGTGCGGGCCAGGTCGAACCGTCCCGCGTCGTCCTTGACCATCGGCAGCGGGCCCTGCACACCCAGCGCCCGCGGGTCGCGACCGGCCGCGGCGAGCGCCTCGCGGATACGGACCACGTCCCGGGCCATGTCGGCGGTGGACAGGCCCATGATCGGAATCCAGCCGTCGCCGCTGCGCACGATGCGATCCAGGTTTCGCTTGTTCAGCGTGCCGCCGATCCACAGCGGCACACCGCCGGGCTGCGCCGGCTGCGGCGCGCAATAGGCGTCGGTGAAGTTCACCGTCGGGGACGCGAAGGACGCGGGCAGGTTCGTCCACAACGCCTTGCACGCCGCGAGCGTGTCGGTGAGCAGTTGTCCGCGCGCGTCCCAGTCGATCCCGGCCGCGTCGTACTCCTCGCGCTGCCACCCCGTGGCCACGCCCAGTTCCAGCCGCCCGCCGGAGATCTGGTCCAGTGTCGCCGCCGTCTTGGCGAGCAGCGTCGCGCCGCGCAGCGGGGCGACCAGGATGCCGGTGGCCAGGCGCACGTTCGAGGTGACCGCGGCGATCGCGGCGAGCAGCGTGAGCGGTTCGGGCCAGGCCGCCTCGGGCGGCGTGGGGAAGCGACCCCACGTGTAGTTGTGCGTGTTGGGGCCCATCACCACGTGGTCGACCAGGACGATCCGGTCGATGCCCGCGTCGTCGGCGGCCCGGCCGACGTCCACGAAGCCGCGCCAGTCGTCGGCGGGCCAGGTGCCGAAGTTCGGCAGGCCGATGGAGAGTTGCACGTCGGTGGTCATCCGGATGCTCCGTCGCGTTCGAAGTGGGGTGGGGGTAGGGCAGGGGTTTCGGGGATGGTTCAGGGTGAAGCGGCGTACGGGTCGCGTCCCGCGATCGCCGCGTCGATCACCGCGTCGCCGAGCGCGGCCCGGGCGTACTTCTCGAAGGACGGCGCCCGGCGCAGTTCGTTGCCGCCGTCCACGGCCAGGCTCTGGCCGG
Source organism: Embleya sp. NPDC050154 (assembly GCF_044460165.1). Taxonomy (NCBI): domain Bacteria; kingdom Bacillati; phylum Actinomycetota; class Actinomycetes; order Kitasatosporales; family Streptomycetaceae; genus Embleya; species Embleya sp. NPDC050154. Next base: position 143,509 of record NZ_JBITJP010000012.1, read on the forward strand.
TGGTCCAGGACGATTCCGGGCCGGCCAGGTGGCGGACGGTCTCCGCGATGTCCTCGGGCAGGCCGGTGCGGCCCAGCGGCTTGTTCGCCAGGAAGCGCGCGAGCATCTCCTCGTCGCGGAAGATCCGGGCGTCCTCCTGCGAGCGCACCAGGCCGGGGCGGACCGCGTTGACCCGGACGCCGGCCGCGCCCAGTTCGTCCGCGGCGGCTCGGACCAGGGCCTCCAGGCCCGCCTTCCCGGCCGCGTAGCCGCTCAGGAACGGCATGGTCAGCTTGGCCGCGGTCGAGGACACGCACACGATGGCGCCGCCGCCGCGTGCGGCGATCACGGGCGCGGCGTACTTGATCGCCAGGAACGCGCTGTGCGTGTTGCGGTGCAGGTCGGCCAGGAACGCGTCGTCGTCCATGGCCAGGATCGGCGCGGTGCTCCCGCCGCCCACCGTGGCCACGCAGACGGCGAGTTCGGGGCCCGCCGCGCGGACCGCCGTACGGATCCCGTCGGTGCCGCACACGTCCGCCGCGACCACGCGCACCTCGGTGCCGGCCGGGGCCTGCGCGCGCAGCCGTTCGGCGGTCTCGGTGAGCGCGTCGGCCCGGCGGGCGGTGAGCGTGACCGAGCAGCCGTCACGCAGCAGCCGCGCCGCGCACGCGGAGCCGATGCCGCCGCTGCCACCGGTGACCAGGGCCATCCGGCCGGCCAGGATTGCGGACATGGACGGGTGCCTCCCGGGACGACCAAGAGAACTGACGGCGTGTCAGTTCCATGCCGACGTTACACCTCGAATCATTCGAGCTGTAACGAAGTTCGGCTAGAGTGTGGCCATGACCACGGGGGAAGGCGAGCTGCCGGGACTGACCGCGCTGCTCTACGCGGCCACCGCACGGCTGGACGCGCACTTCGCCGCGTGTGCCGGCGCGGTCGGCCTGACCGCGTCCCAGGCGAACGCGGTGCACGAACTCGCCGAACCGCTGGGCATGCGCGAACTGGGTCGGCGGATGTGCTGCGAGCCGCCCAACGTGACCTTCGTGGTGGACCGGCTGGCGGAGCGCGGCCTGGTCGAGCGCCGACCGCATCCCGGCGACCGTCGCGCGAAGCTGATCGCGCTCACCCCGGCCGGCGCCGACCTGCGCGAGCGCCTGTTCGCCGGCCTCGCCCAGGACCCGCCGCTGACCGGCCTGCCGGACGCCGACCGGCGCGCGCTGCGGGTCCTGCTGGACCGGGCGCTGCGCGGGGACTGACCGGCCGCATCGGCCGATCGCCGCCGGCGCTCGTTCGCGCCGCCCCTGGTTCTCCTCGACCCGCGCGACTAACCTGACGCCCCATCAGAGAGTGCGGCGCCGATCACCTCGGCGGTGGCGCCGGGGACAGGAGTACGGCATGGCTGTGTTCGCGCTGCGTTTCGACTTCCGCAATCCGGCTTTCGCCGGGACGAGCATGGGGGAGCGCTACGCGGCGGCACTCGACATGGTCGAGTGGGCCGACCGGCACGGGTTCTTCATGGTGACGCTGTCCGAGCACCACGGCTTCGCCGACGGATACCTGCCCGCCCCGCTCCAGTTCGCCGCCGCGATCACCGCGCGGAGCCGGAACATGGGCGTGACCATCGCGGCGATACCCGCGCCGCTGCACGACCCGCTGCACCTGGCCGAGGAACTCGCGGTGCTCGACCTGCTCAGCCAGGGCCGGGTCAACGTGGTGCTCACCAACGGCTACGTCGACGCCGAGTTCGCGATGTACGACGTGCCGATGCGCGAGCGGGTCAAGCGCACCGTGGAGACCGTCGAGACACTGCGCAAGGCGTGGACGGGCGAGGAGTTCGAGTTCCGCGGCCGGACCGTGCGGGTGACCCCGGAGCCGTTTCAGAAGGGCGGACCGCCGATCATCCTCGGCGGCAGCGTCGAGGCCGCCGCGCGCCGCGCCGCGCGGATCGCCGACGGGTTCATGCCCTCGAATCCGGCGATCTGGGAGTTCTACCGGGACGAGAAGGTCAAGCTCGGCGAGGAGGACCCGGGCCCGTACTTCGGCGGCGACACCAGCTTCTTCCACCTCTCGAACGATCCCGACCGGGACTGGGACAGGATCGCGCCGCACGCGCTGCACGAGGTCAACGCCTATGGCGAGACGATGGCGAAGGCGGGCACGTCGGGTGTGGGCGGCTACGCGAGCGTCACCGACGCCGACGAACTGCGCGCGGGCGGTCAGTACCGGGTGATCACACCCCAGACCCTGGTGGCCGAGCTCAAGGCCCAGGGCGACGCGGCGTTCGCGATCCTGCACCCGATGATGGGCGGCATCCCGCCCGAGCTGGCGTGGGAGAGCCTGCGCCTGTTCGAGAACGAGGTGCTGCCCAACCTGTAGACCGGCGACGCGTCGGGGCGGCCCGCCTGGCCGCCCCGCACGTCCTACCGGTGCGGCGCGCCCGCCACGAAGTCCTTGGTGTGGTCCCACCACGTGCGCCGGTCGGGCGGGAAGCGGCGCAACGAGCGGGCCAGCTTGCTGTCCGCGTGCGGCGAGGTGCGCCCCGGGCCCTCCTTGTACCGCCAACGTGCCCACGGCGACTCGGGCTTGGCGATGCGCATCGCCGACACCATCGCGACGAACGGCACGAACACCCCGATCAGACCGGTGGCCACCTTCCCCTTGGCCAGCGCGCACAGCGCGAAGGTCAGGTTGAACACGACCACCGTCGCGGCCACCGGCTTGCTGTCGCCGTCGCCGAGGCCGAGCGGGTTGGCGCCGACGAACAGCAGCAGCCCCATCGCGGCGGTGATCAGCACCGCGTCCACCGACTTGCGGCCGTCCGCCGCCCAGTACACGTCGTCCAGGTGCACGAGCAGCGCGAACTCGTCCAGCGTGAGTGCGGCGCCCATCCCGAAGAACCCGGCGAGCACCTGCCGCAGCGCGCCGCCCGGCTCGTAGGCGAACTCCAGCGCGCCCGCGATCAACATCAGGAAGATCCCGTACACCTGGTGGTGCACGTGCACCTTGCCCACCATCATGTTCCGGAACGGGCCCTTGCCCGCCCGGATCAGCCGGGTGATCAGTCGCGTCACGGCGAAGGTGAAGATGAACGCGACGAGCATCCAGCCGACGCCGTGTGGCCCGGCCTCGGCGTCGCCCGCCAGCCCCGTCGTGGTCGAGATCCAGCCTTGGTCGTGCACAGACCCGTCCCTGCTCGCGATTCCCGTGTGAGGAGGATTGTCCATGATCGAATGGACCGAACGGCGCCACCGCCGCACCGGTGCGACGGCGACCGGATCGAATCGAGGTTAGGACGCGCATGGCCCTCCCCACGACTTCCACCGAGGTGACCTTTCCGGCGGGCGCCGGCACCGGCACCGCACCGATCCTGGCCGCGCCCGTGCTGCCGGACGGGCGGACCGCGCTGGTGGTCGCGCGCACCCCGTTCCACCCGCTGGACCACACCTGGCCGGACCAGCCCGCCGACACCGGGGTGATCCGGGTGGCGGGCGCGGAGTTGGCCGTGGTGGACTGCGTGACCGGCGCGGTCGGCCCGGACGGGGAGTTCGCGGTGGGCGAGGCGATCCCGGTCCGGCGCGGCGACGAGGACTGGTCCTGGCTGGTGCTGCACGTGCTCGCGCAGGCTCCCGGCGATCCGGACGACCTGGTCGGGGCGAGCGCCGAACTGATCGTGGACGCCGAGCGTCGGGCCGCGCTGAGCGCCGCGCACACCTCCTGCCACCTGCTGGCCTTCGCGCTCAACGCGGTACTCGCGCCGCGCTGGCGCAAGGAGGTGCGTACCGACAGCCTCGGCCGCCCCGACTTCGACAACCTGGCGATCACCTCGTCCCGGATGGACGTGGGCGGCAGCCGCGACGACTACCGGATCGGCAAGTCGCTGCGGAAGAAGGGCTTCACCGCGGACGGCCTGGCCCAGGACCTGCCCGGCGTGCGTGACGAGGTCGAGGCGCTGCTCGGACAATGGCTGAAAACCGACGCCGAGGTGCGGATCGAGGTGCCCGGCCCGGCGCTCACCGCCCGCCGGGTGTGGCACTGCGGACTGCCGGACGGCGACGCGCACATCCCGTGCGGCGGCTCGCACCTGGGCCGGCTCGGCGAACTGCGCGCCCTGGCGATCGAACTGACCCTGGACGAGGACGGCGCGCTGGTCGCGCTGACCCGGCCCGAGCGCGTCTGACCCGACCCGGCGAATTCCTCCACCGCACCCCCGGGAACCGGTCCCACGCTGCGGACGTTACCTTCGGAAGGAATTCTCTTTGCCTAATCATGACCTGGTCGGGGGACTTCCGACGTCCGCCATCACCCGTTCCAGGAGGCTCACGCCGTGAACACCATCGCCCTGGGTCCATCGTTCCTGGACCCCGACAAGCTGATCTCCACGTTCGGTCTGATCGGCATCCTGGTGATCGTCTTCGCCGAGTCGGGCCTGCTGATCGGCTTCTTCCTGCCGGGCGACTCGCTGCTGTTCACCACCGGTCTGCTGGTCTCGGACGGCAAGTTCTCGCAGCCGCTGTGGCTGGTGTGCCTGCTCCTGTGGGTCGCGGCGGTGGTGGGCGACCAGGTCGGCTTCCTGTTCGGCCGCAAAGTTGGGCCGTCCCTGTTCAACCGGCCCGATTCGCGCTTCTTCAAGCGGGAGAACGTGGAGAAGGCGCACGAGTTCTTCGAGAAGTACGGCCCGCGCTCGATCGTGCTGGCCCGGTTCGTGCCGATTGTGCGCACCTTCACGCCGATCGTCGCGGGCGTGGCCCGGATGAAGTACCGCACGTTCGTGGTCTACAACGTGATCGGCGGGTTCCTGTGGGCGGTGGGCGTCACGCTGCTCGGTTACTCGCTGGGGCAGGTGCGATTCGTCCGGGACAACATCGAGTTCATCCTGGTCGGCATCGTGCTGATCTCGGTGCTCCCGGTCGCGATCGAACTCCTGCGCGCCCGCTCGGCGTCGCGCAGGCGGGCCGAGACGGACCCGGAGCCGTCGTCCGTCCCGGGGCGGGGCCGGCACCGCGCGGGCGACGACCGGCCGGACGCGGAGACCGATCGTCGGCGCTGAGCCGTACGGGTCGGTGCCGGGCGCCAATAGAGTTCACGCCATGCGCGCTCAACTTCTGGCCCGGGCGACCCTGCCGTCCCTGTGGAGTCTCGACCGCATCCCCGGCGCGGCGGCCTGGCTCGCGCACGGTGTGGACGGCTCGCTCGTCGTGCTCGACGACTCGCTGACCACCGTGCGCGAGGTACGACTGCCCGAGGACTGGCGGGGCGGCCACTCGGTCACCCCGGACCTCGGGCACTTCGTCGCCTCGGCACCGGATCGGGTCGTGGTGCTGGATCCGGACGGACGCGAGGTGTGGGCCCACCCGCACGTGCCGTGGGAGGCCGAGGAGGCCGGCTCGAGCGCGGTCACCTCGGCCGGGGTCTGGGCGGTGGTGCGGACCGCGGAGGGGGACCGGTGTGTGCTGCTCGACGGCGCGGACGGCTCCGCGCTGGCGACCTGGCCGCTGGACCCGACCACCGTCGGCTCCGAACTGCTCCCGCACCCCGACGGCGTGCACGTGGGCCTGGCCGCGTCGCACGCCGACGACGCGTACCGGATCTTCGTGCTCCGCGCGGACGCCCCGGGCGCGGTCGCCCAGGTGCCGCCGGGGGACAGCCGGGTGCTCAACGACATCCACGGCTCCGGCCGGATGATGCTGACCACGCCGATCGAGGCCGGTCCGCTGGGGCTGGTGCGCTTTCCGGACGGCGCGGTGATAGCGGCCCGACCGGGCGAGCAGGTCTTCCCGGACCAGGACGAGGTGTTCGACATCTACGCCGGCTTCGTCCGCCGCGACCTGGTGCTCGCCGCCTCCTCGGGCGAGCGGCACGTGCTGTTCTCGGTGCCGGACCTGCGGGCGATCGCCGAGGTCGAGTACCCCGAGGACGCGCCGCGCGAATGGCTCGTGGTGCGCTCCGACGGCGTGTGGCTCACCGCCGACTCGGAGTCGGGAACGGTGTGCACGTGGTCCCTGGAGCAGTCGATGGCGACCGGCTGAACCGAGCGCCGGCCCGACGAGGTCCGGGCACGGGTGTGTGGCCGGCGGGACCCGCGTGCGTACCGGTGTTCGGGTCGACCATTGAGGGATAAGCCCATTAGCGGGAAATGTGTGGCTTGTGGTGCGGTTGTGACTACGGCTCGTTAGCGTGAGATGACCTGCCCGGAATCGGAACCCCCGGTTCCCCTCGGTGCCCGCCGCTTGGAGGGAGACCGCATGCCTCGATCGTTCATCCATGCCGCAGTCCCTGCCGGACTCGCCGCCGTCCTCGTCCTCACGATCACCCCATGGGCCTTCGCCGACGATCCGGCCGGCTCCGGCTACCCCGGGGCCGACCAACTCGACCAGGCACAGGACGCGGTCACCGGCAAGGTCTCGGACGTCGGCCTGATCGAGGCCGAACTCGATCGTGCGGCGAGCGACCTCGAGCGGCTCGACATCCGCGCCGGCGTCGCCGTCGAGGCGTACAACGGGGCCGTGGTGCTGCGGGAGCAGACCCGGGACCGGGCCGTCGTCGCCGACGGACACCTGCGTACGGCCGACGCGCAACTGGGCCTGGCCCGGGCCGAACTCGGCCGGCTCGCCGCGCAGACCTACCGGATGGGCGGCGGTGCCCGGCTCGGCGGCTTCCAGGCGGTCCTGGGCGCCGACTCGCCCGCCGACATGGTCGCCCGGATGGAGAGCCTGCGGCGGATCTCGCAGAACGGCGACGACACCGTGCGGCGCGGCACCACCGCCGTCCGCGAGGCGGCGACAGCCAAGGCCGACGCCGTGCACACGGCGGAGGCGGCCGCCCGCGCGACCGAGGCGGTGCGCGCGGCCAAGGACCGGGTCGAGGCCGAACTCGCGGCGCAGCAGCGCCGCGTCGGCGAGATCGCGGCCCGGCGCACCGCGCTGCTGAGCGAACTGGCCGAACTGAAGCAGACCTCGGTCGCCCTGGAGACGCAGCGTCGGGACGACCTGGCGGCCGAGGCTCGGCGTCGCGCCGAGGAGCAGGCCCGCGCTCGGGCCGAGGCCGAGGCCGAGGAGGCCCGACAGGAGGCCGACCGGCAGGCCCGCGAACAGGCGGCGAGCAAGGCCGCCGAGACGAGCGGGCCCGCCAAGCCGGCCAAGGGCACCGACCCGGCCACCGCGACCCGCGCCGACACCTCGGGCAAGGCCACGACCGCCGCCGGCGTGTCCGCCGCGATCGCCTACGCCAAGGCCCAACTCGGCAAGCCCTACGTGTGGGGCGGCGAGGGCCCGCGCGGCTACGACTGCTCGGGCCTGGTGATGCAGGCGTGGCGCAAGGCGGGCGTGAACATGCCGCACTTCGCCGCCACGCAGTACTTCGAGAGCAAGCCCGTGTCCTACCGGAACCTGCGTCCGGGCGACCTGATCTTCTGGAGCGAGACCAAGAGCGCGTCCGACATCCACCACGTCGCGATGTACCTGGGCGGCGGCCGGATGATCCACGCGCCGCGCACCGGCGACGTGATCAAGATCAGCAACATGTTCTACATGGGCACCCCGGACTACTACGCCCGCCCGTCCTGACCGCGTCCCGAGCCCTGCGGACCGATTCCCGAGTGCCCGGGACGACGAACGCCGGTCGGCGACGGCCGCCCCGGTTGTGGGGTGACCGTCGCCGACCGGCGTTCGCGTGTCGTGCTACCGGGTCAGTGGTGACCCTGCTCGGTGAGCCGCTTGCGCGAGGCCTCGACCTCGGCCTCGGCCTCGTCGCGGCCGACCCAGTTGGCGCCCTCGACCGACTTGCCCGGCTCCAGGTCCTTGTAGACCTCGAAGAAGTGCTGGATCTCGAGCCGGTCGAACTCCGAGACGTGGTGGATGTCACGCAGGTGCTCCACGCGCGGGTCCGTGGCCGGCACGCACAGGACCTTGTCGTCGCCGCCGGCCTCGTCCGTCATCCGGAACATGCCGATCGCCCGGCACTTGACCTGCACGCCCGGGAAGGTCGGCTCGTCCAGCAGCACCAGCGCGTCCAGCGGGTCACCGTCCTCACCGAGGGTGTCCTCGATGAAGCCGTAGTCCGCCGGGTAGCGCGTCGACGTGAACAACATCCGGTCGAGCCGGATGCGGCCCGTCTCGTGGTCCACCTCGTACTTGTTGCGCGATCCCCGGGGGATCTCGATGGTGACGTCGAACTCCAAGGCTCCTCCATAGTGCTGCGCCGGGACCGTTGCCGGGACCGTTAGGGTCGTTCTGTCCGCGAGGCCGAACCCGGCACAGGTCCCGGACAGAACCTGATCTCGTCTCAGTGTCTCGCATGGCCGGTGGTCCGGCGGAAGGGGATGGTCTCGCGTGGCCGGCACCAGGAGCAAAGCGATCGCCGCGGTGGTGGCGGCCATCGTGCTGGCCGTGCTCGTGACGCTCGTGCACGGGTCGTGGAAGGGCGAACGCCTGGCCCGGGCCGACGAGGACACCAAGCGGGTGGCGAGCGCCGCCGCGCCGCCGGTGCTCGCGCCGGTGTCCGGCGACGCGGCCGGGGCCACCCCGACCGAGGCCGGCATCCGGGCCGCGCTGGAACCGTTGGCCAAGGCGACCGCGCTCGGCGCACCGCCCGCGGTCGCCGTGGTCGACGCGCTGACCGGGCGCCCGCTGTACGGCGCCAACCAGGAGCGCGCGGCGACGCCGGCGTCCACGACCAAGATCACCACGGCGGTGGCCGCGCTCACCGCGCCGGGCCCGAACCACCGGATCGCGACCCGGGTGGTGCCCGGCGCGACGCCCGGCACCATCGTGCTGGTCGGCGGTGGGGACCCGACGCTGACCGCGCTCGACGGCGGGCAGTTCGGCGCCGGCTACCGGCCCGCCCGACTGTCCGACCTGGCGACGGCGACGGCGGCCGCGCTCAAGGCGAGCGGCACCACGCAGGTCAAACTCCAGTACGACACCACGCTCTACACCGGGCCGGCGCTGCACGCGATCGGCGTCAACGAGAACATCGCGCCGGTCGTGTCGCTGATGGTCGACGAGGGCCGGGTGGACCCGACCGTGGTCGGCAAGGAGAGCAACCGGGTGGCCTCCCCGGGCATCGACGCCGCGAAGAAGTTCGCCGCCCAGCTCAAGACCGCGGGCATCACCGTCGACGGCACGCCCGCCCCGGGCACCGCGCCCGCCGCCGGCGCGCCCGAACTCGCCTCCGTGCAGTCCCCGCCGCTGTCCGCGATGGTCGAGCAGATGTTGACGTTCAGCGACAACGACCTGGCCGAGGCGCTGCTGCGGCAGGTCGCGATCGCCAAGGGGCAGCCCACGAGCTTCCAGGGCGGCACGGTCGCGGCGCGCCAGGTCCTGGAGGGACTGGGCGTCCCCTACGGCGCGTCCAACCTCAAGGACGGCAGCGGGTTGGACAAGGAGGACAAGCTCACCCCGCAGACCCTCGTGCAGACCCTCGCGGTGGCCGCGTCCCCGGCGCACCCCGAACTGCGCTGGGCGCTCACCGGCCTGCCCATCGCGGGCTTCACCGGCACCTTGACCGACCGGTACGGGGCCACGAGCGGCTCCGCCGACGCGGCCGGCGTGGTCCGTGCCAAGACCGGCTCGCTGACCGGGGTCAGCACGCTGTCCGGCCTGGTTCGGGACAAGGACGGCCGACTGCTCGCGTTCGCGATCCTGGCCGACAGGTTCACCGGCGACCCCGACCCGGCTCGTGCGGCGATCGACCGGATGGCGGCCGCGCTGGCCGACTGCGGCTGCGCCGGCTGAGGCGCGCCGGTCCCGGCGTTCGACCCGGTCCGCGCCGCCTCGCGGATCCACCGAATCCGCGATCCGCACAAGTCGCGGGCCCCGGTTCCTCTTTCGAGGCCGCGCCGAGCACGTACCGTGGCGGTATGACGAGCGGCAACGGTGCGGACATGATCGATTGGGACCTGGCCGTGGCGACGGCGAACCGGCTCGTGCGGCCGGGACCCGACGTCGGACGGGACGAGGCGCGGGCGGTCGTGGCGGAGCTGCGCGCGCACGCCAAGACGTCCGAGGGGCACGTACGGGCGTTCACGGGACTCGATTCGGGCGACAACGACACCCCGGTTCTGGTGGTGGACCGACCGGGCTGGGCGCGCGCCAACGTGCAGGGCTTCCGGCACGTGCTGCGCCCGCTCCTGGACAAGGTGGAACAACGCCGCGAGAACATGCCGGGCGGTGCCGCGCTGGGCACCGTGGGCGGCAAGGTCACCGGCCTGGAGCTGGGCACGCTGCTCGCGTTCCTGTCCTCGCGCGTGCTCGGCCAGTACGAGACCTTCGCACCGCAGACCCCGGGTGCGAGCGGGCACGGCCCCGGGCGGCTGCTCCTGGTCGCGCCCAACATCGTCCAGGTCGAGCGCGAGCTCGGGGTGGACCCGCACGACTTCCGGCTGTGGGTGTGCCTGCACGAGGAGACCCACCGGACCCAGTTCACCGCCGTGCCGTGGCTGCGCGACCACCTCGAACAGGAGATCCACGGCTTCCTGGGGCAGACCGAGGTCGACCCGTCGGCGGTGCTCGGCCGGCTGCGCGAGGCGGTCTCCACGTTCGCCGGCGCGCGTCGGGGCGGCGGTGAGGGCGACGGTGACGGCGGCTCGCTGGTCGAACTCGTGCAGACGCCGGAACAGCGCGAGATCCTGGGCCGGATCACCGCGGTGATGTCGCTCCTGGAGGGGCACGCCGACTTCGTGATGGTCGGGGTCGGGCCGCGGGTGATCCCCACCGTGGCGGAGATCCGGGAGAAGTTCGCAGAGCGTCGGGCCCAGGGCACCGGGCGGCTCGACCAGGCACTGCGCAAGCTGCTGGGCATGGACGCCAAGCTGCGCCAGTACCGCGACGGCGAGCGGTTCGTACGCGAGGTCGTCGGTCGGGTCGGCATGGAGGGCTTCAACCGGGTGTGGACCTCCCCGAACACGCTGCCCACCAAGGCCGAGGTGGCCGAGCCGGGCACGTGGGTGGACCGGGTGCACGGCAAGGCCGGCGCCGGGCCAGCCGGGACCGAGGGCCCCGCCGACCCCGCGTGAGCCGACGCGCGAGACCCGACGCGGCGCCGACGCGGCGCCGTCTCGGGCCGCGGCGGGCCGGCGGCGGCCCGCCCGCGTCCTCATCCGGGCGACATCCGGTGGTGTCTGCGGCCCGGTGCGCTTCGGGTGACGTAGCGTGGGCAAACCAATTCTCTTCGGCATTTCTCGCGGAGGCCGCGACCTCCGCGAACCGGCCGAACCGGACGTGCAAGGAGGTGTCGTCGAGCCGTGGGACCCCATCCCGCCGTGGCCGCCACCAGGCTGGCCGTCCGCAAAACCCTGCGCGAGCTGCAACCGGGTGATCTCGTCCTGGTGGCCTGCAGTGGTGGCGCGGACTCGTTGGCGCTCGCAGCGGCCACCGCGTTCGAGGCCCCCCGCGCGGGTCTGCGCGCCGGAGCCATCACCGTCGACCACGGTCTCCAGACCGGCTCCACCCGCCGGGCCGTGGACCTGGTCGCCCGGCTGCGCGACCTGGGCCTGGGCCCGGTCGACGCGCTCGGCGTCACGGTCGGCACCCGAGGCGGCCCCGAGGGCGCCGCGCGGCTGGCCCGCTACACCGCCCTGGACACCGCCGCCAAGACGCACGGCGCCGCGCTGGTGCTGCTCGGACACACCCTGGAGGACCAGGCCGAGACCGTCCTGCTCGGGCTCGCCCGAGGCTCCGGCGCCCGCTCGCTCGCCGGCATGCCGCCGCTGACCGGCCACTACCAGCGCCCGTTCCTGGAGCTGGGCCGCGACATCACCCGCCAGGCGTGCGTCGCGCAGGACCTGCTGCCGTGGGAGGACCCGCACAACGCCGACCCGGCGTACACCAGGGCGCGGGTGCGGCACGAGGTGCTCCCGGTGCTGGAGAAGGCCCTGGGTCCCGGGGTGTCCGAGGCCCTGGCCCGCACCGCGCGACTGTTCCGCGACGACGCCGAGGCACTCGACCAGTGGGCCGACCGGGCCCAGGCGGACGTCACGCACGACGACGGGGAGCTGGAGGTCGCCGGGCTGGCCGAGCTGCCCGCGGCGGTGCGCCGCCGGGTACTGCGCCGGACCGCCGTCGGCGCGGGCAGTCCCTCCGGCGCGTTGTTCGCCCGGCACGTGGAGGCGGTGGAGAAGCTGGTCATCTCGTGGCACGGCCAGGGGCCCATCCACCTGCCCGGGGGCGTCGAGATACGCAGGCGGTGTGGCAGGCTTCTCTTTCACCGGCGGGCTCAATCCTGACCGGTGACCGCGGGGCTCTGTCGAAAACTTCGTAGTAAGGCATGTGGTGGACGAGAAGGACATGGGCGCCGACCTCGAAAGGGTCCTCGTCACGCAGGAGGAGATCGAGGCGAAGCTCGTCGAGCTCGCCGAGCGGATCGACGAGGACTACCAGGGTCAGGACCTGCTGCTCGTCGGCGTGCTCAAGGGCGCCGTCATGGTCATGGCCGACCTCGCCCGGGCGGTGCACTCGCCGGTCAAGATGGACTGGATGGCGGTGTCGTCGTACGGCTCCGGCACCAAGTCCTCGGGCGTCGTGCGCATCCTCAAGGACCTCGACGCGGACATCGCCGGTCGGCACGTCCTGGTCGTCGAGGACATCATCGACTCGGGCCTGACCCTGTCGTGGATGCTCGCCAACCTCACCTCGCGGGGCCCCGCCTCGCTCGAGGTGTGCGCGTTCTTCCGCAAGCCGGAGGCCGCCAAGGTCGACATCCCGGTCAAGTACGTGGGCTTCGACATCCCCAACGAGTTCGTGGTGGGCTACGGCCTCGACTACGCCGAGCGCTACCGCAACCTGCCGTTCGTGGGCACACTGGCCGAGCACGTGTACGGCGGTTCGAAGCCGACCTGACCCGCTCGGGCGCATGGATCACGGCTTCGGGTTTGCGCGATCGACATCCTGTAACAGCATCCGGGAACAAGGGGAACGTTTCCCCTCGTTGGAGGATGCGTCGGGGGTCGATCCACGAAGGCGCGCAACGTGAGTGAACGCGCGGCGCGTTGACGTGCGGACGCCCGGTGTACCGTCTAACGCAGTGACATCCGATCAGCACGGGCGACCGTGCCGGGCGATACCGGACAGGCAACGTACCCGGGGGCCATAAGGCGTCCGGGTCAAAAGTCGGCAGGAGGGACGGGGCGTCTGCTGCCCCGCATCGATGGACGTCAAGCGCTATTTCCGCGGGCCGGTCATGTGGATCGCGCTGGCCGTCATTGCTGTGATCCTCCTGATGCAGCTCGTCTCCTCTTCGAGCGGCTTCAAGGGTGTCGACACCGGCAAGGCGATCCAGGCGATCCAAAACGACCAGGTCAAGTCAGCCAAGCTCATCGGCGGTAACGACCAGTCACTCGAGCTCACCCTGATCCCCGGGGTGAAGATCGACAAGCACAACAAGATCAAGACCTCGTACATCGACGAGCAGGGCGTGGAGATCCAGCGCCTGCTCCAGTCCAAGTACGAGCAGGGCAAGATCCAGGACTCCTACACGGTCAAGCTCAGCAAGCAGAGCACGATCGTCAGCATCCTGTTCTCCCTGCTGCCGTTCGTGCTCATCGTCGTGGTCTTCCTGTTCCTGATGAATCAGATGCAGGGCGGCGGCTCCCGGGTCATGAACTTCGGGAAGTCCAAGGCCAAGCTGATCTCCAAGGACACCCCGAAGACGACCTTCTCCGACGTGGCCGGTGCGGACGAGGCGGTCGAGGAACTCCACGAGATCAAGGAGTTCCTCCAGGAGCCGGCCAAGTTCCAGGCGGTCGGCGCGAAGATCCCCAAGGGCGTGCTGCTCTACGGCCCGCCCGGAACCGGCAAGACCCTGCTCGCCCGCGCGGTCGCGGGTGAGGCCGGCGTGCCGTTCTACTCGATCTCCGGTTCGGACTTCGTCGAGATGTTCGTCGGTGTCGGTGCCTCCCGGGTGCGCGACCTGTTCGAGCAGGCCAAGGCCAACGCGCCGGCGATCGTCTTCGTCGACGAGATCGACGCGGTCGGCCGGCACCGCGGCGCGGGCATGGGCGGCGGTCACGACGAACGCGAGCAGACGCTCAACCAGCTCCTGGTCGAGATGGACGGCTTCGACGTCAAGGGCGGCGTGATCCTGATCGCGGCGACCAACCGGCCGGACATCCTGGACCCGGCGCTGCTGCGCCCGGGCCGCTTCGACCGGCAGATCGCGGTCGACCGTCCCGACATGCAGGGCCGCTGGGACATCCTCAAGGTGCACGCCAAGGGCAAGCCGGTCACCGAGGACATCGACCTCAAGGCGGTCGCCCGGCGCACCCCCGGGTTCACCGGTGCCGACCTCGCGAACGTGCTCAACGAGGCCGCGCTGCTGACCGCCCGCTCGGACGCCAAGCTGATCGACGCGAAGTCGATGGACGAGGCGATCGACCGGGTCGTGGCCGGGCCGCAGAAGCGCACCCGGATCATGAGCGACAAGGAAAAGAAGATTACCGCGTACCACGAGGGCGGCCACGCCCTGGTGGCGCACGCGCTGCCGAACACCGACCCGGTGCACAAGATCACGATCCTGTCCCGGGGCCGGGCGCTCGGCTACACGATGGTGCTGCCCGAAGAGGACAAGTACTCCACCACGCGCAACGAGATGCTCGACCAGCTCGCCTACATGATGGGCGGGCGCGCGGCGGAGGAACTGGTCTTCCACGACCCGACCACGGGCGCCTCGAACGACATCGAGAAGGCCACCGGTCTGGCCCGCTCGATGGTCACGCAGTACGGCATGACCGAGCGCCTGGGTGCGATCAAGTTCGGCAACGACGGTGCCGAGCCGTTCCTGGGTCGTGAAATGGGTCACCAGCGCGACTACTCCGAAGAGGTCGCGGCTATCGTCGACGAAGAGGTCAAGAGGTTCATCGAGACCGCCCACAACGAAGCGTGGGAGATTCTCGTCGAGAACCGTGACGTGCTGGACAACCTGGTGCTGGAGCTGCTGGAGAAGGAGACCCTGGACAAGGCCCAGGTCGCCGAGATCTTCGCACCGGTCACCAAGCGCCCGGCCCGTCCCGCGTGGACGGGTTCCAGTCGGCGTCAGCCGTCCAGCCGTCCTCCCGTGATGACGCCCCGCGAGCTCACGCTCTCCGGCGGCGGCAGCGACAATGGGATTCTCAACGGTGGCTCGACCTCTGCGACGGGCACCACGACGGGGTCCGGTGGGGCGGTAGTGCACCCCGAGCCGCCGTCCGATTCTCCGGAGAACTGAACGTGACGATCGACCCGATCACCTTCGACGGTCGTGCCGTGGGTGAGTTCGACCAGGATCGCGCCGAGCGCGCGGTTCGGGAGCTGTTGCTCGCGGTCGGGGAGAACCCCGACCGCGAGGGTCTCAAGGACACCCCGGCCCGTGTGGCCAGGTCGTATCAGGAGATCTTCGCGGGGCTGCGGCAGGATCCCGAGGACGTGCTCACCACGACCTTCGACCTCGGCCACGACGAGATGGTCCTGGTCAAGGACATCGAGGTCTACAGCACGTGCGAGCACCACCTCGTGACTTTTCACGGGGTGGCGCACGTGGGGTACATCCCGTCGGAGGACGGTCAGATCACCGGCCTCTCCAAGCTCGCGCGCCTGGTGGACGTCTACGCCAAGCGTCCGCAGGTGCAGGAGCGGCTGACCACGCAGATCGCCGACGCGCTGGTGAACATCCTGCGCCCGCGCGGGGTGATCGTGGTGGTCGAGTGCGAGCACCTGTGCATGACGATGCGCGGCATACGCAAGCCGGGTGCGCGCACCCTCACCTCCGCCGTGCGCGGCCAGTTGCTGAACGCCGCCACGCGGGCCGAGGCGATGAGTCTGATCCTGAGCCGGTAGCGGCTCCACGGCGCACGGTCGCGGGGCGGCGAGGCGCCGATAACAAGTCACGACGCAGTACTTGGGGGTTGACCGGGCAGCGCCCGGTCAACCCCTACTCTGTTCCCCATGACAGCGACGACCGGCCCGCGACATCGGGCTCCCGACCGCCCACCAGGGGTGCGCGGCCTGCCCGAGTTCGGCCGGTGCGCGGTCATGGGCGTGGTCAATGTGACTCCCGATTCGTTCTCCGACGGCGGCCTGTGGTTCGACTCGAAGGCCGCGATCACCCGCGGACTCGCGTTGCTCGACCAGGGGGCCGACCTGATCGACGTGGGCGGCGAGTCGACCCGGCCCGGGGCCGGTCGGGTGGATGTGGACGAGGAATTGCGCCGGGTCGTGCCGGTCGTGCGCGAGTTGGCCGCGGCCGGCGCGGTGGTCAGCGTGGACACCACCCGGGTCGAGGTCGCGAGCGCCGCCGTCGAGGCGGGCGCGCGGCTGGTCAACGACGTCAGCGGCGGACTCGCGGATCCGGCGATGGCCGCGTACGTGGCCGACAGCGGGGTACCCGTGGTGGTCATGCACTGGCGCGGGCACTCGCGCGGGATGCAGCAGCGCGCGGTCTACGCCGACGTGGTCGCCGAGGTGCGCACCGAGTTGGCCGAGCGGATGGAGAAGGTGATCGCCGCCGGCGTCCACCCGGACGCGATCGTGCTCGACCCGGGCCTGGGCTTCGCCAAGACGGCCGAGCACAACTGGCCGTTGCTCGCCCACCTGGACGCGCTGCACGAACTCGGCCGTCCGCTGCTGGTGGCCGCGTCCCGCAAGACCTTCCTGGGGCGGCTGCTCGTCGCCGAGGACGGCACACTGCGCCCGCCCCGCGGGCGCGACGACGCGACGGCCGCGGTCTCCGCGCTGGCCGCCGCCGCGGGCGCGTGGGCCGTCCGTGTGCACGAGGTGCCCGCTTCGCTCGACGCGGTCAAGGTGGCGGCTGCCTGGCAGGAGGCCCGATGAACCCGATTGACGACCAGACGTCGCCCGAGGCGGACGCGGTACGCGAGGTCAACCTCGCGCTGTGGACGGCCGTCGAGGAGGGCGACATCGACGCCCTCGGCGCGATCTGGGCCGACGGCGCCGACGCGCCGAGCGTGACCTGCGTACACCCGGGCTGGCCCGCGCTGCACGGACGCGCGGAGATCCTGCGCTCGTACGCGCTGATCATGGCCAACACCGCGTACGTGCAGTTCTTCCTGACCGACGTCGAGGTCAAGCTGGCCGGCGAGGTCGCGGTGTTGTCCTGCACCGCGAACATGCTCACCGGGATGGCCGAGGAGGACGGCGGCGACGAGACCGGATTCGCGGGCGGCCGCGCGGTGGTCACCAACGTCTTCCGGCGTACCCCCGCGGGTTGGCGGTTGTGGCTGCACCACGCCTCCCCGGTGATGGCGGAGGTCGACGCCGAAGAGGAGATCTGACCGGTCTTCGGCGCGTTCGCGCGTCGTTCGTGCCCGCTTGGGGCACCCGGACGACGAAACCTGTCGGGACCGCTGGGTACATTCGTACCGCACAGAGGTGGTCCGGCCGTCGGCGCGACCGCCCCTCGACAGGTCCGACCGACCGTTCGGGGTGCGCAGGGATGGGATACGCGCCGAGGAGGCGACTGATGCTGGACCGCGTCTCGCTGCGGGGGTTGAAGGCCCGCGGCAACCATGGAGTGTTCGCGAAGGAACGCGACGAGGGCCAGACCTTCGTGGTCGACGTCGTGCTCGGGGTGGACACCCGTCCGGCCGCGCGGTCCGACGACCTCACCCTCACGGTCCACTACGGCGAGGTCGCCGAGGACGTGGTCGGCGTCGTGCAGGGCGACCCGGTCGACCTGATCGAGACGCTCGCGCAGCGGATCGCCGACGTGTGCCTGGCCCGCCCACTGGTGCAGGAGGTGGAAGTGATCGTGCACAAGCCCGACGCCCCGATCACCGTCCCGTTCGACGATGTGACCGTGACCATCGTGCGGGGGCGGGATCGATGACCGACACCGCCCGCGAGCCGGTCCACGAGCCGGTCCCGGAAGCACCCGCCGAGACCACCGCGCAGCGTGCGCAGCTCACCTGGAGCCGGGTCGTGCTCGCCCTCGGCAGCAACCTGGGCAACCGCCTGGAGACCCTCCAGGGCGCCATCGACGAGATCGCCGACACGCCGGGCGTGACACTGCTGCGGGTGTCCCCGGTCTACGAGACCGATCCGGTGGGCGGCCCCGAGCAGGGCACCTACTTCAACGCCGTCGTCGAGGTGCGCACGCTGCTCACCCCGGACCTGATCCTGGAGCGGGTCAACTCGATCGAGGAGGCCTTCCAGCGGGTCCGGGTCGAGCGCTGGGGGCCGCGCACGCTGGACGTGGACGTGATCCGGTTCGAGGGCGTGGTGCAGGACGACCCGCGGCTGACCCTGCCGCATCCGCGCGCGTACGAGCGTTCGTTCGTGCTCGCGCCGTGGTACGACATCGACCCCGAGGCGGACCTGCCGGGCCACGGCCCGATCGCCGAGCTGCTCGCGCGGATGGGCCTCGACGGGGTGCATCGCCGTGACGACCTGGAGCTGACCGCAGACCGATGAAGCCCACGCGCCCGCTCCTCCTGCTCGCCCTCGCGTTGGGGGCGGGCGGCATCGCGTATGCCGGAATCGACCTGTGGGACTCGCGCGGCACGCCGCCCGTGGTCCCGATCCTGGCCCCGATCGTGCTGCTGTGCCTGGCCGCGATCGCGTTGGCGACCGCGCTGTCGTTGCGCTCGCGACTCAAGGCGCAGCGCGAGCGGCGGCCGTCCGCGCGCCCGGTGGATCCGCTGGTCGCCGCCCGGGCGGTGGTCTTCGCCAAGGCCGGTTCGCTGGTCGGCGCGCTGGTGGTGGGTCTGTACGGCGGCTACGCGCTCTACCTGACCGGCTTCCTGGAGGTCACCGAGCGCTCGGCCCAGGCTCAGCGCTGTGCCTTCGCGGTGGGCGCGGGGGTGCTGCTGGTCGGCGGGTGCCTGTTCCTGGAGCGCATACTGCGCGTCCCCGAGGACCCCGAGGACAAGTGAATCCGCGCCCGCTCGGCGGGCGCGGGCAAGACGTCGGCCGAAGGCCCGCTCAGCCCTCGATGGTGTCCAGCACGACGTCGGCCAACGGGATGTCCCGCTCCTCGGCACCGATCGAGCGCCGCAACGCCTCGTGCAGCCGCGCCGGCGTGAGCACGCCCACGAAGCGGTCGCCGTCCACCACCGCGATCCACCCGGCGTCGTGCTGGAGCATCTCGCCGAACGCCTGCTTGAGCGACGCGCGCACCGGCACCCAGGCCTCCATCCGGCGGGCCCGGTCGCGCACCGTGCCGCCGACCGCGCGATCGTCGACCCAGCCGTGCAGGTTGCCCTCGTCGTCGAGCACCACGGCCCAGCGCGAGTCGGCCGCGCGCAGCTTCGCGAGTGCCTCCGACATCGGCTCGTCCAGGCGCACGACCGGTGGCAGTTCGAGGTCCTCGGGGGTGATCTCGGTCACCGACAGGCGCTTGAGGCCCCGATCGGCGCCGACGAAGTCGGCGACGTAGTCGTTGGCCGGCGCGCCCAGCACGCTGGAGGGGGTGTCGAACTGCTCGATGTGGCCGCCCATCGAGAAGACCGCCATCCGGTCGCCGAGCCGAACCGCCTCCTCGATGTCGTGCGTGACGAACAACACCGTCTTCTTCAACTCGCCCTGGAGCCGGAGGAACTCGCTCTGCAGGCGCTCGCGGACCACCGGGTCCACCGCGCCGAACGGCTCGTCCATCAGCAGTACGGGCGGATCGGCCGCGAGCGCGCGGGCCACCCCGACCCGCTGGCGCTGGCCACCGGAGAGCTGGTGCGGGTAGCGGTCGCCGAGTCTGGTCGGGTCCAGGCCGACCAGTTCGAGCAGTTCGACGCCGCGTGCCCGCGCCTTCTTGCGATCCCAGCCCAGCAGGCTCGGCACGGTGACCGTGTTCTCCAGCACGGTGCGGTGCGGGAACAGGCCGCCTGACTGGATCACGTAGCCCATCCGCCGACGCAGCTTGACCGGGTCGGCATGGGTGATGTCCTCGTCGTCCAGGAAGATCTGGCCGGATGTGGGCTCGATCAGCCGGTTGACCATCTTCATCGTGGTGGTCTTGCCGCAGCCGGACGGGCCGACCAGGGTGACCAGCTCGCCCGTGGCGACCTCCAGGGACAGTTCCGCGACCGCCTCGGTGCCGTCGGGGTACCGCTTGGTGACGCGGTCGAGCCGGATCATGGGGACCCTCCGGGGGCATGGCTGGCGATCGTGGCAGGTGTCCGGAGACCCGGATGTTTCCCGGCCCCCAGGGGTGGCAACGTACCCGGGTGCCTCCCCTCACACACCGGGTGTGTCCGCCGTCACGGGAATGCCCGTCGGACCACTGGGGTAGGGTCCGCCCGTGATTGTGGCCTCCGGTGACTGCCTGAAGCGCAACTCGTGGGTCTGCGGGAAGTACCTCGACGAGTACTCCGGGGAGATCACCACCGCGTTGCGCGAACACGTCTATCTGACCGTCGTCTCGGTGACGATCGGTCTGCTCGTCGCGTTCCCGATGGCGCTGGCGGCCCGTCGGTGGCGACTGACCGGCAGCGTGCTGCTCGGCTCGACCACGATCTTGTACACGATCCCCTCGCTCGCGATGTTCGCGATCCTCCAGCCGTTCACCGGCCTGACCGAGACGACGGTCATCATCGGCCTGGTGTTGTACTCGCTGACCATCCTGGTGCGGAACATGCTGGCCGGCCTGCGGTCGGTGCCGCCGGATGTGGTGGAGTCGGCGAAGGGCATGGGGTATGGACCCGGGCGGCTGCTGTTCCAGGTCGAACTGCCGCTCGCGCTGCCCGCGATCATGGCCGGCGTACGGGTCGCCACGGTGTCCACCGTCGCGCTCACCACGGTCGGCGCGATCGTGGGCTCCGGCGGGTTGGGCAACCTGATCTATTCGGGCATCGACACGCTCTTCAAGGCACAGGTGTTGACCGCGTCGGTGTTGTGTGTCGCGCTGGCGATCGCGGCCGACCTGCTGTTGCTGGGCGTACAGCGGCTGTTGACCCCGTGGGAGCGAACGGGTGGGCGCAAACGGCGGCTGCCGCTGGTGTCCGCGCCGACCGCCGAGGTCGACGTGCGGGCGGAGGCGGCGGCGTGAACGTACTCGGGGACGCCTGGGACTGGTTGGCCGACGGCGCGAACTGGAGCGGCGAGAGCGGGGTGTGGAATCGGCTCACCGAGCACATCGTGCTCACCGTGGTGTGTGTGCTGATCGCGGTCGCGATCGCGTTGCCGTTCGCGCTGTGGCTGGGTCATCTGGGCAAGGGCGGCGCGCTGGCGATCAACATCTCCAACATCGGGCGCGCCATCCCGACGTTCGCGGTGCTGGTGCTGCTCGGGCTGAGCCCGATCGGCATGGGCGACACCGCGACGATCATCGCGCTCGTGCTGTTCGCGATCCCGCCGGTGCTCACCAACGCGTACGTCGGTATGCGCCAGGTGGACCGGGACGTGGTCGAGGCCTCGCGCGGCATGGGCATGACGGGCGGCCAGATGTTGTTCCGGGTCGAGCTGCCCCTGGCACTTCCGTTGATCATGACGGGAATTCGAACGTGTGCCGTTCAGGTTGTTGCCACGGCAACACTCGCGGCACTGGTCGCGGGGGGCGGTCTCGGGCGCATCGTCACGGCCGGTTTCGACCTGCAGGACAACGGCCAGGTGGTGGCGGGGGCGATCCTCGTGGCCGCGCTGGCTCTGGTGGTGGAGGGCCTGTTCGCGCTCGTGCAGCGGTTCACGGCCCGGACGCCGCGTGGCGGTGTGACCTCGTGAGAACGGAAAGGGCGGTGCATCGCATGCTTATGCGGCGCGGCAAGACGGGCATGACGGTCGGCGTGGCGGCGGGGCTTTCCCTGGTCTTCCTGGTGGGCGCGACCGGGTGTTCCTCCTCGGACGACGACAAGACGGTGGTCGGTTCGGCCGGATTCACCGAGTCCGAGATCCTGGCGCAGATGTACAAACAGTTGCTCGACAAGGGCGGGGTGAAGGCGAGCATCAAGACGGTCAAGAACCGTGAGCTCTACGAACCCGAGCTGGAGAAGGGCAAGATCGCGGTCGTGCCGGAGTACGCGGCGACGATGGCGGAGTTCTTGAACCGAAAGAAGAACGGCCCGGACGCCGCGCCGGTGGCCTCCCCGGATGTCGCGGCGACGGTGGCCGCGCTGAACACGCTGGCCGGCCCGGCCGGGCTCAAGTCCGGTACCGCGTCGCAGGCGGTGGACCAGAACGCGTTCGCGGTGACCAAGGACTTCGCCGCCAAGTACAACCTGAAGACCCTCTCCGATCTGGGCAAGGCGGGTATCGAGGTGAAGATCGCGGCGGGCGAGGAGTGCAAGACGCGCCCGTTCTGCGCCCCGGGCCTGGAGAAGACGTACGGCATCAAGGTGGGCAACGTGGACCCGCTCGGCGTCGGCACCACCGCCGCCAAGCAGGCGGTCAAGGACGGCAAGGACCAACTGGTCCTGACCACTTCGACGGACGCCACGCTCGACCAGTTCGGTCTGGTCGTCCTCACGGACGACAAGAAGCTGCAAAACGCCGACAACGTCATTCCGGTGGTCAATTCCGGCAAGGCCGACAAGATTCTGCCGCTGGTCGACAAGCTCGCCCCCGTTCTCACCACCGAGGACCTGACCGCACTCAACAAACAGGTCGACGAGGACCGCAAGAAGCCGGCGGATGTGGCCAAGGCCTACTTGAAGTCCAAGAACCTGATCTGATCCGCGCGGCGAATTCCGCGATATCGGCGCAACACTCCACGCCGGCCGGGCAGTTCAATAGCCCGGCCGGCGTTTGGGGTCGATTCGGCCGAAGGCCGGCGCGCATTCGGCCCGACCGGTGTTCGAGGCCGACCCGGCCAAGTTCCCACCACGGAAGGCAAAAAACCCGCACCAACGGCAACCCCCGCACCAAGATGAACGCCGTATGCGCGCTAACGTCTGCTGCATGCCACGTGGACGCCATCGCTCGGTCTCGACCGCCACACGCATATCCCTGCTTGCCGCCATATGCGCGCCGGCGCTCGTCGCCGTCGTCCTGGCGGTCGTCGCGGGAGGTGCGACCACACTTCGAATCGCCGTGCTGCTCGGTGTGTCCTCCGCCGCCGGCGCCCTGGCGTGGATGGTCCGCGGAAGCACCGCACACCACCGGCGGTCGGCCGAGGAGGCCATCGCGCGGCGTCGGGAGCGGGAACGCATGGCCGACGAGCTACGCGCGGCGATCGAGCGGGCCGGCGAGCACGAACTCGCCCTGGAACGGGCCGGCGCATCGGCCGCCGCCCACCTGGTGTCGCGTCCGCAGCCGTTGACCCCGGACCTGTTCGCGCGCGGTGCGGCGGTCCTGGACCTGCTGGACCGCCGAGCCGGCGAGGCGCGTCCGACGGCTCCGTCCATCGTTCCGGCGGTGCGCCGGCCACCGGTGTCCTCGCCGGACCTGGTTCCGGCCTACGCGGCCTCGGTGTTCGGCCCGTCCGCGCGACCGCGGCCCGCCGAGCCGACGCACGCGCCGCGGGCACCGCAAGCGCCGCAGGCGCCGGTACGCGAGCCGGTACGCGCCGAGGAGCGCCGCACGGCCGATGTGCGGCCGAGCCCGGCGCGCGCCGCCGAGACGCCGCGCGAGGCCGCGCCGACGGTGCGCGAGCCGGTGCCGACCGGGCGCCCCGTCGCGCCGATCGAGACGGCCCCGGGCGCCGCGGCCCCGGAGCCCATCGCGGTACGCCCCTCTACTCCCCTCGCACCCGAGACCGCGCCGGCCGCCGTCACGCGACCCGCCTCGCCGATCGCGCCGCAAACCGAGCTCACCCGGACCGCCGAGCGCACGCCGGAGGCGCCGGCCGAGTCCGAGGTCGCCGCCGAGGCGACCGCGACGGAGGATGCCCCCACCCGCTCCGCGAGCGCACCCGTCGCCGCCGCGCCCCCACCGGCCGAGGCGCCCGCGCCCGCCGAGGCGAGTGGACCCGCCGTCGAGGTGACCGAGGCCGCACCCGTCGCCGCTTCGGCCGCGCCGGCCGAGGTGGCGGAGTCGGCCGACTCCGAGACCGCCGAGGTCACCCGGATGGTGCGGGACAAGGTGCTGGAGGTGACCCGCCGCGTGGCCGACTCCGGCGCGTCCGGCCGGTTCGACTTCTTCGCGCCGCGTGCCGCCCTGGCCGAGCCCGAGGCGACCGGCTTCCTGACCGACGAGCTGTTCGGCTCCGACGCGCGCTACGACGCGCTCGTCGCCGGCCGCCCGCACGAGGACGAGGTCGAGCCGGCCGAGGCGACCTTTGCCCCGGGCCCGGCCGAGGACGACATCGAGGCGGATCGGCTCGCCGACCCGGTGCGCGCCGAGGAGGCTCCCGCCGCACAGCCGGCTCCGGTGCACCGCGGTCACGGCGTACGGTTCGCGCCCGACGAGTCCGATCCGAGCCGTCCGGGTGTGCCGCGGCCCAAGCCGCTGCCGGTGGACCTCACCGCGCACGACGACACCGAGGAGATCCCCCGGATCGACGTCCGAAAGCACGCCTGACCCGGCCGGCGCCCGTGGGGCCTGCCCCAGGAGCGCCGACCGGTGTCCCGGCCGTCACTTGTCGACGTCGCCCACGACGAAGAAGAGCGACCCCAGGATCGCCACCATGTCCGCGATCAGGCAGCCCGGCAGCAGCTCGGTCAGCACCTGCACGTTGTTGTAGGACGCCGAGCGCAGCTTGAGCCGCCACGGGGTCTTCTCGCCGCGCGAGACCAGGTAGTAGCCGTTGAGGCCGAGCGGGTTCTCGGTCCACGCGTAGGTGTGGCCCTCTGGCGCCTTGAGCACCTTGGGCAACCGCAGGTTCACCGGACCCTGCGGGAGCCGGTCGAGCCGGTCGCAGCACGCGTCGGCCAGGTCCAGGCTCACGTGTACCTGCTCCAGCAGGCACTCGAACCGGGCCAGACAGTCGCCCTCCCGGCGGGTGACCACGCGCAGCACGTCGGCCAGCTCGCGGTAGGCCAGGTACGGCTCGTCCCGGCGCAGGTCGAAGTCGACCCCGGAGGCCCGCGCGATCGGCCCGCTGACCCCGTAGGCGGCCACCAGGGCAGGCGACAACACGCCCACGCCCCGGGTGCGGGCGCGGAAGATCTCGTTGCCGGAGACCAGGGCGTCCAGGCCCGCCAGCCGGGTGCGCACGGTCGCCACGGCGTGCCGTACCCGCCCCGTCCAGCCCGCCGGCAGATCCTCCTTGAGCCCGCCGACCCGGTTGAACATGAAGTGCATCCGGCCGCCGGAGATCTCCTCCATCACCGCCTGGATCTCCTCACGCTCGCGGAACGCGTGGAAGATCGGGGTGATCGCGCCCAGCTCCAGCGGATACGAACCGAGGAACATCAGATGGTTGAGCACCCGGTTCAGCTCGGCGAGCAGGGTTCGCGCCCACACCGCGCGCTGCGGCACCTCCATGCCCAGCATGCGCTCCACGGCGAGCACCACGCCCAGCTCGTTCGCGAACGCGCTCAACCAGTCGTGCCGGTTGGCCAGCATCACGATCTGCCGGTAGTCGCGCACCTCGAAGAGCTTCTCCGCGCCGCGATGCATGTAGCCCACGATCGGCTCGGCGGAGACGATCCGCTCGCCGTCGAGTACGAGTCGCAGCCTCAGCACGCCGTGCGTGGAGGGGTGCTGGGGCCCGATGTTGAGCACCATGTCGGTCGTGTCGAGCTGGTCGGCGCCGATACCCACGCCCACGGTCCTGGCGGTCATGGACCCTGAGTCTGCCAGTAGTGGTGTGCTCCTTCGCACCCTTGTATGCCCACCTGGGAAGGTTGCCCGTATGAAACCGGCCGATGACGCCCTGGCTCCGCCCGATCTCGACTGGCGTGCCGTCTCGGAACAGCTCTACCGCATGCGCCGCGCCCTGCTGGTCGGCGCCTGCGCGCTGCTCGCCCTGGTCGGCGGCGGCCTGCTCGCGTGGCTCGTCGCGTGGTGGGTCGGCGCGGTGCTCGCGCTCGCCGGCGTCGGGGTCGCCGCCTGGGGTCTCCCGGCGATCCGGCGCAACCAGCGCTCGTGGCGCTACGCGGAGCGGGCCGACGACCTGCTGATCGCGCACGGCGTGCAGTTTCGCCGCCTGGTCGTGGTGCCGTACGGGCGGATGCAGTTCGTGGACGTCGAGGCGGGTCCGCTGGAGCGCCGGTTCGGCATCGCCACGGTGACTTTGCACACCGCCTCGGCCTCCTCGGACGCGGTCGTGCGCGGCCTGCCGCCGGCCGAGGCCGCGCGGCTGCGCGACCGGCTCGCGGCGCTCGGCGAGGCCCGATCGGCGGGGCTGTGAGCACCGGGGTCGAGCGGCCGGTCGAGCACCCCGGCGAACCGCGCCGCCTGCACCCGCTGACCCCGCCCGCGCGCGGTTGGGTGGTGATCGCGGCCTGCCTGGGTGTGGTGGTCCACAACGTCAACTCCGGGTGGGCGACCCCGAGCCGCCTGGTGATCGGGCTGGGCGTGGTGGTGCCGCTCGCGTTCGGGTACGGATACGTCTCGTGGTGGTTCACCACGTTCCGGATCGAGGGCGACGACCTGCGGCTGGACTCCGGCGTGTTGTTCCGGCGCACCCGGCACGTGCGGTTGTCCCGGCTGCAGGCGGTCGACATCGTCCGGCCGCTGGCCGCCCGGCTGTTCGGTCTCGCCGAGCTCCAACTCCAGGTGGCCGGCGGGGAACGGGCCGAGGCGAGCCTGTCCTACCTGGGCGAGGCGGACGCGCAGCGGCTGCGCGCCGAACTGCTCGCGCGCGCCGCGGGGGTGCGCCCGGACGTGGGGGAGGCGCCCGAACAGACGCTGGTGTCGGTGCCGCTGTCGGCGGTGGTCGGCTCGGTGCTGCTGTCGGTGGGCACCTGGGCCGCGCTCGCGCCCAGCGTGGCGGTGGTGGTGCTGGCCTTCGCGCTGCACGCGCCCGCGTTCGTGTTCGGCTCGGTGCCGCTGTTCCTGGCCGCCTGGCAGTTCACCGCGGGACGGGTGATCCGGAACTTCGACTTCACCGTGGCCGGTTCGCCGGACGGCCTGCGACTGCGGCACGGCCTGCTCGAACAGCGGCACCAGACGGTTCCGCCGGGCCGGGTCCAGGCGGTGCGGATCGTGCAGCCGTGGTTGTGGCGGCTGCGCGGGTGGGTGCGGGTCGAGATCAACGTGGCCGGCTACGGCGGCAAGGACGCCGACGCCAAGGAGACGATCCTGCTGCCGGTCGCGCCGCGCGCGGTCGCGCACGGCCTGCTCGGGCAGGTCCTGCCGGGTGTGCACGTCGACGCGATCGAGCTGATCCCGGCCCCGCGCCGGGCCCGCTGGCACGACCCGGTCGGCTGGTCGGTGTACGCCTACGGCGCGGACGCCGAGGTGTTCGTGGCCCGCAGCGGTCGGTTCCACCGGATCCTGGACGTGATCCCGCACGCGAAGGTGCAGAGCGTACGGCGGACCCAGGGGCCGTGGGAGCGCCGGCTCGGCCTGGCCACCGTGCACCTGGATTCCACGCCTGGCCCGGTGCATGTCAAGGCGGCCCGACGGGACGCGGCCGAGGCGCACACGATGGTCGCCGAACAGGCCGAGCGCTCGCGCGTCGGACGCCGCGGCGCGGGCGCGGAACGCTGGATCCACAACGCATCTGACAGTTCGTCAGGTTCCGCCTCTTCCCTCGGAGAGGGCGCCGGTTAATATCTGACGCATCGTCATATTCGCAGGGAGGCAGCGATGAGTCAGGTCGAGTCGAAGGGTGGAGCCCCGCTCGCGGGGGTTCGCATCATCGAGTGTTCGATGCTGGGGCCGGCCGCGATCACCTCGTCGCTGGTGGACCTGGGCGCCGAGGTGATCAAGATCGAGCCGCCGCAGGGCGACTACATCCGGGACATGACGTGGCCGATTGTGGAGGGCTCGTCGCTGATGCACCTCCACGTCAACCGGGGCAAGAAGTCCCTGGTCCTGGATCTGCGCAAGCCCGAGGCGATCGAGACGTTCAAGGCCCTGGTCAAGGACGCCGACGCGGTGATCGAGGCGATGCGGCCGGGCGGTCTGGCCCGGCGCGGGATCGGCTACGAGGACTTGAGGAAGATCAACCCGAGGATCGTGTTCTGCACGATCTCCGGCTACGGCGCCACCGGTCCGTACCGGGACATGCCCAGCCACGGCGTCGCCTACGACACCTGGGCCGGCGTGGTGAAGCCCGCGATCGACGAGGACGGCTTCCCGTACCTGCCCGAGCACGCCTCGATCGGCATCCACGCCGGCCCGATGTTCGGCGCGCTCGGTGTGCTCGCGGGCATCATCCGGGCCCGGGCCACCGGCGAGGGCAGTGTGATCGACATCGCCCAGTCCGACGCCGCCGCGTCGATGGACTGGCTGCGCAGCGAGACCTGGAAGGCGTACGAGCGCCCGGAGTCCGAGGTGACCGGCAACAAGTCGGACGACTACGAGCGCCGCGCGCCCGGCACCGGGGGCATGGAGAAGGGCGTGCGCTACCAGATCTACGCGACCAAGGACGACCGGCACGTGTTGTTCATGGCGTCCGAGCAGTCGTTGTGGAAGAACTTCTGCGAGGCGGTGGACCGGGCCGACCTGTTCGAGC
The DNA here is from genome assembly GCF_044460165.1 of Embleya sp. NPDC050154. NCBI lineage: Bacteria > Bacillati > Actinomycetota > Actinomycetes > Kitasatosporales > Streptomycetaceae > Embleya > Embleya sp. NPDC050154. Next base: position 171,907 of record NZ_JBITJP010000012.1, read on the forward strand.
GTTGGCCGGGCTCCAAGTACGCGGACCACGCGGTCGGCAACGTCGAGCTGCGAGGCATCCTGCGGGACATCTTCGCGACGCGCACCGCGCGGGAGTGGATCGAGTTCGGCAACGAGGCGAACACGCCGATCGCGCCGGTGAACACGCCGCAGACGATCGCCGAGGACCCGCAGTTCCAGCACCGGTTCCCGTGGATCGGCCAGGATCGGCTCGGCGCGGAGCAGCTCCCGTCGCCGATCAAGTTCGTCGGCGAGACGCTGCCGGTGCCGGAGCGGGCGCCGACGGTCGGGCAGCACAGCGCGGCCGTTCTGGCGGACCTGCTCGGGTACGACGAGGCCAGGATCGCCGAGCTTCGGGCGGCGGGTGCGCTCGGTAACAGCTGAGATTGGCCTCGAGCGCCGGCCGGGCTGGATTTGGTTGGCTTCCAGCGCCGGCCGGGCCGAGGGGTGGCCGCAAGCGCCGGCCGGGCTGAATGCGGTTGGCTTCCAGTGCCGGGCAGGCTGGATTCGGTTGGTTCTCAGGGGTCGCAGTCGGGCGGTCTCGGGGCCGGTCAGGGGCGGAGGCGGGCGGGGACGTTCATGCCCACGCCCTGGGCCAGCCAGTGGAAGTCGCCGAGGCCGCCCTTCGCGGTGAGTTCGCCGGCCTCGCCCGCGTCGCGCAGGCCGGCGAGGTAGCCGACCGGATCGGTGCGGGCCAGTTCGTACGGCGGTCGGTGGCCGACCACGCCCAGCGCGCGCAGGGCGTGTCGCTGGGTGGTCAGGACCGTGTCGCGCGCCCCGGCCGCCTCGCCCGCCGCGGCCACCGCGTCCATCGCGACATGGCAGGTCACATCGCAGGTGCCGTCCGGAACCGGCGGCACCTGCCGGCCCTGCCGATACCCGGCGAGCGTGCCGTACGGCGGGCGCCCGTCGGCCAGGTGCCCGTAGTCGATCGCCACCGCGACCCCCCGCTCCAGCCGCTCGATCGCGCCCGCCCACGCGAGGTCCCGCGGGTCGCCGATCTCCGCGCGCGCGCCCGGTTCCGCGCCGACCAGTGGCCACCAGCGGTCCAGCCAGCGCGCGTCCCGGTCGTCGGTGACCGCGCCGAGCCGCTCGTGGCCCGAGCGCACGTCCACCTCGACCAGCCTGGGCACGCCGTGCTCGTCCACCTCCGCGACGTCGGCCGGCACGTTGTCCAGCCACTCGTTGGCGATCAGCAGCGCGGTTCGGCCCGGTGGGATCTCCGGCCCCCAGGCGATCGACAGCGGCAGGGCCTCCGGCCGGTCGGCGACGTCCACGCCGATCAGTTCCAGGTGCGGCGCGATCCGACACAGCGCGATCAGCAGTTCGCCGCGCCCGGCGCCCACGTCCACGACGGTGTCCAGGCCCGCGGTCCGGGCCAGGTCGGCCAGCGCGCGGGCGAACAGCGGGGAGGCGTGTACCGAGGTGCGGAAATGGCCGGCGGGGCCCTCGGCCCGGCGGTAGAAGCCCTCGGCTCCGTACAACGCCCGACGGGTGGCTTCCTTCCAGGTCAGCCGTCGTTCCATCGCACCCGACGGTACCGGCCCCGGATCGCGCCCGTGCGACCGAGGTCGGTTCTGTGCCGGTCCGTCCGGAGTGCGAGCGAACGGATGTGCCCGTCTACCCTGCCTGTGTGCATCACCTGTACGCCTGGCTCCGTGGACGCCCCCTGCTCGTGGACGGAGCATGGGCGCTGCTGCTGCTCATGTTCGGCCTGTTCGAGGTGATCATCGATCAGCCCGGGCCGCCCGACGTCCCGCATCTGATCGCGCTCGGCACGATGTCGATCGTGCTGCTGATCCGCCGGCGCAATCCCACCCTCGCGCTGGTGGTCACCGTCGCGATCGGGATCTTCCAGCTCTTCGACGACATACCGCCGGGCCTGGAGGCGCTCGCGATGCCCGCGATCGCCTACAGCGCGGCCGCGTACAGCCCGCGCTGGGCGTCGCGCACGGCGCTCGTGGGCGGGGTGCTCGCGCCGATCGCGGCGATGTTGCGCTGGTGGGACAACCCGGATGTACCGACCACCGGCATCGTCTTCTTCACGCTGCTGCTGATGGGCCCGTTCGTGATCGCGTGGGTGCTGGGCGATTCGATGCGCACCCGGCGGGCGTACTACGTCGAATTGGAGGACCGGGCCGACCGGTTGGAGCGCGAGCGGGACCAGCAGGCGCAGATCGCGGCGGCGAGCGAGCGGGCCCGGATCGCGCGCGAACTGCACGACGTGGTCGCGCACAACGTGTCGGTGATGGTGGTGCAGGCCGACGGCGCGGCGTACGCGCTGGACGGAGCGCCGGAGTTGACCCGCGAGGCGCTCGGCACGATCTCCGCCACCGGGCGCGAGGCGCTCGCCGAGATGCGCCGACTGCTGGGCGTGCTGCGCTCGCAGAACGAGGGCGACGCGTATGTCCCACAACCGGGCGTCGAGCAGCTCGAGGACCTGCTGGAGCGGGTGCGCAGCGCGGGCCTGCCGGTCGGTCTGGCGGTCGAGGGGGTGCCGGTCGAGCTGCCTCAGGGCGTCGCGTTGACCGTGTACCGGATCGTCCAGGAGGCGCTGACCAACACCCGCAAGCACGGTGGGCCGAACGCCGAGGCGATGGTGCGGCTGCGCTATCTGGGCGAGGACGTCGAACTGGACGTGGGCGACGACGGCCGCGGCGCGGCGGCCCCGGGCGACGGGATGGGCCACGGTCTGGTCGGCATGGGCGAGCGGGTCGCGCTGTTCGGCGGGCGGTTGGAGACCGGACCCCGGTCGGGCGGCGGCTGGCAGGTCCGGGCCCGATTGCCGGTACGCCCGGGGGAGGGCTCCTGAGCCGTCCGGACGGCACTCCGGGCGTGCTTGCCGCATTGCCGGGTGCGACTTGTGGCGGAGGACCGATTCGGTACGTCGGTTGACGCGCGCACGACCCGGTGCCGCGTAGCGTCGAAGTGTGCAACGAATCTACGCGTGGCTGCGAGCGCACCCCTTGTGGGTCGACTCGGTGTGCACGATTCCGATCCTCGGCCTCGCACTGCTGCAGGTCTTCGAGGACACCACCGCACCCGCTCCGCGCTGGTGGTGGTTCGTGATCGTGATGCTGCTCAGCCTGGGCATGGCGCTGCACCGGGTGCGGCCCCTGACCGCGACCGCCATGGTCGTGGTCGGCGGGTTGATGCAGCTGGTCTGGGACGGCACGCTCACCTCGGCCAACTACGCGATGCTCGTCGCGCTGTACACGGCTGCCAAGTCCGGCCCGCGATGGCTCTCGCGCATCGGGCTCGCGATGGTCCTGCTCGGGCCGGCCATCCTGCTTGCGCGCTTCCCGGAATCGAGCGATTCCTCGTTCCGCGACAACGTCATCGGTTTCGGCTTCCTCGTGGTGCTGCTCGCGATCGCGTGGGTGCTGGGCGATTCGATGCGCACCCGCCGGGCGTTCTACGCCGAGTTGGAGGAGCGGGCCACCCGGCTGGAGTTCGAGCGCGACCAGCAGGCGCAGATCGCCGCGGCGGCCGAGCGGGCCCGGATCGCGCGCGAACTGCACGACGTGGTCGCGCACAACGTGTCGGTGATGGTGGTGCAGGCCGACGGCGCGGCGTACGCGATCGACTCGTCGCCGGACCGGGCCCGCGAGGCGCTGGGCACGATCGCGGCGACCGGACGCGAGGCGCTGGCCGAGATGCGTCGGCTGCTGGGCGTGCTGCGCTCGCAGGCCGAGACCGACGCGTACGTACCTCAGCCGGGCGTGGACCAACTCGGCGAACTGGTCGAGCAGGTGCGCACCACCGGTCTCAACGTCGAGCTCCGGGTCGAGGGGGTGCCGGTCGAACTGCCGCAGAGCGTCGCGCTGACCGCGTACCGGATCGTCCAGGAGGCACTGACGAACACCCGCAAACACGCCGGCCCCGATGCCACCGCGACGGTCGGTGTGGGCTACGGGGAAGATGGCCTGGAGATGGAGATCAGCGACGACGGGCGGGGCGCCGCGGCTCCCGGCGACGGCATGGGCCACGGCCTGGTCGGTATGCGCGAGCGGGTCGCGATGCTGGGTGGTCGGTTGCGGACCGGGCCCAGCGTCGGCGGAGGGTGGTCGGTCAGCGCGATGTTGCCCTACGCGGGCCGCCCCGACTCCTCGTCCGTCTCCTCCGGCACGCCCAACAGGACGACTCTTCAAGGAGCTCAGTGAGCATCAAGGTGATGCTGGTCGACGACCAGGAATTGCTGCGGACCGGCTTCACCATGGTGTTGCAGGCGCAGCCGGACATGAGCGTGGTCGCCGAGGCCGGCGACGGTGTCGAGGCGCTCGACAAGCTTCGGCACGCGGACGTCGACGTGGTCCTGATGGACGTGCGGATGCCCCGGATGGACGGGGTCGAGGCATGTCGGCGGATCTGTGCCGAGGGTGGTGAGAACGCGCTGGTGCTGCCGGAGGGCCGGGCCCGGCCCAAGGTGCTCATGCTGACCACCTTCGACCTGGACGAGTACGCGTTCGCCGCGCTCAAGGCCGGGGCCAGCGGCTTCCTGCTCAAGGACGTGCCGCCGCCGGAACTGCTGTCCGGGATCCGCGCGGTGGCCTCCGGTGACGCGGTGGTCGCGCCGAGCACCACCAAGCGTCTGCTCGACCGGTTCGCGCCGATCCTGCCCAGCGACCACGAACCCCGGCCGGACGTTGTGGACGCGCTGACCGAGCGCGAGCTGGAGGTGATGATGTTGGTCGCCCAGGGCCTGTCCAACGCGGAGATCGCTCAGCGGCTGTTCCTGTCCGAGGCCACCATCAAGACCCACGTCGGCCGCATCCTGATGAAGCTCGGGCTGCGCGACCGGGTCCAGGTCGTGGTGCTCGCGTACGAGACGGGCCTGGTCAAGGCCCGGGGCCGCTAGGCGCGGTGCCAGGCGGCGCGGACCCACCAGGATCCGCCGGGACAGGGCCTGGCACCCGTCCCGAGGACCTGTGTCCGGGATCGTGAACGCGGGTCGGGCGATCGCCCGACCCGCGTTCGGTGTCCGGCCGGCCCGCGTCGGCCGGTCGATCGGTGGATCTGTCGGTGTATCGGTGGATCAGTCGGTGTAGAAGCCGCCGTCCGGGTGCAACATCTCGCCGGTGAAGTAGGACGACTGGTCGCTCGCCAGGAACAGCGCCGCGTTGGCCACCTCGCGGGCGCTGCCCATCCGGCCCAGCGGCACGCTGCCGAGCAGGCGCTGCTCCAGTTCGGGCATCCCGCGCAGGACCGCCGTCATGTTGGTCTCGATGAAGCCCGGTCCGATCGCGTTGACCCGGATCCCGGCCGGTCCGAGCGCGAGCGCGGCCTGCTTGGTCAGCATCCACACGCCGGCCTTGGACACCGAATAGGCCGCCGAGCCGGCCTCGGGGTGCTTCGCGGCGATCGACGCGATGGTGATGATCGAGCCGCGCCGGCCGCCGGCCACCATCCAGCGCGCGGCGGCCTGGACCGCCAGCAGCGTGCCGGTCAGGTTCACGTCGAGCACGCGCTGCCACTCGGCCAGGGGGCTGTCCACGAATCGTTTGATCGGGTCGCGTTCGACCGCGGCCCGGTTGCTCGGCCGCCCGCTGACGTAGTCGGCCGTACTGATGCCCGCGGCGGTGACCAGGACGTCGATCGCGCCGAACGTGTCGATCGCGTGCTGCATCACCGTCCCGGTGTCCGTGGGGCTGCTCGCGTCGGTGTGCATGTAGGTGGCCCGCCGGCCACGTTTCTCGACCGCCTCGATGGTGTCCATCGCGGCTTCGTCGAGAAGATCGGCGACCACGATGTCGGCGCCCTCCTCGGCGAACCGCTCGCAGCACGCGCGGCCGATCCCGTTGGCGCCGCCGGTGACCACGGCGACCCTCCCGTCGAGCTGTCCCATCTCCCGCTCCCCATCTCCATCCCCCCGCGTGTGCGATCGATGGTGTTGCCCATCCCACGCGACCCTCGAAACTCCCCGATCCTTGAGGCATGCTGTTACACCGTTACAGGAGCAGTGATCGCCTCCGGGAGGAACCCGCATGACCACCACCGCAGCCGGCCGCCCCGCCGTGCACATCGGGGCAGAGGACCTGCCGTTCGTCGAGATCGGCGACGGCAACAAGCTCAAGGTGCTGTGCGTCAAGGAGGAGGAGGGCCTCTGGATCGTGGAGAACATCTTCCAGCCCGGCTTCGCCGTCGAGACGCACCGCCACACCGGCCCGGTCTACGGCTACACCACGTCCGGCGCGTGGAAGTACGCCGAGTACGACTACGTCAACCGGGCCGGCTCGTTCCTGTACGAGCCCGCCGGTTCGGTGCACACGCTCACCTGCGTCGAGCCCGACACCCGGGTGTGGTTCCAGATGTACGGCGCCAACCTCAACCTGGACGCCGAGGGCAACATCACCTCGGTCACCGACGGCGCCGGCACGCTGCGCGCCTACTACGCCCTGTGCGAGGCGCAGGGCTTCGGTCGGCCGAACGTGCTCGTGGGCTGACGACGTGCGATCCGCGGTTGCGAGGGAGACGCCATGACCAGCACGCCCGACCTGATCCGACCCGACCTCTACAGCCCCGAGGGGTATCTCGACGGGCCGCCGCACGCGCTGTTCGCCGAGCTGCGCCGGACCGATCCCGTGTACTGGCAGGACATCCCGGGGCAACCGGGCTACTGGGCCGTGCTCAGGCACGCCGACGTCGAGTACGTGTCGCAGAATCCGGCGATCTTCTCCGCCGAGGCGGGCGGGATCATCCTGGAGGACCTCGAACCCGAGCGGCTCGAAGCCCTGCGCGGCACGTTGTTGTCGATGGATCCGCCGCGCCACCGCGCGTACCGCAAGCCGCTGGTGAAGTCCTTCACCGCGAAGGTGGTCGGCGGCATGGAGGACCGGATCCGGACCATCTGCCGGGAGATCTTCGCGCGTGTGGGCACCGGCGACGTCGAGTTCGTGCACGACGTCACCTCCGGCCTGCCGACCCAGGTGATCGGCGAGCTGATGGGCCTGCCCGCGGCGGACTGGGACCACATCCACGAGCTGGCCGAGCGGAACACCGCGGGCGAGGGCGGCCGGGCGGCGATCGAGATGGCCCGCTACGCGATCGGCTTCGCCGCGCGGCGCCGGGCCGAGGAACCGCGCGAGGACATCACCTCGCTGATCCTGGAGTCCGAGTTCGGTGGCCGGATGATGACCGACCTCGACTTCGGCCAGTTCTTCGTGCAACTGGTCACCGCCGGCAACGACACCACCAAGACCATGCTGTCCGCCGGACTGCACGCGCTGCTGAGCCATCCCGACCAGCTCGCCGCGCTGCGCGCGGATCGCGCCCTGGTGCCGGGCGCGGTCGAGGAGATCCTGCGCTGGGCCAACCCGCTGCACTACTTCCGCCGAACCGCCACCCGGGACACCGAGCTGCGCGGGGTGTCGATCAAGGCGGGCGACAAGGTGGCCATGTACTACACCTCGGCGAACCGCGACGAGGAGGTCTTCGCCGACCCACAGCGCTTCGACATCACCCGCAGGCCCAACCCGCACCTGTCGTTCGGCTTCGCCGAGCACTTCTGTCTGGGCGTGCACATCGCGCGCCTGGAGGGCCGGGTGTTCTTCGAGGAGCTGCTCGCGACCTATCCCACGATCGAGGCGACCGGCGAGCCCGAACGGTTGCGCTCGAACCTCAACAACGCGCTCACCCGATTGCCGGTCCGGCTCGGCTAGGGCCGGTTTCCGGACAGGTCCCGGGTCCCGTCCCGGGGGCGGTGTGGACTCGGATCGGACCGGGTTCCCCTCCGGTCCGGCGGTGCGGAGCGGACGGATCCCGGGATCCGTCCGCTCCGGGGGCGGTGCCGACCTGCCGTCCCGGGAGTGACCGACGGTGACCGGGCGTGATCCGGCCGAAGCGGCCGGTCTCTGCGGTGGCACGCGAGCGGTCCGCCAGGGCCGCTCTCGCGCCCTTAGCCGGCCGCGAGGCATGCGATCGCGGTCAAAAGGGGACACATAAGCGACCGACTCAGGGAAAGAAGAGGGCCGAACCCTCGCACCTGGTCAATCGTCACCGGTCTCCGGGAGGCTCCCCATGGGAAGCCGTCAACTGGTCATACGCGCGGGTCGACGCTGTGCGCTCGCGGTCGCCGCGATCGGAATCGTCGCGGCGGCCGGGGCCCTGGACGTCGGCTCCACCTCCTCGCCGTCACCCGAGCGCAGTAGCGCCGCCACGTCGGCGCAACCGACCGCCCCCGACACCCGACAGTCCTCCTCCGCCTACTCGCTGCAAACCCAGGGCGGCCCACGCAGCGTCCGGGTGGCCCGGGTGGTCACCGGCACGATGTTGTTGACCGGCCTCGTGCTGACCGCGCTCGGTGCGATCGGCATGCGCGGCCCCGAGCTGATCCGCCACCGGGTCGTGCGACGGGTCGTCCACCAGGCCGGCTCCTCCCGGTATCGGTGGCAGCCGCCCGGCGTGCCGCGGACCGGCCTGCCGACCAACCCGGGGACCGGCCCGCCCGGCGCGTGAGTACCCTGATCGGGCCAGTACTCGTCCGGTACCCGCCGCGGACTGGAACGGAAGGCTCGCTCGCGTGAACAACGACATCAACGCACGTCCGAATCCGCACGGCCGCTCGCCCGACCCTGCCGACCGCCCCGCGCGGCTGCGCGTGGGAGTCGTCGGCGCCGGCCGTGTCGGCCCGACCCTCGCCGCCGCCCTCGCCCTCGCCGGGCACTCGGTGGTGGCCGCCTCCGGTGTCTCGGAGACCTCCCGGCGCCGCGCCGAGGACCTGCTCCCCGGCGTCCCGCTGGTCACCCCGCAAGAGGTGATCGCGGCCTCCGACCTGACCCTGCTGACCGTGCCCGACGACGCGCTGGAGGCGCTCGTGCACGGCCTGGCCGAGACCGGCGCGATCAAGGCCGGTCAACTCCTGGTGCACGCGTCGGGCCGCTACGGCGTCGATGTCCTGGAGCCCGCCACCCGCGCCGGCGCGCTGCCGCTCGCGCTGCACCCGGTGATGACCTTCACCGGCAGCACGATCGACCTCGAACGACTGGCCGGGTGCTCCTTCGGGGTCACCTCGCCCGAGCCGCTGCGCCCGGTCGCCGAGGCGCTCGTGGTGGAGATGGGCGGTGAGCCGGAGTGGATCGAGGAGCGCGACCGCGCGCTCTACCACGTGGCCCTGGCCAACGGCGCGAACCACCTGGTCACCCTGGTCGCGCAGTCGATCGAACTGCTCGGCGCGGCCGGCGTGCGGGCCCCGGGCCGGATGCTCGGACCGCTGCTCGGCGCCGCCCTGGACAACGCGCTGCGATCCGGCGATCACGCGCTGACCGGCCCGGTCGCGCGCGGCGACGCGGGCACGGTGGCCGCGCACGTGGCCGAGCTGCGCCGGGTCTCACCCGAGGCACTCGCCGCCTACGTGGCGATGGCCCGGCTGACCGCCGACCGCGCGCTGAACGCCGGCCTGCTCAAGGCCGAGGCGGCCGAGGCGCTGCTGGGCGTGCTTGCCGAGGGCGGCCGACCGTGACCGCCGTGCGCCTGGCCCGGACCGCGGCCGAACTCACCGAGGACACCCGGCCGTACGGGTTGCGCGCGGTGGTGATGACGATGGGCGCGCTGCACCAGGGCCACGCGGCGCTGATCCGCGCTGCGCGCGGGTTCGTCGGCCCGAGCGGCCACGTCGTGGTCACCGTGTTCGTCAACCCGCTCCAGTTCGGCGCGGGCGAGGACCTGGACCGCTACCCGCGCACCCTGGACGCCGACCTGGAACTGAGCGAGGAGGCGGGCGCCGACGTGGTGTTCGCGCCGTCGGTGCAGGAGGTGTACCCGGGCGGCGAGCCGCGGGTGCGGATCACCGCCGGGCCCACCGGCGCGGTCCTGGAAGGCGCCTCCCGCCCCGGCCACTTCGACGGCATGCTCACCGTGGTCGCCAAGTTGCTGCACCTGACCGCGCCGAGGGTCGCCTTCTTCGGTGAGAAGGACGCCCAGCAACTCGCGCTGATCCGGCGCATGGTGCGCGACCTGAACTTCCCCGTCGAGATCGTGGGCGTGCCCACCGTCCGCGAACCCGACGGGCTGGCCCGGTCCAGCCGCAACCGCTACCTGTCCGAGGCCGAGCGGGAGAACGCGCTCTCGCTCAGCCGCGCGCTCGACGCGGGCGCCCGGCGCGCCGGCGAGGGCGCGGGCGCCGTGCGCGCCGCCGCCGAGGACGTGCTGCGCGCCGTGCTGGAACCCGACTATGTGGAGTTGGTCGACATCGACGACTTCACCCCGGTGGCCGCCGACCACGCCGGCCCGGCGATCCTGGCGATCGCGGCCCGCGTGGGCGCCACCCGGCTCATCGACAACGCCCGCCTGACGATCACGGGAGTCCCCCGGTCATGATGCGCACGATGTTCAAGTCCAAGATCCACCGCGCGACGATCACGCAGGCGGACCTCCACTACGTCGGCTCGATCACCATCGACGAGGATCTGCTCGAAGCCGCCGACATCCTCCCCGGCGAACTGGTGCACGTGGTCGACATCGACAACGGCGCGCGCCTGGAGACGTACACGATCGCCGGCCCGCGCGGCACCGGCGTGATCGGCATCAACGGCGCCGCGGCACGCCTGGTGCACACCGGCGACCTGGTGATCATCATCGCCTACGCGCAGGTCACCGACGCCGAGGCGCGGGCGATGAAGCCGCGGGTGGTGTTCGTCGACGCGGCCAACACGATCACCGGCACCGGACACGACCCGGCCGAGGCCCTGCCCGGCGGCGAGACGGTGCGCGGCGACCGGGTGGTCCCCGCGCGGGCCGCGCAATGAACACGCCCGTAATGCCCGCGCGCCTGGCCGCACCCGATCCCGGGTGGACCGTGCGCGCGGATGTGATCGTGGTCGGCTCCGGGGTGGCCGGCCTGACCGTCGCGCTGCGCGCGCGCCGGGCCGGCCGGGTTCTGCTGGTGACCAAGGCGCAACTCGACGAGGGCTCCACCCGCTGGGCGCAGGGCGGGATAGCGGCCGCGCTCGGCGAGGGTGACACCCCCGAACAGCACCTGCGCGACACGCTCGTGGCCGGTGCCGGATTGTGCGCCGAGGACGCGGTCCGGGTGCTGGTCACCGAGGGCCCGGACGCGGTGCGCCGACTGATCGACACCGGCGCCGAGTTCGACCGGGGCCCGGACGGGGACGTGCTGCTCACCCGCGAGGGTGGTCACCTGCGCAACCGGATCGCGCACGCGGGCGGCGACGCGACGGGTGCGGAGATATCGCGCGCGCTGGTCGCCGCGGTGCGGGCCACGCCGGACATCGAGGTGATCGAGAACGCGCTCGTGCTCGACCTGCTCAAGGACGCCTCCGGGCGCGCGTGCGGGGTCACCCTGCACGTGATGGGCGAGGGCGCGCGGGACGGGGTCGGCGCCGCCGTGGGGCGGGCCGTCGTGCTCGCCACCGGCGGCATGGGCCAGGTCTTCTCGTCCACCACGAACCCCTCGGTGTCCACCGGCGACGGGGTCGCGCTCGCGCTGCGCGGCGGGGCCGAGGTCACCGACCTGGAGTTCGTCCAGTTCCACCCGACCGTGCTGTGGCTCGGCCCGGGCGCCGAGGGCCAGCAGCCGCTGGTCTCCGAGGCCGTGCGCGGCGAGGGTGCCCATCTCGTGGACGCGGCCGGCATCCGGTTCATGACGGATCGCCATCCGCTGGGCGAGCTGGCCCCGCGTGACATCGTGGCCAAGGGCATCATGCGCCGGATGGCCGAGACCGGCGCCGAGCACATGTACCTGGACGGTCGGCACTTCGGCGCGGACATGTGGAAGCACCGCTTCCCGACCATCCTGGCCGCGTGCCGCGCGCACGGCATCGACCCGGTGACCGAGCCGATTCCGGTCGCGCCCGCCGCGCACTACGCGAGTGGAGGCGTACGGACCGACCTGCACGGACGGACCAGCGTGCCGGGGTTGTACGCGTGCGGAGAGGTGGCGTGCACCGGCGTGCACGGCGCCAACCGGCTCGCGTCCAACTCGCTCCTGGAGGGCCTGGTCTTCGCCGAGCGGATCGCGGCCGACCTGGCCCGGGACATGCCGCCGTTCGCCGAGCCGGTCGCGCCGAGCGGTGTGACCGGGCTGCTCGGTGAGGCGGCGCGGCTGCGCCTGCAGCGGGCGATGACCGCCGGTGCCGGGGTGCTGCGCGACGCGGCCGGGCTGATCGGCACCGAGGCCGAGCTGACCGCGTTGGCCGGTCGTACCAGCACCGACCCGTGCACGCAGACGTGGGAGACCACCAACCTGCACCTGGTCGCCGGCGCGCTCACCCGTGCCGCGCTGCTGCGCGAGGAGACGCGCGGCTGCCACTGGCGCGAGGATCATCCCGACCGCGACGACACCGCGTGGCGCGGGAATCTCGTCACGTCGCTGCGCGAGGGCGCCCTGCACGTCGCCTACCAGGCCTACGAATCCGAGGAGTCGACCCCGTGACCACCGTCGAGCTGTCCGCCGATCTCACGTCGCGCCTGGCCGAGGCCGGGCTCGACCCGCTCGCCGTCGCCGCGCTGGTGACCGCTGCCGTGGCCGAGGACCTCGACGGCGGAGTGGACGTCACCTCGGTGGCCACCGTGCCGGAGCACGCGCGCGGCCAGGCCGAGTTCGCCGCGCGCGGGTCGGGCGTGGTCGCGGGCATCCCGGTCGCCGAGGCGGTCCTGGAACTGGTCTGCGGCGCCGACCTGGTGGTCGCCCGGCACGTCCGGGACGGTGACGCGGTGACGCCCGGCACGGTGCTGTTCACGGCCGAGGCGAGCACCCGCGCGCTGCTCACCGCCGAGCGGGTCGCGCTCAACCTGCTGTCCCGGCTGTCCGGCGTGGCCACCGCCACCCGCGCGTGGGTCGACGCGATCGAGGGCACCGGTGCCTCGGTCCGCGACACCCGTAAGACCACGCCGGGCCTGCGCGCCCTGGAGAAGTACGCGGTGCGCTGCGGCGGCGGGGTCAACCACCGGATGTCGCTGTCCGACGCGGCCATGGTCAAGGACAACCACGTGGTCGCCGCGGGCGGCGTGGCGGAGGCCTTCAAGGCGGTGCGCGCGGCCTTCCCGAACGTGCCGGTCGAGGTCGAGGTGGACCACCTCGAACAGATCCCGCCGGTGCTGGACGCGGGCGCCGACCTGATCCTGCTGGACAACATGACGCCCGAACGCATGCGCGAGGCGGTGACCCTGGTCGCGGGCCGGGCCCGACTCGAAGCCAGCGGCGGCCTCACCCTGGCGACCGCCCGCGCGGTCGCCGAGACCGGCGTGGACTACCTCGCGGTCGGCGCGCTCACCCACTCCGCCCCGATCCTGGACGTCGGCGTGGACCTGCGCGCCTGAGCGACCGGTACCGTTCACCGGATCAGCCGTCCCCGCCCCGCCGCCCCTCTCCTTCCCGAAGCCGCGCTCCGTCCCCCACGGCCCGAGCCAGAACACCAAGGACGCCCACGATGTTGCTCACCATCGACGTCGGTAACTCGCATACCGTGCTCGGCCTGTTCGACGGTGACGAGATCGTCGAGCACTGGCGCATCTCGACCGAGGCCCGGCGGACCGCCGACGAACTCGCGGTGGTCCTCGCGGGATTGCTCGGCCAGCACCCGCTGATCGGTGCCGACGGCATCGACGGCATCGCGATCTGTTCCACCGTGCCGTCCGTGCTGCACGAGATGCGCGACATGGTGCGGCGCTACTACGGCGACATCCCCACGGTCGTCGTCGAGCCCGGGGTCAAGACCGGCGTGCCGGTCCTGATGGACAACCCCAAGGAGGTCGGCACCGACCGGATCATCAACGCGCTGGCGGCGGTCAAGCTGTACGGCGGCCCGTGCGTGGTGGTCGACTTCGGCACCGCGACCACCTTCGACGCGGTCAGCACCAAGGGCGAGTACGTCGGCGGCGCGATCGCCCCCGGCATCGAGATCTCGGTGGACGCGCTGGGCGCGCGCGGCGCGCAACTGCGCAAGATCGAGCTGATGCGCCCGCGGAGCGTGATCGGCAAGAGCACGGTCGAGGCGATGCAGGCGGGCATCCTGTACGGCTTCGCCGGCCAGGTGGACGGCGTGGTCAAGCGGATGGCGGCCGAACTGTCCCCGGACGACCCGGACGCGGTCACCGTGGTGGCCACCGGCGGACTGGCGACGCTGGTGCTGGGAGAGGCCTCGGTGATCGATGTGCACGAGCCGTGGCTGACCCTGATCGGCCTGCGGATGGTCTACGAGCGCAACGCGGCGGTCTGATCGGAGCCGGCCTCGCGGTCGGCTCCAAGTCGGAAAAACACACGCATCAAATAAGCCGGATTGTCCACCTCTCCGCATACAGTGCGTGGTATGCCGACGCCACATGGTGACCAGGGGATGGCCTTCAGCGCGCACGAGGTGCGGGTGCTGCGTCGCGCGCTGGCCGTCGCGCTGCGCGGGGGGCGCGACTCGGTCGACTTCTGGCTGCTGGGCCGGGCGATCGGCGAGGCGCAGGACGAGCGCGAACGGCTGCGCGCGTTCATGACGGCCGAACTGCGGCGCTATCGGGCCGCGCTGCCCGGGAGCGCGGCCGGCTTCCTGTCCTGCCTGCGCAACGCGGTGGACGAGATCGCGCACGTCCCCTCGGCCGAGGACCTGGCCGCCCTGCGCACCACCCTCGACCTGCCGTGCGGCGAACGCGAACGCGCGAGCCGCGCGGCCCTGCTCCGCCGCTGCACACACCTGGCCGAGACCGACCTCGAACACCGCCTCGCCGCCCGAGCCCACCGCCGAGCCACCGCCGAAGCCGCCCGAGCCGTCCGCACCGACCCCCTGGACATCCTGATCCCCACCCGCCCCCGCCCCGCCCCACCATCGCCGACACCGGCCGAGCACAAACGCGACCGCACCCCGGAGCCGACACCGGTGCCGGTTGCGGCAAGCGAACCCGAGCCCCGGCCGACCCTCGCCGAAGCACCCGTCGCGCAGGCTGCGGACCAGACCGGTCCGGAGGCGACGGACGACGCCATGGCCACCACGGATGTCGCCAACGGCGCGGAGCCGGCTGACGGTACGGATGTCACGGACGGTACCGCCGAGATCGTCGATCGCGCCGTCGAGGACCCGTCCGAGGCCGAGCACGAACCCCAGGCCGAGCACGAAGCCCAGGCCGGGCCCGAAGCCGAGCACGGGCACGGGTTCGCACCCGACGCACCCGCGTCGCCCGAGCCCGAGGGCGCCGAGGTCGCGACCGACCGCGACGCCGAGAACCCGAACGCGACGCACGCACCCGCCCCCGATCCCGCGCCGGCCGCCGTCCCGCCCCTCGACGTCGGCCCGATCCGCGCGGCCCTCTCGCCGGTCATCCCGCACCGCCGCCAGGGCCGCCCCCTCGGCCAACTCCCGGCCCCCGAGATCCTCCAGACCGGCACCGGCTGACCGGGACCCCGCTTCCCATCCGGGCGGATATCGGTTCGGGGAGTCGGTTGGCCATGGGTAGCCTTGTCCCGTGACCGAGCAGAGCGCAGCGCAGCCGCAGATCGACGACCTTCCCGAGCAGATGCGGGTTCGCCGCGACAAGCTCGATCGGCTTCGGGCCGAGGGGACCGACCCGTACCCGGTCGGGTTCCCCCGCAGTACGACGGTGGGCGCGCTGCGTGCCGAGTTCGACGGTCTCGAGGCGGATGTGGAGACCGGGCGCCGGGTCGGCGTCACCGGCCGGGTGGTGCTCTACCGCACCGGCGGCAAGCTGTGCTTCGCGACGCTGCGCGACGGGGACGGCGACATCCAGGTGATGGTCTCGCTGGACGGCGTCGGCGCCGAGTCGCTCGCCGCCTGGAAGAGCGACGTCGACCTGGGCGACCACGTCGGTGTCGAGGGCCAGGTGATCACATCCCGCCGCGGCGAGCTGTCGATCATGGTCGACACGTGGGCGATCACGTCCAAGTGCCTGCGCCCGCTGCCGGACAAGCACAAGGGCCTGACCGACCCCGAGGCCCGGGTCCGCCAGCGCTACGTCGACCTGATCGTCAACGACGAGTCGCGCGCGATGTTGCGCACCCGCAGCCGGATCGTGCGCTCGATCCGCGAGTGGTTCGACACCAGGGACTTCCTGGAGGTCGAGACCCCGATGTTGCAGCCGGTGCACGGCGGCGCCACCGCGCGCCCGTTCGTCACCCACATCAATGCCTACGACATGGACCTCTACCTGCGCATCGCGCCGGAGTTGTACCTCAAGCGCCTGGTCGTCGGCGGCGCCGAGAAGGTCTTCGAGATCAACCGCAACTTCCGCAACGAGGGCGCGGACTCGACGCACAACCCCGAGTTCACCATGCTCGAGGCCTACCAGGCGTACGGCGACTACAACACGATGGCGACCCTCACCCGCGAGGTCTACCAGCACGTCGCGCAGGCCGTGTTCGGGACGCACACCTTCCGCTACGGCGACCGCGAGGTGGACATCTCCGGCGAGTGGCGCGAGATCACCGTCTACGGCTCGGTCTCCGAGGCCGTCGGCGAGGAAGTCACCCCCGAGACGCCGATCGAGACCGTGCGCAAGCTCGCCGACGCGCGCGAGATCGAGTACGACAAGGCGTGGGGCCAGGGCAAGCTGGTCCAGGAGATCTACGAGGCGCTGGTCGAGCACACCCTGGCCGAGCCGACCTTCGTGCGCGACTTCCCGATCGAGACCTCGCCGCTGACCCGCCAGCACCGCAGCGTGCCGGGCGTCGCGGAGAAGTGGGACCTGATCGGCTTCGGCATGGAACTGGGCACGGCGTACTCCGAGTTGGTCGACCCGGTCGAGCAGCGCCGCCGGCTCACCGAGCAGTCGCTGCTCGCGGCGGGCGGTGACGTCGAGGCCATGCGGATCGACGAGGACTTCCTGCGCGCGCTGGAGTTCGCGATGCCGCCGAGCGGCGGCCTGGGCCTGGGCATCGACCGGATGATCATGGCCTTCACCGGCCGCGGCATCCGCGAGACGATCCTGTTCCCGCTGGTGAAGCCGACCACCGACTGACCCGCCGGACGGCGCGGCGGAGCCCCCTCGGTGACGGATCGTCGCTCCCGAGGGGTCTCCTGTCCCATTTCCGGGCGCGTCACCCGTTCGTACGCATAGGGTCGGCCGCATGGAAGCAGCCCCCGATCTGCGGATCTGCGTCGCCGGCGACTCGTTCGTGCAAGGCGTCGGCGACCTCTCCGGCGGCGGATGGGTCGGTCGCCTCGCGGCCGAGTCCCGCCGCCGGGGCCGACAGTTGACCGCGTACAACCTCGGTGTACGACTGGAGACCTCGGCCGACGTCGCGGAGCGCTGGTACGGCGAGGCGGTCCCGCGCATGCGGCACGCCGACGGCACCGGCATGGTGTTCGCGTTCGGCGTCAACGATGTCAAGGTCGAGCACGGCCGCCGCCGGGTCAAGCATGCCGACAGTGTCGCCAACCTCGACGCGATACTGGACACCGCCACCGGCGCCCGCTGGACCTGCCTGGTCGTCGGCGCACCCCCGGTTCCCGGCGAGGCGAACGACGGCGAGGAGGCGCTCGTCCTGGAGGAGGCGTACGCGAAGACCTGCGCCGCGCGCGGCATCACCTTCGTGCCGCTCCAGCGCGTGCTGCGCGAGGACCCGCAGTGGTGGGCGAGCATCGAGGCGTACGGCGACGGGGCGCACTGCGACTCGGTCGGCTACGCCAAGCTCGCCGGGCTGATCGCCGAGGGCGGCTGGTGGGACTGGTTGGACTCGCTCGCCCGCAGGGACTGAGCGGGCCGGCCGAAACGGCACTCAGGGCTTGACGCCCTTCTTCGCCAGCCACGAGCCCGGGTCCACGGCCGCGCCGCCGCCTGGGTGCACCTCGAAGTGCAGGTGCGGGCCGGTGGAGTTGCCGGTGGTACCGACGTAGCCGATCACCTCGCCCGCCGTCACCGAGCCGGAGGTCTTCGCGAATCGCGACTGGTGGCAGTACCAGGTCTGGGTGCCGTCGGGGTGGGTGATCACGATCCGGTTGCCGAACGCGCCCGCGCTGCCGGCGGAGGCTATCTTCCCGGCGGCGGCGGCCTTGATCGGCGTACCGGCGCGCGCCGCGAAGTCCAGCCCGGTGTGCGTGTGCGCCCAACGCGAGCCGCTGTTGCCGAAGCGGCCGGTCAGCGTGTAGTCGGAGGTCGGCAGCACCCATCCGGCGGCCCGCTGGGCCTTCGCGCGCTCGGCCTCGGCCCGCGCCGCCGCCTGCTGCTCGGCCTCCTGGGCCTCCTGGACCTGCTCGGCCTCGCGGGCCCGCTCCGCCTCCCGCTCGGCCTCCTGCGCGCGTGCGAGTTCCTGCGCCTGCTCCGCCTCCGCTCGTGTGGCCGCGTCCGAGGCCGCCGATTCCTTGGCCTGCTCCCCGGTGGCGCTCAGCGCCGCGCGCTCCTGGGAGCGCGCCGCGACGTCCGCACCACGATCGGCAAGCCGCTGCGCCGTGCCGGGATCGGCGCTCGCCGACCCGGCCGCGTGCTCCCGGCCCGCTCCCGAACCCGCCGTCTGGACGCCGGTGGTGACCGCGACGGCCAACAGTGCGAGGCCCGAGACCACGGTGACCGAGCGACTCGGGCGCAGGCCCTTGAGCCGCGCGACGCGGTCGATCGGCCCGGATGTGGGCGTGGGCGTGGACGGAGCTTCGGGGGAGTGCGGCACGAATACCTCGGGGTTTCGACGACAAGGCCGGGATCAGTGGTAGCAATCCGCCGCATATAGACCAAGTCGTAACGGAGCGGTCACTACGACGCCACGTAGTAATCCCCGTGCGCGCCCGGGCGGCGCGGATCATTGCTTGCGACAAATCCGGACGAATCCATGTCTACGATGCCGCGTAGGAGATCGCGCGACGAGCGTGACGCAGTTCACCGCGCGACCAGGTTTCACGAAGGGCCCGCCATGAATCGTCTCGGTGAACTCGAAACCCAGGTGATGCTCCGCGTCTGGTGGCTCAATCGCCCGTCGTCGGTGCGCGAGGTGCAGGAGGCGCTGCTGCCGGATCGTGAACCGGCCTATACGACGGTGATGACCGTGCTCGACAAACTCTTCCGCAAGGGCTTGCTGCGCCGCCGCTTGGCCGGTCGGGCCTATCTGTACGAAGCCGTGCGCTCGCGCGACGCGTATACCGCCGAGTTGATGCGCGCCGACTGGGCGGCGGGCGACAGTCGTGCCGGTGCTCTCGTGCACTTCGTCGAGGGCATGACCCCGGAACAGATCGAGGCGTTGCGCGACGCGTTGCGGGTCGCGCTGCCGTGAGTCGACCCGCCTGGAACGCCGGATCGGCCGCGACTTCGGGACTTTCCTGGGCTGACCGGAGGTCTTGTTAATTCGTTCGGCGCAGCCGCAGTGCCCCCGGGGCGCAACTCTGCGTAATCGTATTAATGATCTACGTAAGAAAATGCGGACTTCTGCACAGCGGAACGGAAAGTGGGCCGACATGATGCGAGCGAAAACCCGAGCGAGGCACGCCCTCGCGATGGTCACCGTCGGCGTGACCGCCGCGTTGGGCGCGAACCTGGCCGCGGCCGGCCAGGCGACCGCGGTGCCGCAGCTCCTGCCGCAACCGGTCGAGACGTCGTACGGCACCTCGTACACGACCTCGTCGGGCGTGTCGTACGGGACTTCCCAAGGGTGGACGCTGTGGTCGTCCTCGCGGGTGCCCCCGCCGCTGTCCGGGATGACCGCGCTCGACGACGCGATGGCCGAACTGCGCGCCCGACTCGACCGGATGCGCGAGACGCTCGGGATGGGCGTGCAGAGCACGCTCTCGGGCCTGGGGACCTCCCTGGGCACGACGCTGCCGCCGGGCGTGACCCTGCCGGACCTGCTCGACCTCGCCGACCTCGACCTCGCCGACCTCGGCACCGACACGACCTCGGTGGCGCAGCCGATTCAGCCGCCGGCCCCGAAGGCTCCGCCGCCGGTGACGCCGGACAAGCCGCCCGCCCCGCCGGTCGACCCGGCCTCGGCGACGAGGCTGGAATTGCGCCGCACGGCCGACCGCGCGCAGGCCAAGCCCGGTGACACGGTCACCCACACGGTGACCGTGCTGAACTCCGGCAGCGCCGAGACGAAGTCCGCGATCGTGCGCAACGCGTTGCCCGCGGGCGTGAAACCGGTGGAATCCAAGCCGTCGCAGGGTGAATTCGACACCGCGACCGGAGTGTGGAAGACCGGCCGGATCAAGCCCGGCTCCGCGATCACCCTGATTCTCGTGTTCAAGGTTCCGGAAGGCGCGGCGGGATCCGAGATGACCGCTCGTTCGAGTTTCGTCAGCGCACCGGGTGCGAAGCCGGTGATCGGCAACGCGTGCGGCGACGATGCCGAAGCGGCCTGTGCGAGCACGCGCGTGGCCGAATCCGGGACCCGGGAATGACCGGGGGAATCCGTCCATATCCGGCCTGATCACTCCACGATCCGTGGACTGGGTCCGTCGGTATCGGTGCCGGATGTATGAAGAACCAGAGGTCCGGGCGGTGGGAAACCCCGCCCGGACCTCTGCCGTCGGTCCGGGTGTTTCCGCGACCACCCGGGCAGATCGGTGGTAAACAGGGCGGAGCGGCGATGCCTATCGTGATCGCGATAGCGTCAGCCCATGGAAGTGACGATCCGACGTGCCAGAACGTCCGATGTGCGGGCCATTCGTCGCCTTGTGGATGGGTACGTGGGGCTGCGTATCCTCCTCGACAAACCAACTGTCACCCTCTTCGAGGATGTTCAGGAGTTTTGGGTCGCGGAGCGGGACGCGGACAGTGAGGTGGTCGCGTGCGGGGCGCTGCACGTGATGTGGGAAGACCTGGCGGAGGTACGCACTCTCGCGGTGGATCCCGTGTGCCGCGGCTCCGGAGTGGGTCACCTCTTGCTCACCAAACTCCTGGAGACCGCGCGTTGGCTCGGCGTTCGACGGATATTCTGCTTGACCTTCGAGGTCGACTTCTTCGCGAAGCACGGCTTCGTCGAGATCGAGGAGACACCGATCGACGGCGATGTCTACAGTGAACTGATGCGTTCGTACGACGAGGGTGTCGCCGAGTTTTTGGATCTGGAACGCGTCAAACCCAACACCCTTGGCAACACGCGGATGCTGCTCCATCTCTGGCAGTGATCTCGATCCGCGTAGACCGGGCGAGTGTGGTGGAGATCGCGTGCCCCGCGCCGGCGAACCTCTTGACGCTTCTTGCCCGTGACGGTGTGGTGTGCGGTGAAGTCGCAACCACAAACCCGGTAACGTATTGCCGACTCGACGGGTTCCGCGCCGGTGGGTTTGTATTTTCCCGCAGAAAGCGGTTTCCTTTTCTTGAGCTGGTTGTGAACCCTCCCGATGAAAGGGAATCCTGGTGGCACAGAAGGTCCAGATTCTTCTCGTTGACGACCTCGACGGCGGCAAGGCCGATGAGACGGTGACGTTCGCGCTCGACGGTGTCTCCTACGAGATCGACCTGAGCGCCACGCACGCAGAGCAGCTCCGCGCGGCCCTGACGACCTACGTCGAGGCCGGCCGTAAGACCGGTGGCCGGGTCGCGGCTCGCCGCGGCGTCCGCCAGGTGGTCAAGGGTGGTGCCGCCTCCGGCGACACCGCCAAGATCCGCGCCTGGGCCAAGGAGAACGGCTACGACGTGAGCGAGCGCGGTCGCGTGCCGGGCAACATTCGCGACGCCTACGAGAAGGCCCACGCCTGATCGTCGACGCCATCATCGAGCGGTGCCCTCCCCCGATTCGTTCGGGGGAGGGCACCGCTCATGTCGTTTTCCGGGGTCCGGGGGCCGGGGCCGGGATCGGTGTCGGCGTCGTCGCGGCCGGGCCTCAGGCCGGCGCCGGGCGGTGGTGGGTCAGCGGCCTGGGCTCGGTCGCCCGCGGCCTCGGGAACAGCCGTACGTGCTGGCACGCGTGCGCCAACGTGCTCAGCAGCCGGGTCACGTCCGGGAAACGCACGTCCACGTGCAGCACCGCGCCGAGGGCCGCGAGGTCCCCGGCGGGGCACACCCGACCCGGGTCGACCGGTGGCCGCAACCAGCGCGCGTGCTCCCACGACCGCGGCCACGGTGCCCGCCACGTGGCCGGCCACGGCGACGGCGCGGCCACCGTGTCGCCCTCGCCGTACGCGCGAAGGTCGAGGTCCAGATCGGCCCAGTCCAGCCAGTCCAGCAGCGCGGGCAGGTCGCCCGCGACCCCCGGGGCCACGAAGAACTGGATCCGGCCGGTCCCGGTCGCGGCCACCGGCCCGATCGGGACGCCGAGCCGCTCGGCCCGGTCCAGGGCCCGGACACCGGCCGCGCCGGGCACGTCCAGGACGTCGAACCGCACCCCCGCGGCCAGCCGGACCGGGGCCGACGGGGTGGCCGCCCAGTGGCCCGCGAGCACACGCGGATCGGTGGTCGCGGCCGCGCTCTCGTGCGCCGGGTCGAGCGATCCCGGACCCGCCGGCCATCCGAGGGCGCGCGCGTACCAGAGGGCCTCGTCCAGCGGGCCGGGTACGACGGGCGCCGAACGGGACGCGAAAACAAGCGTGGCTGCCATAACGTGTTCAACTCCGGGACGACAGCGAGGTTACGAAAGGTGATATGGCAACCGCAATGAGTGACGCAATGCGAGGGACGGCCGCGCCGGCCCTTCCCCGGCGCCCGCGCGGTTGCCCGTACACCGGTCGTGACCTGCCGGTATACAGCAGGTGTCGTCCGGGGTATGACCCGAACATGGAGGGGACACGGGGAGGCGGAATCCGGGCTCGCGCCGGGTCGGACCGGTGCCGGAAAATACCGCGTTCGCTTCTGGCGTACTCGGAATCGGCCTCAGGACGTGGCCGGCGGGAACACCGACACGCACCATCGGGTTTGACTAGTTGTCCAACGCGGTCCGCAACACGTGGGTCGCACGTCTTCACGGACGAATCGAGCGGTCCTGCGTGCAGGACTAGCATGCGGAAGGACAGGGAGGGGACCGTCCCCGATCTGCACGACCGCTCTGAGGAGCGATAACGATGTTCGAGAGGTTCACCGACCGCGCGCGGCGGGTTGTCGTCCTGGCTCAGGAGGAGGCCCGGATGCTCAACCACAACTACATCGGTACTGAGCACATCCTCCTCGGCCTCATCCACGAGGGTGAGGGCGTCGCTGCGAAGGCCCTGGAGAGCCTCGGCATCTCGCTTGAGGCAGTGCGTCAGCAGGTTGAGGAGATCATCGGCCAGGGCCAGCAGGCTCCGTCCGGTCACATCCCCTTCACGCCCCGTGCGAAGAAGGTCCTCGAGCTGTCGCTTCGCGAGGCGCTCCAGCTCGGCCACAACTACATCGGCACGGAGCACATCCTTCTGGGCCTGATCCGCGAGGGCGAGGGCGTCGCCGCCCAGGTCCTCGTGAAGCTCGGCGCCGACCTCAACCGGGTCCGCCAGCAGGTCATCCAGCTGCTCTCCGGCTACTCGAGCGGCAAGGAATCCGCCGCTCCGGGCGGAAGCGGCCAGGAGGGGACTCCGTCGACGTCCCTCGTGCTCGACCAGTTCGGGCGCAACCTGACCCAGGCGGCGCGCGAGGGCAAGCTCGACCCCGTCATCGGGCGAGAGAAGGAAATCGAGCGGGTCATGCAGGTGCTGTCCCGCCGCACCAAGAACAACCCCGTCCTGATCGGCGAGCCCGGCGTCGGCAAGACCGCCGTCGTCGAGGGCCTGGCCCAGGCGATCGTCAAGGGCGAGGTGCCCGAGACGCTCAAGGACAAGCAGCTCTACACGCTGGACCTCGGCGCGCTGGTGGCGGGTTCCCGCTACCGAGGCGACTTCGAGGAGCGGCTGAAGAAGGTGCTCAAGGAGATCCGCACCCGAGGCGACATCATCCTGTTCATCGACGAGCTGCACACGCTCGTCGGCGCGGGTGCGGCCGAAGGCGCGATCGACGCGGCGAGCATCCTCAAGCCGATGCTGGCGCGAGGTGAGCTGCAGACGATCGGCGCGACCACGCTCGACGAGTACCGCAAGCACCTGGAGAAGGACGCGGCGCTCGAGCGCCGGTTCCAGCCGATCCAGGTCGCGGAACCGTCCCTGCCGCACACGATCGAGATCCTCAAGGGTCTGCGCGACCGCTACGAGGCGCACCACCGCGTGTCGATCACCGACCAGGCCCTGGTGGCCGCGGCGACGCTCGCGGACCGGTACATCTCCGACCGGTTCCTGCCGGACAAGGCGATCGACCTCATCGACGAGGCCGGCTCGCGGATGCGCATCCGGCGCATGACCGCACCGCCGGACCTGCGCGAGTTCGACGAGAAGATCGCCAACGTGCGTCGGGACAAGGAGTCCGCGATCGACGCGCAGGACTTCGAGAAGGCCGCGTCCCTGCGCGACAGCGAGAAGAAGCTGCTCGCCGACAAGGCGAAGCGGGAGAAGGAGTGGAAGGCCGGCGACATGGACGTCGTGGCCGAGGTCGACGAGGAACTGATCGCTGAGGTCCTCTCGACCGCCACCGGAATCCCGGTCTTCAAGCTGACCGAGGAGGAGTCGGCCCGTCTGCTCCGCATGGAGGACGAGCTGCACAAGCGGGTCATCGGCCAGAAGGACGCCATCAAGGCGCTCTCCCAGGCCATTCGGCGCACCCGCGCCGGACTCAAGGACCCGAAGCGTCCCGGTGGTTCGTTCATCTTCGCCGGCCCGTCCGGTGTCGGTAAGACCGAGCTGTCCAAGACGCTCGCCGAGTTCCTCTTCGGCGACGAGGACGCGCTCATCCAGCTCGACATGAGCGAGTTCTCCGAGAAGCACACGGTGTCCCGGCTGTTCGGTTCGCCGCCCGGATATGTGGGTTACGAAGAGGGCGGCCAGCTCACCGAGAAGGTGCGCCGCAAGCCTTTCTCGGTGGTTCTGTTCGACGAGGTCGAGAAGGCCCACCCGGACATCTTCAACTCGCTGCTGCAGATTCTGGAGGACGGTCGCCTGACCGATTCCCAGGGTCGGGTGGTGGACTTCAAGAACACCGTCATCATCATGACGACCAACCTCGGTACGCGGGACATCTCGAAGGGCTTCGGCCTCGGTTTCTCCGGATCGTCCGACGTCAAGACCGGTTACGACCGGATGAAGGCGAAGGTCAACGAAGAGCTGAAGCAGCACTTCCGTCCCGAGTTCCTCAACCGTGTCGACGACACGATCGTCTTCCACCAGCTTTCCGAGGAAGACATCATCCAGATCGTCGACCTGATGATCGCCAAGGTGGACGAGCGGCTGCGCGATCGGGACATGGGCATCGAGCTCCGTCCGGCCGCCAAGGCCCTGCTCGCCAAGCGGGGCTACGACCCGCTGCTGGGTGCCCGTCCGCTCCGGCGGACGATCCAGCGCCAGATCGAGGACAACCTCTCCGAGAAGATCCTCTACGGCGAGCTGCGCTCCGGGTCGATCATCGTGGTCGACACCGAGGGTGAGGGCAAGGACGAGCAGTTCACCTTCGAGGGCATGGAGAAGGCCCCGCTGCCGGACGCGCCGCCCATCGAGGCGACCGGCTCGGGCCCGAACCTGACCAAGGAGTAGTCGGCCGCGGGAGACCGCACACGACGAAGGGGTCGCCCCCGGGAAGTACTTCCCGGGGGCGGCCCCTTTTCGCGTGACGACCGTGGTGGACGACCGTCGTCGGCGACCGGCGTGGTGTCCGGTACGACGACCCGGCGCGAGGGATCAGCGCGCGCCGTCGGCCACGTGCTCGTCGACCCTGTCCGCGCTACCCGACCGGGCCGGCGGCGCGGCCGACTCCGCCGGTTCCGCGGCCGACTCGCGCAGGCCCACCCGGTCGTGCAGCCGGCGCAGGACCCGCGGGGAGTACCACGCGTGCCGACCCAGGAGGCGCATCGCGGCCGGCACCAGCACGCCGCGGACCAGGGTCGCGTCCAGGAGGATTGCCAGCGCCGCGCCGAAGCCGAACAACTGCAGGAAGCTCACGCTGCTGGTCAGGAAGGCCACGAAGGTCACCGCGAGCAGCGCGGCGGCGGTGGTGACGATCCGTCCGGTGCGGCCCAGGCCGTGCCGGACCGCGTCCTCGTCGGATTCGCCGGCGTCGTGCAGTTCCTTGATCCGGCTGGTCACGAACACCTCGTAGTCCATGGACAGGGCGAACGCGATGCAGAACAACAACACCGTCATCGACGTGTCCATGGGCAGCGGTGTGAAGCCAAGCAGGCCGGAGAGATGCCCGTCCTGGAAGACCCACACGGTGACGCCGACCGCGGCCACGATGCTGATTCCGTTCAGGAGCAGCGCGCGCAGCGGTTGCAGGATGCTCCCGGTGAACAGGAACAGCAGGACGAACGTGCTGAGCACGATCAGCCCGAAGGCCAGCGGCAGCCGGTCGCCGATCGAGGTCTTGGTGTCGACCAGGCGCGCGTCCGTGCCGCCGACCAGGGCCTCGGTGCGCTCCGGCGCCGGGATCGAGCGGACGTCGCGGACCAGGTCCTGCGCGGCGTCCGACTTGGCGGGCAGTGTGGTGATCACGGACAGCAGGCGGGCGTTCGGCCGGATCCGGTCGGGGCCCGCGCTGTCCACCCGGGTGACGCCGGGCAGCGCGGCGAGGCGCGCGGCGTAGCCGTCCACCGGGGCCTCGGCGCCGGTGCCGAGCAGCACCACGTCCAGCGTGCGGGTGTCGTCGAGGCTGTAGTCCGCGCGCAGCGTGTCGCCGACCTGGCGGGCCTCGGTGCTGGTCGGCAGGACCCGCTCGTCGGGCGTGCCGAACTTGACCCCGAGCAGCGGCGACGCGGCGAACAGCAGCACCGCCACCACCGGCAGCGCGGTGAGCGCGGGCCGGCGGGTGACGAAGCCGGCGAGCCGCGACCACATCGGTGCCTCCGCGCCCTGGACCCCCTTGACGCCCTTGATCCGCATCGACTCGACGCGGGGCCCGAGCACGGTCAGCAGGGCCGGCGCGACGATCAGCGCGGCGAGCGCGGAGATGGCCACCACGCCGATGCCCGCGTAGGCGAAGGAGCGCAGGAAGTACTGCGGGAAGACCAGCAGCACGGCGAGCGCGGCGGCCACCGTCGCGGCGGAGAACAGGATCGTGCGACCCGCGGTGCGCAGCGTGCCGACCACCGCGTCGTGCAGGTCGTGGCCGGCGTGCAGCAGTTCGCGGTGTCGGGCCACGATCAGCAGCGCGTAGTCGATCGCCAGCCCCAGGCCCAGGGCGGTGGTGAGGTTGATCGAGAAGATGGAGACGTCGGTGAGGCTGCCGAGGACGTACAGCTCGGCGAAGGTACCCATGATCGCGATGAAGCCGATCACCAGCGGGACCAGGGCGGCGATCAGGCTGCCGAAGGCCAGCACGAGCAGCAGCAGGGTCAGCGGGACCGCGATCGACTCGGCGATCGCCAGGCTCTTGCCGACCTGGCCGTTGACCGCCGGGCCGATCGAGGCGTCGCCGCCTATGCGCACCTTGAGCGGACTGTCCGGGGGCAACTGGGCGCTCTTGGGCAGTTCGCTGACGTCTTCCTCGACCGAATGGGCGACGAGCAGCGCGCCGCGGCCCCCGTCGGCCTTGAGGCCGGGTGCGTTGGTGGTCCAGTACGAGGCCACCTGGTCGAAGCCCGGCGCGGCGGCGAGGGCCGCGGTGAGCCGGCGTCCGGCGTCCGCGACGGCGGGTGTGTCGACGCCGGAGCCGTCCTTGGCGCGTACCTCGACCACCAGGTTGGGTTGGCCGCCGAAGGTGTCCTCGATCTCGTCCTGGGCCCGGGTCGAGGCCGAGTTCGGCGCGTCGAAGCCGCCCGACTGGAGCTTGCCGAAGGCGCCGAAGCCCACCCCGGCCGCGACGAGCAAGAGCAGTCCGCCGACCACGAGCACCATGCGGGCCCGGCGGAATACGAGATCCCCTAGTCGTTCGAGCATGATCATCGACCTTCCATGTGGTCCCCGGGGGACGGAGATGCCAGGGTTGGGCAAAACGATGTTGACGCCGATAACAATGTTGGCATTGATAACTTGGCATTGAATGTGCGCAGTGTCAACATGGGGTTGGATCGAACGGAGAACCATGGCAAGCGAGCAAGCCGCCGGCACCTCGGGTCGTCGCGGATACCACCACGGCGACCTGCGCAACGCGCTGACCGAGGCCGCCGTGGAACGGGCCCGGGCGGGCGGCCCGCAGGCGATCGTGCTGCGTGAGGCGGCGCGGGCGACGGGAGTGTCCTCCACCGCCGCCTACCGGCACTTCGCCAACCACCACGAGCTGGTCGTGGCGGTCAAGGATCGCGGCCTGGCGCTGCTCGCGGCGGCGATGCGGGCCGAGTTGGCGAACGGCGAGCCGTGCCCGGACCCGGGCGACGAGGCGATGCGCCGGCTGCGCGCCGCGGGGCTCGGCTATGTGCGCTTCGCGTTCGCCGAGCCCGGCCTGTTCCGGACCATCTTCTACGGGGCCGGCGAGGGCGAGTCGATGGTCGGTCGTCGGCAGGCGGCCCAGGCCGCGGGCGAGGCCGAGGGGCAGCTGCCCGGCACGCCGGACCAGTCGGAGGAGTCCTACGCGCTGATGTCGCAGGCGCTGGACGAACTGGTCGAACTCGGTCGGCTGCCGGCCGAGCGGCGCGAGTACTCGGACGTGGTGATGTGGTCCGCGGTGCACGGCCTGAGCGTGCTGCTGCTCGACACCGAACTGGCCCATCTCCCGGACGGGATCAAGGCGGACATCGTCCGGCGCGGGCTGGATGTGGCCCTGAGCGGCCTCTAGAGGCCCGCCGCGGCATCCCCCATTAGGGCCCGTCCGACGGGCGCCGACGGTCGGACGCTCGCAGGATCGAAGGCATGAGCGCCGACTTCGCCGACAAGACCGCCATCGTCACCGGTGCCGCCTCGGGCATCGGCGCGGCCATCGCCCGCAGACTGGCCGCCGACGGCGCCGACGTGGTGGTCGCCGACCTCGACGACGTCGGCGCGACCCGCGTGGCCGCCGAGATCGAGGCGGCCGGCGGCAGCGCCCGGGGGATGCGCGTGGACGTGGCCGATCCGGAGTCCTGCGCGCTGCTGGTGCGCGCGGCGGTGGAGGCGTTCGGGGGGCTGCACCTCGCGGTCAACAACGCCGGCATCACCGGTCCGCACGCGCACACCGGCGAATACCCGCCGGACGGCTGGCGCAAGGTGATCGACATCAACCTCAGCGGCGTCTTCTACGGCATGCGCCGGCAGATCCCGGCGATGCTGGAGTCCGGCGGTGGCGCCATCGTCAACATGGCCTCGATCCTGGGCTCGGTCGGCTTCCCGAACGCGGTCGGCTACGTGGCCGCCAAGCACGGCGTACTCGGCCTGACCAAGACCGCCGCGATCGAGTACGCGCAGCGCGGCATCCGGATCAACGCGGTCGGCCCGGGCTTCGTGGAGACCCCGCTGCTCGAGGAGTCCGACGCCGAGGCGCACGCCGCGCTGGCCCGGCTGCACCCGATGGGCCGACTCGGCACGGTCGACGAGGTGACCGACCCGGTCGCCTTCCTGCTCTCCGATCGGGCCGCGTTCATCACCGGCAGTTACCACCTGGTGGACGGCGGCTACACCGCGCCGTAGCCCGGCCCAGCGGATACCCCCACCCCGTAATCCATTCGGTTGGCGAGCAATAGTCTGACAAGTGACGTCGCCGGCCCGCCGTGCCACCCGAGCACCACCCGTGTCATCACTGGGGGCCGGTACGCCGGAAAGGGAGAAACCCATGAAGGCCGTCCAATACGTCGAGTTCGGCAAGCCGGTCGAGGTGCGGGAGATCCCCGCGCCCGAACCGGGCCCCGGTCAGGTACTGCTCGAGGTCACCGCCGCCGGCGTCTGCCACTCCGACATCTTCGTGATGAGTCAGCCCACCGGAAGCTTCGGTCCCGACGCCCCGCTCACCCTGGGCCACGAGGGCGCCGGCATCGTCGCCGCGCTCGGCGACGGGGTCACCGGCGTCGAACTCGGCGACGCGGTCGTCGTCTACGGACCGTGGGGCTGCGGCACCTGCCGCGCGTGCGCACAGGGCAAGGAGAACTACTGCGCTCGCGCCGCCGAACTGGGCATCCGGCCGCCGGGACTGGGCGCGCCGGGCGCGCTCGCCGACTACGTGCTGATCGACGACGCCCGCCACCTGGTGCCGATCGGCGACCTGGACCCGGTGCAAACCGTTCCGCTCACCGACGCCGGCCTGACGCCGTACCACGCGATCAAGCGCTCGCTGGACAAGCTCTACGCGGGCAGCACCACCGTGGTCCTGGGCGTCGGCGGCCTCGGCCACATCGGCGTGCAACTGCTGCGCGCGCTCTCCGCCACCCGGGTGATCGCGCTGGACGTGAGCGAGGACAAACTGGAGCTGGCCCGGGCGTCCGGCGCACACCTGGCGATCAAGTCCGACGACAAGGCCGCCGACATCGTCCGGGAGGCCACCGACGGCCTCGGCGCACAGCTCGTGCTCGACTTCGCCGGCGTGCAACCCACCGTCGACCTGGCCGCGAAGTGCGCGGCCACGGAGAGCGACCTGACCATCGTCGGCATCGGCGGCGGCACCCTCCCGGTCGGCTTCGGCCTGATCCCGTTCGAGTGCTCGGTCAGCACGCCCTACTGGGGCACGCGGGCCGAGCTGATCGAGCTGATCGACCTGGCCCGGCGGGGCGCGGTGAGCGCGCACGTGGAGAGGTTCCCGCTCGACCAGGCGCCGGACGTGTACGACCGGCTGCACCACGGCCGGATCAACGGCCGCGCGGTGCTCGTCCCGGGCGCCTGACCCGCCCGCCACCGCGCCGGGATGCCTCGGCCGGAATACCTGGCCGGGGTATTCGGTTCTGCCGGGTGTCCGACGCCGTCACGAGCATCGCGAAGGGAGCCACCGTGACGCTGACCCTGGAGAACTACCGAGTAGCCGAGGCACTGGTCGAGTGGCGCGACCCGCTGGGCGCGCTGCGCCTCCTGGAGCCGGTGCTCGAGGAGGAGCGCGACAACGTGGCCGTGCAGCAACTGGCCGGTCGGGCGTACTTCCTCTCGCTGCAACTGCGCCGGGCCGAGGAGACGCTGCGCCGGGTGATCGAGCTGGACCCGTGTGACGCGTGGGCCACGCACGCGCTCGGCCGGACCCTGGAGCGGGCCGGTCGCGGCGCCGAGGCCGCGCCGTTCCTGCGACTCGCCGCGGCGATGAACCCGGAGCCGGAGTACACCGCGGCGGCCGCGAGGTACGCCGACTGACGCTTAGCCCGACGAGGCGGTGGACCGACGGTCCGCCGCCTCGTTCGTGCCCGGACCGGCGAACGGCCAGGCGGCCCAGGTGAGCGCGAGGAGCAACTGGGCGGCCACGTAGGTGGGCATCACCACCGCGTCCTGACCCGGCACCAGGTCCACGTCGGCGATGCCCAGGGCGATCACCGCGTCCGAGAGCAGGAACAACGCGCCGCCGATCCCGGTCCGCCGGCTCACTCCCGCGGCCCCGACCGCCATCGCGGTGAGCAGCAGGCTGTATCCGAGCACCGGCACCAGCAGGTCGTCCAGACCGCGCCACACCAGCGCCATCATCGCGGCCCACGCGAGCAGGTATCCGACGGCCGTCCGGGCCCGGAACGTGCCGCCCAGGCGCCGGAAGGCGATCAGGTAGCACACGTGCCCGACCGCGAACCCGGCCATGCCGACCATGAAGGTCGCGTCGTGGTCCACGAGCAGCCCGACGTCGCCGACGAACCCGCCCACGAGCGCGCCGATCGCCGGCCCCCGAACGCGCTCGGCGCCGGGCCGGGCGGCCACGCACACGAAGGCGATCAGCACCGGCATCAGCAGCGTCTTGGTGACCCAGCGGGGCCCGTCGACATCGGTCGCGGCGAACACCGTGTCGGCGACGCCGAGCGTCAGGTACGCCGCGACCAGGGCGCGTGCCCTCACGCGGTCGCCCGGGCGACGCTCGCGGGCTCGGCCGCCTCGACCGCGGGCTGCCAGCCGGGACCACGAAACACCCGGCCGAACCGCGTCCGCCAGCCGCGCGCCGCCCGGACGTCACGTGCGATGGCCGCGTACTCGTGGAAGGCCACCCGCAGCGGGTTGTACGTCTCGATGTTCTTGGTGAGCCCGTAGTCCACCGGCTCGCCCTCGGGCTCGAAGCTGCGGAACAGGCGGTCCCACAGGATCAGGATGCCGCCGTAATTGCGGTCCAGGTACTGCCGGTTCGAGCCGTGGTGCACACGGTGGTGCGAGGGCGTGTTGAGGACGAACTCGATCGGCTTCCAGAGCTTGTCGATCCGCTCGGTGTGGATCCAGAACTGGTAGAGCAGGTTGATCGAGAAGGAGGTGACCACCATCGTCAGCGAGAAACCGAGCAGCAACATCGGCCCGATGAACACGATGTGGTGCGCCCCGGTCCAGGTCTGCCGCAGCGCGGTGGAGAGGTTGTAGTGCCGGCTGGAGTGGTGCACGACATGACTGGCCCACAGCAGCCGGATCTCGTGTCCGGCGCGATGCTCCCAGTAGTAGAAGAAGTCGACGCCGACGATCACCAGCACCCACGCCCACCACGTGTTCCCCACCCGCAGCGGGGTCAGCTCGTGCAGCCCGTCCCAGGCCAGGACGGTCAACAACCCCCACCCGAGCCCGGCCGCGATGCTGCCGAGACCCATGGTCAGGCTCGTCGCGGTGTCCTTCACCGCGTACCCGCGCTCGTCGTCGTCGGGGGCGAAGCGGTACGACACCCATTCCACGACCATGAGCAGGGTGAAGGCCGGAATGGCGAACACCGTGAGGTCCATGCCTCGGACCCTACTGGCGAGTAACGCCCGGTGGAAGAGGTGATTTCCCGCGAATTTCCCGAACCGTGCCCCGAGCGGGGCGAAGCCCCCGGACGCCGCCGGAGAAAGGCACCGGGAGACGATCGGGGGCTTCGCGGAGCCGGCCGGACGGCCCTACATGTTCGTGTTCTTGTTCTTGTCCATGTTCTTGTCCAGCCGTTCGCCCTTGCCGTCGAGGACCTGCACCTTGTCCCCGTCGTGCAACTCGATCCGCTCGCGACGGACCTCCTCGGTCACCCGCTGCTCGCCCTGCACCCTCTTGGAGACGAGCCGGATGCGCTCGACCGGGACGACCTCCTTGCGGACGACCACACGTTCGGCGTGCAGCACGATCTCGTGCGCGTTCTCACGCATGTCCGGCCCGTCCAGCGCGGCACGGCGGTTGGAGTTGTCGATCGGTTCGCGAACGATCTCCCACTCCTCGTGCGTCACCGGGACGACCTTGTCCACGCGCTCGGTCTCGATCACCTTGCGCAGCGCCGCGCGCCCGGCCTCGATCGTCTCGACGTGCACGTCCAGCCGCTCCTCGGAGCGGGTCATCGCGTCGTCGGAACCGGCCTTGGCGGACATCGCCGCGCCCCGGGCCGTGCCCGAGTCGGCCGAGGTCGAACGGGTCGTGGTCGAGGAGGACATGCCCGCCTTGGCGGTGTCCGCCTCCATCGCCGGCCGACCGGTCGCGGTGCCGGAGGCCGCGGCCGTGGTCGCGGCGGGCGTACCGATCCGCGTCGGCGGGTCGTTGGTGCGCACCGACGGGTCGTGCTTGCCGGTCAACTCCTCGAAGCCGTTGTCCGAGCCCGCGAGCTGCGACTTGGACATGTCCGGATGCCGGCGCGTCTCGGCCGCGCCGGCGGCACCGGCTGCTCCGCCGGCCGTACCGGCGGTCCCGGTGCCCTCGGTGGTCCCGGTGCGCGTCATGCCGGTCGACGGCGTGACGCTGTAGTGCCGATAGAGGCGAGCCTCCTCCTCCGGCGACAGGTGCTCGTCGGTGCCCAGGCTCGGCGCCTCCTTGACGAGTTCCTTGTCGAAGGGCACACGCAGGTCGTCGCCTTGCATGTCGGCCGGGCCCAGCGGCACGAAGCTCTCGCGGCCGCCGAACATGCCGGTCTTGACGGTGACCCACTCCGGCTCGCCGGTGCGGTCGTCCAGATACACCTGGCCGATGGTCCCGATCTTGCTGCCTTCGGAATCGACGACCTTGCGGCCGATCAGTTCCTGCGGGGTGACGTTCGTCTTCACGAGCCAACGCTCCTGTTCCCGGCGCCGCGACAGGGATGTCGCGACACGGCGGTCGTCGTGTGGGAGCTCCGCTCACCAGCAGACGGCTAATCGGCCGATGCGACAACCGGAGCCGGTCGGGGCGGCGCCCGCCGGGCACCCGTGAAGGGCTGCCAGCAGCGGGAATTCGAGCGGTGATGGATTGTCGGCGAGGACCGTGGATTCACCCGAGTGGGTGAGTGACCGCCCGGGGTCGGCCGGTTACCGGCCGGGCGGACGGGACCGTGGGGTCCCGAGCCCGGGGGCGATCCGCCGGGGCGTCGTCCGACAGGATTCGAGCCGTGTGGGAGATCACCGATCACGACGAATTGCTGCGCCGCTGCGATGGTGACGCGATGTGTGTCCGGACCGCGCAGGGGCCGACCGGCGGGCGCCGGCCTGGGCCGACGCGGACGGAGCGGCCGTGGTGGTCGCCGGGGCCTGAGCTGTGCCGACACGACCGGCCGGCGGTGCACGGGCAGCCAGAGGCGCTCGTGTGTACGACGGGCTCGGGATGACCTATCGGCCGGTCAGGGCCGCCGGGCGGTCGGGGCGGGCGGGCTGACGCGACGGGTGGGGCGAGTAGGGCCGGTGCGGCGGGTGGGGTGCTCGGCGGGGCATCCGGCGGCGGATGTGTGGTGCGCGTATATCCCGGTCGAGGCCGTCGCGATTTGTAGGCTTTCGGTATGACCATGACGATCCGCCCGGCGACCGCTCGGGATCTGTCCGGGCTGCTGGCGCTGTATGCCGAGTTCCATCCCGACGACGTGCCTCTGCCGATCGAGGACGCCCATCTGATCTGGGCGGACATCGCCACCCAGCGCGGTCGCACGGTGTTGGTCGCCGATCTGGACGGCATGGTGGCGGGCACCGCCGACTGCGCGGTGTTGCCCAACCTCACGCGGGGTGGCCACCCGATCATGTTCGTGGAGAACGTCGTGGTGGCGTCGACCCACCGGCGACGCGGAATCGGCCGCCGACTGCTGGTCGCCGCCGGCACGGTCGCCGCCGACGCGGGTTGCTACAAGGTGCAACTCCTGTCGGCCGACAGCGCCGAGGTGCTCGCGTTCTATCGGGCCTGCGGCTTCGAGGGCGAGTCGGCGCAGGGCTTTCGCCGCTACCTGCGCGGATCCGCCTCCGGGAACGCGCGCTAGATTCGCCGGTTCATCGGCCGGTGCGCCACGGCCCGCCGGGGGAGCCTTCCGGGGGATCGACCGGTCCGTTGCGCAGCCAGCCGGTGCCTCGGCAGTGCGGGCAGCGGGTGCCGGCCCAGATCGTCGACACCTCGCGGTGTCGGCTGCGGTAGACCCGGCCGGAGGTGTCCAGGCCGGTGCCCTGGCAACCCATGCACTGGATCGCGTCGCCCGCCGTGGGCTCGTCGCGCCCGGAATCCTCCGTCACCGCGTCCCCCTTCGATCCTCGGTGTGCGCCCGCGACCGAGCCGCATCGCGTTCCGTAGCCGGCGCGTGTACGTCCAGTATTCGCGGGTGGCTCGCCGCGCGCCGGGATTCGGGGCAAAAGGTTCCCGGGCGGGTTCCGGCGGCGGAGGTGGCGATCCGTCCGGCCGGGGGGCCGCCGGGCTCCCGGGCGTCGGTCGACGCCGGCCGGTTCGGGGCGAGGTACGGAAATGCGTTTTCCTGCGGGCTTCGTTACGTTGGAAAAGAATGGATATGGATGTCGAAATGTCGCCGTGCCCACTCGGATGATCGACTCGGTTTTCGATCGCATTGTCGAACGTGGTTCGGGGGCAATTCGGACCGCCAATTTTCCCGATGATATTATCGGGCGGATCGGTGTGCGGGACGACAGGAGTTCGGGGGCAGGACGATGGCCGTAGGAAGCACCTTGGCCGAAAAGAATGAGGCCGAGGGCGCGGCGAATATCGATCCGGAAATGTCGCGAAATAGGCCGTGGCAGCGGCTCGACGCGCGGACCGGATGGGCGATCGCCGTCGTGCTGGTGCCGGCCCTGTTGCTCGGGCTGGCCGGCTTCCGGCGGCGCTGGATCGGCGACGACGGACTGATCTTCGTTCGCGTCTCGCAGCAGATCCTGGACGGGAACGGGCCCAACTTCAACGTGGGCGAGCGCGCCGAGGCGGCGACCTCGACGCTCTGGCCGTGGCTGCTCGCGCTGGTCGGCGGGGTGACCGGGATCGACCTGGTCACCATCGCGGTGTACGGCTCGCTGCTGTGCGCGGTCGGCGGTCTGGCGCTCGCGACCGCGGGAACCCGACGGCTCTACCTCGACCTCCCGGGCGGCGGATGGCCCCTGCCCGCAGGTGCGTTGGCGATCGCCGCGCTGCCGCCGTTCTGGGACTTCGCCACATCCGGCCTGGAGATGGGGCTGATCTTCGTCTGGCTGGGCACGAGTTGGTGTCTGCTGGCCCGACTGGACCGCAACTCCTCGTTCGCGCGCCAGGCGTGCACCTCGTTCGCGCTCGGCATGGGTGTGCTGGTCCGGCCCGACCTCGCGCTGGGCACGATCGTGTTCGCGGTGGCCGCGTGGCTGCTGCTGCGGCCGACCGGCAGGCGGTTGGCCGTGCTCGCGGTGTTCGGCGGTCTGCTGCCGGTGCTCTACCAGATCTTCCGGATGGGCTACTACGGCGTCCTGCTGCCCAACACGGCGATAGCCAAGGAGGGCACCAAGACCGACGTCGGTCGCGGATGGACCTACTTCGAGGACTACGCGAGCCCGTACAACATCTGGGCACCGCTGCTGCTGACCGCGGTCGCGGTCGGGCTGCTGGCCACGATCGGCCGTTCGGTCGGCGACTTCGAGCGCTATCGCATCCGGGTGCTGACCGCGACCGCCCTGGTCGTCGGCACGGTGCTGCTCGGCTACGTGATCGTGGTCGGCGGCGACTTCATGCACGCCCGTCTGTTGCTGCCGGGCACGTTCGCGTTCCTGCTGCCGGTCCTGGTGCTGCCGTTGCAGCGGCTGTACGCGGGTACCGCGGCGGGGCTGGCCGCGTGGTCGCTGGTCTGCGCGGCCTCGATGCGGGTGCCGTACCAGGGCTTCGGGCCGAAGAACATCGAGGACACCCGCTCGTGGTACGTGACCTGGACCGGCGAGGAGAACCCGGTCACCTCGAAGGTCTATCGGGACGCGTTCGTGAAGCGGCTCGAAGGGGTCGGCACGGAGTGGAACAAGGACATCGCGACGCCCGGGGCGCAGTTCGTCTATCTGACCTACTACCACGAGCCCGACAAGTTCTGGATGTTGAACTTCGACTTCCGCTCCGCACCGCTCAAGTACCACGTCCCGATCACCGACTCGGTGGTCTACGGCGCCCTCGGGCAGCCCGCGGTGCTGGTGCCGACGTCGGGTCTGGCGATCGACATCTTCGGTCTGGCGAATCCGCTCGGCGCGCACCTGGACCTCGACTATCGGACCCGGTCCGGGCACGACAAGCTGACCTACATCGAATGGATTCTCGCCGACTTCACCCAGCCGGGTACGCAGCTGGACCTGCGCAATGTCGATCCGGCCAAGGTCGAGGCGGCCCGCCGGGCATTGAACTGCGGCGGTATTCGCGAACTCCAGCAGGCGACCCGCGAACCCATGTCGGTATCGCGGTTCTGGAAGAACCTCACCGGGTCGGTGAAACGGAACTCGATGCGGATTCCGACGAATCCGATCGACGCGGAGAAGAAGTACTGCCGCTGAGCGGCCCGGCGGGCAACCGGTACACGCCCGCCGCCAACGGCTCGACCAGGCCGTCCGCGACCAGCCCGTCCAGTGCCCGCGCGCGTTGGACGGGCTCGTCCCACGCCGCGTCCAACGCGGACTGCGACACCGGTCCGGGGCTATCCCGCAGCACCGCGAGCAACCGCCCGCGGACCTGCCGGTCGGTGCCCGCGTAGGTCTGGCCCCGGCGCGGCGGGCCCTCGTACGCGGGCTTGCCCGCCAGGCGCCACGCGCACAGCGCGGCGACCGGACAGCCCACACACTTGGGCGACTTCGCCGTGCACACCAGCGCACCGAGTTCCATGACCGCCACCGCCCAGGTCGCGGCGGTCTCCGCGGCGGCGGGCAGCAGCGTGGTCGCGGTACGGCGCTCGGCCGGCGTCGTGGCCTGCGGGGGGTACTCGACGCCGTCGATCGCCCGGCCGATCACCCGGCGCACGTTGGTGTCCAGCACGATGTGGCGCTGCCCGAACGCGAACGAGGCGACGGCCGCGGCGGTGTACTCGCCCACCCCGGGCAGCGCGAGCAGGTCCGCGTGGGTGGAGGGGACCTCGCCGTCGTGGCGTTCGACCATCGCGACCGCCGCGCCGTGCAGCCGCAGCGCGCGGCGCGGGTAGCCGAGCCGGCCCCACATCCGCACCGCCTCGCCCGGCTCGTCGGCGGCCAGCGCGGCCGGTGTGGGCCAGCGCCGCAGCCAGGCCTGGTAGACCGGCAACACCCGGACCACGGGGGTCTGTTGCAGCATGAACTCGCTGACCACGACCGCCCACGCGGAAGCGTCGGGGGTTCGCCAGGGCAAATCGCGTCGATGGGCCGAATACCAGTCGAGGATCGGCTCGTGCAGTGCGTGTGACATCTCTCCCCGATCCTCGCACGTTATGGGCGGTCACTCGGGCGAGTGACGGTGGCTTCTGCCCGCAAATGCCGGAATAGGCCTGCGACCAGGGCTTCTTCGGGCACGACACGGCGAGAAATTCCAACGCGTCGGACGGTGTGGCTACACCGGACGGCGTAACGATCTCCCCTAGAGTTTGCGCGTGGACTCGATGCGCCGTCCCGTGGGTCACCTGCCGTCAACCGTGTATTGGCGTCGGCGGGTCGTCGTGCTGCTCGCCCTCGCGCTGTTGATCGCGCTGGTGGCCTGGGCATGCACTGCCGGTGGGGACTCCGACGACAAGAAGAACGCCGCGGACAAGAAGCCGGCCCCGAGCGGCTCGGCCTCGCCCGATCCGAGCGCCATCACGCCGGGGCCCAACCCGACCAATGGCGCCAATCCGCCGATCCCGGGCGGTGGCACCGGTACGCCCGGCGCGGGGACCTCCGGCGCGTCGGCGGGCACGTCCGGCCAGCCCGGCGGGCAACCCGTCCCGAGCGGCGGGCAGTCCGCGGGTACCGCGGGCAACTCCGGCGCGGCGAGTTCCGGCGGGAAGGCCGCGCCGAACGGCGGCACGTGGTGCACGCCGAACATGATCCGGGTGCAGATCCAGCCGGTGGACGCGGGCAAGACGGCCTACAACGCCTCGCAGAACGTGGCGCTCAAGCTGATCGTCACGAATCAGACCGGGCCCACCTGCTACGTCGACCTCGCGCCGAGCCGCGCCTACATCGAGGTGCTCTCCGGCCCCGAGCGGCTGTGGAGTTCGGCCGACTGCGTCGCCGGCGCGGCCACCGACGTGCGGCAGTTGCAGCAGGGCGACGCGCAGGCCGTCTCGATCACTCGCGACTGGTCCTGGACCCGCTCCAACGCCGCGCAGTGCGCGACCAACGGCGGGCAGAGCAAGGCCGCGCCCGCGGACAAGGCCGCCTACCGCGCGAAGGGCACGCTGGCGGGCCTGGAGCCGTCCGGCGAGTTCGTGTTCACCGCGGCGGTGGGCAAGTAGCGGCGATCCGCATCCGAACGACGAAGGAGGGCCCCGGCGCTTGCGCCGGGGCCCTCCTTCGTCGTGTGTGCGACGTCGTGACGTGCGGAGGGGGCTACACGTAGCGCTCCAGGATCGAGGACTCGGCGAGTCGGGACAGCCCCTCGCGCACGCTGCGCGCGCGGGCCTCGCCGACGCCGTCCACGGCCTGGAGGTCGTCGACACTGGCCGCGAGCAGCTTCTGCAGACCGCCGAAGTGCTCCACGAGCCGCTCGATCACCACGGGTGGTAGCCGGGGGACCTTCGCCAGCAGTCGGTAACCGCGCGGGCTGACCGCCGAGTCGAGCACCTCGTGCCCCGAGGTGAAGCCCAGCGCGCGGGCCACGGTTTGCAGGTCGAGCAGGTCCGCGTGGGCGAGACCGTCCAACTCGGCGAGCACGTCGGCCTCGGTCCGGCCGCGCTTGATCGCGCGCTCGGGCACGTAGTCGCGGGCGACCAGCTTGCGGTCGTCCTCGACGCCCGCGATCAGCTCCTCCAGTTGCAGCGAGAGCAGACGCCCGTCGACGCCCAATTCGGTGACGTAGCCGTCGATCTCGCGGGCGATCAGGCGCACCATCTCCAGTCGCTGGGACACCGCGCACACGTCCCGCACGGTGACCAGGTCCTCGATCTCCAGCGCGGACAGCGTGCCCGACACCTCGTCGAGCCGCAGCTTGTAGCGCTCCAGCGTGGCGAGCGCCTGGTTGGCCCGGGACAGGATCGCCGCCGAGTCCTCCAACACGTGTCGCTTGCCGTTGACGTAGAGCGCGATCAGGCGCATGGACTGGCTCACCGAGACCACCGGGTAGCCGGTCTGCTTGTTGACCCGCTCGGCGGTGCGGTGCCGGGTGCCGGTCTCCTCCGTCGGGATCGACGGGTCCGGGACGAGTTGCACGCCCGCCCGGACGATCTTCGTGCACTCGCGGTCGACCACGACCCCGCCGTCGAGCTTGCACAGCTCGCGCAGCCGGGTCGCGGAGAACTCGACGTCCAGCACGAAACCGCCCGTGGAGAGCGCCTCCACCGCCTTGTCGAAACCGAGCACGATCAGGCCGCCGGTGTTGCCCCGGAGAATGCGCTCCAGGCCGTCGCGCAGGGCGGTGCCCGGGGCCACGGATTGCAGCGCGGCCCTCACGAGGGCCGCGTCGGCACTCGTGCCCTTGTCGGTCCGGTCATTCGTAGCCACAGAACTCCCCGTGGTCGTTGCCATCCTCGGCCGGCCATCGGCCGTCACCCGGGCATTTGCTCCGGTATGCACGGCCGGGAGCGCCTCAGGACCTGCGGTCGACACAGGTCGGCCGCTACGTCGGAAGATCGGTGGAAAAGTCTAGTGCCTCCCGACCGCCGACCGGTCGCCTTATCCGGCCCGAAGCCGTGTTTCGGCACAGGTCGCGCATGCCGTTCCGCTTGTCGAGTATCTCCGAGGCGACGCCCGGTCACTCCTCGGGGCACCCGGAAAGTTGTCGGCCGGCATCGGAGCGTCCCGCCGGTGTCCCCTCCGGGTCCGCTTCCCGGGGTGCCCGCGGGTCGGCCCGTCACTCGCGATCGGGCTTTCGCTCGCGGTGCGACACCAGGTTGAACGCGCGCAGCGCCTCGCGGATGTCGGCCACCTCGATCACCTTCATGCCCTTGGGGACCTTGCCGGGGTCGGGCGGCACCAGCGCGTGGGTGAAGCCGAGCCGGAACGCCTCGGCGAGCCGGCGCTGCACGCCGGTGGCCCGGCGGATCTCGCCCGCGAGGCCGACCTCGCCGATCGCGACCAGCTTGGACGGCAGCGGGTGGTCGGCGGCGGCGCCCGCGAGCGCGAGGGCCGCGGCCAGGTCGGCGGCCGGTTCGGTGAGCTTCACGCCGCCGACGGTGGCGGTGTAGATCTCGGTCTTCTCCAGGCGGACCCCGCCGCGCCGCTCGAGCACCGCGAGCACCATGCCCATCCGGGCCGAGTCCAGCCCCGAGGTGGCCCGACGCGGGGTGGGGATCTGCGACGGCGCCACCAGTGCCTGTACCTCGACCACCAGGGGGCGCTTGCCCTCCAGGGTGACCGTGACGCAGGTGCCGGAGACCGGCTCCTGGCGCTGGGTCAGGAACAGGCCGCTGGGGTCGGTCAGGCCGGTGATGCCCTCGTCGTGCAGCTCGAAGCAGCCGACCTCGTCCGCCGTGCCGTAGCGGTTCTTGATCGCGCGGACCAGGCGCAGCCGGGCGTGTCGGTCGCCCTCGAAGTGCAGTACGACGTCGACCAGGTGCTCCAGCAGGCGCGGGCCGGCGATCGAGCCGTCCTTGGTGACGTGGCCGACCAGGACGGTGGCGATGTTGCGTTCCTTGGCGATCCGGATCAGCGCGCCGGTCACCTCGCGGATCTGCGACACGCCGCCGGGCGCGCCGTCGATCGCGGGCGAGGCGATGGTCTGTACCGAGTCGACCACCAGCAGCGCGGGCTTGACCGCGTCGACGTGGCTGATCAGCGCGGCGAGGTCGGTCTCGGCGGCGAGGTAGAGCTCCTCGTTCAGCGCGCCGATCCGGCCCGCGCGCAGTCGGACCTGGGCGGCCGACTCCTCGCCGGTGATGTAGAGCGTGCGCGCGGCGGGCGAGGCGGACTTGCTCGCCACATCCAGCAGCAGGGTGGACTTGCCGACCCCGGGCTCGCCCGCGAGCAGCACGACCGCGCCCGGGACCAGGCCGCCGCCGAGCACGCGGTCCAGCTCGTCGACGCCGGTCGAACGGAACTTGGCGGTCTGCACGTCGATCCGGCCGATCGGCAGCGCTGCCGTGGTGACCGGGCCGGCGACGATCGAACGGGCCTTGGGCGCGCCGAACTCCTCGACCGTGCCCCACGCGTGGCACTCGTTGCAGCGGCCCAGCCATTTCGGCCCGGTCCAGCCGCATTCGGTGCAGCGGTACGACGGGCGATCCTTCGTAGTGGTCCTGGCCATGCCAGGAACGTTAACGGCCCGCGCCGACATCGATGACCGGCGTCCGATCGATCACGGTCGGAATGTCTTGATCCTGTCACCGAGCCCGCAAAGAGATGGTGACCATGGGCCGTTCTCCCTACCGTGTGGCGGCATGGCGCGTGGGGACGTTGCGGGGCAGGGGTCGGGGACGACGGACGTGACGGGGGCGGTGCCCGACGCGGTCGCGTTGTACGACGCCCATGGCGACGCCCTGTTCGGCTTCTGCGTGGGGCTCGTGCACGACCCCGAGGTCGCCGTGCGGGTGGTGCGGGACACGCTGGCCGTCGGGCCCGAGCGGATCCGGCTGCTGCGCGAGGCCGGGCGGACCCGGGCGCTGCTGTACGCGCTCGCGCGCGCCGAGTGTGCCCGGGCGGCCGGTGGCCGGCGCGGGCCCGGGGTGGTCGAGCAGGTGTTGGCCGCGGGTGGTGCGGCGTGGACGGTGCCCGACCGGCATCGGCTGCCGCCGCTGGTTCCGTACGCGCTGTGGGCGGTGGACGAGGTCGAGCGGATCGCGCTGGACCTGTGTGTGCGGCACGGCCTGGACGGTGCGGAACTGGCCGATGTGCTGGCGCTGTCCGAGCGGCGGGTGGAGCGCGCGCTGGCACGCGGATGGGCGCAGTTCGAGCAGGCGCTGGCGGTGTACGCGGTGGCCACGCACGCGCGCCGGGACTGCCCCGAGCTCGCGTTGTTGTTGCCGGACGAGGGCGCGGCGGTGGAGGCGACGTTGCGCCCGCCGCTGTACCTGCACGTGGACTCGTGCCCGGACTGCGTGGCGCTGCGACCGGGCGAGGTGGACGCGCGGGAGCTGTTGGCGGCGGGCGGATCGCCCGCCGCGCCGTACTCGATCCGGACCGAGTTGCTCGTGAACGGGACGGCGGCCTTCGGTGGGTGGGGCGGTGTCGGCGCGTCGGCCGACCGCGGCGCCTTCCCGAGGGGGACCGGCCGGCCCCGTTCGCGGGTGCCGATGGTGGTGGCGTGCGCGGTCGTCGCGGCGCTGGTGTCGACGCTGGGCGTGCTGGTGCGGCCGGGGGCCGGGGGCGAGGGCACGCCGGTGGCGCTGGGGTCGGCCCAGGTGCCGGATCAGCCCGCGGCCGTGCACCCGCCGGCGGCGCCCTCGGTCGCGCCGAGCAGCGCGTCCGTGCCCGGGCCGACCGCGTCGCGTGGCCCGACCGCGCTGCCGGGCACGCGCGCCGGCAGCGCGAAGCCGACCACCCGGAGCAGCAGGAGCGCCAAGCCCCCGGCGGGCGGCCCGGCTTCGGCGGCCGGCCTTCCGGTGAACCGGCCCCGGTCGCTGGGCTCCACCGAGGGCAATCCGGCGCCCCGGGGCACGCTCGTGTGGTCGAGCCGTGTGCTGGAGCTGGGGTCCGACGGCGCCGCGCGGGTCGTGCGGCTCACCGCCGAGAACGGACCGGTCACGTGGTCCCTGGGCATGTCGGAAAATGATTGGCTCACGGCGAGTCCGAATTCCGGAACGCTGGCCAACGGCCAGTCGATATCGATCACGATCTCGGCGAATCCGGACATGGCACCGGCCGCCACGTGGGAAGTGAGCGTTTCGGCGAATCCGACGGGGGTTTCGCTCGCGGTCCGTGGTCCGGGGCGTCGCGTGGAGGTTCGATGAAAAAATCCGGCCAAAGGTGACGGACATTCACTCGAAAGTATGATTGTCGACCTCGAAAGGCGTATGAAAGTGCAAATCACCTGAGTCGGCGGCTCTCGGACACCTACGTTCACGAGCGTGAAGGATTCGGTAACCGGCCCGGCGGCTGCCCCGGGAGGGGCTCCTTGCTCCACTCCCCCCGCCGCGGTGCTCTCGTGGGGACGCGCCGCCTACGACGCCTACGCCGAAGGGCTCTACACCTACTGCCTCTCGGTGCTGCGCGATCATCGGGCAGCTGCGGAGTCACTGCGCAGCACCTTCGTGCTGGCCGACCGTCACATCGGCCGGCTCCCCGACCTGGACCTGCTCAAACCGTGGCTGTACGCGCTCGCCCGCTACGAGTGCCTGGTCCGTCTGGACGCGCACGTGCGGGTGGGCAGCGGCCCCGCGCGGCCCGAGGACGTGCGGGTGGTGTGGGCGCACGAGCGCTGCCTGCCGCCGGCTTCGGACGCCGACGATCCCGTCGACCTTTTCCCGGGCA
Source organism: Embleya sp. NPDC050154 (assembly GCF_044460165.1). Lineage (NCBI taxonomy): Bacteria > Bacillati > Actinomycetota > Actinomycetes > Kitasatosporales > Streptomycetaceae > Embleya > Embleya sp. NPDC050154. The sequence continues at coordinate 216,448 of NZ_JBITJP010000012.1, forward strand.
CCGAGGCCGGTCGCGCCTCCGCGCGGCACGGCGACCTGGACGAACTCGCCTGGCCCGAGGCCGTGGGCCTGACCCCGGAGCGGCGCGAGGCGCTGGAGTTGTCGGTGCGGCACGGGCTCGACCCACGCGGGCTGGCCGCCGTGCTCGGCTGCGACGAGCAACACGCCCGCAGCCTGCTCCTGGGCGCCGGCCGCGAGGTGGACCGCACCCGGGCGGCGGTCGCGGGCGCCGCGGCCTCGCACGGGTGCGCGGAGGGCCGGGAACTGGCCGGCGCGCGGCTCACCTCCGCGTTGCGCGAGCGGCTGATCGCGCACGTCGAGACATGTCGGCGGTGCGGACCGCGGGTGCGCCGCGCCGCGACCTGCCTGGCGCCGACCACCGGCGCGGCGGCGGCCCCGGTCGGGCTCGCGCTGATCGCCCCGCCGGCGGCGCTGCGGATCGAGGTGTTGGGCGAGGTGGGCAAAGGGCGCTCGGCCCAGCGCCCGCCGGAGCTCGCCCGTCGGGTCGCCGAGTTCGACCGGGCAGGCTTCCCGGTCTTTCGCGCCCGCGTGGTCGAGCGCGGCAATCGCCGCCGGGCCACGGTGATCGCGGCGGTCGTGGTGGCCGCGGTCGTCGCCGCGCCGGCGCTGGCCCTGTGGCAGGCGTCCGGCGGGTCGGCCGGGGAGTCGAGCGCCAAGGCCGTCACGATCGCGTCGGCGCGGGCGGACGGCCCGAACGGCCCCGTCGCGCTCACACCACCGATCGGGCCCGCGCGCTCGCCGGCGGCGGCGACGATGAGTCCCGCGGTGGCCGACACACCCCACGGGAACGGCTTCGCGCCGATCTCCCCGGCCGGGTCGCCCGCCGCGGGACCGGCCGAGGTCGCGCCCGGGGCGGTCCCGTCACCGCCCGCGCCGGCCGGCGTGCCGAGTGCCACGCCGCCCCTGGTCACGGTCACCTCCACCGGTGATCGCACGGTCGTCACGCTGCGCAACGCCGGCCCGGTGCCGGTCGCCTGGCAGGTCGGGACGGCGGCGCCCTGGTTGCGGCTGAGCCACACACACGGCACGCTCGCCCCCGGACAGCGGGACACCGTCACCGTCTCGGTCGACGCCGAGCGGGCCCCTCGGGGGTCGTGGGTGGCCAAGGTGGAGGTGGATCCGGGCGACGTGGTGGTCACCATCGAGGGCCGCACGGGCGAGACGACCTCCCCGAGCGTCCCGCCGAGCACGACGCCCGCGAGCACCACGAGCGCCGGCCCCGAGCCGACCGGCTGAACGGTCCCGAGACCGGATCCGGCACCGGCCCCGCGACCGGATCCGGCACCGCTCAGACGACCGGATCCGCCGGGTGCGGCGCGATCGGCCGCCCGCCCGCCAGCCGGGTCTCGCAGGCCGCGACCAGCACCGCGTACGCCGCCTCGCCCATCAGCTCGCGCAGTTCCGGACCGTACGACAGATAGACCGGCTCGCCCGCGCCGTGCGCCTCGGTGCTCCCGGTGCACCACCAGTGCAGGTCGTGCCCGCCCGGTCCCCACCCCCGCCGGTCGTACTCGCCGATGGTCACCATCAGCACGCGGGTCTCGTCCGGCCGGTCGATCCAGTCGTAGGTGCGCCGGACCGGCAGTTGCCAGCACACGTCCGGCTTGGTCTCCAGCGGGTGCACACCCTCGCGCAGCGCGAGCGCGTGCAGCGAACAGCCGGTGCCGCCGGCGAACCCGGGACGGTTCAGGAACACACACGCCCCGTCCACCAGGCGGGTGCGCTTGTCGCCGTCCTCGAACTCGCTGACGCCCTGCTCCAGGGCCAGGTCGTGGAACTGCCAGGTCTGCGGGGTCAGCCGTTCCGCCCAGGCCAGCACGCGCTTCTCGTCGTCCTCGTCCGACCAGTGCGCGCCCAGCGAGCAGCACCCGTCCGGCGCGCGGCCGGCCACGACGCCGTGACAACCGGCGCCGAAGATGCACTGCCAACGCGACGTCAGCCAGGTCAGGTCGCAACGAAAGAGTTGATCGGCGTCCTCGGGGTCGGGGAATTCGAACCAAGCGCGCGGAAAATCCAGGTCTACCTCAGGCACGGGACAAGCCTAGGGCTCGGCGCGGGGTGGTCCGTCGGGCAAAGGTGTGGCAACCGAGGGAACGCCCCCGCTCGCGCGCCGGGGGCGACGGATTACCTTCGTGACCATGCGACTCGGTGTTCTCGACGTGGGCTCCAATACGGTCCACCTGCTCGTGGTCGACGCCCATCAGGGTGCTCGGCCTCTTCCCGCGTACTCGCACAAGCGCGAACTGCGCCTGGCGGAGCTCCTGGAGCCGGACGGGAGCATCGCCCCGCACGGGGTGGATCTGCTGGTGCGGACGATGGCGGCGGCCCTGGAGGTCGCCGAGGACAAGGGCGTCGAAGACCTGCTGCCGTTCGCCACGTCCGCGGTGCGCGAGGCGGCCAACTCCGAGGCGGTGCTCGATCGGGTGCGCCGCGAGACCGGCGTGGACCTCCAGGTGCTCACCGGCGCCGACGAGGCGCGACTGACCTTCCTGGCGGTCCGCCGCTGGTTCGGCTGGTCCTCGGGCCGGCTGCTCGTGCTCGACATCGGCGGCGGTTCGCTGGAGATCGCGGCGGGCGTGGACGAGGAGCCGGACGCGGCGGCCTCGCTGCCGCTGGGCGCGGGCCGGCTGACCCGGGCCTGGCTGCACACCGATCCGCCCTCGCCGGACGAGATGCGGGTGCTGCGCAAGCACGTACGCGCGGAGATCGCACGCACGGTCGCCGAGTTCAGCCGGCTCGGCCGGCCCGACCACGTGGTGGCCACGTCCAAGACGTTCAAGCAACTGGCCCGGATCGCCGGCGCGCCGGCCTCGGGCGAGGGGCCCTACGTCAAGCGCTCGCTCAGCCGGGCCGGACTGGCCGACTGGCTGCCCCGGCTCGCGGCGATGACCTCGGCCGAGCGGGCCGCCCTGCCGGGGGTGTCCGTGGGCCGGGCGCCCCAACTGGTCGCGGGCGCGATAGTGGCCGACGCGGCGTTGGACCTGTTCAACGTGAGCGCGCTGGAAGTGTGTCCGTGGGCCCTGCGCGAGGGCATCATCCTGCGCCGGCTGGACTGGATGGACTGACCCGCCGCTCACCCGGATGCCGTGGTCCGGCCCCCGGTTCGGACGCACCGATGCGCGCGATACCGCCGTGTCGGCGGTCGATGGTTCTACTCTGGGCGACGTGGCCGACCACGACATACTCCACGGTACGGGGGCCGACACGTCCGAGGCGCGAGGGCCGGACGCGGTTCTGCGCGTCCCCGACGCGAAGATCGCCCTGTCCACCGCCTCCGTCTATCCCGAGTCCACCGCCGACGGGTTCGAGATCGCGGCCCGGCTCGGCTACGACGGGATCGAGGTGATGGTCTCCACGGACCCGGTGAGCCAGGACGTCGAGGCGCTGCGGCGACTGTCCGACCATCACGGCGTGCCGATCCTGTCCGTGCACGCGCCCTGCCTGCTGATCACCCAACGGGTGTGGGGCACGGATCCGTGGACCAAACTGGTGCGCGCGCGGGACGCCGCCGAGCGGCTCGGCGCCGGGACCGTCGTGGTGCATCCGCCGTTTCGTTGGCAGCGCAGCTATGCCCGCGACTTCGTGCGCGGCATCGAGCGCATGGCCGGCGAGACCGATGTGCTGTTCGCGGTGGAGAACATGTTCCCGCTGCGCTACCGGGACAAGGAGGTCGCCGCGTACGCGCCGGACTGGGACCCCTCCGACGAGGAGTACCGCCACTTCACCCTCGACCTGTCGCACACCGCGACCTCGCGCTCGGACGCGATGGACATGCTCGCCCGGATGGGCGACCGGCTCGGGCACGTGCACCTGGCCGACGGCAGCGGCTCGCTCAAGGACGAGCACCTGGTGCCCGGACGCGGCACCCAACCGTGCGCGGAACTGCTCGAACACCTGGCGCGCACCTTGTTCGCCGGGACGATCGTGCTCGAGGTGAACACCCGCCGCTGCTCCTCGCGCGCCGAGCGTGAGGCGGATCTCGCCGAGGCGCTCGCGTACACGCGCCTGCACCTGGCCGCGGAGGCCGAGCCGGAGCGGCGTTATGGCTGAGGCGCGAACGGCCGCCGAGTCGGCGGGCACGCGGCGCGGCCCGGGCCGGCCGCCGGGTCGGCGCGGCAACGCCTCGGCGACGCGCGAGGGCATCCTGGACGCGGCCCGCGCCGAGTTCGCCGCGCGGGGCTACGCCGGTGCCTCGGTGCGCGCGATCGCCCGCGGCGCGGGCGTGGACCCGGCGCTCGTGCACCACTACTTCGGCTCGAAGGACCGGGTGTTCATCGCGGCCATGGACCTGCCGCTGGAGCCCGAGGCGCTGGCCGCCCGGGTGTTCGCGGCGGGCCCCGAGCACGCGGGCGAGCGGCTGGCCGAGGCGTTCGTGACGCTGTGGGAGCACCCGGACACCGGCACCCGGCTGCTGGCCATCCTGCGCACGGCGGTGTCCGACGGCGGCAACCCGGCCTTTCGCGAGTTCGTCGGCGCGGAGCTGATCGCGCGCCTGGCCGAGGGGGTCGGCGGGGCGGACGCGGCGCTGCGGGTGAACCTGTGCGTGAGCCAGCTCCTGGGGACCGCGCTCACCCGCTACGTACTGCGACTGGAGCCGATCGCCTCGACGCCGGCGGCGGAGGTGGCCGCCCGGCTCGCGCCGATCCTCCAGCGGCACCTGACCGGCTGAGCGCCGCCGGGCCGGGTCGGGTCCGGTCGTCGGGTCCGGTCGGGCCGGGCCGGGTTCGCTCGTGGGGGTCGCATAGTGGACGTCCGCGCCGTCGTCGGCGCTCGCGGACGTAAGCTCGAAAGCACCCCGGATCCACCGGTGAATTGCTGAGAGGGTGTGTGCAGTGCCGCAACTCAGGTCTCGGACGGTCACCCACGGTCGCGAAATGGCGGGCGCACGCGCGCTCCTCATGGCCGCAGGCGTCAAGCGTGAGGACTTCGGCAAGCCGATCATCGCGGTTGCCAACAGCTTCACCGAGTTCGTACCGGGGCACACCCACCTCCAGCCGGTCGGCCGGATCGTGTCCGAGGCGATCTCCGCCGCCGGTGGCATCCCGCGCGAGTTCAACACGATCGCGGTCGACGACGGCATCGCGATGGGTCACTCCGGGATGCTCTACTCGCTGCCCTCGCGCGAGCTGATCGCCGACGCGGTGGAGTACATGGTCAACGCGCATCAGGCGGACGCCATGGTGTGTGTCTCGAACTGCGACAAGATCACCCCCGGCATGCTGATGGCCGCGCTGCGGCTGAACATCCCGGCCGTGTTCGTCTCCGGCGGCCCGATGGAGGCCGGCACCGCGGTGATGGTCGACGGTCGGGTGCGCCCGCACCTGGACCTGATCACCGCGATCTCCGACTCCGCGTCCGACCAGGTCTCCGACGAGGACCTGGAGCGGATCGAGAACGCCGCGTGTCCCACGTGTGGTTCGTGCGCGGGCATGTTCACCGCCAACTCGATGAACTTCCTGGTCGAGGCGATGGGCCTGGCACTGCCGGGCAACGGCTCGGTGCTGGCCACGCACACCGCGCGCAAGGCGCTGTACGAGGGCGCGGGCCGCACCGTCGTGGAGATCACCAAGCGCTACTACGAGCAGGACGACGAGAGCGTGCTGCCGCGCAACGTGGCGACCCGGCAGGCGTTCGAGAACGCGATGGCGATGGACATCGCCATGGGCGGTTCGACCAACACCATCCTGCACCTGCTCGCGGCCGCGCAGGAGGCCGAGATGGACTTCACCATGGCCGACATCGACGCGCTCTCGCGGCGCGTGCCGTGTCTGGCCAAGGTGGCGCCGAACAACGCGCCATACCACGTGGAGGACGTGCACCGGGCGGGCGGCGTGCCCGCGCTGCTGGGCGAGCTGTACCGCGCCGGACTGCTGCACGAGGACGTGCGCTCGGTGCACACCGACTCGCTCGCCGAGTGGCTCAAGACCTGGGACGTGCGCGGCGGTTCGCCCTCCGCCGAGGCGGTCGAGCTGTTCCACGCGGCCCCCGGGTGTGTGCGCTCGGCCACCGCGTTCAGCCAGTCCGAGCGCTGGGACTCGCTCGACCTGGACGTGGCCTCGGGCTGCATCCGCGACGTCGAGCACGCGTACAGCAAGGACGGCGGCCTGGGCATCCTGTACGGCAACCTCGCCGAGGCGGGTTGTGTGGTCAAGACCGCGGGCGTGGACGAGTCGATCTGGACCTTCTCCGGACCGGCCGTCGTGGTCGAGTCGCAGGAGGCGGCGGTCGACGCGATCCTGACCAAGCGGGTCAAGGAGGGCGACGTCGTGGTGGTCCGCTACGAGGGCCCCAAGGGTGGTCCCGGCATGCAGGAGATGCTCTACCCGACGTCCTTCCTCAAGGGCCGCGGGCTCGGCGCGAAGTGCGCGCTGATCACCGACGGGCGCTTCTCCGGCGGCACCTCGGGCCTGTCCATCGGGCACGTCTCGCCGGAGGCCGCGGCCGGCGGCACGATCGCGCTGGTCCGGGACGGCGACATCATCACGATCGACATCCCGAACCGCCGGATCGAGCTGGAGGTCTCCTTCGAGGAGCTGGCCGAGCGCCGCGAGCGGCTGCTGCACGACCTGGGCAAGTACCGCCCGGTCGACCGCGACCGGGTGGTCAGCACGGCACTGAAGGCGTACGCGGCGATGGCCACCAGCGCGGACCGGGGCGCGGTGCGTGACGTGTCGATGTTCGACTGATCCACGGCGGTTTCCGAAAGGGCGTCCCGGCTTCGGCCGGGGCGCCCTTTCGTCGTGTGCGGGGTCGTGCCGGGCCGGGCCTCGACCCGGCGGGCCCGCCGGGTCGGAGGGCCTTGACGAAGCGAGCCGGCGAGCGCATATTCAACACATGATGAATTATGCCGAGGACGCGATCCGGGCCGAGGGGCTGCGGGTCGTGCGTGGTGGGCGTGTGGTGCTCGACGACGTGTCGTTCGTCGTGCCGCGCGGGAGCGTCACCGGGCTGCTCGGGCCGAGCGGCTGCGGCAAGAGCACGCTGATGCGTGCGATCGTCGGCGTGCAGGCACAGGTGAGCGGGCGACTGGAGGTGTTGGGCCGTCCCACCGGGGACAAGCGGCTGCGCAGCGCGATCGGCTACGTGACCCAGGCGCCGTCGGTCTACGCGGACCTGACCGTGCGGGAGAACCTGCGCTACTTCGGCGCGATCCTGGGCGCCTCGGCGGGCGAGGTGGACCGGGTGCTCCGCGAGGTGGACCTGACCGATCGCCGGGACGCCGAGGTGGCCCGGCTGTCCGGTGGACAGCGGGCCCGGGTGTCGTTGGCCGCCGCGCTGCTCGGCGAGCCGGATCTGCTGGTCCTGGACGAGCCCACGGTCGGCCTCGACCCGGTGCTGCGCCGGGACCTGTGGGGTCTGTTCCATCGGCTCGCCGCCGACGGCGTCACGCTGCTGGTCTCCAGCCACGTGATGGACGAGGCCGAGCGCTGCGAGCGGCTGTTGCTGCTGCGCGACGGCGCGCTGCTCGCCGACGACACCCCCGCCGCGCTGCTCGAGCGGACCGGGGCCCGGGACGCGGAGTCCGCCTTCCTCGCGCTGGTCGACTCCGCGCGCGGCCCGGCCGCTTCGACCCCGGCCGGCACCTCCGTCGCCGCTTCGATCTCGACCTCCGGGAGCGCGTCATGACCGGCACCGCCACCACCGCCACCGCGCGCCGCGTGCTCGGTCAACTGCGGCACGACCCGCGCACCATCGCGCTGATGCTGCTGGTGCCGTGCGTGCTGCTCACGCTGCTGTACTGGCTCTACGACGCCGAACCGCAGCGGTTCGACCGGATCGGCGGGCCACTGCTCGGCATCTTCCCGTTCGTGGTGATGTTCCTGGTCACCTCGGTGGCCACGCTGCGCGAGCGGTCCACCGGCACGCTGGAGCGGCTGCTCACCATGCCGATCCGCAAGCTCGAACTGATCGGCGGGTACGCGCTCGCGTTCGGTCTGGTCGCGGTGGTCCAGGCGGTCGTGGCCACCGGGCTCGCGATCGGCCTGCTCGGCCTGGACGTGGCCGGACCGACCTGGCTGATCCTGTGCGTCGCGGTACTGAACGCGCTGCTCGGGCTCGCCCTCGGGCTGTTGGTGAGCGCCTTCGCCCACACCGAGTTCCAGGCCGTGCAGTTCCTGCCCGCGGTGATCCTGCCGCAGTTCCTGCTGTGCGGGCTGTTCGTGCCGCGCGCGCAGATGCAGCCGGTGCTCGAAGCGGTCTCCGCCGTGCTCCCGCTGTCCTACGCGGTGGACGCGATGTCCCGGCTGACCACCGACAACGAGGTCTCCGGCCTGCTGCTTCGCGATGTCGCGGTGATCGCCGGCTGCGTCCTGGCGGCCCTGGCACTCGGCGCGCTGACCCTGCGTCGACGCACCCCATAGGACACGTGTACGTACCGTACGGTGGCCACCGGAGGCATCCGTGCCTCCGGTTGGACCAACGAACGCGAGAAAGTGTGGGGCCATGGCTCAGCGGGTTGCCGTCGTCGGCACCGGGAAGATCGGTGAAGCGCTGTTGTCCGGGATGATCCGGGCGGGCAAGAGCCCGGACGACCTCCTGGTCACCGCCCGCCGGGCCGAGCGCGCCGAGGATCTGCGCCGCCGCTACGGCGTGGAGGCGGTCACCAACGCCGAGGCGGCCAAGGCCGCCGACATCCTGATCCTGACGGTCAAGCCGCAGGACATGGCCGCGCTGATGGACGAGTTGGCCCCGCACGTGCCCGCCGACCGGTTGATCGTCAGCGGCGCGGCGGGCATCACCACCAAGTTCCTGGAGGCGCGCCTGGCCGCCGGCACCCCCGTGGTGCGGGTCATGTCGAACACGCCGGTGCTGGTGGACGAGGGGATGAGCGCCATCTCCGGCGGCGCGCACGCCACCGAGGAGCACCTGGGCCGGGTCGAGGAGATCTTCGGGTCGGTGGGCAAGACCATCCGGGTTCCGGAGAAGCAGCAGGACGCGGTCACCGCGCTGTCCGGCTCGGGTCCGGCCTACTTCTACTTCCTGGTCGAGGCGATGACCGACGCCGGCATCCTGCTCGGCCTGCCGCGCGCCGCCGCGCACGACCTGATCGTGCAGGCCGCGATCGGCGCGTCGGTGATGCTGCGCGACTCGGGCGAGCACCCCACGCTGCTGCGCGAGGCGGTGACCTCGCCGGCCGGCACCACGATCGCCGCGATCCGCGAGCTGGAGAACCACGGCGTGCGCGCCGCGCTGCTCGCCGCGCTGGAAGCCGCGAGCAACCGGTCGCAGGAGATCGCCGAGGGCCTCAAGTGAAGCCCGAACTGGTGGTCTTCGACAACGACGGTGTGCTGGTGGACAGCGAGCCGATCGCCAACCGGGCGCTCGCCGGGCTGCTCACCGAACTGGGCGTGCCCACCAGCTACGAGGACTCGCTGCGCGACTACCTCGGCGGCACCATGGCGCGAGTGCACACGATCGTCCGCGAGCGGGACGGCGTCACGCTGCCCGCCGATTTCGACCACGTCTACCACGAGCGGGTGTTCGCCGGGTTTCGGGCCGAACTCGAGGCCGTGGTCGGGGTCGCCGACGTGCTCGCCGCGCTCGACCGCGCGGGCGTCGCGTACTGCCTCGCCTCCTCCGGCACGCACGAGCGGATCCGGCTCGCGCTGACCCGGACCGGGCTGATCCGGCACTTTCCCGAGTCGGTCCTGTTCAGCAGCCAGGACGTCGCGCAGGGCAAGCCGGCGCCCGACCTGTTCCTGCACGCCGCCGCCACGATGGGCGTCGACCCGGCGCGGTGCGTGGTGATCGAGGACAGTCCGCTGGGGGTCCAGGCCGCGCGGGCCGCCGGGATGACCGTCTACGGCTATGCCGCGATGACCCCGCCCGAGCGGCTCGCGGACGCCGACTCGCTGTTCAAGGACATGGCGGACCTGCCGGAACTGCTGGGCATCCGAGGGGCTTCGGGCGGTTTGTCCGCCCAGGGAATCTGACGATTCATCAAAAGATCTTCCCGGCCTCTGTCCGTGGAAGTGACCCGTCGGTAGCGTGCACGCCCATGCAGGTGACCGAACCGGCGGCCGGGCCGTCCAAGGAAGAAGCGCTGCGCCGCGCGCGCTTCAGCCTGCTCGCGTGCTTTTTGATCCAGGGCGCCTCCTTCGCGCTCCTGGTGACCCGGATCCCGGCGATCCAGCGCCGCTACGACATGGGCGACGGCACGCTGACCGCGGTCCTGTCGGTGGTGCCGATCGTCGCCGGCGTCGGCAGCGTGCTCGCCGGCGCGCTGGCCAAGCGCTACGGCAGCCACACCGTGCTCCGGGTGTCCCAGCCGATCGTCTGCGCGATCCTGATCGGGGTCGGCGCGGGCGATCGGCTGTGGCAACTGGCGATCGTGCTCTTCGTGTTCGGGCTCTCCCTGGGCGCGGTGGACGCGACGATGAACATGCAGGGCGTGGCGATCCAGGGCCGCGCCGGGCGCAGCATCATGCTCGGCTTCCACGCCTCCTACAGCCTCGGCGGCCTGGCCGGCGCCGGGGTCGCCGGGCTGTGCGCGTGGGGCGACGTCGCGCTGGTGTGGATGTACGCGGGCGCCGCCGTGCTCACCGTGCCGGCTCTGCTCGTGGTCGGCCCCGGCTACCTGCGCGCGGACACCGCGGCGCCGGCCACCGAGCCCGTCGACCCGGAGCGGCCCGCGTACAAGCTGCCCTGGCGCCCGTTGATCCCGCTGTGCCTGGTGATGACGTTCGCCTACATCGGCGACTCGACGGTGGCCAACTGGAGCGCGGTCTACCTGGAGAAGGTGCTGGACAGCTCCGAGGCGTTCGCGGTGGTCCCCTACATCGCGTACATGATCACCACGCTGATCGGCCGCGGCGTCGGCGACCTCGGCGTACGCCGCTGGGGCATGGTCAACGTGGTCCGCGGCGGGGCCGTGGTCGCGGCGGCCGGTTTCGCGGTGGTCCTCGCCGCCCCGCACGCCGCGGTGGGCCTGCTCGGCTTCGTGATCCTGGGCGTGGGCCTGTGCGTACTGGTCCCGCAGACGTTCGCCGCGGGCGGCCGGCAGTCGCCGCGGGACGCGGACGAGGCGGTGGCCCGGCTCAACATCTTCAACTACGTCGGCTTCCTGATCGGCACCCCGCTCGTGGGCGGGATCGCCGACCTCGCCTCGTTCCGCGTCGCGATGCTCGTACCGCTGTTCCTGGTGCTCGCCGTGGTGCCGCTGGCCCGTGCCTTCGCCCCGCACGGTGAACCCGCTCACGACCGATGATCGTGAGCCGGGTCGGGCGGTAGCGTGACCGCATGAGTCGAGCGGTGCGGGTGATGTGGGACGACCGGATGACCGGTTACGACTTCGGCTCGTGGCACCCGATGAAACCGGTACGGCTGCGCCTGACCATCGACCTGATCCGCGCGTTCGGCCTGCACAACCTGCCGGAACTGCGGGTGTGCACGCCTGGGACCGCCACCGACGAGCAACTGACCACGGTGCACACCGCCGCCTACGTGGCCGCCGTGCGGGCCGCCTCCGAGAACCCCGGGCGGGCCGATCAGAGCTATGGGTTCGGCACCGTGGACACTCCCGCGTTCGCCGACATGCACGACGTGTCCGCGTTGATTGCGGGCGCCTCGATCGCCGCGGCCGACGCGGTGTGGCTGGGCCCGGAACACCCGGACGGCGCCGACCACGCGATCAACTTCGCGGGCGGCCTGCACCACGCGATGCCCGCCTCGGCGGGCGGTTTCTGCGTGTACAACGACCCCGCGCTGGCCATCGCCCGCCTGCTCGAACTCGGCGCCGAGCGGGTCGCCTACGTGGACATCGACGTGCACCACGGGGACGGCGTGCAGCAGGCGTTCTGGAACGACCCGCGCGTGCTCACCATCAGCCTGCACGAGAGCCCGCGCTTCCTGTTCCCGGGCACCGGCTTCCCGGACGAGGTCGGCGGGCCGGACGCCGAGGGCTTCGCGGCCAACCTCGCGCTTCCGCCCGGCATCGCCGACGCCGCGTGGCTGCGCGCGTTCCACGCGGTGGTGCCGCCGCTGCTCGCCGCGTTTCGCCCGGACGCGCTGGTGACCCAGCACGGCGCGGACACCCACGTGGAGGACCCGCTGGCCCACTTCGCGCTGAGCGTGGACGCGCAGCGCACGGCGCATGCCGCGTTGCACGCGCTCGCGCACGAACACGCCGGCGGGCGCTGGATAGCCACCGGCGGCGGAGGCTACGCGGCGGTGGACGTGGTCCCACGCACCTGGACGCACCTGGTGGCCGAGGCGGCCGGCCACCCCATCGAACCCACCCGGGACGTACCGCTCGACTGGCGCGAGGAGGTCCGCATGCTCACCCGCGAGTCGGGACCGCAGCGGATGACCGACGGCGGGACCGGCGATTTTCGGCCGTTCTCCACGGGGTACGACCCGGCGGACCGGACCGACCAATCAATTCTGGCCACCCGCCGAGCGGTCTTCCCGGCCCACGGCCTCGACCCGATGTTCGATCTGTGACCCGTGGTCGCGATGCCTCCCGTGACCTCGACCCGTGACTCAAGGAGCTGTGCGTGACCGTTGCGGTTCCCACCCCCTCGGAGCTTCGCTCCCACCTCGTGCGCGGCCGGATCGCCGGTGACGTGGCGACGTCGAGAGAGAACAACCTCCGGCACTACCGACTGATGAGCGAGCGGCACCCGGGCCATCTGTTCGGCCTCGAACCGGACGGTCGGTGGAACGCGGACGACGTGCTGGCGCTGATGGTGCGCCGTTGCGGAGTGGTCGCCGACCCGGCCCACCGCAGCGGCCAGGACACCATCGACCCGGACCTGACCATCGCCGCCCTGGACGCCTACGCCGATCGGGTCGCCCTCGCCGCGAAGCGCCGCGAGCGGGTCATCGTCGCGACGGGTCACCCGGACGGCCTACAGGATTGGTACCGCACGCTGGCGCGCGTGCTGCGCGACGCCGGGTGTACGCTCCTGCGCCCCGCAGCGGGCTGGACCTATCGCACGCCGACCGCCGAGGGCGGGCAGAGCCGCACCGTGCGCTACCGGGGCGACGTGGCGATGGTGGTCGACGACACGGGAGATTTCCGGCACACCCACTCCGCGCGCGGCGTTCGGGCGATGCTGGCCGAGCTGGCGGCCCGCAACGAGCCGCTCCCGGATCTGCTGATCGGCGACCACGGGTGGGCCGGCGGCGCGGGTCAGGCGGGGGTTCCGGCGATCGGATTCGCGGATTGCAACGACCCCGCGCTGTTCGTGGCGGCCGAGGAGGGCCGGGTCGAGGTGGTCGTTCCGCTGGACGACAACGTCGCGCCACACCTGTACAAACCGCTCATGGCCTACGTCCTCGATCGGTCCGGACTGTCCGGAATCAATCCATAAAACAGCCTGATGGGCGATTCAGGTGGGATAACTACTCCTCTTCCCCACTGGTACCACACGCCACTACTCTGGAGGGACGCACGTGCGTGTGGCAGTCGCCGGAGGGGAAGCCGGCGCCCGACGCGTGCTGAATGGTTCGGTGCGTCATGGCTTCTGGAGAGAGGCCTCTCAACGAGGTCAACTTCTTGACTGTGGCCGAGGTGGCCGCGGTGATGCGGGTGTCCAAGATGACGGTGTATCGCCTGGTCCACAGTGGCGAGATGCCGGCCATCAGGGTTGGTCGGTCCTTCCGGGTTCCGGAGCAGGCCGTCCACGACTACCTGCGAGACTCCTACGTGGAAACAGCGTAGGGGGGCATTACGGACCGCCTCGTTTAGAGGTGGGCCGGGGCGGCGAGTAGGCTGGCCCCCAGTTGTGCGGGCTGATCCGGCTCCGCGCGGTAGGAACGTCACGTGAGCGAGGGTTGTCGGTGGGCTCTGTCATCAAGAAGCGTCGCAAGCGCATGGCGAAGAAGAAGCACCGCAAGCTTCTCAAGAAGACGCGTGTGCAGCGTCGCAACAAGAAGTAGGCATCCCACCGGCGTATGCCGCTGAAGCCTTGGGCGACCGCCCGTCGTGTTCCCTTCCGGGGGGCGCGACGGGCGGTCGTCGTGCTTTTCGGGGCGTTGCCGGTGGGTTTCCCGATCCGCATATGTGCACCACCGGTGTGAACGCCTCGTAAACGTGCGTCCGGTGGGTAGTCGGTACGGATACGTTGGGAACCTGTCGTCTCGCGTATGCGTTCCGTCACCATTCGAGCGCATGGCGATCACCTGGCGAGCAAACATGGGCGGGGGGAGGCACAGCGTGGGACGTGTCGTGATGGTCACCGGGGTCGCCGGCGACCCGGGGGCCGATTTCGTGCGGATGATCCGCGACGAGCCGGGAGTCGACCGGGTGATCGGAGTCGACCTGGTCGAGCCCGGGTCCACTCCGGACGGCGTGGACTTCGTGCTCGCCGACATCCGCAACCCGATGATCGCCAAGGTGGTCGCCTCGGCGGCGGTGGACACCGTGGTGCACCTGAGTCCCAGTGAACTGCCGTCGACCCAGGGCGGTGCGGTCTCGATCAAGGAGACCAACGTCATCGGCACCATGCAATTGCTCGCCGCCTGCCAGAAGGCGCCCTCCATCCGCCGCCTGGTGGTGCGCTCGACCACCGCCGTCTACGGCGGTTCGCCGCGCGACCCCGCGCTGTTCGCGGAGGACACCGAACCGCGCGTGCAGCCCTCCGCCGGATGGGCCAAGGACGCCGTGGAGATCGAGGGCTACGTGCGCGGCTTCGCCCGGCGCCGGCCGGATGTCGCGGTCACGGTGCTGCGGTTCGCGCCGCAGCTCGGGCCGCGGACCGACTCGCCGATGGGCTCCTACTTCGCGCTCCCGGTGTTGCCGACGGTGCTCGGCTACGACCCGCGCCTGCAGTTCGTGCACGAGGACGACCTGCTGGAGGCGCTGCGGATCGCCGTACTGGCCGATCGGCCGGGCACCTACAACATCGCCGCCGAGGGGGTGCTGTTCCTGTCCCAGGCCGCGCGTCGGCTCGGTCGACCGGTGCTGCCCTTCCCGGCCGCCGCGGTCGGCCTGGTCAATCAGGGTTTGCGCCGCGCGGGTTCGGTGCACCTGTCCGCCGAGCAGGTGCGACTGCTCACCCATGGGCGTGTGGTCGACCCCACGCGCGCCCGGGAGAAACTGGGCTTCGTCGCGGCCAGGAGCACGGCCGAGACGTTCGCCGACTATGCCTGGGGTCGACGTTCGGCCGGCCTGCTCGACCCCAGGCGCCTGGCACAGGTGCCCGATCGACTGGCCACGTTGCTGCTCACCAGGAGGAGCCCCGATGGGTGACGCCCGGATCATTCCCTTCGACGGCGCCGCCTCCGGAGCGCGGACGCCCGCGCCCCGGTCGGCGCGGCGGCCCGCCCGACCCGCGCGGGCGGTCCGGGTGCCCGAGCCGGTCGAGGGCGAGGTGCCGGTGCGGTCGATCGAGGGGCGGGCGATCCGCGAGCGCGAGGAGGCGCCGGGCGCCGGGCCCAGGCGCGCGCCCGGGACCGGGCGCTCGCTGCTCGGCTCGCTCGCGGGCGCGGTGGGCGGGGTCGTGGGCGGTGCCGCCGCCGGACTCCTGGACGGTGTGGCCGGACCGGGCTGGGAGGACAAGGCCGCGGACGGGCTGGCCTTCCTGCGACGGCGGATCACCGGCGACTACGAGGTGGACGAGTTCGGCTTCGACCCCGAGCTCAACGACAAACTGATGGCCGCGCTGCGGGTGGTGTACGAGCAGTACTTCCGGATCGAGGTCAGCGGCCTGGAGAACATCCCGGCCAAGGGCGGCGCGCTGATCGTCGCGAACCACTCGGGCACGCTGCCCGTGGACGCGCTGATGACGCAGGTGGCGGTGCACGACCACCACCCCGACCAACGCAACCTGCGACTGCTCGCCGCCGACCTGGTCTTCCAATTGCCGCTGGTGGGCTCGGTGGCGCGCAAGAGCGGACACACCCTCGCGTGCCACGCGGACGCCGAACGGCTGCTCGCCAAGGGCGAGTTGGTCGGGGTGTGGCCGGAGGGCTACAAGGGCCTGGGCAAGCCGTTCAGCGAGCGGTACAAGCTCCAGCGTTTCGGGCGCGGCGGGTTCGTCTCGGCCGCGCTGCGCACTCAGGTGCCGATCGTGCCCTGCTCGATCGTGGGCGCCGAGGAGATCTTCCCGATGGTCGGCAACGTGCGCACGCTGGCCCGGTTGCTGAACCTGCCCTACTTCCCGATCACGCCTACCTTCCCGCTGCTCGGCCCGCTCGGCCTGGTGCCGCTGCCCACCCGGTGGCGGATCGAGTTCGGCGCGCCGATCCACACGGACGCGTACGCGGAGGAGGCGGCGGACGACCCGATGGTCGTTTTCAACCTGACCGACGAGGTGCGCGAGACCATCCAGCACACCATCTATCGGTTGTTGATGCAGCGGCGGTCGGTCTTCTTCTAGGGCTTCACGGGTTCCCCGGCTTCGCGGGCGCGCTCCGGCTTCGGCCTCCTCCGGGGCGCGCCTCCCGGGCTTCGGCACACGGCGCGAGCGGCTCGTGGACACTCGTCCACGAGCCGCTCGCGTCTTCACCGGTCGACCGGGCCCGGCCCGGTCGGGGTCAGCCCTGCGGTTCGTCCTCCGCGGGGCCGAGCAGGTTGAGCCCGATACCCGGCAGGCCGGGCAGCAGCGGCGGCAGGATCTGACCCTTGGGCGTCTTCGCCGGGGTCGGCGTCGTGCCCGCGCCACCGGACTGGGCACTGGGGCTCTGCGCGGGCGGGCCGCCGAGCAGCGGGATGTTCAGCCCCGGCAGCAGGCCGCCGTTCTGCGGCTGCTGCTGTGGAGCGGAACCGCCCGGTGCCGCCGAGCCGTTCGGCTGCGGTGCGCCGTTCGCCGCGGTGCCGCCCGAGCCGGGCGGTTGCGGGGCGAGCGGGTGTGACCCGGTGTCCGGCCCGCCGGGCGGGTTCGCGCCCGGAGCGGCCGGCGAGCCGCCGGAGCGCCCATTCTCGGCGGGTGCGGACGAGGTCTTGCCCGCGGTGCCCGCGATCGGGGCGACCTGTTCGTTGATCGCGGTGAGCAGGGTACGGACCCGGTCCCGCTCGGAGGCGAGCTCCGGTGGGAGGCGGTCGCCGATCCGGTCCATGCGCTCGTGGCCGGACCGGGCGAAGTCGGCCAGATTGCGCATCGGGCCTTCGCTGCCGCTCTTGCGGAAGTGGTCGGTGAGCAGCGCGCGGCCCTTGTCGGCCTCTTCGCGCCAGTCGTCGAGCACCTGCCGCAGGTGCCGCACCGTCGCCTTGTCGGCGGGGGTTCGGCCGGTCCGCTTGAGCAGTTGTTCGGCCTCGCCCATTCGGGTCTCGGCCTGCTGGAGATAGCGCTCGCCGCGCTCGTGGTCGTTGTCCGCGAGCGAGATCTTGAAGTCTTCGACCGTGCGCTTGACGCCGTACGTCATGTCGCCGGGCAGCGCGTCGGAGCTGGCGTACGCCACCCCGCCGAGGCCGCTGCCGGTGACCACGACGAACGTGCCCGCGATGGCCGCGCGCCGACGCCAGCGCACGGTGCGCGGCGGGGCCACGAGCTCCTTGCGCCGGTGCGCGCCGCGGGGCGCGGGCACGGTGGCGCTGCCCTCGGTCGCGGGCAGCGCCGCAGCCTCGTCCAGCAGCCGTTGCCGGAGCGCGGTTCGAAAGTCCGTGCTCGGCACGGGTGCCGACTCGGACCGATCTCGCAGCAGCTCGGCGGTCCGCAGTAGCGGGGCCAGCCCGGGCGGGGGCTCTGCCGATCGGTTGTTGCGGTCGTTCTCGTCGAGGGCTCGCGCGAAGGCGTTCGCGGGTCGCCGATCCAGGGCCGCAATGCTCACAGGCCGCACCTCCTCTCCCCGGATGTCCGTCCAGGGAAGTCTCCGGGTCGGGGGCCACAGGGCGGCTCCCCGCCGCAACGATCCCCGAAGGGGTTCGCTATCGAGGAGAACGATCCGGCGACCCCGAAGGTTACGGAAGTGTGATTCACCGCACGTCCTCGGGCAGCAGTCGGGCGAGGGTCCGTACGGCGCGGTATTGCAACGTCTTGATCGCCCCCTCGTTCTTACCCATGATCTGTGCGGTCTCCGCGACCGAGAGTCCCTGCAGGAAGCGCAGGGTCACACATTCCTGCTGCTGGGGGTTGAGCTTGTGCACGGCGTCCAGGAGGGCCGCGTTGGACAGCGATTCCAGGACACAGTCCTCGGGGCTGGACTCGACCTCGTTCGCGTCGAGCATCTCCCCGGTGGTGACCTCCAGGCGGAACCGGCTGGACTTGAAGTGGTCGGCGACCAGGTTGCGCGCGATGGTCACCAGCCAGGCGCCGAAGTCACGGCCCTGCCAGGTGAAGGTGCCGATCCGACGCAGCGCGCGCAGGAAGGTCTCGCTGGTCAGGTCCTCGGCGACGGCGCGGCCGCCGACCCGGTAGTAGATGTACCGGTAGACGGTGTCGAAGTAGTTGTCGTAAAGCTGGGCGAATGCGTCGCCGTCGCCGTCCTGGGCGAGTTCGACGAGGGCCATGATGCGGCGGGCCTCGCCGTCCGGACCCGGTCCCCGGGTGTACCCGGATCCTCGGGTCGGACGGGTCGGTTCGGTGGTGCCGGCGCGCGACGCGAGGGCGAAGCCCACGGGTCCGGCCGGGGTCGCGTAGCAAACCCCCGCGCCGTAACCGGCGGTGGCGGCGAAGCCGACGGACGGGGGGGCAAAGCTCGCGCACACCGCCGCACGCAGTGTCGCCAGCCCGGACACGTCAACCCGGACGATTCGGTGCACGGGACTCCCTGTTGCTTCAGCGGTAATTACGTTCGGTGCGGAATCGATCACCCATAGTAGGGAACTTGGATACCGCCGTGCGCCGATCGAGAATAACGCTTAGTAAAGGAAGGGATACCAAGTGTGCCCATCGGCGTTGTGAAGCTACCGGGATCGACCGCTGTTGTGTGCTCTTTGCGTGTTTGCCGGGTTGTCACGGGTCGGGTGTGCTATATGCGGACAACTCGCCGTCGATCGGGTGTCCCGGGACAGCCGCAAACGACCCCCTCGTCGCAGGTCGCGGGGGGTGTGGGGGTGTTCGGGCGGACCGCTCAGACGCGGCCCGGCACCCGGCGCCGAACGGCGGTGCCGGCGGCCAGCGCACCCGCGACCGCGCCCACGCCGGCGGCGGCCGGCAGCCCGATCCGGGCGGCCTTGCGACCGGTGCGGTAGTCCTTTACACGCCACCCGTTCGCCCGGGCGTGGCGGCGTAGTCGGGCGTCCGGATTGACCGCGCACGGATCGCCCACCAGGGTCAACATCGGGATGTCGTTGGCCGAGTCGCTGTAGGCCGAGCAGTCGGTCAGGTCCAGGCCCTCGCTCACCGCGAGCGCGCGGACGGCCTCCGCCTTGGCCTCGCCGTGCAGCAGTTCGCCGACCAGGCGCCCGGTGTACACGCCGTCCCGGGTCTCGGAGACGGTGCCCAGCGCGCCGGTCAGACCCAGTCGGCCGGCGATCGTGGTGGCGATCTCGATCGGTGCGGCGGTGACCAACCACACCTGGCGACCCGCGTCCAGGTGCATCTGGGCCAGTCCCCGGGTGCCCGGCCAGATCTTGTCCGACATGCACTCGTCGAAGATCTCCTCGCCGATCACCCGGATCTCCTCGACGGTGTGGCCCTTGGCGAACGACAGCGCCATCTCCTGGGCGTCGCCGACGTGCCCCATGTGCTCGCCGCCGAGCCGGAACCGGGCCTGCTGCCAGCCGAACCGGGCGATGTCGCGGGTGCCGAAGAACCGGCGCGCGTACAGCCCCCGGGCCAGGTGGAAGATCGACGCGCCGCGCATCACGGTGTTGTCGAGGTCGAAGAACGCGGCGCCGATCCGCGGCGGCAGGCCGTCGTCGCCGAGGGCGCGCGGCGGGACGCTCGCGTGTGCCGCCGCGGCGGCGGCCTCACCCGCCCGCACGGCACTGTCGTTGGTGTTCTTGGTCGTCGATCGCCGGCGCAAGAGAACCATGGAGCCGAGCGTAGTAGGCGCGTATTGCGGGTGTGTGGCGGTCGTCTTGCGACGGCGCGCCGCCCGGATGAAGCCCGGCCTCGTCCGGCGCGTCGCCGGGACCGGATCGGGCCGGTCCGGGAGCGGCCTTCTGGCCGGCGCCCTCGGCGGGTGACAATCGAGGACGTGAATCTCTTCCGCCGCCGTACCGACGCCGCGACCCGCACCGTGACGCTGTTGAGCAAGCCCGGTTGTCACCTGTGTGACGACGCCCGCGCCGTCATCGAACGGGTGACCGGGGAGCTGGGCGTGACCTGGACGGAGGTCGACATCACCCAGGACGCGGAGCTGCAGCACAAGTACTGGGAGCAGATCCCGGTGACCATGGTGGACGGCAGGCAGCACGACTTCTGGCGGGTGGACGAGCGGCGGCTGCGTCGCGCACTGGGCGGCTGAGCGGATCCCGGTCCCGGGCCGGCCACGTGGCGGACGCCGGGCGAGGGGCCGGCGAAGGGGCCGCCGGAGGGAAATATCGCCGACACGTACGGTGAGGGGGCGTGCGCGATCGGAGACCACGACTACGCATGGACCACGCGAAGGTCACCTCGTGTGATCGAGTTCACGCTCCGCTTCGGAACCAAGGCGTGACGAGCATCACGACAGGCGCGCAAATCGGACACCTACTTTGTGCGTACGTTCACAAAAGCCTAACCTGGCAATCGAAATCCCAGGTCCCACCCACAGGAGCAGCGTGGCTACAGGGCGTACCGAGCGACCGGCGCAACGGGGACGTGGCATCCCCGAGGCGACGGTGGCGCGGCTTCCGCTGTACCTCCGGGCGCTCAGTGCGCTGTCGGAGCGGGGTGTTCCCACGGTCTCGTCCGAGGAACTCGCCGCTGCCGCCGGGGTGAATTCGGCGAAGTTGCGCAAGGACCTGTCGTATCTCGGCTCCTACGGCACCCGCGGGGTCGGTTACGACGTCGAGTATCTCGTGTACCAAATCTCGCGTGAACTCGGGCTCACCCAAGACTGGC
This sequence comes from Embleya sp. NPDC050154, assembly GCF_044460165.1. Lineage (NCBI taxonomy): Bacteria > Bacillati > Actinomycetota > Actinomycetes > Kitasatosporales > Streptomycetaceae > Embleya > Embleya sp. NPDC050154. The sequence goes on from NZ_JBITJP010000012.1 coordinate 237,341, forward strand.
CGGTCGCCATCATCGGCATAGGAAACCTGGGTCACGCCCTCGCCAACTACGGCGGGTTCGCCTCCCGGGGATTCCGGGTCGCGGCGCTTCTGGACGCCGATCGGGCGGTCACCGGTCAGCGGATCGCGGGCATGGCGGTGCGCCATATGGACGACCTCGAGCAGATCGTGCGCGAGGACCATGTGTCGATCGGCGTGATCACCACGCCCGCGCCGGCCGCGCAGGAGGTGGCCGATCGGCTGGTCGCCGCCGGCATCACCAGCATCCTGAACTTCGCGCCCACGGTCCTCTCGGTGCCCGAGGGCGTGGACGTGCGCAAGGTGGATCTGTCCATCGAGTTGCAGATCCTGGCCTTCCACGAACAGCGCAAGTCCGGTCTCGATCCCGTCGCGGGACCGGTTCCGGCGCGACCCTCGAAGCCGGGGGAACGCGGCGACCTCCCCGAGGTGATGCCGGCGTGACCGGCTGTCGCGTGGGTGTCGCGCCCGCGAACACGGCGAACAACGGTAGGAAGACACCATGAGTGTCCTGGCGGTCGGTCTGAGTCATCGGACGGCCGAGGTCAGTCTCCTGGAACGGGTCTCGGTCACCGGGCAAGCCCAGGAGGCGCTGCTGCACGACCTGATCGCGGCCGAGCCGGTCGGCGAGGCCGTGCTGCTGTCGACCTGCAATCGGGTCGAGGTCTACGCGGACGTGGACCGCTTCCACGGCGGGGTCACCGAATTGGGCAACCTGCTGTCGCGGCACACCGGCGTCCCGGTGTCCGAGCTGACCCCGTGCCTGTACGTGCACTACGAGGACCGTGCCGTCCAGCACCTGTTCTCGGTGGCCTGCGGGCTCGACTCGATGGTGGTCGGCGAAGGGCAGATCCTCGGTCAGATAAAGGCGGCGCTGGCGCTCGCGCAGACCCACGGCACCGCCGGTCGGGTCCTGAACGAGCTGACCCAGCAGGCGCTGCGGGTGGGCAAGCGGGCGCACACCGAGACCGGCATCGACCAGGCCGGCCGGTCGCTGATGACCGTCGGGCTGGCCCAGGCCGAGCTGTCGATGGGCCCGATCGAGGGTTGCCGGGCGCTGGTGGTGGGCGCCGGCTCGATGAGCGCGCTGGCCGCGAAGACGCTGCACCGCGAGGGCGTCGGACACATGGTGGTGGCCAACCGCACCTACGAGCGGGCCGAGCACCTGGCCGAGTCGGTGGCCGGCCGGGCGGTGCCGATGTCCGCGCTGCCCGACGCGCTGGGCTCGGTCGACCTGGTGGTCTCCTGTACCGGCGCGGCCGGTCTGGTGATCGGCCGGGACGAGATCGAGGCGGTGCTGGCAGCCCGCCGCGAGCGCGGGGTCGAGCAGCCGCTCGTGTTGATCGACCTGGCGCTGCCGCGCGACATCGACTCGGGTGTACGCGACCTCGACGGCGTCGTGCTGATCGACCTGGAACTGCTCGCCGAGGTCTCCGCCGGCACGGCCGGCGAGGCCGACGTGGACCTGGTGCGCAAGATCGTCTGCGAGGAGGTCGCGGCGTTCGCGACCGCGCAGCAGGCCCAGCAGGTCGCACCGACCGTGGTCGCGCTGCGCAGCATGGGCTCGGACGTGGTCCGGGCCGAGCTGGACCGGCTCAGTGGCCGGGTCCCGGAGATGGACGACCGGGTGCGCGCCGAGGTCGAGCAGACCGTGCGGCGCGTGGTGGACAAGCTGCTGCACGCGCCGACGGTGCGGGTCAAGCAGTTGGCCGGCGAGCCCGGCGGATCCTCGTACGCGGACGCGCTGCGGATGTTGTTCGATCTCGACCCCGGCACCCCCGAGGTGGTCCGCCGGGCGGACGCCCCCGACGCAGTGGAAGGTGTGGCGTGACCGAAGCACCGTTGCGACTGGGCACCCGGCGCAGCAAGCTGGCGATGGCCCAGTCGGGCCATGTCGCCCAAGCCGTCACGCGCCTGACCGGCCGTGCCGTCGAACTGGTGGAGATCACCACGCACGGCGACGTCTCGCGGGAACAGCTCACGCAGATCGGCGGCACCGGCGTCTTCGTCAACGCGCTGCGCGACGCGCTGCTGGCCGGCGAGGTCGACTTCGTCGTGCACTCGCTCAAGGACCTGCCGACCGCCGACCCCGAGGGCATCACCCTGGTCGCGGTCCCGCCGCGGCACGATCCGCGCGACGCGCTGGTGGCCCGGGACGGGCTCGCGCTCGCCGAGTTGCCGGCCGGCTCCCGGATCGGGACCGGTTCGCCGCGCCGCGCAGCGCAGTTGTTGCTGCTCGGGCTCGGCCACGAGATCGTTCCGATCCGCGGCAACGTCGACACCAGGGTCGGCTTCGTGACGTCCGGCGAACTCGACGCCGTCGTCCTGGCCAAGGCCGGTCTCGGCCGCCTGGGCCGTGCGGAGGAGGTCACCGAGACCTTCGATCCGCTCCACATGCTGCCTGCCCCCGGTCAAGGGGCACTGGCCGTCGAGTGCGCGACACACGATGTCGCCCTCGTCGAACTGCTCGCCGGTTTGGACGACTCGGACACCCGAGCCGCCGTACTGGCCGAGCGCACGCTGCTCGCCGTGTTGGAAGCCGGATGTTCGGCTCCGGTCGGCGCCCTCTGTGAGGTCGCCGAGGGCGAGCAGGTCACCGAGCTGTACCTGCGGGCCGTAGTCGCGAATGTCGACGGCACCGACAGCGTACGGTTGTCCGCCACCGGAACCCTCGACGAGGCGCAGAAGATCGGTCGCGAACTCGCGACCGAACTGCTCGCCCGAGGGGCCTCCGGTTTGATGGGGGAGCGCGTCCCTTGAGCCCCAGAGCGAAGAAGAAGCCCAGCGGCATCGTGACCTTTGTGGGTGCCGGTCCCGGCGACCCGCGACTGCTCACACTGCGGGCCATCGAGGTGCTGGCCGAGGCCGATGTGGTGATCGCCGACGAGGCGACGCTGCGCCAGGTCCTGTTCCACTGCAAGAGCGGCGTCGAGGTCCTCGACCCGGTGACCGGCGACGACGGGGAACTCCTGTCGGCCGTTGCCCGGGCCAAGGTCGTCGTGGCCGCCGCGCGATCGGGCAGGCAGGTCGTCCGGGCCGTGGCGGGTGACCCGTGCGTGGACCAGTCGGTCACGGACGAGATCACCGCGGTCGCGAAGGCGAAGATCGTCTTCGAGGTCGTCCCGGGTGTCCCGGTCAGCACGGCCGTTCCCACGTACGCGGGCATCCCGCTGCACGCGGCCAAGGGCAGCGGTGGCGTTCGCGTCCTCGACATGGCCGAGGCCTCGATCGACTGGGCCACGGTCGGCTCCGTCGACGGCACGCTCGTGTTGCGCGGTGCGCTCGACTCGATCGCCGAGATCGCGCAGGAACTGGTCGCCGGCGGCCGCAAGCCGGCCACGCCGGTCTCGGTCACCGTCAACGGCACCACCACCGAGCAGCGCACCCTGGTGAGCACGCTCGCGCAGGTGGCGTCCGACGTGCGGTCCGCGAAGATCACGCTGCCGGCCGTCGTGGTCGTCGGCGAGGTGGTCGCCCAGCGCGACACCCTGTCGTGGTTCGAGACCAAGCCCCTGTTCGGCTGGAAGGTGCTCGTTCCGCGCACCAAGGAGCAGGCGGTCACGCTGTCCGAGCAACTGCGCTCGTACGGCGCGGTGCCGCACGAGGTGCCGACCATCGCGGTCGAGCCCCCGCGCACACCGCAGCAGATGGAGCGGGCGATCAAGGGCCTGGTCACCGGCCGCTACGAGTGGATCGCGTTCACCTCGGTCAACGCCGTGCGCGCGGTGCGCGAGCGGTTCGAGGACTACGGCCTGGACGCGCGCGCCTTCGCCGGGATCAAGGTCGCGGCCGTCGGCGAGGCGACCGCGCGGGCGCTGGTCGAGTTCGGCGTCAAGCCGGACCTGGTGCCGTCGGGGGAGCAGTCCGCCGCCGGATTGCTGGAGGACTGGCCGCCGTACGACCCGGTCTTCGACCCGATCGACCGGGTGTTCCTGCCGCGTGCCGACATCGCCACCGAGACGCTGGTGGCCGGTCTGGTCGAGTTGGGCTGGGAAGTCGACGACGTCACCGCGTACCGCACGGTGCGCGCGGCGCCGCCGCCGGCGGACACCCGCGAGGCGATCAAGGGCGGCGGCTTCGACGCGGTCCTGTTCACGTCGTCCTCGACGGTGCGCAATCTGGTCGGCATCGCGGGCAAGCCGCACGCGGTGACGGTGATCGCGTGTATCGGCTCGGCGACCGCGAAGACCGCCGAGGAACACGGTCTACGCGTGGACGTGATGGCTCCCGAGCCGTCGGTGTCCGCGTTGGCCGAGGCGCTCGCGGAGTTCGGTACGGCGCGGCGGGCCGCCATGGTGGAGGCGGGTGACCCCGTCACCCGGCCGAGTGAACGGCGGCCGGGGTCGCGACGGAAGGCAAAGTAGGTTACGTGGAGTGGCGCTCAGGATTCGTGGGGTGCCTCTCAGGGCTCGCGGGGTGACTCCGGGGCTCGCGGGGTGACCCTCGGGAGTCGTGGAGTGGCGCTCAGGTTTCGTGGGGTGGCCCGCACACCTCGCATGAGGAAGGCCGAGTAGTTCCGATGTCGTACCAGGCTGACGCATCGTCAGGGTTTCCCGCGCACCGTCCCCGGCGGTTGCGCACGTCCCCGGCGGTGCGCCGCCTGGTCGCGGAGACCCGGCTGCATCCCGCCGACCTGATCCTGCCGCTGTTCGTGCGCGAGGGTGTGCGCGAACCGGTGCCGATCTCGTCGATGCCGGGCGTTGTGCAACACACGCGCGATTCGCTGCGCAAGGCCGCGCACGACGCGGTCGCGGCGGGGGTCGGCGGGCTGATGTTGTTCGGCATCCCGACGGTCAAGGACGCGGTCGGCTCGGCCGGCTTCGACCCCGAGGGCGTGCTCCAGGTCGCCATCCGCGACGTGGTGGCCGAGGTGGGCGCCGACGCGGTGGTGATGTCCGACCTGTGTCTGGACGAGTTCACCGACCACGGGCACTGCGGTGTGTTGGCCGCGGACGGCTCGGTGGACAACGACGCGACGCTGGAGGCGTACGCGCGGATGGCCGTCGTACAGGCCGACGCGGGCGTGCACATGGTCGGCCCCAGCGGCATGATGGACGGTCAGGTCGGGGTGGTCCGGCGGGCGTTGGACGGCGCCGGGTATCAGGACGTGTCGATCCTGGCGTACAGCGTGAAGTACGCGTCGGGCTTCTACGGTCCGTTCCGCGAGGCGGTCGAATCCACGCTCAAGGGCGACCGGATGACCTACCAGCAGGACCCGGCCAACGCCGAGGAGTCCGTGCGCGAGGTCCTGTTGGACGTGGCCGAGGGCGCGGACCTGGTGATGGTCAAGCCCGCGATGTCGTACCTGGACATCGTCCGGCAAATCGCCGACGAGGTGCACGTGCCGGTCGCGGCGTACCAGGTCAGCGGCGAGTACGCGATGGTCGAGGCGGCGGCGGCGAACGGCTGGATCGACCGGGACCGGGTGGTGCTGGAGACGCTGACCTCGATCAAGCGGGCGGGGGCTTCGTCGATCCTGACGTATTGGGCTGCCGAGGTGGCGCGGAAGCTGCGCTGATGGTGCCGATGCGGCGTCGTCACTCGATCGGTTGATCGACATCGATCCGGACTCACGATGGCACGGCTGCCGGTTACGGTCGAGCGAAAGCTTGTCCGCTACCGGCGACCCGTGGTCCGGACTGGGTCAGGAGGTGTTTTCCGATGGCGATCGCGACGCATGAGTTTCATGTGACTGCTTCCGGCTTCGACGCGCTCGACGATGTGCTCTGGCAAGCGTGGAACGAGATGACGCTGCCCGAGGGACTGCGTGCCGAGATCATCGAAGGAGCCATCGAGGTGTCTCCCACCGGGTCCCGGCGCCATGGGAAGGTAGCGAACCGTCTGCGTGACGCGCTTGGGGATCACTTGGACGCGGATGATTCGCTCGCGGCCTACCAGGACATCAACGTCATTTGTCGCCGCAAGGTGTATATCCCGGATGTTTTCGTGGCTCCCGAGGATGTGGACGAGGCTCCGGATCCCGACGGGCTCGGCGTGTCCGCATCGGGTGTGATCCTGGTTGCCGAGATCGTGTCACCCGGGCGAGAGGCCGGGGCACGCGATCGAGACCGCAAGCGTCGCGCCTATGCCGAGGCCGGCATCGACGTCTACGTGATCATCGATGACTTCGATGAGGACGGGGTCGTTACGGTGCTGAGCAAGCCGGACGCTGTCAAGGGCGAGTACGGAATGGTGATTCGGGCGGCCTACGGAACTGTGGCCACCATTCCGGACGGCCCGCTGAAGGGCTTTGCGATCGGTCCGGAGATCACCGCCCGCTGATTCGGCGTCAGGAGCGTAGTCGGGTCAGGGTTGTCGGCGGCAGGTGCCGGCCAGGAGGGCCCGTGCTGCGGCGACTTCGGTGATCACCTGTTCGTCGGTGGTCGCGAGTGCCCGCGGGCGTTCGCGACCGGGCTGCGCGAGGTTGTGGGTCGCGTGGCCGGTGAGGTGGTCGTCGGGTGAGATTGCTGGGTGGCCCGGCCCGTAGTGCCCGTAGTGCCCGTAGCGCCCGTTGTGCCGGTTGTTCGGGCTTGGGTTCGCACTCGGGTTCGGGGGCTTGGGCTGGGGCTGGGGTGGTCACTCGTACGTGGGATTTTCGGGGGTTCGCTCGGGGTGATCCACTGGGCGGCGCCAACCTTGCGCCATGGCCAACTCTCGGTTCGCGGCGCGGTGTCTGCTGGTGGCATGTGTGTGCGTGCCGGCTGCTGGGGCCTGCGGTACGGCGGGCGCCGAGGGTGGTGGGCGGGCGGTCGTCGAGGTCGAGTCCGGTGGGGGTTCGGGCGGCGCACGGTACGAGGCGCGGGTTGGGCGGACGGGCGCCGGGTACGCGCCGGGGAGTGAGCGCTTCGAGGGGTCCGGGATGGCGCAGGGCCGGTGGTGAGGGTCGGGGGTGTCACCAAACCGCCGACGAAACCGACGAATCCGCGGCCACCTCGGCCTCCGGCGACCAAACCGCCGAAGCCGCCTGTGCCCAAGCCGCCGGTGTTGGGGTCGTCGGTGTCGAAGTGGTCGGCGCTGCGGTTGTTGGTGCTGGACCCGCCGGAATCGGCGGTGTCAGGGGTGCCGGTGGGGTCGACGCAGTGGCCGATTGCCGGATTGGTGATCGGGCTCGCGCCGGCTTTGCTGATATCGGTCGGGTCCGTGGCGCTTGTCGTCCCCAGGTCGGGAGTCGGTGGGCACGCGCGACGTTCGTGAGGGGACGAGAATGCCGTCGAGACTTGACGGCTAACGGTGTTAGCCGGATGATGGACGCGAGCGGCTAACATTGTTAGCCTCAGGCGAACGGAGGCGGCGGCATGAGCACCATTGCGCACACGGGAATCGGTGGCTCGGCCGTGGTCCGACGGATCCGACGCGGAGCGTGGATCGCGTTGACGTTGTTCCTGGCCGCCTTCGCGGTGTTCGAGAGCGTGAAGTACGGCTTCGTCACCTCGGCGGCGGCGCTGCTCTTCTTCGTGCTGCCCGACCTGACCATGTTCATCGGCGCCACGGACGCGGCGCGCGACGGTACGCACCAGCCCGGTCGGCTCCAGCCGCGCGCGGTGCCGTTCTACAACGCGCTGCACCGGGCCTGGGTCCCGCTGATCGTGCTGGTCGCGTACACCGTCACGCCCGTCGTCTGGCCGCCGCTGTTCACCGCCGGCCTCGGCTGGCTCACCCACATCGCGATGGACCGTGCCGCCGGGTACGGACTGCGCACTCCGGAAGGATTCCGCAAGCATGTCTGACGTGTTGTCATCGCCCCTCAGCGCCAGGGCTCGCGAGATCGTGGTCGCCGCGCGGGAACTCCTGGAGGGGGAGGGTCCGGATGCGGTGTCGATGCGGCGGATCGCGGACCGGATCGGCATCAAGGCGCCGTCGTTGTACAAGCATTTCCCGGACAAGTCCGCGGTCGAGAACGCACTGATCGCCCAGGGCATGGCCGAACTCGCGGAGGCGCTGGAGGCCGTCGAGGTGGCGGACGGTCCGGGCGATCGGGGGGCCGATGGCGTAGTCGGCGGGGCCGGCGGGGCCGGGGCGGGCAGTCGGGCGGGTGGCCCAGCGGCCGGGGGCGGCTCGTCCGGAGCGGCGAGTGCGGGTCGGGTGGCCGACGTGGTTCGGGGTGAGGGGCGGATCGCGGCGCTGGCGGGGGCGTACCGCGCGTACGCGCTGGCCCATCCGGATCTGTATCGACTGATGAGTGACCGGCCCCTGGACCGCGGCGCGTTGCCGGCGGGACTGGAGGCTCGCGCGGCGGCGCCACTGGTGCGAGCCGTGGGCGGCGACGCCGACGCCGCGCGTGCCGTATGGGGCTTCGCCCACGGCATGGTCGCGTTGGAACTGGCCGGCCGCTTTCCACCGGGTGCGGACCTCTCCGGAGCCTGGACCAAGGGCTGCGGCGCCTTTTCCGCGTACCCGACCGCGATCTGAGCGCGCGGTTGTCGGCTTCAAACGCCGGCCGGGCTGGGTGGGGCGTCGGTTGGGTTGGGGTGGCCTCAAACGCCGGCCGGGCTGAATTGGGTGGCTCGGGCTGTGGGCGTGGGTCGGGTGGGTGGTACTGAGTGGCCTCGCGTTTTTCGGGTGAGGCGGCTTTTTGGGCTTGGGGCCGCCAAGTGGTCGGGGGCCGCTCGGGTTCAAGCGCCCGTCGTTGCCTGCCCGCCTGCCCGCCGTCGCAGGCCGACGTCCGTCGCGCGGTGCTGCCTTCTCGTCGCCGGCCTGTGGTTTGGGAGCCGTGGCTCGGGGGGTCAGGGGGAGTCGAGGGGCGGAGTGGGGTTGGGGCAGGGGGATTTCTGGGCTTTGCGGGTGGGGCGGGGAGTGGGGGAGTGGTAGAGGAGGCCGTCTTGGAGCCAGGAGGTGTAGGTGTGGAGGGGGCGGCAGGGGAGTCGGCCGGTGGAGCGGCCGGTGGCCAGTTCGAAGGTGGCTTTGTGGGCCGGGCAGGTGAGGTGTTCGTTGGTCAGGGTGCCTCTGGAGAGGATCGCGCCGGCGTGGGGGCAGCGGTCCTCGAAGACGTGGACCGTGTCGCCGTGGCGCAGGATCGCGACCGGGGGGCTGGTGGCGACCCGGGTCGGGACGTCCTCGGGGAGGCTCGCGAGCGGGCCCAGGCACACCGGCGGGCGCTCCCGGCGGAAGGGTGACATTTTGCCCCCGGGGTAGGCGGTACCGCCCCAGGTTAGGCAGTCCCGGGTCGGTTGGCCAGTACTCGATCAAGCTTGCGAACGATCCGGTTGTGATGCGCGTGACCACGCGAAGTCTTTCTTCCCGCAAAGCTTCTGACGTACCGTCAGGTCAGCACCCGGGCGCTGGCCCCGCCATGCCCGGGCTCCGTACCCCCGGCCCCGGCTTCCCGCGCGGAGGACACGTGTCTGACCCGATCTACGACGCCACCACTCTCTGGGAGCTGGTGGAGCGCCGCGCGGCGGCGACTCCCGATGTGCCCATGTTGCTCGACCCGGAGGACCGTACGGTCACCTTCGGTGAGTTCAAGGCGTGGGCGGAGCGCGTGGCCGCGGGCTATCACGCGCTCGGTGTCACCGCCGGTACCCGCGTGACCTGGCAGTTGACCACGCGGATCGAGTCCATCGTGGTCTCCTTCGCGCTGGCTCGACTGGGCGCGGTGCAGAACCCGATCATCCCGTTCTACCGGGAGAAGGAGGTCGGCTTCTGTCTGCGGCAGACCGGCGCCGAGTTCTTCCTGTGTCCGCGTAGCTGGAAGGGCTTCGACTTCCTGGCGATGGGCGAGTCGCTCGCGAAGGACATGGCGCAGCCGCCGACCGTGTTGGTGGCGTACGACGAGCTGCCCGAGGGCGACCCGGCCGGGCTCCCGGCCGCGCCGACCGACGGGGACGAGGTGCGCTGGCTCTACTACACCTCCGGCACCACCTCCGACCCGAAGGGTGTGCAGCACAGCGACTCCACGCTGCTCGCGGGCGGCAAGGGCCTGGCCGTCGCGCTCGACATGTCGCGGTCCGACGTCGGCTCGATCGCCTTCCCGTACGCGCACATCGCGGGCCCGGACTACATCGTCACGGTGCTCGCCTCCGGTTTCCCGGCCGTGATCGTGGAGAACTTCGACCCGGCCGGCGTGGTGCCCGTGTACAAGCGGCTCGGCGTCACCATGGTCGGCGGCTCGACCGCGTTCTACGTCGCGTTCCTGAACGAACAGCGCAAGCAGCCCGGCGAGAAGATCATCCCGACGCTGCGGATCGTCTCGGGCGGCGGCGCGCCCAAGCCGCCGGAGCTGGTCGCCGAGGTTCGCGACGAGATGCGGGCGATCCTGTGCCACGGATACGGGATGACCGAGGTCCCGATGATCGCCCAGGGCGGCCCGCACGACTCCGAGGACCAGCGTTCGTACACCGAGGGCAAGCCTGTCACCGGTATTCAGGTGCGGATCGCCCGGGCCGACGGGAGCGTCGCGGAGACCGGCGAGGAGGGCGAGGTCCGGCTGCGCGGGCCGATGGTGTTCAAGGGGTACACCGACCCCGCGCTGACCGCCGACGCGTTCGACGAGGACGGTTTCTTCCGTACCGGCGACCTGGGCAGGCTGCGGGCCGACGGACACCTCTCGCTCACCGGTCGGCTCAAGGACGTGATCATCCGGAAGGGTGAGAACATCTCGGCCCGCGAGATCGAGGATCTGCTCTTCGCCCATCCGAAGGTCGCCGACGCGGCGGTGATCGGCCTGGTCGATCGCGAGCGCGGCGAGCGGGTGTGCGCCGTGGTCGAGCGGCAACCGGGTGAGGCCGACCTGGAGTTCGCCGAGATGGTCGGATACCTGCGCGAGGCCGGGTTGATGACGCAGAAGATCCCGGAGCAGTTGGAACTGGTCGACGCGTTGCCCCGGAACGAGACGCTGCGCAAGGTGTTGAAGTTCAAGCTTCGTGAGGAGTACGACAAGAAGCCCTGGACGCCCGATCGCTGACGGCCGGTCAGCCGTAGCCGCCCGGAGCGATTCTTCGATCGGGCGCTCTTCGATCGGGTCTGCTCCGGATCGGGCCCCACCCCCGGATCGGGCCTCCCCGGATCGGTGTTCGCCCGATCGGGTGCTTCCCGAATCGGGTGTTTCTCGGATCAGGCGTTCCGCGCTTCGCCTGATGCCCCGTCACCGACACGGTGACGGGGCATCAGGTTTCAGTTCCAGGCGGCCAGTACGGCGTCCACCGTGGTGATCGTGGCGATCGCGTTGAAGGTGTTCGCGAGCACCGCCTCGGCGTATTCGGGGGGAAATCCGGCCACCGCCTCGCGCGGGATGACGAACTGGAATCCGGCGTTGACCGCGTCCATCGCGAAGTTGAGCATCCCGACGTTGAGCGAGACGCCGACGCCCACGATCGTGCGTACGCCCATGTTCCGCAGTACCGCGGCCAATCCGGTGTCGGCCATCGGGCCGAGCCCGTGATAGCGGGAAAGCACCAGGTCGGAGGGCTCGACGGTGATTCCGTCGGCCACGTCCGCGGCGGGTGAACCCGGTTCCAACAGGATCGGTGCCTTGGCCGCGGCGCCGAACATCCGGGCGTTGGTGTTGGCGCCCAGACCGTCCGGCCGGCGGACCGCGAGGCAGTGCACGACCGGGAGTTCGGCCCTGCGGGCGGCCTTCGCGAGTCGGTCGACGGCCGGAATCAGCTCCCCGGTGTGGGCGGTCAGCGCGGGGAATACCGCGTGTGCGCCGATCACTCCGTTCTGGCATTCCTGGGTGATCAACGCGGTGTGCCCGGGGGCGATCAGTTCTTCGAGGCGCAGGGCCATCCGTGATTCTCCTGACGTTGAGTCAGCTTGTGGTTCCCTCCGCCCAGAGATTACGCTAAATCTGACGGTCCATCAGATTTCAGTGAGCGGGAGGGGCCGATGAGCACCAACCAGCCCGGACAGGCTGCCACGCGGTCCGGAAACTCCTTCGGTGAACTGCCGAAGATCATCAGCGTGGATGACCATGTCATCGAGCCGGCACATCTGTTCGAGCGCTGGTTGCCGAAGAAGTACCACGAGCGTGGCCCCAAGCCGGTCACCACCGGCATCGGCACGCTGGAGTACACCGGGGCGAGCTACAAGATCACCACCGACCCCGACGGCCCGCCGGCCGACTGGTGGTTCTACGAGGACCTGCGCTTCCCGTACAAGCGCAACATCGCCGCCGTCGGCTTCAGTCGCGACGAGATGACCCTGGAGGGCATCACGCGCGCCGAGATGCGCCCCGGGTTGTACGACCCGGCCGAGCGGCTCAAGGACATGGACGTCAACCATGTCGAAGCCTCGCTGTGCTTCCCGACCTTCCCGCGTTTTTGCGGCCAGACCTTCTCGGAGGCCGCGGACAAGGAGGTCGCGCTCGCGTGCGTGCGCGCCTACAACGACTGGATGGTCGAGGAGTGGTGCGGCGACTCCGGGGGTCGGCTGATCCCGCTGATCATCATCCCGCTGTGGGACGTGCGGCTCGCGGTCGAGGAGGTCGAGCGCAACCGGGCGCGCGGCGTCACCGCCGTGTGCTTCTCCGAGATCCCGGCGTTCCTGGGCCTGCCCAGCATCCACACCGGCTACTGGGACCCGTTCTTCCAGGTCTGCGCGGACCTGGGCGTGACGATCAACATGCACATCGGCTCGTCCTCGACGATGCCCGCCGCCTCGCCGGACGCGCCCGCGGCCGTGCAGGCGTCGCTGAGCTTCAACAACGCGATGGCCTCGATGGCCGACTTCATCTTCGCGGGCATCCCGGCCCGGTTCCCAAAGATCAAACTGGCCTACTCCGAGGGTCAGATGGGCTGGATCCCGTACGCGCTGGAGCGGATGGACGACGTCTGGTTGGAGCACCGCGCGTGGGCCGTCACCGGTGAGGTGCTGCCCGAAGCGCCGTCGTACTACTTCCGGCGGAACATGTTCGCGTGCTTCTTCCGGGACCGGCACGGGGTGAACTCGCTCGACGTGATCGGCGAGGACAACGTCACGTTCGAGACCGACTATCCGCACGTCGACTCCACGTGGCCGCACACCAAGAAGATCGCCGAGGAGCACCTCGCCGGGCTGAGCGAGGAGACGGTCTACAAGATCATCCGGGGCAACGCGATCCGGATGCTCGACCTCGACTTCGACAAGGGGCGGGTGGCCGCGACCGCGGTCTGAGTCGGGTTCGCGCCGGGATTCCTCGGGATCTCGTCGGTTTTCGGCGGGCCCGGTCGGGCTCGGTCGGGTTTTGGGTTCAGCGGCAAGGGGCGGCTCGTCGAATTCTCGGCGGGCCGCTTCCGAGGTATTCCGACTCGCGTCGGCACACGTCGTCAGTACACCGGAGGGGCCTGGAATGAGTGGGATCTGCGAGGGACGCGTCGTCATCGTCACCGGTGCCGGCGGCGGCATCGGGCGCGAGCACGCGCTGGCGTTCGCCCGTGAGGGCGCGCACGTGGTGGTCAACGACATCGGCGCCTCGCGCCAGGGCGACGGCCGTTCGCTCGGACCGGCCCAGCAGGTCGTGGCCGACATCGAGGCGCTGGGCGGCAAGGCGGTGATCAACGCGGACGACGTCGCGGACTGGGCGGGCGCGGAGCGCCTGGTACAGACCGCCATCGACGCGTTCGGCCGGCTGGACGTCGTGGTCAACAACGCGGGCTTCCTGCGCGACCGGATGCTGGTCTCGCTCGGCGAGGACGAGTTCGACGCGGTGGTACGGGTGCACCTCAAGGGCCACTTCGCGGTGATGCGGCACGCCGGCGCGTACTGGCGTGCGCGGGCCAAGGCGGGCGACACGATCGACGCGCGGCTGATCAACACCACGTCCGGCGCGGGCCTGATGGGCTCGGTCGGGCAGGGCAACTACGCCGCGGCCAAGGCCGGCATCACGTGCCTGACCCAGATCGCGGCGGTGGAGATGGGCCGGTACGGGGTGACCGCCAACGCGATCGCGCCCGCCGCGCGGACCCGGATGACCGAGGAAGCGATGCCGGACATGGTGCGCAAGCCCGAGGACGGCAGCTTCGATTTCTACGACCCGGCGAACATCTCGCCGCTGGTGGTCTGGCTCGGCTCGGCGCAGTCGCGCGAGGTGACCGGTCGGGTGTTCGAGGTCGAGGGCGACAAGGTCTCGGTCGCGACCGGCTGGCAGCACGGTCCCGAGGCGAGCGCGGGTCGGCGCTGGGAGCCGGCCGAGCTCGGTCCGGTGGTGGCGAAGTTGATCGACGAGGCGCCGACGCCGACGCCTGTGTATGGGGCGTGAGTTTGGGGTTGGGGCTCGGGGCCTGGGCTGAGGACTTGGGGTTCGGGCTCAGGGGCTCGTCCTCGGGGGCTTGGGTTGGGAGCTCGTCCTCGGGGGCTTGGGTTGGGAGCCCGGGTTCGGGCTCGGGGGGCTCGGGCCGAGGGGCTCGGGGCTCAGGGGTTGGGCTCGGGGGCTTGGGCTGGGCCTGGGGTCTTCGCTTTTTTGTTTTCCGGTCTTGGGGCCGGCCCGACTGTTCGTGACAGGGAGTCGAGATGGACCTCCGGTATACCGAGGCCGAGGAGAGATTTCGCGCGGAACTGCGCGCGTGGCTCGATCGGGCCATCCCGCTGCTGCCCGCCAAGCCCGATCGCAACGACTGGCCGGGGCGGCGGGCGTATGACACCGCCTGGCAGCGGCTGTTGTTCGAGGCCGGCTACGCGGGCCTGCACTGGTCGGTCGAGGCGGGCGGCAAGGGTGCCACGCCGACCGAACACCTGATCTTCCTGGAGGAGACCGAGCGGGCGGGCGCGCCGTACGTGGGCGCCAACTTCGTCGGCCTGCTGCACGCGGGACCGACCATCGACGCGGCCGGCACCGAGGAACAGCGTCGCCGCTACCTCCCGGGGATCCTGCGCGGCGACGACGTGTGGTGCCAGGGCTTCTCCGAACCGGGCGCGGGCAGCGACCTGGCGTCGCTGCGTACCCGGGCCGTCCGGGACGGCGACGACTACGTCGTCAACGGCTCGAAGATCTGGACCTCGCACGCCGAAGTGGCCGACTACTGCGAGATGTTGGTACGTACCGACCCGGACGCGCCGAAGCACAAGGGGATCACCTGGCTGATCGTGCCGATGGACACGCCGGGCATCACCATCCGTCCGCTGGAGACGGTGATGGGCACGTCGGAGTTCGCCGAGGTGTTCTTCGACGACGTACGCGTGCCGGTGGCCAACCGGGTCGGCGAGGAGAACGACGGCTGGCGGGTCACCATGGTCACCCTGTCGTTCGAGCGCGGTACCGCGTTCGTCAGCGAAGTGGTGGCCTGCCAGCGCTTGTTGCGCGAACTCGCGGCACTGGCCAAGAAGGTGACGCGACGTCAGGCAAGTGCCTGGGACGATCTCGCGTTGCGGCGCGAACTGGGGCACCTGACGGCGGAGTTCGAAGCGCTGTGGGCGTTGACCAAGTGGAACGTGTCCGAGGCGCAGCGCTCCGGCGTGCCCGGGGTCGGCGGTTCGGTGTTCAAGCTGCGGTTCTCCGAGACGAAGCAGAAGGTGTACGACCTGGCGCATCGGCTGCTGGGTCGGGCGGCCCTGGCCGTGGACGACGTCGCGGGGCTGCCCGGCGGCACGCTGATGGACGAGCGGCTGTCGTCGCTGTCGTACACGATCGCGGCGGGTACGTCGCAGATTCAGCGCAACATCGTGGGCGAGCGCATCCTCGGCCTGCCGAAGGAACGGTGATCGGGCGTGGGTTGCCGGCTGGGGGTCGAGGGGCGACCGGACGGGGATTTCCGGCCGAGCGTGGAGGGGCGACCGGGCGTGGGTTGCCGGCTGCGCAATGGGGTGGATTTCCGGCTGGGCACGGAACGGTCGGGCATGGACTTTCGGCTGAGCAAGGAACGGTGATCGGACATGGATTTCCAGCTGAGTGAGGACCAGCGCGATCTGCGGTCCGGGGTGCGGGAGTTCTGCGAGGGTCGGTTCGACCGGGAGCGCATGCGGAAGCTGGTCGACACCGCGCCGGTACCCGGGATGGTGGACCGCGCGCTGTGGCGGGAACTGGCCGAGACCGGCTTCTTCTCGCTGCGGATCGCGGAGGAGGCGGGCGGCGTCGGGCTGGGGGTGGCCGAGGCCGCGCTGGTGTACGAGGAGGCGGGTCGGGTGTTGTTGCCCGGGCCGTTGGTGGCCACGCATCTGGCGGCCTCGCTGCCCGGGGACCTGGGGACGGACGCGGCCTCGGGGGATGCGGTGGTCGGTTTGATCGAGGGCGACTCGTGGCCCTTGCTGGTCGAGCATCTGGACGCGTTGGACTGTTTGTTGGTGCTCACCGATGAGGGCATTCGGCTGGTCGACCCGAAGCATGTGCGCGGTGAGCGGGTCGCGCATCCGGTGGATCCGTTCACGCCGGTGACCTCGGTGGACGAGCTGCCGGTGGGCGAGTTGGTGGCCGATGCTCTCGTTGCTGAGCAGTGGCGCCGAATCGGAGCGGTGCTCACGGCGGCGCTTCAGCTCGGGATCGCGGGGCGGCTCACCGAGTTGGCCACGCAGTATGCCAAGGAGCGGGAGCAGTTCGGGCGGGTGATCGGCAGCTTCCAGGCGGTCAAGCACCTGTGCGCGGACATGCTGGTGCGGACCGAGATCGCGCGGGCCGCGGTGTATGCGGCGGCCGTGACGCTGGATGATCCGGCGGTGGGCGATCCGGAGGTCGCGGTACTCACGGCGAAGGTGATGGGGGACGACGCGGCGACGCGGAATGGGAAGGACGCCACGCAGGTGTATGGCGGGATGGGGTTCACCTGGGAGGTGGACGTGCACCTGTATCTGAAGCGGGCGTGGGTGCATGCGACGCAATTCGGTGGGGCGGAGGAGAACGAAGAGGCGTTGGCGGGGATGCTCTAGCCGGTGGGCGCGGGGTGGGATTTGGGGTTGGTTGGCCTCATGCGCGGGTCGGGCAGGGTTGGCCTCAAGCGCCGGCCGGGCTGATGTTGGCTGGGCGGTGTTGGTTGGTTGGGTGGGGTCGCCTTGTGTGTCGGGTGGGGCGGGGGACTTCAGTTTTGGCGCATTGGCCCGGATTTCGGAGGAGTGGCAGCGCGCGGTGCGGTCGTGGTCGCGCGGTCGGAGTCGACCGGTGGGCGGTACGCGCCATCCGGCCCCGTTGCCCCGGGGCCGGCGCCCCCAGGAAGCCGGGTCGACTCAGCCGAAGGGTGTGGCTCTCGAGTTCGTCGGCCGAAGGCGGATCCGGTCGGGATGTGAGCCCGCCCACCGTCGGGGCCCGGGCCCGGTGCGTCAGCCGGTTCCGCGTATGGCCGAGACGACCTGTTCGACCTGCTTTCGGACCAGCGCCTCGTCGGGGTGTTGCGGTGTGGCACCGTTGAGATTGACCCGCACCACCCGAATCACGGTGCTGCCGACGCGTACCAGGACGATCGAGTGCACCCAAGCCTGTCCGTTGTCGACTCGCGTCACGAATTCGGCGGCCAAGGTTTCGTCACCGAGCTTGTCCCACCGGATTTCCCGGGTCGTGAACTGCCCGGAGAGCTCGTCCGTCGTCAACCGCCGATCCCCACATCGCGGAATCAGCTCTCGGGTTACGGGGATGAGCCTTTTGGCGTCATCGACCGACAGGGACGTCAAGCCGGCGCCGAGAAGCGCGTACGCCTTGCCCCCGGGTGCCGGATCCCGAGCCGTGATCGACGCCGCCGCCAGGACGGGGTAGGCACCGGATATCGGATTGGCCATTCTCGTCAGTCGATCACAGTCGGCCGAGTTCGATTCCGTTTGCGAGTCGTCGCCACCTCGGTCGGTGTCGACGATCGATTCCCAGCCCTCGGGCATGTCGGTCTTCTTGAGGAGCGCGCGCTTGAGTTCGGCCGTCGTCAGTGGGGAGGCGGCGCCGGGTGCTCTTGGGGATGTGTTCGAAGGCGCGGACGAGGCCGGGGGCGTTGTGGACGACTTGTTCGTGGAGGAAGCCCTCGCGAGTTCCTCGGCCGGTCCCCCGCATGCCGTTGCCGTCGACAACAGGGCGATCACGAGCAGACCCGTCGGACGACGCGGGCGAACACGTACCAAGGTGGGAGACCTCCGCGAGAAGTGGCAGGGGGTGGGCAGGCCGGTTCAGTATGGCAGTGGCGTTTCCGGCCGTCGGCACCCCCGTGACCTGGGGAATCGCCGTATGGGTCACTCCTGTTCGGGGGCGGTGCCAGTGCTGGGGGCGGTGCTGGGGCCGGATTCGGGGTCGAGGTCGGGGCAGGCTGTGGAATTGGCGTGTCGTCGGTCCATCGGTTCGGGTGTTTTGGCTGGTCAGGGGTGGGATCCATTGACAGTTTCCCGGACTGGGGATATTCCTGACAGGTCGTCAGATTCGCGTGCAGCAGGGAGCCAGTCATGGAGCGCGACTTCGGGAAGCGGGCCGGCGCGGTCGTGGTGGTCGGTGCCGGAGGCGGGATCGGTGCGGCGATCTGTCGGATGTTCGCCGAGCGCGGGGCGGACCTGGCCGTCACCTATCGCAACGGCGCCGCAGGGACCGAGGCCGTCGCCGAGGAGGCCCGCGTCGAGCACGGTCGACGGGCCCGCGCGTGGCAGGTCGATCTCACCGACGCGGACGCCGTGGCGCGCTTCGTGGCGGAGGCGGCGGCGGAGTTCGGCGGCGTGCACACGGTGGTGTACGCGGCCGGCCCACACGTACCGATGTTGCACCTGAGTCGGGTCACGCCGGCGCAGTATCGCGAGCAACTCGACGGCGACGCCGCCGCGTTCTTCAACCTGGTCCATCCCTCGCTGCCGTACCTGCGCGCCGCCGGCAATGGCAGCCTGGTCGCGGTCACCACCGCCGCCACGAGCCGATTCCCGGTCCGGGACGGCCTGTCGTCGTGCACCAAGAGCGCGGTCGAGGCGATCGTGCGCGGCATCGCCGCCGAGGAGGGCCGGTTCGGGGTGCGCGCGAACAGTGTCGGCCCCGGGATGCTCACCGACGGCATGGCGGCGCGGCTGATCGACAGCGGCGACCTCGACGAGCGCGCGTTGGACGTCGCGCGCGCCAACATCCCGCTGCGGCGGTTCGGCGCGGCCCGGGACATCGCCGAGGCGGTCTGCTTCCTGGCCTCCGACCGGGCCGGCTTCATCAGCGGCCAGAAGCTGGATGTGGACGGCGGCTATGGTGTCTGACACGTCGTCATGAAGGGCCGAGTCGTGGACTCTGATCCGGACGCAACCGACGGAACTCGGGTCAGGCCGCGGCGGGCTCCACGGGGATCCATAGGGTCGCGTCGGCACGGGTGCCGTCGGAGGAGGGGCGGACGCGGAGGATTTCCGGACCCGGCCTGGTGCGGTACGGGTTGGACGGGAACCAATCGGTGAACACTTCGCGCCACAGGAACTGGAGCGATTCCGGGAATTGGCCCGAGTGTTCGAAGACCGCCCACATCCCGGCCGGCACGGCGAGGGCGTCCAGGTCGGCCGGCGCCTGAGCGTGCGTCACCACGCCGTGGTAGTAGTCGAGTTCGGTTCCCTCGGCGCGGTCGGGCGCGAGGTCGTCGGTGACCGCGACGAGTCCTTCCGGCTCCTGGTCGGACAGATCCTTGATCCGCCGGGTCGTCTCCTGGTCGATGCCTCGGACGAACTCGGCGATCGCCGGGTTCACCCCGACATGGACGAGTGGGACGCGGGCCTTCCTGCCGACCACCTGAAACGCGTCCTTGTGGACGATGCGGTATCGCATGCTGCTGCTCCCCTCGATGACGAGACGGAAGGACATCCGCTGCTGCGAGCTCAACACCGCACCGGTACGGCGGGCCTCGCCGGGACCCACACCGTGCATCGCGCGGAACGCCCGGGCGAACGCCTCGCCCGAGGAGTAGCCGTGGCGTACCGCGACCTCCAGCAGCGTTCGCTCGCCGGAGAGCACCTCGGCGCCCGCCAGCGTGAGCCGGCGGCGCCGGATGTACTCCGACAGCGGCATCCCGGCCAACGCGGAGAACATCCGTCGGAAGTGGTACTCCGACGTCGTCGCGATGCGTGCCGCCTCGGCGACGTCGATCTCCCGGTCGAGCCGCGACTCGATGTGATCCAGGGCCTGATTCAGGCGCTCCAGCACTGTGGACTCCTTCCCTTGCACCGACCACGGTAGGAAGCCTCGCGTATGCCGGACCCGACATCCTGTGCCCGGTTCGGTCGGGTAGGCGGGAGCGGAGCGGTGGCGAGGGCGTGGGGTGGCGAAGGGTGGGGGTTCGGTAAGTGGTGCGTGCGGCGTTGCGGGAAAGGTGGCGGGAGACGCGGGCGGCCTTGGATCAGGGCTGGTACGCGTATGGCGGGGGTCGGGTGGATCTAGCGGCCGGGCTCGATGAGATGGGTCGGGGGATTCGGCTCTTCGGACCCGAGGAGCTTCGTGGCCTGGGCTTTCCCCGGGGCTCGGGGGACACCCGGATCGAGGTGGTGCGGGAGACCACGCTGGAGGCCGTGGAAAGGCTGGGCGGGAGCGGACCGGTCGCGGCGCTGAACTTCGCGTCGGCGCGGAATCCGGGTGGGGGAGTCGAACGTGGGGCGCAGGCGCAGGAGGAGAGCCTGGCCCGGTCGAGTGGCCTGTACGACGCGTTGATCCGGTGTCCCGAGTTCTACGAGGCGCACCGGAACGATCGCGACCCGTTCTACAGCGATCGGGTCGTGCATACGCCGGGGGTTCCGGTGTTTCGCCGGGACGATGGGTCGTGGTTGCCCGTGCCCTTGCGGGTGGCCTTTCTGACGTCGGCCGCGCCGAATCGAGGGGCGATCGAACGGGATCGGCCCAGCGCGGTCGGCAGGACCGCGGGCGTGCTGGCGAACCGGGCACGCGGTGTGCTCGCCGTCGCGGCCCATCACGGTGAATCCCGTCTCGTGCTGGGTGCGTGGGGGTGCGGCGTGTTCGGCAACGAACCGGCGGAGGTCGCGGCGGCGTTCGCGGGGCACCTGCGCGGCGGGTTCGCGGGGGTCTTCGAACGGGTCGTGTTCGCGATCCCGGATCGGGACGACTCCACCCGCCGGGTGTTCGAGCGGGTGCTGGGCGACTCCCGGTAGAGGTGCATGGGGGCGGAGGGGGCGTTGGGCGGACCGGTTGGGCCGCCCTCGTCATCCCAGTTGGGTGTAGCGGGTGAGGGCTGCGCGGAAGGCGGTCGGGTGTACGGCGAGGGGGTCGGTGTAGGGGTTTCGCAGTTGGAGGACGAGCAGGATTCCGAAGGCGACGATCGTGCCCACGAAGGCCAGGGCGATGACGTGGCGGCGGTCTGCGGTCGGGACGACGAGCGCCGGGAAGACGATGGCGAAGATACCGGCGACGATCATGGCCACCGGTAGCACGATCGGTGTGGTGGAGGCCGGGTCGGCGAGGCGAACGTGGCGCTTGACGTACAGGTCTGCCACGGCCGCCTGGGTGTCGACGGCCCGATCGTGCGCCGTCTCCGAGACTGTGCCGACGCGGGCCGCGATCCGGTCGAGTTGGCGCCATGCGAGCGGGGTTTCGTGCTTGTCGGCCATCGCCGACCATTCCTTGTCGATCACCGTGCGGGTGTAGTCGCGTAGCCCGGTGCGCACGAAGTCCCGGTCCTGCGGCGGAAGTTGGCCGGCCGCCGCGTAGGTCTTGGTCAGCACGCGGGCCTCGTCGCTCGCGTGTTGGCGGACCGTGGACTGGAGTTCCCATGCTCCGACGATCTGGAAGCTGGTCAGCAGGACGAAGGAGGACAGGACGGCTCCGCCGCAGAAGGACAGCAGCTGGCCGTCGAAGCCGCTGTCCTTGGCACGTTCGGTGCGGCTCATCAGGATGACGGCCGTCGCGGCGATGCCGGCGCCGAGAAGGGCGCCGAGGATCCAGATGATCACGTCCGTACTCCTCGTCGGGCCGGGCTCGGAAGCAGCGCCGCCAGCGCGGCGGGGATGATCGACACGACCAGGACCGGCGTGATCCCGTCGGTGAATCCCGGGGGTGACGCCTCGTCCTCGGGCGGCACGGTGGTGGTGCGCAACGGCCGCCGGGTGGAGGGTGGTTCGGCGACGGGCGCGGTGATGCCCGGTGGTTCGGGCAGTGCGTCCACAGCGGAGGAGGCGTACGGGCGACGCATGGGCGCGGCGGGCGGCGGTCGGGTCCCGGAGGGTGCCTGCCCGGTGGTGGCCGGGGGCGCGGGTGATGCCGGCTTGCGGGTGGGCGGTAGGGCCGGCTCGGTCGCCGGCGGGCGGTGCGACGAGGTGGCGGAGGGTGTCGTGGTGGGCCGGGCCGAGCAGCCGCATCCGGGACGCACGGTCACCGAGACGTCGTCGCCGATCCGGACGGCAGTCAGCACGCCGGGTTGATACAAGACGTGTACGCGGCCGGCGTGCACCTCCGTACGTGGGCTCACGGGTCCGGACGGTCGGCCTGTGGCGGCCGGGTCGGGGCGGGTCTGCACGTTCACGGTGATGCGTTCGTCGGCGAACGCATCACCGGCGGCGGCCAGGACCGGCAGGCATCCGCACGCCACCAGCAGACACCGCGCCGCGAACCGAGAGTTGCCCATGGCGCCAGGGTGACGACGATGAGCCCACGCACTCGGATGAATACCCCGAAACCCCACTTTCGGGTGACTGGCGGCGGGAAGCCGAGCCGTCGCCCAAGGCGACGACTCCTCCGGGGCGGACGCGCGATCGCCCGCCCCGGAGCCGACCGGTCCACGGTTGCCTCGATCCACTCACACCCCACACACCACGAAGGCGGACCCGACCGGAGTCGGAGCCGCCTTCGTGGTGTGTGGCGTGTGTCGGGGTCAGCCCTTGTCGAGGACGTCCGCCGCGATCAGGTCTTCCAGGTAGCGGTCGTCCCACCAGTTGAGTTGGAGGGACTTGGCCCGGCGGAAGTAGAGCTGTACGTCGCATTCCAGGGTGAAGCCCATGCCGCCGTGTACGTGTACCGCCAGGTCGGTGACCTCGCGGTAGGTGCGGGCGGCGAAGAGCTTGGCCATCGGGGCCAGGCGCGCGGTGTCGCGACCCTTGTCCCGGGACCAGGCGGCCTCCCAGACCAGGGTCTCGGCGCCGTCCACGGCGGTCGAGGCGTCGGCCAGGTTGTGCGCGATGGCCTGGAACGCGCCGAGCGGCTTGTCGAACTGCTTGCGGTGCTTGGCGTATTCGACGGTGATCTCCAGGGCGCGCTTGGCGCCGCCGACGGCCTGGGCCGCGAGCAGGATCAGGCCGTCGTGCAGCACGTCCGACCAGACCGGCCAGCCGGCTCCGACCGCGCCGACCAACTCGCCGCGCGCGTCCGTCAGGTCGACCCGGTACTGGGTGTCCGAGGCGATCGTGGTCTGCTGGGTCAGGGTGACCCCGGCCGCCTTCGGGTCGACCAGGAACAGCGATACGCCCTGGGCGGGGTCGCCCGGGGTGCCCGCGGTGCCGGTCCGGGCGAGCACGAGCAGCACGTCGGCCGACGACGCGTACGCGACGTGCCGCTTCGTACCGGACAACACGTGGCCGTCGCCGTCCGCGCGGGCCGCCAGCGCCACGCCCTTGCCGCCGTAGCCGCGGTCCGGCTCCAGCCACGCGACGCTCGCGATGGTGGTGCCGGCCGCGATGCCCGGCAGGTACTTCTGCCGCTGCTCGTCGGAACCGGCCGCGGCGAGCACGCCGCCGACCAGGACCGAGCTGACGAAGTGCGGAGTCGGCGCCAGCGAACGCCCGAACTCCTCGTAGACCACGGCCGCGTCGAGCGTGGTCATCTCCGACCCGCCCCACTTCTCGGGCAGCGTCAGGCCGGTCAGGCCGGACTCGCCGAGCTTCTTCCAGAAGTCCTTGGGGTAGCCGACCGGGTCGTTCTCCAACTCGCGAACGACGGAGAGATCGGCGTGACGGGCCGTCAGGCCGCGCACGGTCTCCCGGAGGATGTCCTGTTCCTGGGTGAAATCGAGGTCCATCGCGCGTCTCCTCTAGGGCTTCCAGCGCTCGCCGCGCCGGTCCCACGGGTTGTCGTCGGGGTTGGTGGGCAACGCGATTCGCGCGGTGGCCGTGGTGCGGGGCGCGCCGTCCACGGTCAGCGAGATCTCGGCGCGGACCCAACCGCAGCCGGCCTCGTCCACCGAGACGTCGTCCACCGTGCCGGTGAGCAGCATGTGGTCGCCGGGGAAGACCGGCTTGGTCATCCGGAACACCATCCGGCCGATCCGGCCCTTGGGGCCGGTCCAGTCGTTGAGGTAGCGCTCGAACCAGGCGGCCTGGTTCGGGGTGTTCAGGAAGATGTCCTGCACGCCCTGGCGCTCCACCGCGAACTTGTAGTCGTGGTGCATCGGCCGCCAGTCGCGGCTGGCCAGCGCACCCAGGATGACCGTGGTCGCGGTGACGTCGACGCCGAACGTGGGCAGCGCGTCGCCCTTGGCCAACTGGTCCAGGGTCAGGTCGCTCATCCGGTGGCCTCCCGCCGGTAGCCGTAGCCGGTGTAGGACTCGGTGCCGAGCAGGGCGCCGTCCTGGTTGTGGTACTCGACGTCGATCACCCAGAAGCGGCCGATCCCGAGCTTGGTGCGCTTCTCCGGGCTGACCGAGCGGAGCACCTGATGCGACGTCACGATGTCGCCCAGGCGCACCGGTTCGTAGAAGACGTTGGTGTTGTCGGTCATGATCGCCTCGGGCAGTTCGAAGCGGATCTTCAGGTCGAAGTGCACCTGGAGGGAGAGTTGCTCGCCCTCCGCGCCGGGCGCCCAGTAGTGCGGGCGGGCCCACGCGGACAGCAGGCTCAGCGGGGCGATCGGGCCCCCGGTCAACTCCTTGGCGACCGCCTCGTCCCAGAACAGCGGGTTGCCGTTCTGCACGGACGCGCACGAGGTCCAGATGTAGCCGCGCTCGGCGGGGAAGTCACCCCGCTTCTCGTACTGGACCTTGCCGATGAGCGCCGCCACGTCCTCGGGCAGCGCGGTGTCTTGTGCCGTCATGCGACCACTCCTGAAGCGCGAAGCTCGGCGATGCGGTCCGGGCTGAGCCCGGCCGAGGCGAGCAGCTCGTCGGTGTCGGTGATCCCCGATTCCCGGACCGGGTACGGGTCCGCGGGTGCCTGCTGGCCGGCCAGCACCGGGCCCACCTGGCGGAACTCGCCCTGGACCGGGTGCTTGGCGGTGGTGAACGCGTCGCGCGCCAGGTACTGCTGGTCCTCCAGCAGTTCCGGTACGGACAGCACCGCCGACACACAGGTGTCGGCGGGGGCCAGCTCGGCCACCCAGTCGTCCCGGTCGCGAGTGGCGAAGGCCGCCGCCAGATCGGCCCGGATCGCGTCCTGCGCGTCGTCGTCGAGCTGGCGCGGGGCCCACTTGTCCAGCCCGGTCAGCCGGCACAGGTTCGCCCAGAAGCGAGCCTCGATCGCGGCCACCGCGAGCCACTTGCCGTCTCGCGCGCGGTAGGTGTCGTAGCACGCGTAGCGGCCGGTCAGGATGCCGTGCCTGGGCTCGGGTTCGACGCCGGTGGCCAGGTACTCGTCCACGCCCAGCGCCATCAGCGCGAGCATGCCGTCGGCCACCGAGACGTCCAGCCGGGCGCCCTCGCCGGTGCGCTGCCGGCGGAACAGCGCGCCCATGATCGCGATCACCGCGTGCATGCCGCCGCCCGCGCTGTCCGCCACGGTGGCGCCAGGGATCGGCGGACCGCCGTCCGCGCCGGGCCCGGACATGTGCAGGAAGCCGCCCACACCCAGGTAGTTCAGGTCGTGCCCGGCCTGTTGCGCGTGCGGGCCGGCCTGACCGAAGCCGGACGTCGAGCAGTAGACGATCCGCGGGTTGCGCGCCGCGGCCGCGTCCGGGCCGATGCCCAGGCGGTCCACCACACCCGGGCGGAAGCTCTCGATCACCACGTCGGCGCCCTCGACCAGGGTCAGGAACGCCTCACGACCCTCGGGCGCCTTCATGTCGACCAGCACGCGCTTCATCCGCCGATGCGCGCTGTACGAGTAGTAGGGCGGCGCGATCTGCACGCCGCTCTTGGCCGGGACCGGGCCGACCTTGATCACCTCGGCCCCGTAGTCCGCCAACCAGCGCGAGGCGCGGGCAGCGGGGCCCACGCTCGCGAGATCCAACACCGTGACGCCTTCCAGGAACTCTCCGGACATGACCGCGGCCCCGTCAGAAGTTCTTGGGAAGGCCGAGACCGCGGCGGGCGATGATGTTCTTCTGCACCTCGGAGGTGCCGCCGCCGATGGTGTCGAGCACGGTGTAGCGGTAGGTCGAGTCGGCGCGACCGGTCATCGGCGCGTCCTCGGTGCCCACCCGCAACTGGGTGCCCGGCGAGGCGATGTCCATCGACGCGTTCGCGAGCCGCTTGGACAGCTCGGTGGCGTACAGCTTGTAGCCGGACGCCTCGACCGTGGGCGGTTTTCCGCCACCGGCCGCGGCGGCGACCACGCGCAGTCCGAGCAGGCGCGCGACGGCGGCCTCGGTGACCAGCGTGGCCAACTGCTTGCGCACGATCGGGTCCTCGCGCAGCGGCTCGTCGTCGCGGGTGGCCTCCTTGACGTACTCGGTGAGCACGTTCAGGCGCTGCTGGATCGGAGCGAACGAGAACATCGTGAAGCGTTCCAGGTCGAGCGCCTGGGAGATGTACTGGAAGCCTTTGTTCAGCTCGCCGACCACATACTCGTCGGAGACCCACACGTCGTCGAAGAAGACGTCGTTGGTGCGCTCGTCGCCCATCGTCCAGATGCCCCGGACGGTGATGCCCGGGTGGTCCATCGGCACCAGGAACAGCGTGATGCCGTGGTGCTTGGGCGCGTCGGGGTCGGTGCGCGCGCCGACCCAGTACCACTCGGCGAAGTGCGCCGAGGTGGTCCAGGTCTTCTGGCCGTTGAGCCGCCAGCCCGCGCCGTCGCGGACCGCGCGCAGCTTCATCGAGGCGGCGTCGGAGCCCGCCTCGGGCTCGCTGTAGCCGACCGCGAACTCGACCTCGTTGTTGAGGATCTTCGGCAGGAACTCGGCCTTGAGCTTGTCGCTGCCGTGCGCCAGCAGGGTTTTGCCGATGATGCCGACGCCCTTGCCGATCTGCGGTCCGCCGCGCCCGGCGAGGGCTTCGTTGAGCAGGTATTCGTAGACCCCGTCGCCGTCCTGGCCACCCCATTCCTCGGGCCAGGTGATGCCGAGCCAGCCTTGGTCGGCCATCTTGCGCATGTACGCGCGGCGTGCGGGGGTGTCGACGACCTGGGCCATGTTCTCCCGGGTGACATCGAACACTTCAGGGTCGGGATTGGCGTCGAGAAACCGCTCGACCGTCTCGCTGAACGCGGTCTGGTCGGGGGAGAAGTCGAAGTCCACGGGTCGCCTTTCGGGGCGCGCCCATGCCGGCAGCCTCACCTGTGTACGTGCAGGTGAGGCAGCCGGCACAGAACCTGACGGATAGTCAGATCAAAGTAACACCGGCCCCGGTTCATTTCGAGTGGCGGTCGGCAATAGATGTGTGGGCCCCGTCTCGCTCCCGCGTGCGCGCCGGGCACGGCCGGGGCGCGACCGACGAACCGGTTCTGGACAAGTCCGGAAAAGTTACGGCGCGTCCGCGATCGACCACCTATCGTGGGTGGACATGAGCGGAAAAGCTTGCCCGCAATGTGGTCGTGATCACCCGTGGTGTGGGTTCGAGTGGTCGGCACGCGAGCCGGACGACGCGGACCGCCCGGACCCCGATGGCGGCGATGCCGAAGGGCCGCCGTACCGAGTCAGTGAACTGCTCCCCGACATCATCGACTTCCTGGCGCGCGGCAGCCGCGGGCCGGAGTGGGCCGGCGCGCGCGAAAGCCCGGGTCGGTCCCTGCGGGGACTGATACCCGGGCCCAGGCGCCGTTCTTGACGCCACGTCAGAGGCGGGGCGGCCGGCGCGCGGCGCGATGGGTCGCCGCGCGCGACCAGGCGACGTGCCGTCGGGTGCGTTGCGGTGACGTGCCGTCAGGCCCGCCGGAGTGACGTGCCGTCAGGCGCGTTGTGAGCTGACCGAGACGACCTCGCCGGTCATGTACGACGAGTAGTCCGACGCGAGGAAGACCATCACGTTCGCGACCTCCCACGGCTCGGCCGCGCGTCCGAACGCCTCGCGCGAGGACAGCTCGTCGAGCAGTTCCTCGGACGAGGCCTTGGCCAGGAACGCGTGCATCGCGATGCTCGGCGCGACCGCGTTGACCCGTACGCCGAACTCGGCCGCCTCCACGGCGGAGCAGCGGGTCAGCGCCATCACACCGGCCTTGGCCGCGGCGTAGTGCGCCTGACCCTTCTGCGCACGCCAGCCGAGCACGGAGGCGTTGTTGACGATCACACCCTTGCCGCGCGGCTGCATGTGCCGCAGCGCCGCCCGGGTGCAGCGGAACGTGCCGTTCAGCGTCACGTTCATCACCAGGTCCCACTGCGCGTCGGTCATGTCGACGAGGTTGGCCTCGCCGCCGAGCCCGGCGTTGTTGATCAGCACGTCTATGCCGCCGAGTTCGCGCGCGGCCGTGTCGATCAGGTGCTGCACCTCGTCCTCGACCGTGACGTCGCACGGGACGGCGAGCGGGGGGGATCCGATCAGCTTGGCGAGTTCGTCCGCGGCCTCGCCGAGGCGGCGCTCGTGCTTGTCGCTGATCGCGATCGCGGCGCCCTCCTCCGCGGCGCGCTTGGCCGCGGCGAAGCCGATCCCGGTGCCGGCCGCGGCGGTGATCAGGACGGTCTTGCCGGCCAACAGGCCGTGGCCCTCGACATAGGCGGGGGCGGGGGTGGGGCTCACTTGGCGTCTCCTCGCGGTTCACGGGGCATGCCGAGGACACGCTCGGCGATGATGTTGCGCTGCACCTCGTTCGACCCGCCGTAGATGGTGTCGGACTTGGTGAACAGGAACAGGCGTTGCGCGGCGGACAGTTCGTACGGGGCCTCGGCGGCCAGGGTGGCCTCGGCGCCGGCCACGTCCATCGCGAGCGCGCCGAGCCGCTGATGCCACCCCGCCCACACCAGCTTGGCCACCGAGGCCGCGCCGGGATCGGGCGAGCCGAGCGTGCGCAGCGCGTTGCAGCGCAGCACCTTGAGGTCGATCCAGCTCTGCAGCAGTCGGTCGCGCAGTACCGGGTCCTCGATCGCGCCGTTGGCCTTCGCCTCCGCGACCACCTTGTCCAGCTCGATCTCGAAGCCGATCTGCTGGGCCAGCGTGGAGACCCCGCGCTCGAACGCGAGCAGGCCCATCGCCACGCCCCAGCCCGCGCCGACCTCGCCGACCACGTGCTCGGCCCGCGCGCGGGCCTTGTCGAAGAACACCTCGTTGAACTCGCTGGTGCCGGTCAACTGGACGATCGGGCGGATCTCGATGCCCGGCTGGTCCATCGGCGCGAGCAGGAACGTGATGCCCTTGTGCCGCTGCGACGCGGGATCGGTGCGGGCCAGCACGAAGCACCAGTTCGCCTCGTGCGCGAGCGAGGTCCACACCTTCTGGCCGGTGATCAGCCAGTCGCCGGACTCGGGGTCGACGGTCGCGGTGGTGCGCAGGTTGGCCAGGTCGGAGCCGGCGCCCGGCTCCGAGTAGCCCTGGCACCACAACTCCTCACCGCGCGCGATGGCGGGCAGGAAGCGGGCCTTCTGCTCCTCGGTGCCGAACGCGAGCACGGTGGGGCCGAGCAGGTTCTCGCCCATGTGGTTGACCCGGCCGGGGGCCTGGGCGCGGGCGTACTCCTCGCCGAAGATCACCTGCTGCATCAAGGACGCCTCGCGGCCCCCGTATCGCCTGGGCCAGTCCAGGCCGATCCAGCCGCCCTCGCCCAGGCGCAGCTCCCAGGCGCGGCGGATCTCGAAGTGCTCGTGCTCGCTGCCGGGACCGCCGGTACCGACGGCCGCGGCGAACTCACCGGAGAGGTTCTCCCGGAGCCACTCGCGGACCTCGGCCCGGAACTCCTCGTCCTCGGCGCTGTACCGGAAATCCACAGCCTGTCCAATCTCGCGGGGGGTGCACGGACGGCGGCGCGCGGGGTTCGCCGTTCGCGACTTCGAACCCCGCGCGCACCGCCTGCCGAGGGCTGGGTCAGTTGCCGGCGGCGGCAGCGGCCTCGGCGGCCTTCTTCTTGGCCGCGGCGGCCGCGTACTCCTTGAGCTGCGCGAGTACCGGCATCGGGTCCTGGCCGATCTGGGTGGGCAGCTTCTCGGCGATCTCCTCGGCCGTCCAGCGGTCGGCCGCGTACATCGTCTTGATCTCGTGCGGCTGGTCCCACAGCGCGATCTTGGGGCCGGCGGTCGTGTACACCTGACCGGTGATGTTCTTGGCGTGGTCGGAGAGCAGGAAGACCACCAGCTCCGCGACGTCCTCGGGGTCGCCGATCTCCTTGAGCGTCTGCGGGACACCCTCGGACATCCGGGTCCGGGCCACCGGCGCGACGCAGTTGGCGTTGACGCCGTACTTGTTCAGGCCCAGCGCGGCGGAGCGCACGAACGAGACGATGCCGCCCTTGGCCGCGGCGTAGTTCGCCTGGGCGACCGAGCCGAGCGCGTACACGCCGGAGGTGAAGCCGACGATCGAGCCGAAGCCCTGGGTCTTCATCACCTTGGACGCGGCCTGCACGACGGTGAAGGTGCCCTTGAGGTGGGTGGCGATGACGCTGTCCCACTCGTCCTCGGTCATGTTGAACAACATGCGCTCGCGCAGGTTGCCCGCGACGGTGACGACGCCGTCGATCCGGCCCCACTTCTCGACGCCGGCGTTCACGATCCGGGCGCCGCCCTCCATCGTGGCCACGGAGTCGGCGACCGCGACGGCCTCGCCGCCGAGCGCCTCGATCTCCTTCACGACGGCGTCGGCGACCTCGCTGGTCGGCGCGCTGCCGTCCATCGCGACGCCGTAGTCGTTCACGACCACCTTGGCGCCGTGCGCGGCGGCGGCGAGTGCGACGGCCCGGCCGATGCCCCGGCCGGCGCCGGTGACCGCGATTACCTTGCCCGTGAGGAAGTCACCCATGTGTTGTCCGCTCCTTGTCGGTGGCCTCGCCAGTAGGCCCCGGAAGTCGAGGGCCGAGGCCCAGGTGGGGTCGGTCGTGGCGCGCTGCGCGGTCGTCGCGGTCTGGACCGCTGCGACCGCCCGCACAGGTCCGGCAGCCTTGCGGACGCAAGGTGCGCAGCCTGTGAGAACGCCCTCCCGACATTATCTGACGATCCGTTAGTTTTCCTGGATAGAGTGCCGCAGCACACAGCACGACGCAGCACCACACACGCACTTGACAGCGCGGTCGTCGGATTCCGAGAGTGCGCCTGTCGGTATTCGTGCCCATCGGCACGTGTCACCACCGCCTGGAGGAGGCTCCCCTATGTCGCTGCCCCCCGAGTTTCATGAACTCGCCGCTCGTGTGAACAACTGGGGCCGATGGGGCCGGGAGGACGAGATCGGGACGATCAACCTGATCACGGACGATGTGGTCAAGGCCGCGGCGGGTTGTGTGCGCACCGGCAAGCGCTTCTCGCTGGCCGTGGAACTGCGCGAGGACGGCATCCAGAACGGGATGATCCCGGGCCGGGACAACCCCAAGCGCACCACGTTCCTGGTCAACCACGAGGTCTTCGGCCCCGGCACGGTGGCCACCAGCGACGACTCGGTGGTGATGGGCATCCAGGCGGGTACGCACTGGGACGGGCTGACCCACGCGACCTACGACGACCGGCTGTACAACGGCCACTCGGCCAAGGAGACGGTCACGGCGGAGGAGGGCGCGCGCAAGCTCGGCATCCACAACGTCAAGACGCTGGTCTCGCGCGGCGTGCTGCTCGACGTGGCGCGGGCCAAGGGTCTGGACATCCTGCCGCCGGAGTACGCGGTGACCCCCGCCGACCTGGAGGCGGCCGAGGAGTTCGGCAACGTGCGGGTCCGGGCGGGTGACATCGTGCTGGTGCGCACGGGGCAGATCCGGCAGTACTTCGCGGGCGAGAAGGACATGTACTTCTACGGTCCGGGCCTGTCCGTGCGCACGCCCGAGTGGTTCCACGCGCGCGACGTGGCGGCGGTGGCCAACGACACCGTGACCTTCGAGGTCTTCCCACCGGAGATCGAGGATTGCTTCATGGCGGTGCACGCGCTGCACCTGGTGGAGATGGGCATGCTCCAGGGGCAGAACTGGAACCTGGAGGAGCTGTCCGAGGACTGCGCGGCGGACGGCGTGTACGAGTTCTTCCTGGAGGCCTCACCGGAACCCTTCGTGGGCGGCGTCGGCACGCCGGTGAACCCGGTGGCGATCAAGTAGGACGGGATGATTCGACCGGCTTCGGCTGTCGCCGGGTCGCCGAGTTGCCGGGTCGGCTGGTCCGGTGCCGGCCGGACCGGGGTCGGCCGGGTCGGCGCGGACCTCGAACACGCGTAGACCGGACGGCGTGCGGGCCCCGGACAGGATCGACCTGTCCCGGGGCCCGCATGCGTTCCGGGCACCGCGACGAGGCCCGGAACGATGGCGGTCCCACTTCGTCGAGGAAACCCAGGGCACGTCCCGGGCGCCTCGTCGTCCCCTCGCGAACGACCGCCACACTCAGGGTGATCAGTGTCGGACGAGGCGTCAATATCCTGTGGGCACCGATTTCCCTTCCCCGATCACGATTCGTCCGCGCACCCGCATGTGCGCCCCATCGGCACCATGCGCCCCACCGGGCTCGGGTGCAGCGTGCCACCCGCGGGACTCGACAGCTCTCTGGCCCGCGCACCATCCGAGGCCGCCGCGTCCCGGATGCCCGGCCATACACTTGTGTATGGGGATGATCCTTGCGCGAAGGGACAATCCTGATGAGCCATACGCGCTGGAAGCTCACCCGGGACTGGCGGCTTGTGGCCGGCGGCACCGAATCGCCCGAGGCCCAGGCCATTCATGTGGAGATCCGCATGGCCTCGGTTCTCGGCTTGGCGGTTTATGAGCGGCGTACCGCACTGGGCATCTCGCAGAGCGAACTCGGCAAGCGGGCGGAGATGACGCAGCCGGAGATCTTCAAGATCGAACTCGGCGGCACGATACCGACCCTCCCGCTGCTCGCCCGCCTGGCGAAGGCGCTCGACGCGTCGTTGAACATCGCCCTGGACGGGGACACCTCGACCGTCGTCTTCACGCCGCACACCGCTTGAGGCGGACGAGCCGACTCGGGCGGGTCTGTGGTGGCCGACGGGTTCCGCCTTTCCGGCGCGGTGAAGCCGTGGATCCTGGGTCTCGTGGACATTCCGAGCGGGGGCGGCACGTGACGGGGGCCGACGAGTTCTCGGGGTGCGGGTGCTGACCTGTCGTCACCAGGCGGGCGTCGGGCCGGAGTTGCTGTTACGGGCGTATCGGGACTTCCGCGGTTGCGGGCGGAGTCGGCTGATCTACCGCGCGGGTTTCCCGACCCACGGGCTCGCACGGTTCGCGGGCGATCCGGATCCGGGCATGCGCGAGCTTGTGCTGCGCGATCCGGACGCGCCGGCGGATGTGGTGCTCGGGCTGCTTGCCGATCCGGAGCGGTGTGTGCGAACCGCGCTCGCCAGGCATCCGGCAGTGCCGGTGGAACGGCTGCTCGCGCTCTTGGACGATGCCGAACTCGGGCCTTACGCGGCGCGCAATCCCGCTCTCCCGGTCGAGGCCATGCACCGGATCCTGGACGCGGCGGGGGCGCCGCGCGGTGTGTGAAGTGGCCGCTGTGGCACGGGTGATGAACCGTACGTCGATGCGACACGTGTGTGATCGACGGGCTGCTCAGAGGTGGTGTCGCGGTGTGACGAGAGGACTGTCACAACCGGCTGACTGCTCATCAGTTCCGGGCTAGAGTGCCGCGCGGGTACGCGTGCGCGCTTGAAGCTCCGGAGCCGGTCCGGCCGGTAAGCCGTCGAGCGCCCCGGCTCGTCAGCCCATTTCCGATGGAGGAGGAACCGGTGAAGGGCGTTCTTTTCGACGGCAAGGAAGCCTCGATCGTCGACGACCTCGAGGTGCGCGCACCCGGGGCCAACGAGGTCCTGGTGAAGATCGGTGCGGCCGGTCTGTGCCACAGCGACATCTCGGTGATCAACGGCACCATCCCCTTCCCGCCCCCGGTCGTGCTCGGGCACGAGGGCGCGGGCGTCGTGGAGGCGGTCGGCGAGTTGGTCACGCACGTCAAGCCCGGCGACCACGTGGCGCTGTCCACGCTGGCCTCGTGCGGCGCGTGCCGTGAGTGCGACCGGGGTCGGCCGACCATGTGTGCCAAGAGCTTCGGCCAGCTCAACCAGCCGTTCACGCGCGGCGGCAAGCCGGTCTACAACTTCGCGGGCCTGTCGGTGTTCGCCGAGCAGATCGTGGTCAAGGGTGTCCAGGCGGTCAAGATCCCCAAGGACATCCCGCTCGCGTCCGCCGCGCTGATCGGCTGCGGCGTGCTGACCGGCGTGGGGGCGGTGCTGAACCGGGCGAAGGTGCAGCCCGGCGACACCGTCGCGGTGATCGGCACGGGCGGCATCGGCCTGAACGTGATCCAGGGCGCGAAGCTCGCGGGCGCGGTACGGATCGTGGCCGTGGACGCGAACCCGGCGAAGGAGGCGGTGGCGCGCGAGTTCGGCGCGACCGACTTCGTGGACGCGCGCGCGGTCGAGGACTCGGTCAAGGCGGTCCAGGAGCTGGTTCCGGGCGGCGTGGACCACGCGTTCGAGTGCGTCGGGCACGTCGGGGTGATCCGCAACGCGATCGACATGCTCGGGCGGGGCGGCCAGGCGATCATCCTGGGCGTCGCGCCGTCGGACGCCGAGGCGTCCTTCCACGTGTCCTCGATGTTCCTGGACAAGTCGATCATGGGCTGCCGCTACGGCTCCTCGCGCCCGCAGTACGACATCGCGCGCTACGCGGACCTGTACAAGACCGGCGCCCTGCGCCTCGACGAACTGGTCACCCAGACCTACGCCCTGGACGACTTCCACCACGCGGTCGAGGACGCCGAGGCGGGCAAGGTCGCCCGAGGCGTCTTCGTCTTCTGACGCTCGTCGGTCCGGCTTTCCGGCGCGGCGCGCTTCTCAACCGAGAGGCGTACCGCGCCGTTTCCGACTTGGGGAAGACGGGCGGATGGGCAGTTCCCGCGCGGGCGTCTCGTACCAGGGGCGTTGCTCCACACGGCCGTTTCGGTCCACGGCGACGGTGAGGCCGAATCGGTCGGCTTCCGGTTGGCCGGCGGCGGTCCACCAGGCGTGCGCCGCTTCAACCTCGGTCCACAGATTGCGCGGTCCGGCCTGGTGGACGACCGGAGGGCCGTCCTCGGGGAATACCGCCTCGGCGAGGGATGGTTCGCCGCTGTCGTCCCAGCCGTAGAGGTACAGGCGGCGGTCATCCCAGATATCGGGCATGCAGTCGGGGACCATGAGGCCGGTGACGAACTCGGCGGCTCGGTGTGTGGCGCCGGCGACGTCGGCGATCGCCAGGGCCGGGGTGGAGGCGCGGGCGGTGCGTTTCCAGGTGGCCGGCCAGTCGACGTCCGGGAACTCGGCGCGCTGGGAGCGCAGTTTCATGAACGACAGCCCGCCCCGGAACGGGCCGCCGGCCTGGTTGCCGGTGACGGTCAGGTGGACGACCTGGTCATGGGGGTTGTAGTCGGTGCCCCAGGGCATCACGAGGACGGCGCCGGGCGCGGCCTGCTCGATCCACGCGGCCGGGATGTTGCGGACGCCTGCGGTGACGTGGACACGATCGTACGGCGCGTGTGGGATGTGGCCGAGCGCTCCGTCGCCGGTGACGACGGTGACATTCGTGGCGTAGCCGGTCCGGTCGATCGCGGCTCGGGCTTGGGCGGCGAGGTCGGGGTCGACTTCGACGGTGGTGACGTCGGCGCCACGTGCGGCCAGGAGCGCGGCCGTCCAGCCGGTCCCGGTGCCGATTTCGAGCACGCGCATGCCGTCGGCCAGGTCGAGCGTGGCGAGTTCGAGGGCGACGACGGTCGGCGCGGATGCGGACGAGGTGGCGAGTTCACCGGGTTCGTCGCGGGTGTGGGCGCCGTCGTCCCACTGGGTCACGAGCGGGATGTCGTCCTCGACGGCGGCGAGCCAGGCATCCGGGTCGCGGTCGCGGTCGATGGCTCGTTCGAAGCTGCCGTTGCGAAAGGGCCAGACACGAGTCGGGACGAAGTCCGCGCGCCGGACGGTGACGAACGCCCTTTCCCAGCCGGGCGGCATGGTCCCGGCCAAGACGAGGCGTTCGGCGATCGGCGCCGTCATTTGTTGTCTTTGCGATGATCGCCGCCGCCGGGCTGCGGGGGGCTGTCCGGGGTGGGGTTCGAGGGCTTACGGTCCTTGGGGTTGATGGGTCGCTCGTCGTCTGCCGGTGGACCGCCGTGGGTTCCCATGCCGGTTCCTCTCGCGGTGACGACGTTCCCGTCCGGGGTCGTCGCGGTGAGTGTGGCTTCTCGCAACGTACGGGCGACACGCACGGGCGTCAATCACGTTCAGCTATCGATATGCGACCCAACGTCATCGCATGACTCCCAGGCGCGCCTGGTGAGCAGGTGGTCGGCCTTGCCGGCTTTGATGTCGCGGATGAGGGTGCGGAGGGCGTCCATGGTGTCGGTGACGTACTCGTCCTCGTGTCCGGCGACGGCGATGTAGCCGTTGCCGTCCGCGTCGGTGCCGAGCCGGAAGCAGTTTCCGGAGTCCTGGCAGAAGGGTTCGTCCCAGGTGATGTCAGGCATGGGCGTTCCTGAAGTGACGGTGTGCGCGAACGGGTTGGCGTCGCGAGGTCGCGACAGCTGCCGTGATGGGTGATACCCGTCTGCCCGGTGGGTTACAGCAGGTGGTCGGCTTTGCCGGCTTTGATGTCGCGGATGAGGGTGCGGAGGGCGTCCATGGTGTCGGTGACGTACTCGTCCTCGTGTCCGGCGACGGCGATGTAGGCGTTCCCTTCGACGTCGGTGCCCAGGCGGAAGCAGTTGTTGCCCTCACCGCAGAATGGGGCTTCCCATGCGATGTCCTGCATCGAAACTCCTTCAGAGTTGGCGAGCGATGGTGTGGGCGACCTCTCGTGACTCACTGGCGGACGCCTGGGCCTAGAGCAGGTGGTCGGCCTTGCCCGCCTTGATGTCTCGGATGAGGGTGCGGAGGGCTTCGAGGGAGTCCTTGACGCAAGCGTCTTCATGTCCCGCGACCGCGATGTATCCGTTGCCGTTCGCGTCTGTACCGAGGCGAAAGCACGAGTTGCCCTCGGCGCAGAAGGGGTCTTCCCAAGTGATGGCGTGCATAGGAGTTTTCCTCACAGGTGGCGGGCGATTCGGTGGATGAAATCGCAGGACTGATCGGTGGGCAGGGCCAGGTCTTCCATCCAGTTCAGTTGTGCTCGGTACTTTGCCAACTGGTTCTCGGCCCACATGAACGCAGGCCCGTGCGAGCTGTCGACCTGAACGGTGTCGAGTAGCGGCACCGGACCCTCGGCGTAGAGGACGCTTTGACCCGCGCCGGGAAAGGCTCCTGCTTCGTAGGGGAGGACCAGCAGTGTGACGTTCGGTCGCTCGGACATGCCGATCAGGTGTTCCAGTTGGGCCCGCGCGACTGCTCTGCCGCCGAACTGCATCCGAAGTGCTGCTTCGTGGATGACGGCTCGGTACGTGGGCGGATCGTCTTGGACGAGGACCTTTTGCCGTTCTGCGCGATGGGCGAGTCGGAGCCCGACTTCGTGGTCCGGGAGCGTGGGCACGGCTACCCGGAAGACCGCGAGGGCGTGGTCTGACGTCTGGAGCAGTCCGGGGATGTGCACGGTGTTCGCCACTCGCATCCCGATCACGGAAGCTTCCAACTCGGCGATGTCCAGGAGACCTTGGGGCAATGTCCCCCGGTAGCGGTTCCACCAACCCTTGATGTCCGGCTGTGCCATGTCGATCAACGCCTCGATGTACCGCTCGTCGGTGCACTCGCAGCTGCATACCAACGTGCGCAGCCGGTCGGTACTGATCGAACGCGAGCCCGACTCCATGTTGGAGATCTTGCCCCGGTCCACGCCCAGCAGCCCTGCCGCGTACTCGGCGGACATGCCTGCCGAGGTTCGGATCCGCCGCAGTTCACTCCCCAAGCGCCTTTGTCGTTCGGTAAGCACCGTCCTGGGGGTCATGCCGGTTCCTTTCGCCCGCCGTCAAAGGCAGTCTGCCGCCCAACCGTGCGCACGCACCAAGAGGCGGCTCAGTAGTCCCGATCGCATGGCAAATTTGCCCCGCCATGTTCTACGCTCGGTATCGCATCACCTACGCAAAGCGATGTCGGAAGTGCACCGCGCGAGCATGCCCGCCTGTTTCGGGACGGGTGTGTTCGCGCTCGGGGAGGTAGGCCACCGGCGCCGCAGCGCGACGCGTTCACCGCGTAAGCGCCCATCCAGCCCGTGCTGCCCAGGAGTTGCCCATGCCCGGATCCCTCTGCCCCGCCGGTGAACCGGCGCCCGCCATCCCCACCGCCCCCGCGATCCCGGTCATCCCGTCGCACTGGAGCTTTCCCGCCGATCCCACCTCCGTGCGGCGCGCCCGGCGTGCCGTGATGGGCGCCGTGCCGCGCGGTTGTCGCCCCGAACTCGCCGACGAGCTCGTGTTGGTGACGTCCGAGCTCGTCACCAACGCACTGCTGTACGGCACTTGTCCTGCCGATGGGTGCCCGATCGAACTCGTGCTCTGGCCCGCCGACGGCTACTGCTGGCTCGCCGTCTCCGACCCCGGCGCGGCCCTGCCCGCACTCGCCTCGCCCGGGCCGAAGGAATGCGGAGGGCGAGGGCTCCTGGTGAGCGCGCTCACCGCCGCCTGGGCCGTGGTGCCGCGCCACGGGTGTGGCAAGTCGGTGGTGGTGGGGCTGAGACTCGCCGGCTGAGCGGGGCTTCGAGGGGCGACCGTAGCGCCGAAGTCGCCGTTCCCGAGCGCGAATCGACAACATTTCGATCTTGATAACGGATTCGGAGCGAGGTACCGGCCCGGATCGAAGTGTCGGTGATCGGGTTGTTTCGGATGTGGCGATGGCTGGTCGCCCCGGACCAACTCGGGCGAACTTGACGGTGGTTCGGTCGGTCGCGGTGAACTCGCGGGCAATTTCGGTCAATTCCGTGGGTGGTAGGAATTCGTGAGTTATCCGCGTAACCAGTCAGTCCCGCTTTCAGTTGATCGGATAGGTTCCGCGCGTCCCGGCGGCGCCTCTAAACTCGCTCCGCTGCGGCCCCAGGTCCCACGGACCGCGGTCAGGTACCCGATCGGCGCCTCGGGCCACGCGCGGGGTGTCCGCTGGAGAGGAGCCCTACCGCCCCATGCCGACTCCGCACGATGACACGCACGATCGTCCCCCCGAGTCCGATCCGGCGACCGAGAAGAGGGCGGCATCGGCCGCCGGCAAGGCGTCCGTTCCGGGCCAGCGCACCCCGTACGTGGACGACCGCACCGGATATCTGGAAATGGAGCAGGATCCGAGATTCGGGGCGCTCAAGAAGCGCCAGCGGTCCTTCATCTTCCCGGTCACCGCCGCGTTCCTCGCGTGGTTCCTGTTGTACGTGGTCATGTCCGCCTACGCGCGTGACTTCATGGCCAAGGAACCGATCGACCACATCAATGTCGCTCTCGTGTTCGGCCTGCTCCAGTTCGTCTCGACGTTCCTGATCGCCTGGGCCTATTCGCGATTCGCGCGCACCCGACTCGACCCCGTCGCCACCGAACTGCGAGAGGAACTCGAAGCGTGAATCTTTCTCTCGAACTCGCCGCGGAGTCCAGCAACCGAGGCTGGACCTTCGCGATGTTCGCCGTGCTGGTCGCGGTCACGCTCGGCATCACCTTCTGGGCGAGTCGCCGGAACCGTACGGCGGCCGACTTCTACGCCGGTGGCCGCTCGTTCACCTCGCTCCAGAACGGACTGGCGATCGGCGGCGACTACATGTCGGCCGCGTCCTTCCTCGGCATCGCGGGCATCCTGGCGCTGTCCGGCTACGACGGTTTCCTGTATTCGATCGGTTTCCTGGTCGCGTGGTTGGTGGCGCTGCTCCTGGTCGCCGAGCCGATGCGCAACTCCGGCCGGTACACGATGGCGGACGTACTCGCCAACCGCATGCGCGAACGCCCGGTCCGGATGGCCGCCAGCGTGTCCACGATCGTCGTGTCGATCTTCTACCTGCTGGCCCAGATGGTCGGCGCGGCGTCGGTGGTCTCGCTCCTGCTGGACGTCAAGAGCGACGCCGCGCAGATCTCGGTCATCGCCGCGGTGGGCGCGCTGATGATCGTCTACGTCACCGTCGGCGGCATGAAGGGCACCTCCTGGGTGCAGATCGTCAAGGCCCTGCTGCTCATGGTGGGCGCGTTCGTGATGTGCGTCTGGGTGTTGGCGAAGTTCGACTTCAACGTCGCCGACCTGCTCGGCACGGCGGCGAGCAAGTCCGGTTCGGGTGAGTCGTTCCTACAGCCGGGGCTCAAGTACGGTGCCACGGACGGCTGGTCGAAGATCGACCTGATCTCGCTCGGACTCGCGCTGGTGCTCGGTACGGCCGGCCTGCCGCACATCCTGGTGCGCTTCTACACCGTGCCCAACGCGCGCGTGGCGCGCCGCTCGGTGACCTGGGCGATCGGCATCATCGGGGTGTTCTACCTGATGACGCTGATCCTGGGCTTCGGCGCGGCCGCCCTGATCGGCAGCAAGGAGATCAAGAAGGCCGACCCGAGCGGCAATACGGCCGCGACCCGGCTGGCCGAGGAACTGGGCGGTGGCGCGGGTACCACCGGCGGCGCGCTGATGCTCGCCTTCATCGCCGCGGTGGCGTTCGCGACCATCCTCGCCGTGGTGGCCGGCCTGACGCTGGCCTCGTCCTCGTCGTTCGCGCACGACCTGTACGCGAATGTGTTCCGCAAGGGCCGTACCACCGACGCCGAGGAGGTCAAGGTCGCGCGGATCGCGGCCTTCGTGATCGGTACGGCGGCGATCGTGCTGTCGGTGTTCGCCCGCGAGTTGAACGTGGCGTTCCTGGTCGCGCTCGCGTTCGCCATCGCGGCGTCCGCCAACCTGCCCGCGATCGTGTTCTCGCTGTTCTGGAAGAACTTCAACACGCGCGGCGCGGTGTTCGGCATCTACGGCGGCCTGGTCACCTCGGTCCTGGTGGTGGCGCTGTCGCCGATCTGCTGGGGTGGGGCTTCCGACACCAAGCCGGCGATCAAGCAGCTCACCGCGAAGCAGGCGGCCGACTGCGACGTCTCGAAGGATCGCAAGGACGTGGGCAACGCGACGGCGTTGTTCAGCTGTACGACCCCGGCGCCGATTCCGCTGGAGAACCCGGGGATCATCTCCATCCCGGTCGGCTTCGCGTGTGCCGCGATCGGCGCGATGTCCGCGCGGCGCCGTCGCGATGACGACGACGACCGCAAGTTCGCCGAACTCGAGGTCAGGGCGCTGACCGGAGCCGGCGCGCACTGAGCGGGTACGCGTGTACCGATCCGGATCCGCGGCCCGGCGCCCGGGTCCGGATCGGGGCTACCCGTTGTTGCTGGGGTGGCCGAACCGGCCCTTGTAGAACAGCAGCGGGGCGCACTCCATCCGCGGCGCGTCCAGGGCCTGGACCCGGCCGATCACGATCTCGTGGTCGCCGCCGTCGACCACGCTCTCCAGCGTGCAGTCGATCCACGCGAGCACGTCGTCCAGCTTCGGCGAGCCGGTCGGCGCGGGGCTGTGCGCGACGCCGGCGAACTTGTCCGCGCCGCTGACCGCGAAGCCGCGGCAGAGCTGCTCCTGGTCCTCGGCGAGCACGTTCACGCAGAACCGGCCGCCCGGTCGGATCCGCGGCCACGTGGTGGAGGTCTTCGCCACGAAGAAGGTCACCAGCGGCGGGTCCAGCGAGAGCGACGCGAACGACTGGCAGGCGAAGCCGACCGGGGTGTCGCCGTCGAGCGCGGTGATCACCGTGACGCCGCTGGCGAAGTGGCCGAGGACGTGCCGGAAGGTGGCGGCCTCGACGATGCCCTCACCCTCCGGCAGGGCGATGGCCGCGGGATCCGCCGGCTTCGTGCTCGCTGCGTCGATCTGGCCCATGGTGGACTTCCTCGCAGGTGTCTTGGGGCGTCGGGTCTGTGACGCTACGTCACCCGATTTCCTTGCGTCAATCAAAGGAGAGGGGGTCCTTCGTCACATCTGACGACTCGTCAGTTGCCTTGTGGCGTAAGGCACAACGCTCGAACAACGACCGAACGGCGGGCGCTCGGCGGGCCGCCGCGGGCCCCACAGCGGGGCCCGCCGTTCGACCGTCGGGAGCGCGGCTACCAGCCGTAGTACTCCGGCTTGCGGCGCTCCATCAGCGACGCGACCCCCTCGTTGGCGTCACGCGAGGTCATGTTCAGCTCGACGATCCGCGCCTCCTCGTCGAAGGCCGAAACGCGGTCGCTCTCCAGCGAACGGTTGACCAGCTGCTTGGTGAACGCGTACGCCCGGGTCGGTCCGGTGGCCAGCCGCTCGGCCCATTCCTTGGCCACGGCCTGAAGCTCGTCGGCGGCGACTACCTTGTTCACCACGCCGATCCGGAGCGCCTCGGCGGCGGGCAGGTCGTCGCCGAAGAACATCAGCTCCTTGGCCTTCTGCGGGCCGACCAGGCGCGGCAGCAGGTACGCGCTGCCGCCGTCCGGCACCAAGCCGCGACGGGTGAAGATCTGGATGAAGCGGGCGGTGTCGGCGGCGATCACCAGGTCGCACGCGAGCGCCAGGCTCATTCCGTAGCCGGCGGTGGTGCCGTTGACCGCCGCGATCACCGGCTTCTCGCAGTCCAGGACGGCGTTGGTCAGCCGCTGTACGCCGGTCTTCATCATCCGGGTGGCATAGCCGGTGGGGCGGGCGGGGGGCTTGGGGGCGTCGGCGCCCTCGGCGCCCTCGGCGCCCTCGGCGCCCTCGGCGCCCTCGGCGGCCGCCGCGAGCAGGGACTTGGTGCCTGGGGAGCTGCGCAGGTCCATGCCGGTACAGAAGTGCTTGGGGCCCGCGGCGGTGAGGACCACTGCCCGGACCGTCTCGGTCGCGGATGCCTCGGCGAGGAGGTCGATCAGGAGTTCGCGTTGGGCCCAGGTGAGGGAGTTGCTGGCGGCAGGGCGGTTGAGGGTGAGCCAGAGGACGCCCTCGCTGACGCGGTGCAAGAGGTCCTGGTCGGTGTCGGTGGTCATGTGTGCGTTGGCTCCTTGGTGGTTTTTGGCCTCAAGCGCCGGCCGGGCTGAAGGGTTTTCGTCCGGCGTTGAGCGTTGGTCGGATTGGGTCGGGGGCCAAAACCCCGCGGGCGGGAAAACCCCGCCCGGCGGGTTGGGCCGCCCGCCCGCGGGGGGGGGCCCCCGGGGCAACCCCCCCCCCCCCGGCCCCGCGGGGC